>JAHCMK010000001.1 GCA_019192445.1 Oceanococcus sp. HetDA_MAG_MS8
GAACGATTTGAGGGGCTCTGATATGCAACGAACTTCGGAGACAGGACACTAGGGCGAGCTCAATCATTACTCGCAGTGTGGTCCGGTTTGCATCCTTGCCCCATGTTTTGAGGGATAGGTCTGCACCAAAAAAAACGGCGGCCCTGGGGCCGCCGTACTTAAAGAGCAGGTGCGGTCTTAGCCCTGGCTGCCGCCGAGCAGGCTAGCCAATACATCGAGCAAAGAGCCAACGATTCCTCCCACGATGGGAATGCCTGAGGTGGCATCGGCTAATTGCGTCAAGAGGCTATCCAAAGCACCCAGGAGCGGCAGCTCGCTCACCTGGGCAAGAGGGCTTGCATTACTGCGGCCACCAGCGGCTTCACTGAGTTCACCCAGGGTGGCTCCTTCGCTACCGAAGGTCAAAAGGGCGGTGAGAGCATCCAGGTTCGTGTTCTGACCATCACCAATCACCGGCGAGAGCAAGCCGAGTAGTGGGTTACCGCTTGCGACCCCGGTCGGAACAGTGACGATCCCCAGGAGTTGATCCAGTAAAGATTCGACCGGATCCAACAGGGGGGAGGCCACGCCATTAAGCACCTCATTGAAGAGGGGCGTAATGATGGGGCCGGTGACGTTGCCTAAGGTATCGGTGAGTGTGGTGATGCCCTGTTCGATTCGGGGAGCGAAGTTCTGACCGGTGCGTTCGTCAATGGCCCTCACGGGGATCACTTCCAGCAGAACATTACTCAGCAGATTGTTCAGCAGCGCCTCGACGCCAATGTTGGTTTGAATCGGGTCATACTCGCCTACGGCGGGTAATGTCGTGGCCAGGTCGGCAGTGGCAGTCTCCAAGGTCAAGAACAAACCACCAAGGATAGGTGCCTCTTCAACCTGCTCTGGAAGATTGCCGAGTACTACAGAGAGCTCGCTGAGTACCGGCGCGACAAGATTGGTCAGACTGGTGAGGTTCGGGTCGCCGTTTGGCCCTTGTGCTGCCCCAAGGGCGGCAACGAGCTGCTCGATGAGCACTCCCGCAGGTGCGAGGGGGGTGTCCGCTAGCGGGTTGCCTGGCAGAACTTCACCATCTCCATCGCCGCCTGCAACCGTGCTGCATGAAGCCCCGCCTGTCAGAGCCAGCAAAGTGCTTTGCAGCTCCGCTGCAAAACGCTCCAGGGAACCCGCAACCTGCGCGGATGCGCTTTGGAATGCGACGGCCGGATCGGCGCCAGTTGGTAGCGAGGCTAGAGCGGCGAGCAGCGCGTCCGGTGCATCTACCAGTGAGTTCACTGCATCTGCTGCGCATTGCACTGTGGGCCCTAGAGGCTGGGGAAGGGTGCCGCCGATTTGATCACCGAGAACGCTCGTGACCACTTG
Source organism: Oceanococcus sp. HetDA_MAG_MS8 (assembly GCA_019192445.1). Classification (NCBI taxonomy): domain Bacteria; kingdom Pseudomonadati; phylum Pseudomonadota; class Gammaproteobacteria; order Chromatiales; family Oceanococcaceae; genus Oceanococcus; species Oceanococcus sp. HetDA_MAG_MS8. The sequence continues at coordinate 1,357 of JAHCMK010000001.1, forward strand.
GTCTTGCAGCGTGTCGAGTGGCCCTTCGACTTCATTAGCTTTGCCAGGGAGTTCAATCTGGTCGCCGACATTAGACGTCGATGCGTCGCTGGCATTGGCTGAGGCATCTGAGCCTGAACCGCCGCCACAAGCGCTAAGTAGGCTCACGCTGGTGAGCAACCCAAGCGCAGCGAATGAATGAATCCAAGGGTGTGTCGTTGTCATTGTGTCTGCCTCCAGAGCATCGAATATCGCGAAGTTGCGACGTGATGACAGTCTCCGCTGGTGGCCGCTTGGTATCTGTACCGCAGGGCTGCGTCATATCGTGCGGAGGCCGACACATTGCATGTGGGCTTAGGCTGACAGCTGTCGGCGCCGGTTCGCAGACGTGTCAGCCTGTGGCCGTCGACCTTCTCCGAGGGTGATTCGGCGACCAGACCTGGCACCTACGGGTTGGGGGCTAGCATGAATTCTTGGCAGAGTTTTGCCCATTCACATAGTCTTGCGGTTTGGGGGAAGACTATCCCTAGACCGTCAGACGGAGAACGAGAGTCAATGCCGATGATTAAGGGAGTGTGCATACAGTTTGGCTTGGTTGTGCTGAGCCTATTACTGAGTGCCTGTGGAAGTGGGGACAACAATCTTTTTGCTGGTAACAGTGGAGATTTCTCTATAGGTATCACGGTGGATGCCACGAGTTTCGTCATCGTCAATGGAGGAGCGGCACCGATAACCGTTGAGGTCTTCGTGCGCAACTCTGACGGTAGCCCAGTTCAGGAACAACCCGTTGAGCTTTCGGTTGATGGGCCTGGTGTTTTGGATTTTCCTGAGAACGGCACTAACGTGACAGATGAAAGCGGGAAGATTGAGCTCCGTGTACTAACTCAGCCTTCAGCGGCAATCGGCGACGAAATCATCTTTACGGCGAGCTTTGGTGATGCGGAAGTATCGAACACTTTTCTTGTAGTCGATGGAGATGTGACCACTGACGGAGAGGTTCCTGACGGTGTTGTTCCAAACGTCGATATAGTGCCTGGCGCGCTGAACTTTAATTTGCTGTCGGGGATCACCCTAATACAGGTACAGGTTATCGTCACGGACCAAAATGGGTCTCCTCTAGATGACGTCGCTGTCGCTCTATCTATTGCTTCTGGACCGGGGCTCATCATCCCGCAAAGCGCAGGAAATAGAACGGACGAACTTGGTCGATTTTCTACCTTGATTCAGCTGGACCCGGAAGCTGCCGCCGGAGACGTGGTCAACCTCACTGCGCGAGTGGGGGATGTGTCCCAGATGCAAAGTTTCACCGTCCTAGGCGGGCGCCAAGGTGGCACGCTCCCGAATGGAGTAGAGGCGCAACTGAGTGTCCTCTTGCCACAGTCAACTTTGGGAATATCAGATATTGGAAACGGAGTCCCGTACTCGGTTTTGTTAACCGATACCGACGGTTTCCCACTTGAGGGCGTAGACATTTCCGTGCTGGCGACGGGGCCGGCCACGGCATTGCCCGGAGATGCTGGTAATCGAACTCAGGCATCGGGTGTAATTTCTGGATTGCTCTCTATAAGCCCAGAAGCTGCGGTTGGCGATGTTGTTGGAGTCTCTGCCCAGGTTGGCACCTTGAATCTGAGCTCGACACTCAGAATTGTGAGCGATGTTGCTTTGCTAGAGCCCTTCAACTTGGCACTGGCCCGGAGTAACAGTACGCTTGCGGAAAACTCCGACGGGGTGGTTTTGGTCGAAGGCGATCTCGTCGACGGGCGTGGACGAGGAGCTCCAGATCAGGATTATGTGATCTCCATCGAGGGCCCAGGTGCGGTAACGGCTTTTGATCTCGATGGCCAAACAGGGGCCTTTGGCGACTTTAGTTTCGGAGTTAGGTTGCTACCGGATGCGGTTGCCGGTGATGTCATTCGGGTATCTGTGACAGCGAATGGGGCAACAGCAGATACCTCCATTACCGTCGTAGAGGATCAGAGCAATACCTTCTCGGACCTGCCCGACGGCGTCACCCCCCAAGTTGCTTTAGTCGACCTTTCTCAAGATTTACAAATCGGCACAGTCGAACTTGGACTTGGCACTGTGGAGGTTACCGACCAAGCCGGTAGGCCTATCGAAGACGCCCCGGTAGCGCTCCGAGTGACTGGGCCTGCCGCTCTTGCACAAATTTCTCTTAGCGGCACAACAGACGCATTTGGCGAATTGGGTTTTGCTTATCGCTTACTGCCTGAGGCTGCGGCTGGAGATGACCTCACTATCATTGCGGAGGTTGCCGAGGTCACAACTCAGGCGTCCGTGCGTGTTTTACCTACGGGTGATGAGCGTTCGGCAGCACGAATTCAAACAGAACAATCCTCACTCGTTGTGAATGAGGGTAGTTTCGGTGGTGGGGCGCTTATCACCCTTTTCGCCTTAGATGCTACGGGCGCTCCAATTGCCGACTTTCCAGTGACTCTGGACGTGGTCGGGCCTGGTGTGATCGATGTTCTTTCCGCTGACTTGCGTACAGACCTACTAGGACAGCTGCTCGTTCGAATATCACCTTCGGCTGAGGCTCAACGCGGTGATGTGATTCAGCTCACAGCAACGGGCATGGGCGCCAGCTCTCTGATCACCATCGATGTGGTAGAGCCCAACCAAACGTCAACGGGCAATCCGCCAGCGGGGGTGACTCCACGCATTGCGTATCAAACAGACACACAGCAATATCGCGCCGGAAGTGATAACCGGATATTTGACGTTAGTGCGATCGTCACCGATAGCAGTTCCGGCCAGGCGCTGAATGATGTTCGCGTGGAGACAAGTATTTCGGGGCCTGCGATTCTGGTGCCGGTCCGTCCCAGCAACCGCACGAATAACCTGGGGGAACTGGGTATTCAAGTGGTCTTTCGCGATACAGCCGAGGCCGGAGACGAAGTCATCCTGTCTGCGTCGGTTGGCGCTGTCACGCAAATACTCCGATTCAGTGTGATCGGTCCGCAGTCTGCTCTGGAGCCGGGGGCCTCGCTAGTCGTGAGCGCGAGTCGGAATACTTTCGCCCTTGACGAGCTAAACCCGATTACTTATTCCGTTGTCCTTACGGATCAAACAGGTGCGCCTGTAGCAGACCAGCCCGTGGGAGTCACAGTGACCTCTCCAGGCTTTCTACGTCCCACTCAAGCTTTGAACGATACGGATGAGCTGGGGCGTTTCTCCTTTGAGGTGGGTTTATCAGACTCCGCCATTGTCGGAGAAGACATATCAGTTGTCGTCGAAGCGGCAGGTGAAAGGGCTGAATCGGTGGTCACCGTGGTGTCTGCGGTTGCGGGTGGCCAGCCGGTGCCCGAAAAAATTTCCTTAATTGCAGATGCGACAGAGCTTTTGTCAGGCTCAGTTTTGACAACTGAAGGAGTCACGATCACAGCCTTGGTCACGGATGCGAATAACCGATTATTGGAGAATCAAACCGTCAACTTCAGCTCCCGGCTAATCGACGGAGAAGTCACCAACGTGAGTGATGCTGGAACGTTGAACGTGACCAGGCCCACCACGAACGCGACAGGTACCGCTGAAGCCGTACTGAGCACCGGCGGTAATCCAAGGGCGAGAGTGATTGAGGTCAGTGCTACTGTAGACGGCTTTGAAGAAGCCAGCAGTGTGAATAATTTGCTGATCAATGTCGTCGGCACCACGCTGGAGTTAAACGGCCCAACTACCTTAGGAGCCAATCAAGCTAATGTTGAGTATGTTGCAAGCTTGACCGACTCCTTAGGGCGTGGAATCAGGGGCGAGGCGATAGAGCTGCAGGTTGCTGAGGCTGGTGCGGAGCCCGTGCCCTTTGACACGCCCCGCACATCTGAAACTGATGCGTCTGGGGTAGCACGGTTCTTGATCTCCGCCTCGGAACTACCCAATCTCAATTCAGTGCTCGTGGCAAGTGTTTTCGCCGACTCCTCGGCGCTAGAGAGCCGGCAGCTGATCCAGGTAACGCCTGTTCAGATTGGGTTTGTCGTCGCGGGTGGAGGCTTCGAGATCGACCCCGCAGCACCGCCACTTCCTGCGACTTTGACAGACCCTGATGAGTACGACCAAGACTCCGACGTGCAAGTCCCGCTCGAAGTGTGTTTGAAAGCTACTGTTGAACTGGCCTTATCGGAAGTGGCGGGCGGCGATAGCACCAATCTAGAGGTTGGCGATTCGGTGCAGTTCGCAACCACTCGTGGTGCACTCTACGAGTCGCTGGCGGACTGTCGCCAACAGCAACAGCCCAACCCAGATTTCAGTCTTCAGAATCCACGTGACGGCACCCCTGGAAATGAGTGTGCTCTCGGGGTTACGCCTTGCTTCCAGGTGGAGTTTTTCATTCGTTCTGAGGGGATTGGTGGCGCCGGCCCTACCTTGGTGTCGGCTGTTCATGCTCCCACCGGCGCTACGGTGGCATCGCGAGACCCTGGTATTGATACGGAAGGCCCCAGCATAGAGTTCGTGTCTATCACTCCAGAGAGGGTTGTGGTCCAAGCGCGACCGGCGTCCATACCAGTGTCTGGTCAGTCTGAAATCCGCGCGACGGTGCGTGATGCATCGAACAACATCGTCAAAGGACAGTTCGTTGACTTTTCATTGAATGACCCCTCTGGTGGGCGACTTTCCGCCACATCCGCGATCACCGGTAATAGTGGCTCGGCGTCGGTGACTTACTTCGCCAATACAGAAGCAAGCGCACTCAATGGGGTTAGCGTCACAGCTCGCGTTCGCGGTTCTGACGTGGAGAACACGACCTCGCTCACTGTGGGTAGTGCGGCCTTACGCATTACGCTCGGAACAGGGAATGAGCTGAGTGAGGAAAGCGCTCTTGATGATGACGGCAATCCCACGGGCAACCCGACGATCTTTGCGAAGTCATACTCCGTGATTGTTACGGATGCCGCTGGTAATCCTGCACCTAGCGATACCGAGTTCCGAATTCGTGCCGATATTACGGAGTACCAAAAGGGCTGCTACGAACTTATTAATGATGAGTTTTGGGTGCCTCGATATCGTGTTCCTGGTGAAGCGCTGCGGGCGATTGAAGTGGGAGATCCACCGCAAGTCGAGGTTGCACCCTTTGCCTGCGAAGATTCTCCAAAGCCTGTATTCACACAGTTCGGCACCTTGGAGGGCGAGCGCGGCTGCATCAACGAGGATCGCGATCTCGACGGCATTCTTGACCAGTCCAATGACCTCAATGGGAATGGTGTGATTGATCCCGGCGAGGACTTAGATAACGACGGCAATTTAGATCCCGGTGAGGATCGCAACGGCAATGGGATTCTAGATGTCGCAGAAGCCGATGTTCCGGCGAGTGGCGAGGATATTGATGGTGACGGCCGACTAGATCCCGGCAATGTGGTCGTAGTGCCGTCAACAACCTCACTGAATGAAAATGGGGTTGGGTTCTTCCAACTTCGTTACCCTCAAGACGTTGCAAACTGGGCCAGAGTACGTCTGGTTGTGACGGCGGCAGTGCAGGGGACAGAGGCCAGGGAGCAGAGGGTCTTCGTGCTTCCGGCTAGTGCTGACGACATCAATGAACCGGATGCCGCTCCGCCGGGTGTCATAAGTCCCTTTGGTGTGGCAACAAGCTGCGACGTCGATGGGTAGCCTGATCGGCAGGAAGGTCATGAAGCTGCACTAATCGGGTTCGGTAAGAACCTTTAGACGATCGGCAAGACAAAACGGCCGAGGCAGTGATGCCGGGGCCGTTGTTTTTTGTGGATAAGCGCAGTACGCGGGGCTTGCTCCTGCTATCAACTTTGAATGACGAAGTCCTCGCCACTGAGGTCGACGCGAATCGTCGAACTTGCAAGTTCGCCGCCAAGTAGCTTTTGCGCCAGGGGGTTCTCTAGGCGCGACTGCAAAGCACGCTTGAGCGGGCGGGCGCCATAGACGGGGTCGAAGCCCGCTTGGGCCAGCCTGTCGAGTGCGGCATCGCTAATTTCTAGCGCAAAGCCCTGCTGTTCCAAGCGTGTGCGTAAGGACTGCAGTTGAATCTTCGCAATGGCTCGGATTTGTTCCTGATCCAGGCCATGGAAAACCACGGCGTCATCGATGCGGTTCACGAATTCAGGCCGGAAGTGCTGAGCAACCACGCCCATGACGGCTTCTTTCATCTCCGGGTAGTTCGCGTCGCCACTCATGTCCTGAATGATCTGAGAGCCTAGGTTCGAGGTCATGATGATGACTGTATTGCGGAAATCAACGGTCCGGCCTTGACCGTCCGTCAGGCGGCCATCATCCAGAACCTGTAGCAGAATATTGAACACATCGCTATGCGCCTTCTCCACTTCGTCTAACAACAAAACAGAGTAGGGACGTCGGCGAACGGCCTCGGTGAGATAACCGCCTTGCTCGTAGCCTACATAGCCCGGTGGTGCACCGATGAGACGGGCAACGGAATGTTTCTCCATGAACTCGCTCATGTCGATACGCACCATGGCGTCCTCGGTATCGAAGAGGAACTGGGCTAGGGCTTTGCTCAGTTCTGTCTTGCCTACGCCTGTGGGGCCCAGGAACAAGAAGCTGCCGATGGGGCGAGCCGGGTCGGCAAGGCCGGCCCTAGAGCGCCGTATCGCATTGGCCACGCTACTCACGGCCTCGTCCTGGCCGATTACGCGGTGGTGTAGGGCATCTTCCATTCTTAAGAGCTTGTCGCGTTCAGTTTCCATGAGTTTGGAGACTGGGATGCCCGTCCACTTACTCACCACTTCTGAGATTTCTTCGTCGGTTACGCGAGAGCGCAGCAGCTGGTTATCCGCAGGTTGTTGGTTTTGCGCTTCACTCAGACGCTTCTCCAAGGCCGGGATGGTGCCGTACTGCAGCTCGCTCATACGATTGAGGTCACCCGCACGCTGGGCTTTTTCCAGGTCTAACTTGGCAGACTCCAGCTCTTCCTTCACGCTCTGCGCGCCTTGCACGCCTGCCTTCTCGCTATTCCACACTTCTTCTAGGTCCGCAGCTTCCCGGCTCAGGGCGTCGATGTCTTCGTCCAGCTGTTGCAGGCGCGCTTTGGCTGTTGCGTCCGTTTCCTTCTTCAGCGCTTCCTTCTCGATCTTTAATTGGATCAAGCGGCGGTCCAACCGGTCTAAAGCTTCCGGTTTGGAGTCCATTTCAATGCGAATGCGTGATGCCGCCTCGTCGACCAGATCAATGGCTTTATCCGGAAGTTGACGATCTGTAATGTACCGATGCGAAAGTCTCGCAGCAGCAATGATGGCGTCGTCACTGATATCTACGCCGTGGTGTAACTCATAGCGCTCTTTTAAGCCCCGAAGAATGGCAACGGTATCTTCCACACTGGGCTCGTCCACCAACACCTTCTGGAAACGGCGCTCTAGAGCTGCGTCTTTTTCGATGTACTGGCGATACTCATCGAGAGTCGTGGCGCCCACGCAGTGCAGCTCTCCTCGGGCCAGAGCAGGCTTCAGCATGTTGCCGGCATCCATGGCACCTTCGGCTTTGCCAGCACCGACCATGGTATGGATTTCATCGATAAACAAGATGATTCGGCCTTCCTGCTTGGCCAGCTCCTGGAGGACGGCTTTGAGTCTTTCCTCAAACTCGCCCCGGTACTTCGCACCGGCAATCAGGGCGCCGAGATCTAAAGACAGCAGACGTTTATCGCGCAGCCCTTCGGGTACTTCGCCATTGACGATTCTTTGTGCTAAGCCTTCGGCAATGGCCGTTTTACCCACGCCAGGTTCGCCGATGAGCGCCGGGTTGTTCTTGGTGCGCCGGGACAGTACTTGTATCACCCGGCGAATTTCCTCATCGCGTCCGATGACCGGGTCGAGTTTGCCGGACTCGGCACGCGCAGTCAGGTCGATGGTGTATTTCTGGAGGGCCTGCTGCTGATCCTCAGCATTGGGGTCGTTGACACTGTCACCACCGCGAATCTGCTCAATGGCGGTACCAATGGCCTCTGGCGTTGCGCCATGCTTACGGAGTAACTCGCCGGACTGGGTTTGGCTTTGGCTGGCGGCAAGAATGACGAGCTCACTGGCGATGAACTGGTCTTGTCGCTGCTGAGCCAATTTGTCGGAAATATTCAGTACTTTGCTCAGCTCCTGTCCCACCGAGATTTCGCCGGTCGTTTGGGCGAGTTTGGGAAGGCGAGCGAGGGCTTGGTCTACATCTTTGCTCAGAGCGCCGGCAGAGCTGCCAACCTTGGCTAGCAGCGGCTTTGCGCCCCCGCCATCTTGCTGTAGCAGGGCCTTGAGCAAATGTAGATCTTCAATAGCTGGATGGTCCGCACCTAGGGCTAAACTCTGGGCCTCGGCTAGCGCCATCTGTAGCTTGGCAGTCAATTTGTCCATACGCATGGCATTTCTCCTTTCGCGGCTAAGAGCAAGAAGATGCTCAGCCAATCACTATCTGCACATCTCAATGTGGGCGTATTGACATGAGTCAAGCTGGGGCTGCGGGAGGGGTAGGGGCAAGTGTAGGAAGTTACCCACAAGGGCTGTGGATAAGTCTGTGAATCGGGTTGGAATATCCGCTGCCAAGCGTTGATTTACCTAGCTTTGCTAGATGCTGGCTAATTTGTGACCACTTTGTTACCAGCTTTATAAAACAAGGACTTACAAAACATGTGACAAAACTTTGACGGCTTGACAGCAATGCCGCCTGCTGTTCTCAGGGCTCTGGGCCATGTGTGAATAAATGCCAAACCGAACTTCAACAAAGAAGGTCTTTGTCAAGCCCTGGCGCGCTGCAATGAATTGCGCAGAATCTACCCAACGCCTCAGATTTTCAGGGCCGGCTATAAGTGTTCGGAAGTCCTTTTAGGGCTGGTTTCCGAGTTGCTCACAGAGCTTGTGGATAAGTCTGTGAAAGTGCTTCGGGTAGTAGCTCTAAGTCGTTGCTGGAAAACGAGTCCCGCCGAGCCGGTTAATAATTAGCCAAGCTCGAAATAAAACGAAAAAACAAAGGCTTAGTAAGGCGCTTGGGCGGGATTCTCAGCGCTAACACGCGTACGATACAGCGCAGAACAGGGGAGGTGTCTTGTGCATAGCCTGGCGAAAGATGCTAGCGCCGGCCCAGTGACTGTCGGCCGCGAGCCTGGTTTGGAATTCGGCGGGCCAGGCCGGCTGCCAGCAGAGCGAGGACCAAAAAACCTGCGCTACCCGCGGAGGATCCACGCTCAGTGGGTGATTGCATGCGCGAGCTTGGTGGTGGGTTGTTCGCCCAGAAGGTTTCTGTGTCGACGCCTTCAGCGCTGGGCCCCAAATCAAGCACGACCTCTCCCGAGTAACTCGCAGCTACGCTGAGGAAATAATAGATTTCGAGCACAAGCGTATTGGGAATTTGACTCAGCGCAAATACGAGCTCTTCGCCAATGCCGTCAGTCAATGTGGTGCGATCGGCACGGCCGAGCAAGTTGCCGTCCTCGTCGTAGAGGTACATATCGAAATCATCGATTGGCAGCGCCGTTGCCGAGCTCCAAGTCAAACTCAGCCTGAGCTGAGCAAGAGGAAAGAACTGGGAAGTCTCTGCTGGCAACTCCAAATGAATAGCCAAGCGATCACAGTCGATTCCTGGGTTGCACAGGATTAGCCCTGTTTCGTCGGACTCCAAAGGACTGGGGTTAAGGCCGATAACGGGGCCCGAGCTTCGGAATTCCTGTTCTTGGGCATACAGGCTGACTTCGACCGTTGAGGGTTCAATAGCTTGTGTGAGCTGGCTGCTGAAGAGCAAGAAGCTGGCAACGGCTATCTTCAGGGCTGACATGGTTTTGGTCTCCTCCCAGGGCCAAAGGGGTTGTGGCCTTCATCTCTTAACGACTCAAGCTTAGAAACTCGTTGGCTGAGTGTGCACGTCGAACAACCGAAGAGAATATTCGGCCTGAGCTTCACTCAGCACAGTGAGGCGGCTCTTGAAAAATGTTTGCGCAGCCGCTACGAATAAGGGTTGGCCTAGGCCTGTAAAGTTCAATAAAAACAAGGGGTTGAAAAATACCAAATCGACGGCACCTTGGAGTGAAGAAGTCACCATGCTTCGCTTTTTACACATCTCAAGGAGGTGCCTCATGGCCTTAGTTCATCAACGCCCATGGTCCTTGCTGCAAAGCTTAACTGATGAGTGGGATCAGGTCTTCCCTCAGGCTGCAGCTGCGCCATCGGCTCAGAGTTGGCTACCGCAAGCCGATGTGAGTCAGTTCAGGGATCGGTTTGAGTTCACTTTAGATCTTCCTGGTGTACCCGCTGATCAGGTCGATATCAGCCTGGATGGCCAGATGCTGACCATTCGCGGTGAGCGTCACGTCGCCGAAGAGCGTGTCAACGAAGACGCGGCTCCGGTCGCGCAGCGCAGAGAACGTCGCAGCGGCGTTTTTGAACGCCGTTTTCGGCTGCCGCAGGGCATTGACTCCAGCGCCATATCTGCTCAGTCCAGGCATGGCGTGCTGCATATCGTGGTACCCAAGCTGCCCAAGGAACAGCCCTTAAAAATCCCAGTGGCAGCCTAATGATTCACCGTTTCGGCTGACGGAAGGGCCCTGGCGCTCGGCTATGCATTGCGCTGCCGCAGCGCCACGGGCACACTGCCGCACCATGAAACGAATTTGGTTGTTAATGCTGGCGTTGGCATCTGCCGCTCCGGCCTGGGGTGCGGGCTGCACGCGTGCGGATGTTGATCACTTCTTGAGTCGTGGCTTTAGTACGGACCAAGTGGTGTTGCTCTGTGGCGGAGACATAGACGTTGCACAGTCTCCCCAGCCGGACGCCAGTATGGAAGCCGAGCAGGCTCTGCGCGAACTTCTGCTGCGCAGCGTTGATGCAAATAATCTCGAAGTTAATGCCGAGCTATTGCGCTGGGAGCAAAAGGTGTGCGTGGAGTACGCGCCCGCCAATCTCGCCGGACGACCTCGCGAGATTTGCGGCCCTGTGACCCGAGAACTGCGGCGCGGGGAGTTCGTGACCGGTGAACAACACCGCCAAGTGCTCATCTTTGGTGACCATGGCGTAGAGCTTGTGGGCCCCATTCGGCAGCATTGGGGGATTGACGGATCCGATCTCATCCCGGCCGATCAGAAGCGCCTGCAACAACGCATGCAGGTGGAGGCCCGCTCCGTGATTTTGCCGTTGTACCCGCGGGCGGATCCGGCGGAAGTCGCCGCCGCACTGGATCGGTGGAATACCGAACTACCGTAAATTCTGATCTTGCATCACTTACTGCCCACCGTACGCTGCATGCGTTTATAGCGACTTGAGTTCAACAATCGATTTTTCTAAGCGCGCACTCGATACTGGGTGGGGGACGCCCAGCTCCTGAGCAAACAAGGCGACTCTATAGTCCTGCAGACTCCAGTACACACTGCGTACTTGCGCGCGAGCCTGGGGTGTTTGTGGCAGATGCGCCAAGCAGTTCAAGAAGCGCGACTCTAAGCCGGTGAGTTGTTGCTCTCGGTCATGATCTAACCCAGGTTTGAGGCTGCGCTTATCGCAGCGTAGACGCAGGGCTTGAACATACTTACCCCAAGCTCTCCAGTCGTCCACAACGTAGGCGAAGCCAGGAGCGAGTAGCAGGCTAGCGCCGCGGAGCAGCGGCGAGTTGGCTTCATGGGTTGCCAGTTGTAAACGCAGCTCTCCCCAGAGCGAATCAACGGCTTGCAGGTGATGAACGGCAAGCTGCAATTGCTGGTCCAGGCGTTTCCAGCCATCGCTGAGGTGACTTTCAAAGCGGGCGCGATCCGTCGCCATCGTCTCCAAGTCATAGTGATCCTCGATCAGGCGCAGGCAGATGTTTTGTTGTAATTGGTCTGGGTGGCTGGCATCGCAGCACAGCCAATTCCACATGTCCCGCCAGGGCGACTCGGGCTGCTGTGCCGGGCGCTTCAAATGCTGCAGCTGTTTCAAAGGCTTGAGCCGCAGCTGCAGCCGGGACTTGAGGTATAGATAGGCCAGCTGCCGTAAAGCCAGCCCGTGCTCCTTGGCCGTTTGCCTGGGATCGGTACCCACCACCACGTCTACACCATGCTCGCGTCTGTGCAGCCCCAGGTGCAGTCGCGTGCCACGCGCCGTGCGCGGCTGCCAGTCTGGCGTAGGTTCGGGAAAGTGGGTCAGCCCTTTGGGTAGCTCGGGCATCGGCAGCGCTTGTTCTACAGCCTCTTTGGCCTCTAGGCGCAATTGCTCACGGAGGCGCTCAAACTGTCGTCCTGCGGCCAGTTCTTGTCCTTGTTCATCTCGGACGCAGAAGCGCAGACGTAGACGATCTGGCAGTGCCGCGAGATCCAACTCACGATAGTGCACCTCGCGCCGGAGTATGCTGCTGAGCCTGGCTTGCAAGGCGCGCAAGAAGTCCGCCCCACTTTCCAGCTCGTTCTGCAGTTCGCGCACCGTTGTGTTGATGGGGATGAGCCGCTTGCGATCTGGCTTGGGCAGTGCGCGCAATAAGGCATCTAGCTGCTGCTCGGCCAAGCCCGGAACAACGCCCACAAAATCATCTTCGCTGAGCGGAGTGAGTGCGTCTAAGGGCAGTAGCACTGTAATCCCGTCGGCTTTGTCTCCTGGCGCGAAGCGATAGCGTAATGAGAACTCCTGGCCGGCGACTGTAATCCGTGTTGGCCATGCGGCATCCACACCCAGCTCTTGGCTTTGCAGTTGTTCTCTGGTCCAGCGCAGGCTTGCATCATCGTTCTTCTTCAGCCAACTGAGTAGCCGGTCACGGTTGTTCAGCTCTGCGGGCAGGGCTTGGTCGTAAAGCGCACACTGTGATTCAACGTCAATGAGCAGATCCCGGCGACGCAGGCGGTCTTCATCGGCCCGAATGGCAGCGACTAAGCCGCGATTGGCTGCTAGAAAAGCGGGTGCTTGCTGTCGTCCCCAGCGTCCTTCAACCAAGGCCTCGCGAATGAATATTTCGCGGGTGAGCCCTGCATCATGGCGTTCCAGGGAAGCATTCTTTTTGAGGCTGAGGGCGAGGCCGAAGAGGCGAATATCCTCATCACAAACCACTTGGCCACGCCCGGGGTTCCAGCGAGGGTTTAAGGGGCTGCGCCGCAATAGTGGGCCAGCGGCACGAATGATCGCCGCGGCATCGGTGGTGGCAACTTGGCGGGCATAGGTGCGTGAGGTGGTCACCAAACTCGCGGCGAAGACCCAGGTGGATTGGCTGCGGCGCAGGGCCGACTCTGGATGAATTCTCCAGCGAGCCCCGCGTGGGCCTAAGTACTCGCCTTTGTCTTGATGCTGGCCCAGATGATCCAGCAGGCCTACCAGTAGCGCTGCATGCAGGTTGCCAGCTTGCTGAGTGCGGCGCTCGAAACCAGCGGCGCGCAGCTCACGCTGGAGCTGATGGATTAAGTCCTCCCATTCACGCACACGACGTACATGCAGATAATGCTCACGGCACCACCGTTCAAACTCACTGCGGGAGGACTGGCTACGCGCTTCACGAATGGCTCGGTGTAGCAGGATGAGGCTAGCAAAATCGCTGCTTTTATCGGTCCACACAGCCTGAGCTTCGCGCGCAGCGGCACGGTTATCGGCATGGATGTCGCGTACATCCGGCATAGACAGAGCCGCGACCACAATGACGGTGTCGTCCAGACAACCCAATCTGGAGGCTTCGACCAACATGCGGGAGTAGCGTGGCTCTACCGGCAGGCGTGCCATTTGCCGACCTGTAGGCGTCGTGCGCCCATCGTCGCGCAAGGCCTGAAGCTGTAGTAGTAATCGGCGGGCATCTTTCAGTAGCCGACGCTCAGGTGGGTCTACAAAGGGAAATTTCTCGGCGGCGCCTAAGCGTCGGTCCGCCATCTGCAATACGACATCCGCCAAGTTGCTGCGCAGGATTTCCGGGGCCGTCTCCGCAGGGCGATTCAAAAAATCGGTTTCGCTATAGAGACGAATACAAATGCCTGGGGCGGTACGACCACAGCGCCCGCTGCGCTGATTGCAGGCATCCTGCGCAATAGGCTCGATGGCCAGGCTTTGGAGTTGATTGCGGGGTGAAAAACGGGAAATTCGGGCGAGACCCGAGTCGATAACGTAGCGGATGCCGGGAACGGTGAGAGATGTTTCGGCGATATTCGTCGCCAGGATAATTCGCCGCCCCGTTCGCGCCGGGTTGAAGATGCGTTGTTGCTGAGCGCTAGGTAGCCGTGCATAAAGAGGCAGGATTTCTAGCTCCGGCCAGCTTTGCTTCAATGGCCCGCGGCTGAGGGTGTCTCGGAGTTCACGAATCTCGCGTTCTCCAGGAAGGAACACCAAAATATCGCCTGGGCCCTCTTTCCAGAGGCTGCGTGTAGCCAGGATCACCTCTTCATCTAACCCAGTATCCGTGGATTCCTGGTAGCGGATTTCTACCGGATAGCTGCGACCCTCGACCTGAAAAACCGGGGCCTTCCCAAAGTGTTTAGAGAACTTTTCTGTGTCCAGCGTGGCCGAGGTAATCACTAAGCGCAGATCAGGACGACTCCGCTGCAGGCGATGAAGGCAGCCCAGCAAAAAGTCGATGTTGAGGCTGCGCTCATGAGCTTCGTCGATGATGATGGTGTCGTATTTCTTCAGCGAACGATCATGGCGCAACTCGCTGAGCAAGATGCCATCCGTCATCAGTTTGATGCAGGTATCTGCAGAAAGCGCCTGCGCGAAGCGCACCTGCCAGCCCACGGCGCCGCCAAGTTCGCACTGCATTTCGCTGGCCAAGCGTTGGGCTAATGTACGCGCCGCTAAGCGTCGTGGCTGGGTGTGGGCAATACTGCGGCGGCCGGCCCGCAGTGCCAATTTTGGTAACTGCGTGGATTTTCCGGAGCCTGTTGCGCCGCACACGATAGTGACCGGATTCTCCCTTACACTGCGTATTAACTCGTCTGCGTGTTGAGCAACCGGCAACTCATCAGGCAGGGCCAGTTGTTGTTCTTGCAGCTTTGCCGGGTATTCAGGAGGGGCGTTTGTTGCCAAGTCCAGTCCTCATAAGAACGGTGCAGGTCAGATTGTGGTCAGATATTGCACTTGCTGCGTCGACCCCTAGGCAGCAACAGTCTGGGGACGCGATGGGGGCTCTTTGGTGAAGGCTCCTCAGTGGCAAGCCTGGGGTCACACCGAGTGCGGCCCGGTGCGCAAGCATAACGAGGATGCCCTCGCGGTGCTGGGCCCGCAGGGCCCCTGGGTGGTGGCTGATGGTATGGGTGGGCATGCCCATGGTGAGGTGGCCAGTCAGGCCGTCGTTGACGCCCTCAAGGCCCCTGCGCAGGGCGACGATACTCATCCCGTCGATCAACTGCGCGCAAAGCTCCAGGGGGTCAATGCGCAACTTTTCGCGCTGACGCAGGAACAAGGCCTTAAGCGCATGGGAACTACAGTGGTTGCGGCTGTTGCCCACGGCTGGACGCTGAGTGTGCTTTGGGCGGGCGACTCGCGGCTATATCGCCTGCGCCAGGATCAGCTGCAGTTAGTCACCCACGATCACAGTATGGTGGCTGAGCTGCTGCGACGCGGGCAGATCACAGCGGAGCAAGCCCAGGCACATCCCTACGGGCACGTGATCACCCGCGCTGTTGGCAGTGAGCCCCAGGTGCAACTGGATGAGCTAGAACTGGAGGTCCAGCCTGGAGATCGTTACTTGTTGTGCTCAGATGGCCTGAGCAACGCCCTCACGGCGCAGGAGCTGGGCCGGTTATGGCAGCCCGCCGACGATGCCCAGAGCGCGGTCACGGCCTTGATGCAGGCCGCCCTGCCAGTCGCCAAAGACAACCTGAGTGCCTTGGTAATGCAGCCTATTGCGGCCTCAGGCTGAGATCGCCCACGGCAAACAGGGTTTCCTGCCCACTGGCATTGGCCAACCGCAGGGCGCCCTGCGCGCTGATGCCGCGATTCTGACCGCTATAAACCTTTTCGCCATCTCTTAATTGCACCTGCTGACCGCGCAGGGCATCCCATTCATCGTAGTCCTGCAGCAGCCTGGACAATGGGGTGTGTTCAAAGCTGAGCAGAGCATGTTTGAGGCAAGCCAAAGCATCACGCAGTAGTTCGGCTCGTTTGACTGAGAATCCGGCCTGATCCAGGCTGGTCCAGGGCTGGTCTACTTGAGCCAGAGCCTGCGTATGGACGTTCAGTCCTAGTCCCACGATGATTTCACACCCGCTGAGAGCCTCACCGCGGCTTTCAATCAACATGCCTGCGAGCTTTTTCCCCTCCAGCCAGAGGTCATTGGGCCATTTCAGCCGCACGGGTATGCCCTGCTGATTGAGCCAGCGGCATAAGGCTAGGCCGAGTACCAAACTCAGAGCCGAAAGATGATGAGGCCACCGTGGGTAGTGATGGCGATGCGACAGCAGCAGGCTGCTAGCGTAGGGCGCTATCCACGCACGTCCCAGGCGGCCACGACCTTGGTCCTGAAATTCCGCGCACAGAGATTGAATGTGGCTGCGCTCGGCCAAGATGGCGTTGGTGGAGCTGCAGCTTGGAACTATGCTTAGGCCAGGAATGTCGACGAGCTCGGGTTGGGCTTGCCCGGGCGCTGATGTCAGAAGGTCAAGGCCGCCCTCCAAGGCGTAACCCGCACCATGTCTAGACACAATGGCCAAGCCCCAGGGGCCGCTGCGTAGGCGTTCTATCCGTTTACTTAAGGCGGCCCGGCTGATACGGAGCTCTTCAGCCAGCAATGCGCCCGATACCCAGCTGCCGGATGCCAAGCGGTGCAAAATGAGTTGGTCACGGGCATCCAGCGCTGTCACGGTGGCGGCCTAAGCATCACGCGGGTGAAACGATTTTCGGTTCCGGCGATAAGTCGCTGCAGATTATCCCGATGAGTCCAGCATAGTAAGACCCAGGTCATAAAGGCCCACCAGCTCGCCAGTGCCGCGTGTACAGGGAACAGCAAGAGGCTGAGCCACAGCGCTGCAAATGCGGCCAACATGGAGGCACTGACATACCCGCTGAGTACTAAGCCCAGCAAGAATACGACTAATGTTGCTGCTGTATGCGCGGGAACTAAAGCCAAGGCGACTCCCAGGGCGGTCGCTGCACCCTTACCTCCAGACCAGCCTGCCCAGGGGCTCCAAATATGACCGGCCACGACGGCCACTCCGCTCAGCCACACCCACGCTTCGGTCGCTAGGGGAAGGGCCTGGGTGACAGCGACAGCCAGGGCCCCTTTGCCCGCATCAAAACCGAGCACCAGCAGACCAAATTTGCGGCCGCCGGCGCGTAGCGCGTTGGTAGCACCGATATTGCCGCTCCCACTCTGCCGCAAGTTTAGGCCGCGCAATCGCCCCAGCCACTGACCGCCCAAGATGCTACCGACGCCAAAGGCCAGCAGCAGGGTGAGTAACAGGGCCGCGGCATGCTCAGGCATGGCAATGTCCTCTTAATAAATGGGGATGCTGGCTGCGCCTGTGGGTCATCGGTCCAAGTCAGGGTTTAACGACGGTGTCAGAGGCTAAGGGCATGGCAAGCCAGTCCGCCCTGAGCGCCTTTTGCTTTTCGTTAGCATCGGGTTGCAAGCGTATCTCCCAGCGGTCTGCAATTGGCGGGCTTAACACCAAGGAGTCAGAACGAACCCTGCCGTCGTGGAGCCAAGTGAGCTGAGTCACCGTGCCAGCCGGTGTGCAACGTAGCCAGTGATTCAGCCGGTCCAGAGGCATTTGCTCACCGGCGACAGCCAAGATGAGATCCCCAGCAACAACGCCGACATGCCGTGCTGGCGACTCTGCTTCAACGAGATTGACTTGGAGGCCTTGTGGCCGTTGCTCTAGTCGCAGGCCCATTTGCGACTGCAGCAAAGGCGCATAAGCCGCGCCACCAGGATCGTCTAGTGAGCACGCGATACGTCGCTGTGCTTGTAGCCCAGCCAGGGCCAAGATGGATTCGAAATCCGGGTCGTCGCAGCCATAAACATAACGCGAAAAAAACTCATCGACGTTCCAGTGTTGCCCGACTACCTGGCGCAGATTCTGCTCTAGAGCGTGCGGGGATAATGGTCGTGGGTCTTTTTGCCAATGTTGATATTGCTGACTGAGCAGGCCAATCAGGCCGCCGCATTCCGGGTTGTGATGCCTGAGCAAAATATCTAAGCACATAGCCACCATGGCACCCTTGAGGTAGTAACTGACGGTGCTATGGGGCAGGTGCGGTGCGGGTTGGTAGAGTCGAATCCAGGCATCCAAACTGGCTTGTACCAAGCTCTGGCGCAGGCGTCCAGGGGTTCTTTGTAAGCGGGTCAAACTGTGCCCGATGACCCGCAGGTAATCTTCAGGCCGCCGGGTTTGGGACTGGCGTAAAAACCAATCGTCGACATAGGCGGTGACCCCTTCATACGCCCATAGATCCGGGAACGGGGCCGGCTGCTCTAAGGAAGAGCAGGCTACCGCCTGGGGGCGAATTCGCTTGACGTTCCAGAGATGGAAATACTCATGGCTAATCAGTCCCAGCAAGCGTTCATAGTGACTGCTACGGTCTGCATCAGCCTGAGGTAAGGACGCTGCTGCGGTCCCCAGTAGTGTGCTGCTGCAATGCTCCAGCCCGCCGTCCCCCGCAGCGCCAACCCGCAGCAAGAAGAGATAGTCCTTATTCGGGGTGCCGCCCATGGCTGCAATTTGGGTTTGGCAGATGGCTTGGCAGTCGCGTTTTAAGCGTTCGCTATCGAAGCTGATCTCTTCCGCTCCGGCAATGGCAAAGCGGTGCTGGCAGTCACCCGCCTCGAACTCTATGGTTTTGAGCTGACCCATGAGCAAGGGGTGATCGATCAATTCTTGCCAACTGGAAGCGCGATACCACCCCCATCCAGCGTCGTCTTGGTGGGCGCTGGGCAGAGAGGTGGCGAGGCTCCAATGAGTTTTATCCGCAGGCGGGCGGATCTCCACGGCCATTTCCGCCTCCTCATAGCCCTCCACACAGGGCCATAAGGCCGCGCCCTCCATATGGCCTCGCCAGGAGTCCAACCAATTGCCGCGTACGGAATCATCATCTGTGGCCAACCTGAAGCTAAAACACACCTGTGCTCCAGCGCTAAGCTCAATGGCGTAGCGGTCCAAAGCGGGCTTGTATAGTGCACAGGGCTTTTCATCTAACCAAGCCTGCGCCTGCATGACGTGGCGGGCGTAATCGCGGATCTTGTAGCTGCCCGGTGTCCAGTTGGCGAAACGTACGGTCATCGTTTGCGCATGCTCGGCGCGCAGGCGAACTTCAACTAATACAGACTGGCCTTGGGGGTCGTCGGCGCACAGGAGATACTCTAGGCGGGCTCTGGTCACGGCAAACACATTCAAAAATTGAGGTCACATGGTAAGTGATCTGCTATCTCCAGCCGGTTTCAGCCCAAGGCCGAGTGTGAACCTCCGACAGGTTTCAGGCTACGATTGAGCTATGACTGCACCCAAAGCTGAGGAGTCCGCCGACCAACTTCTGGCCATGGCGGCTCACGATCTCCGTGCTCCATTACGCCAGCTGGCGCTGCGCTTAGCTATGCTTGAGCGCCGCTGCGCTGCAGACTTGTCAGCGGCTGCGCAGGAGGAGCTGGCCGCCACCCGGGAGGATGCGCGGCGTCTTCAGAATATGCTGGAGGGATTATTGGCCTGGGCGCGTGGCGAGGCGGCTGAAGAGCCCCAGCAGATGCTGCTGGCACCTGTAGTTCACGAGGTATTAGCGGAGCTTCACGCGCGCTTACAAGAGCGCGGGGTTGATGTGGCAGTGGATATTTCGCCGGATTTGCAGGTCGTGGCGCGTCCTTTGTCGCTACAGCGCATCCTATCTAACCTCATCCGCAACGCTGCAGAGCATGCAGGGCCCGCGCCGCAGGTGCGCTTGCAGACCGAGGTAGGACCAGGCCAATTGGAGATTTGCGTCGCCGACAACGGACCTGGGATTCCTCAGGCCTTGCGTGAGCGGGTTTTTGCTCCGTTTGAGCGTGGAGATGCGCCGCGCAAGCGCCCAGGATCTGGGCTGGGCTTGGCGATCTGTGCCCGCTTAGTGGCGGCAGAGGGCGGTAGCATCAAGATCGAGGAGGGTGCGTCCGGAGGCGCCCTATTTCGGGTGCGTTTACCGCAACCGTAAAGAGCAGGGTCTAGGCTTTAGGTAGAGCGCCAAACGACGCATGCGCCAGAAATCGTCAGAGTGAATCCTCAAAGTCTTCATCCAGCAAGTCATCAAAGTCGTCCATAGGCGCAGGTGCGCCGTCCCGAACAGCCGATTGACGCTGCTGTAAGTAGGCACTACGTAGAAAGGCGTAGCGGTCATCCTGCTCGTTCAGAATGCCATCGGCACCGAGTAGGCCGGCACGAATTTGCACGATGTTGAGCGCAGTAAGCGCGAGTATGGGATCACGCTCGTCGACGTAGTACACTGGCGAAAAGGGAGCGTCGACGAGCATGCCGACGAGGTCGCGGTTTGTGCTTGGCCCCAGGAAGGGGATCACCAGGAACCAGCCTTCGCCTACGCCCCAGCTTCCCAATGTTTGCCCGAAGTCTTCTCGGTGCGCCGGTAGACCCCAATGTTTGGCGACATCGACAAACCCGGCCAATCCCACGGTGGAGTTCACGACAAAGCGGCCGAGGTCCGAGGTGCCATCCAGCCACTTGCCCTGGGCATATTGGTTGACGACGGTGACTGGGTAGAACAAATTCGCAAAGAAGTTGCTCACCCCCATCTGGACGATCTCAGGCGTCACTGTGTCATAGCCCACGGCGAGGGGGCGCAAAACATAGCGGTCGGCGGTGTCATTGAATTTGAAGATCGCTCGGTTCACGGGTTCCAAAGGATCCCGTGGCTCGAACTGAGTCTGGTGAGCACAGGCCGATAGCAGTGCGACGACCAGCAGACCAAAGATTTTGGTCAAGCGCTAACCCCGTTGGCATCCGGGTTTTGCTGTTCCATTTTCTCGATCAGCGCGTCCAGGCCGCTCTTGCGAATCTCGGCGCTGTAACTACCACGATAATTGGTCACCAAACTAATGCCGTCGACGACAACGTCGAACACGCGCCAGCCTTCGCTGAGCTTGCGCAAGCGCCAGGCAATTTTGACCGGGCCAGAGCTGGTGGGTACGGCGGCGCGCACCATCGTTCTTTTCTCACCAGGCTCGAGTTCCAGCGGCTCCCACTCAATGGCCGCATCACCCGCTTGCAGCAAGGCTTTGGAATAGGTGCGGATAAGCAGGTTTTTGAAAGCGAGCATAAAGCGTTCACGCTGCTCTTCACTGGCGCTTTTCCAGTTCGGCCCTAAGACCAGTAAAGACATGGTGCGAAAGTCGAAAACTGAGTCGACTAAATCATCAACCATGGCATACAGGGCCGCAGAGTCCTGCTCGTACAGGCTGCGGTTGGCGCGAATCTTCTGCGTCACCTTCTCAGCCGCTTGCTGAGTCAGCTCTAGTGGCCCCAGTCCGGGGTCCAGTGCGATCTCCTGCGTCGCCGTAGGGTCTGCGCTTTGGTTAGTCTCGGCTACCGCCATTGGCGCGGCCAAGGCCATGCATAAAGAGAGCACCCATCCGCCAGTTCGCATAAGAAAATCCTTGAGTCTTTTCGGAATTTTAACGTGTATTGCCGGCCAATGACCGCGCAGCGATATGGACGGTTCCCTGGGTGGGGCCGAAGGCTGTCTCAGCTTATGGCTGCGCGGAGGGCGAGTACAGGACGGAGTCCAGGCGGCGGGCTAGGTCCAGACCCACCGTCTCCATGCTGGGCGTTGGCTGCAACCAATTCGCGACTTGGCACATGCGCAGCCCGCTATACCCGCATGGGTTGATTCTGGAAAATGGCTCCAAGTCCATGTCCATGTTTAAGGCAAGGCCGTGGTAACAGCCAGGTTTGCGCACGCGCAAACCGATGGATGCTATTTTTTCGCCGTCAACATAAACGCCTGGGGCGCCGTCTTTGCGCTGAGCCTCGATACCGTGTTCGTCCAGCCAGTCAATCAGCACCTGCTCTATGCCACTGACCAGCCTGCGGGGACCGATTTGCCGCCGGCCCAGGTCCAGCAGTGGATAAATCACCAATTGGCCCGGGCCATGGTAAGTGACTTCACCACCGCGATCCGTAGTCACTACTGGGATAGCCCCAGGCGCAAGGAGGTGTTCCGGCTTCGCGGCCTGACCCAAAGTAAAAACCGGATCATGCTCCACTATCCAAATTTCGTCCGCGGTGTTCGCATCGCGCCGCTGCGTGAACTGCTGCATATCCGCGTAGACCTTGGCGTAATCACGTCTGCCAAGTTGACGGATAAGAGCATTGTTCACAGCTGTACCAACACTCCGGGCAGGCTGGAGAGGTGATGGTGTAGCTGCTCGACTTCATCGGCGGAACAGACCTGCAGGCTGACCGTCAGCGAGACATACTTGCCGGTGCGGCTGGGCTGCAGGTTCAAGTTCCACTTCCGGTCGGTGCCAAGCACTTGATGCAGTTGGGCTTCCACTTCGGCCGCCAAGGAGGAACGGGCCTGAAACACCAGCTTAAATGGATATTCGCAGGGGTATTCCAGATCATCCAAACGTTCACGCAGAGACATGGCCAGTTCGCCTAGCTGCCGAGCAGTAATAAGGCTTCGTCGCGTAGACGTTGCCAGAAACTCCCCAAGGGAACGTCGCTTAAGCTGTGTAGTGGAAAGCGACGCAGAGGCTGGTTGTGATGCTCTATCAGAAGTTCACCGACGACATCGCCAGAGGCCAGCGGAGCTTTGAGGTTATGTGGCACCTCTGCGATGAGCTCCAAGCCCTGTGCCTGGCCTCGTGGGATCACCACCCAGGTTGGTTCTAGGCGGCCCACGGCCATCGTCTCCACGGCGCCCTTATAGACCCGCAATTCTTCAATGGTGTCTTGTGCAGCGGCAACTTGCACGCTCTCGAAAAAGCGAAAGCCCCAGTTCAGTAAGGATTCGCTCGCAGCGACACGGTCGTTGCCACTATCGGTGCCGAGCACGACGGCAATGAGGCGCATGCCGTTACGCTGCGCCGAACTGGCTAGGCAGTAACCAGCGGCCTTGGTGTAGCCGGTTTTGATGCCATCCACACTGCTATCACGCCACAAGAGTCGGTTGCGATTACGCTGAGTAATGCCGTTGTAGGTGAACTCGCGCTCCTGGTACAAGCTGTAGCGTTCCGGGAAGTCACGAATCAGAGCATGCGCCAACTTGGCGATATCCATGGCGGTCGTGTAGTGCTCGGGATGGGTAAGACCCGACGCGTTGGTGTAGCGCGTGTCCAGCAGTCCCAGCTGCTCCGCATACTGATTCATGCGGTCCGCAAAGCTTTCTTCACTCCCTGCAGTATGTTCTGCAAGCGCAATGGCGGCATCGTTCCCGGACTGGATGATCATGCCGTGGAGCAGTTCATCCACAGACACCTGCGTGTTCACTTCGGCGAACATCCGTGAGCCTTCGGCTTTCCAGGCTTTGCGCGAGATGGTGACCAAATCGTCGTCTTTGAGCAGGCCCTGCTCCAGGGCATCGAAGACCACATAAGCGGTCATCAGTTTGGTGATGCTAGCCGGATCTGCACGATCACTCGCGCCTTTTTCAGCGATGACCTGACCGCTGCGGTAGTCCAGCAATACAAATTGCCGAGCATCGACAGCCGGTGGCCTTGGTGGCGGCAATGGCGCAGCGTGCAGCACCTGTGTGAGCGCCGAAAGAACAACAATACAAGCAGCAATGAGCTGGTGAGACATGGCAACTACTGAGCAATAAGTAGGCTGGGAATCCGCTGCCGGTTCAGGTTGGCGGCTGCTTGTTCAGCAGCCAGGGCGTCCGGCCAGGGGCCGAGCCATACCCGATGCCAGCCATCAGTCGGGGCGGGTTGAGCTGCCACAGGATAGCCCAAGGCGCGCATGCGCTGTTGTCGTTGGCGTGCCCCGTCTTCAGTGCGAAAGGCACCAACCTGCAGGTAATACGCAGCCGGGTGATGCATGGACTCTTGTGGATTGGCGCGCGGAGATGTGAAGGGATCCCAGCCCGCGGTGGGTTGCGCTGAAGTGTGGAGTGGTGGCGCTGCTGGGGGGGCGGCGCTCCTGGTCTCTTCTACCACTTCGAGCCGAATGGGCGCCGTGCCGTAGGCGATGACATCCAGGCGAACAGCAGCCGCCCAGGACAGGTCGAGGATGCGCTGCGCATGGAAGGGCCCTCGGTCATTGATTCGGACCAACAGGGAGCGTCCGTTGCGCAGATTTGTGACCTTGGCGATGCACGGGATGGGGAGCTCTTTATGCGCCGCGGTCAGCGCATACATGTTGAAGGGCTCTCCGGAAGAGGTGCGCCGGCCATGAAACTTCTGGCCGTACCAGGAGGCCAGGCCCTCTTGAACAAAACCAGTGGACTGCTCGCGGACGAAATAGCGTCGACCAAACACCTCGTATTGATCGGGGTTGCCGTAGCGGCTGCGGGGCAACGCCGCAGGCGTAGGCTCTGGGGCTGCCCAAGGGTCTTGTTGTGGCGTGCTTGGTGGCCCATCCAAATGGCCGGAACGACTGGCGCAGGCGCTCAGGCAGAGGATGGCCAGAAGAGTCAGTGCCTGCTTGCATGCGCGAGTCATCATTGCTGCGGCTGACGATACCGATCTGCAATCGCTCGGCTAAGCCTATAAACCGCTGTGGCGTAATAAATCCGAGGGTTATAAGACATCAGCGCATAAAAATTGTCTGTAGCGAGCCATAGTTCGGTGTGCTGCTCAGCCTCGAGCTGCAGTAGTCCGACCCGCGCAGACGCCGGAAGGCCCGGAATAGCGGTGACATGCTGGCTGATCTGGGCATACTCGCCCGTAGGCTGTTTGGTGTTGCGGGGCCAGTCTTCGGGCACGCTGCCCATCGCGCTGACCAGTACAGGGAGGTGTGGCTGCCAACCGCGTCCAGTACCGCGAAAGTCGCGCAGGTAGCGGGCAATGCTGCCGATGGCGTCGACCGGGCTCCATAGGTCGGTCAGCCCGTCCTGGTCGAAGTCTAAGGCCAGGCGGCGATAATTAGAGGGCATGAATTGCGCCCAACCCAAAGCGCCCGCGTAGGAGCCTTTGGGCTCCAAAGGTGACCAATTTTGTTCCCGGCAGAGCAAGAAAAACTCTTTGAGCTCACGGTAGAAAAACGCCTGACGAGTAGGGTGCTCAAAGCCTTGGGTCGTGAGCGAGTCCAGCACTCTATGAGGACCGGTATATCCACCGTAACGGGTTTCAACGCCCAATATGGCAACAATGATTTCGGCTGGGACCTCATAGGTGCTGCTGGCTTGCTCTAAGGAGCGCGCATGCTTGGCCCAAAATTGCACGCCAGCGGAAATCCGCCGGGGGTCTAAAAAGATGCTGAGGTAATCAGGCCAAGTGCGAGTTTTCTCGGCCGAATGCTGTTCGGCTTGAATGAGTTTGGGATTGCGCTGCGCGGCCCGCAGTATGGCGCGCACCTGATCGGTCTCGAAGCCGTGCTCGGAGTGCAGCTCAGCCATCAACCGAATCCCTTGCGGGTGTTGGCTGTAGTCAGCCCAGACCGCGCCGCCCGCGAGGCAAAGCCCCAAATTCAAGCCCAGATGCAATGCTGTAAATCGCAAAGGTTTCACAGTAATCCTGTGCGCTGGCGGTGGCTGTAAACCGACATGATGAGGCCAAAGGCAACGCTTAGCGCCAGGATGGAGCTGCCGCCGTAACTCACTAAGGGCAATGGCACACCGACGACCGGGAGAATGCCGCTCACCATCCCAATGTTGACGAAGACATACACAAAGACGGTGAGGCTGAGCGTGCTGATGAGCACGCGGCCAAAACGGTCATCTGTATGTGCTGCCAGCCATAGTCCGCGACCGCATATTGCCAGGTAAAGCAGCAGTAGCCCCACGGCGCCAATCAGGCCATGTTCTTCTGCGAAAACCGCAAATATGAAGTCCGTATGCGCTTCGGGGAGAAAATCTAGGCGGGCTTGCGTGCCATCGGTCCAACCTTTGCCGGACCAGCCACCAGAGCCAATGGCGATTTTCGATTGAATAATGTGATACCCAGCGCCCTGTGGATCGGATTCTGGGTTGAGCAAGGTGAGCACCCGGCGACGTTGATAATCGTGCAAACCAAACCAGCTCAAGGGGAGGCCAGCCAAACCCACCGCGCTGAGCAAGCCAATCAGACGCCAGCGCATTCCGGCCAGAAAGAGCGCGAAAATCCCTGGAGCGACCACCAAGAGGGCTGTTCCCAAATCGGGTTGCGTGATGATCAAACTGACCGGTAACACAATGAGTAGGCTGCTACTCAAAAGGGCGCCCCAACCCAAGGGCCAGCGCGCTGGTGCCAGTACGGCGGCCAAGGCTAGTGGAAGCACAATTTTCATCAATTCCGAGGGTTGCAATCGCAATCCGCCTAGGCTCAGCCAGCGTTGAGAACCATTGACTTCAATTCCGAAGAAATGCACTGCAAGCAGTAAACACAAGCACAGTACGTAACCGGGAAGGGCGATACCGTGAAACCATTGTGGAGGGCAACGCGCCACAATCAACAATGCGGCCAACCCAATCCCAAGGCGCTGCGCCTGAGAGCTCAATGCCCCCATATCAGAGCCAGTCGCCGAATACACCGTGGCCAAGCCGATTAAGCCCAAAACCACCAACATGCCAAACAGCCAAGGATCAATATGCAGCCATTGGCCCAGACTGCGTGGCTGCTGAGGGTCACGCCATTGCATTAGATATCCGCCTCCAGGCACCAAGGGTGCCAGCGTAAGCCATCACAGCGCATGAGCCAGTCTTGCAAGATCGACTTGGCAATGGGGGCAGCTACGGCACTTCCACTGCCGCTGTTCTCGACCACCACCGCCACCGCAATTTCGGGGTTGTCGGCAGGAGCAAAGGCGATAAACAAAGCATGGTCGCGTAACTTGTAAGGGACATCTTCGAGTTGGGGGGCTTCATCATCTTCTTGGGACAGGCCCGCAACCTGTGCCGTCCCTGTTTTACCGGCCACTGCAAAGGGCAACCCACGGCCAACGGATTGTGCAGTCCCATTGCTAGAGTGGACCACAGCCAGCATGGCGTCGTGCGTTTGCTGCCAGTGCCGAGAGTCCGCAAGGGTGATCGGCGGTAGCGGCCGCGGAGGGTTCTCAATCACCTCTTGGCCGCGGCTCCGGCTCTGTACCAGCCGTGGCACGAAGCCTTGACCGCGCGTCGCAATCCGCGAGGTGAGCACCGCTAATTGCAGGGGGGTCATCAACAAATAGCCTTGGCCGATACCGACATTGAGGGTTTCGCCGGGATACCAAATTTCCCCATTGTGACCCCGTTTCCAGTCGCGGCTGGGCAGTAAACCCGCTTCTTCGGCAGGTAGTCGAATCCCTGTCTGCTGGCCTAATCCAAAGCGCGCTGAGAAATCATGCAGACGATCAATGCCCAGGTTGTAGGCCAGCTCGTAATAGTAAATGTCGCAGGACTGGGCGATAGCTTGGCGGAAATTGACTCGGCCATGGCCTTCACGCTTCCAATCACGATAGCGCCGAGGCTTGTTCGGAAGCTGGTACCAGCCTTTGCAGTAAACGCCGTCGTGGCTGTGGACCACCCCATACTCTAGCCCGGCTAGGCCAAAGAGTGGTTTGACCGTCGATCCTGGGGGGTAACGGCCCTGAATCGCTCGGTTAAATAGCGGGTTGCCAGGGTCCTCAATCAGCCCGGCGTAATCCGCATGACTAATGCCGTTGACGAAGAGGTGCGGGTCAAAGGAGGGTGTCGACACCAGGGCCAGCACATCCCCTTGACTTAGATCTAAGGCGATGGCGGCGCCCCGGTTGCCTTGCATTTGCGCCTGAGCGTTGCGCTGTAGCTGCTCATCCAGGCTGAGGCGCAAATCCCAACCGGGCGTAGGAGCTTGATAGTCCAGCTCGTTGAGCAGCCGGCCCCGAGCATCTGTTTCCATGCGGCGCTGCCCTGCGCGCGGGCGCAAATCCGCCTCGAAGGAGCGCTCCAAGCCAGTTTTGCCGATATAGCTGGCGCCTCGGTAGGCCTCGGCGTCAGCGTTGGCGAGGTCACGTGCGCTGATGCCGCCGACATAGCCCACCACATGTGCCGTGGTTGGCCCTTGAGGGTAGCGTCGGGTCAGCGCTGCCTGAACCTGGACGCCGGGCCAGCGGCGGCGATTGACTTCAAGCTTGGCCAGCTCTTCTGGGCTAAGGCCTAGTTTTAAAGGGATGCTGTGGAACTCTTTGCGACTCTGGCGGCGTTCATGGAAGCGCTGTAGTTCATGTGTTTCCAGCGGCACAACCTCACCGATCTCGGTCAGGGTGCGTTCCAAGTCATCGACATTCTCCGGTACCACCAGCAGCTGCCAGCTAGGCACGTTGTCGGCCAGGATGGTTCCGTTGCGATCGTAGATCAGCCCGCGAACTCCGGGCACGGGGACGGCAACCGTTCGATTCTGATCGGCGCGCTGGGCCAGCTGTTGGTGATCGCGCGTTTGCAGTAGCCACAAGCGACCACCCAACACAGTGGCCAGAGTCATGACGATGGCGCTGGCAATGAGCAGACGCTGACGAAAATCCAGCCATTGCTCCCGGCTTTCTCCAAATGCAGTCATCGGTTGCTGGCCATCTGCTAGAAATTAGCTTCGGGGCGCTGGGTGAACAAGGCCAAGGGCGCCCACAGCGTAGTCGCGACCACGACCGGCGCCCAGTGGTAGCCCATGGGCGGGTTATGTAGCCAATCCAGCCAATAAAAAATGAAGAAGTTGCTCGCCAGCAACACACTCCCCACCACCATGACCTGCACCCATAAGGGCTGGCTGAGGCTGCGGTTCTGGCTGAGTCGAAGTAGCAGTGTCGGTGCTCCCAGGCCCAAAGCCCATACGCCTAAAAATCCGTGCAGGAGCGTGTCAATGAGTAGACCAAAGGCAAAGGCGCCTACCACACTCATTCCGCCCCCTAGCAACAACCCAAAAAGGGGCACGCACAACCACATGGGCACTAAAGCCCAGCTCGCTAAGGCGGCATTTGCAGGCCAACTCAGCCCAATGAGAGCAAGCGGAGGAAGCAACAGACTAAGCAGGCGAATCAGGAGCACGCGGCAGGTGATTGGTGGGGTGGTTACAGTGTGCCCTAAGGCTAGGGCAGCCTGCCGTCATTATGCGCAATTATTCCCCGGTGGAGGCCTTAGAGTTGCGCACCAACAGGACTTCAGGCTGGTCGGTGACATCTGCCGTTGGCCTGGCGAACACTTTCAGGAAGCGCTCCCCGGGCTGGGCCTCAACCGAGGCCACCACGGCAATAGGGAATCCAGCTGGAAAGCGCCCGCCGAGGCCGCTGGTTACGAGTAGGTCACCCTCGCGAATATCCGTGTTCTGAGGCAACCAAGACACCCGGTAGAGCCCGCGTTGACCGAGTCCGTGGACAATGGTTTGGCCGGCGTTGCGAACCACCATGGCAGGGATGGCTTGTTCAGCTTCGGTCGCCAAAACCACTACGGACTCATTGGCGCTCACTTTTTGAACCTGACCCAGCACGCCGGAGGCGGAAAGCACGGGTGTGCCTTCGCTGATGCCCTGTTTACGGCCCTGCTCTAGGACGAGGCGATGGTCGAAGGGGAACAGCTGCATCCGGCTAATGTCGACCACCTGCACCTCGACCGGAAGCTCTGCCGTTGCTTGTAATAGCCGCCGTAAACGGTTGTTTTCTGCGCGTAGGGCGTTGAGCTGAGCCAATGAGGTCTCGAGCTCCATCAGCCGCTCACGCAAGGCCAAATAGTCGCTCTCTAGCTGCGCTTGGTTATCGGCAAGCAATGCCGCTTGGCGTCGCCGCTGAGGCCAGCTTGCTACCCAACGCAGAGGCGAGGTTAAGGCCAAGCCGAATTCGCGCAGCGGGGTCACTAGGGCGTCATGCGTACTGCGGTCTAAGGTGTAAATTCCGGCGCTCAATGCCACCAAAACTAGACCTAGGGTGATAAGCCTGCGTCGTGATCGGCGCTGGCCGGGGAGGGCGCTGCCATCCATGCTGCGGGCTTAGTCGAGGATGAAGGCGGCGGTTTTGGCGTCGTCCAGCTCCAGCAAAGCGCCACCACCGCGGGCAACGCAGGTCAGTGGGTCATCGGCAATGACGACCGGCAGGCCAGTTTCTTCCGCCAGTAGCTTGTCCAGGTCGCGGAGCAGCGCACCACCGCCGGTGAGCACGATGCCACGCTCGGCGACGTCGGAGCCCAGCTCGGGAGGAGTGGCCTCGAGCGCTTGCTTGCAAGCGGATACGATTTGACTCAAGGGGTCTTGAAGCGCGTCCAAGATTTCATTCGAGTTCAGCGTAAAGCTACGCGGTACACCAGCTGAGAGATGTCGGCCAACGACATCAATCTCCTGCGGCTCGCTGCCCGGGTAGGCATTGCCGATCTCTTGTTTGATGCGCTCGGCAGTGGTGTCGCCAATGAGCATGTTGTATTGCCGGCGCACATAACTGACGATGGCTTCGTCAAATTTGTCTCCGCCGACGCGAACCGACTCTGCGTAGACGATGCCGTTGAGGGAGATCACCGCAACCTCAGCCGTGCCACCGCCAATGTCGCAAACCATAGAGCCGCGCGCATCGCCGATAGGTATACCGGCGCCGATAGCAGCAGCGACCGGTTCATCGATGAGATGCACTTTGCGCGCGCCAGCGTTAGCCGCCGATTCACGGATAGCGCGTCGCTCCACCTGGGTGGAGCCGTAGGGCACGCAGATCACCACACGAGTCAGGGGGCGGAAAATTTTCTGCGAGTGCACTTTGCGAATGAAGTGCTGCAGCATCTTCTCAGTGACGGTGAAATCCGCAATCACCCCGTCCTTCATGGGGCGGATGGTGGAGATGTTGGTGGGAGTACGGCCAAGCATTTTCTTGGCGTCGATCCCCACAGACTCAATATGCTTGCCGCCACGAGCGTCGGTGCGAATAGCGACCACCGACGGTTCGTTGAGGACGATGCCCTCTCCGGCTGCGTAAATCAGGGTATTTGCCGTGCCCAGGTCAATGGACAGGTCGTTAACGAAAAAACCGCGCAGGGATTTCATGCAATATCTTCAGGTTTGGTATGGCCCCGGACCAGCCGGAGCGGCAGCAAGGGCCGCGGGTTTCACATCCCCGGGTAATTCGCGGGACAATACCAACGGCCGAAAGTTTTTGGCAAGACATTCCTATGGTAGCGTTCGCGCCCTTTGTGCGTATTTTTTAGCGGCAGAATCCCTCATGAGCCTGGCAGAACAAGATCTTCGACGGCTGGCCCGCTTGGCCCGCTTGGAATTTACCGAGGCCGATGTGCCGAAGTATCAGTCCGAACTCAATAGCATCCTGGAGATGGTTGACACCCTGCAGACTGCGCAAACCGAGGGCGTAGCCCCGATGGCGCACCCTCTGGATATGACGCAACCACTACGGCCGGATGCTGTCACTGAGGACAATCAGCGCGAGACGCTGATGGCTGCGGCTCCGGAAGCGCAAGCAGGTCACTTTGCTGTTCCACGGGTGATCGAATGAGCGCCTGGCATGAGTGCAGCCTGGCACAGTTGCGCCAAGCGCTGGATGAAAGACGGGTCGATAGCGTCGAACTGACCCAGTACTTTTTAGATCATATCCGCGCCCACAACGGCACACTCAATGCCGTCATCGCACAGGATGATGAGCGTGCATTGCGTCAGGCCCAGGCTTCGACGCAGGCGCAAGGCCCTTTGGCCGGTCTTCCGATCCTGCACAAAGACATCTTCTGTACCCAAGGGCTGCGCACCTCGTGTGGCTCGAAGATGTTGGCGGACTGGGTTCCACCTTACGACGCCACCATCGTTGAGCAGTTAAATCAGGCCGGAATGGTGACCCTGGGCAAGGCCAACATGGATGAGTTTGCTATGGGCTCTTCCAACGAGACGAGTTACTTCGGTCCTGTGCGCAACCCCTGGAATACTGACTGTGTCCCCGGCGGCTCCAGTGGTGGCTCAGCGGCAGCGGTTGCTGCAGGGCTGGTCCCGGTGGCTACCGGGTCGGATACCGGCGGTTCCATTCGCCAGCCCGCGGCGCTGACAGGAATCACCGGTATTAAACCCACCTACGGACGCTGCAGTCGTTACGGCATGATTGCCTTTGCCTCCAGCTTGGACCAAGCCGGAGTGTTCGCGCGAACTGCGCAGGACTGCGCTTGGGTTTTGCAGGCGATGTCTGGTGTCGACCGGCGTGACTCCACCAGTGCTGATCATCCTGTAGACGATCTCTGCGCCTTGTTGGACCAGCCACTTAAAGGCCTGCGGGTGGGTAAGCCCGTGGAGTTTTTTGGGGAAGGCCTGGACGCGGAGACCGGAGCGCGGGTGGAAGAAGGCTTGGTGGCATTGCAAAAGCTAGGTGCGGAGATTGTCGATATCCATCTGCCGCGGCTGGATCTGTGTGTGCCGGTGTATTACGTGATCGCGCCAGCCGAGGCCGCCTCGAACCTGTCCCGGTACGACGGAGTTCGCTTCGGTCTGCGTTGTGACAACCCCAAAGACCTGGATGATTTATACACGCGGACGCGCTCGGAGGGTTTTGGGCGCGAGGTACAGCGGCGGATCACCATTGGGACCTATGTGCTCTCGCATGGGTATTACGATGCTTACTACGTCAAAGCGCAGCAGGTACGGCGTCTCGTGAGCGAAGACTTCAGCCGCGCCTTCGAGTCGGTCGATGTGATTGCCAGTCCGACCACACAAGGGCCCGCTTTCGAGATTGGAGCCAAATCTGCTGACCCCGTTGCGATGTATTTGAACGACATTTACACCATCGCCGCCAACTTGGCCGGACTGCCGGGTATTTCCATTCCCGCTGGTTTGGCCAGTGGACTGCCGGTGGGGCTGCAGCTGGTTGGCCCACCCTTCACGGAGGCGCGTCTGCTTCAGGTTGCGCATCAGCTCCAAACGCATACCGATCATCATTTGCAGAGGCCAACGGCCTTCATGGAGGCTGCGCAATGAGCTGGGAAGTTGTCATCGGCCTCGAAGTGCATGTGCAGTTGGCCACGCAATCCAAAATTTTCTCCGGCGCTTCCACGGCTTATGGAGCCGAACCCAATACCCAGGCTTGCGCCGTCGACCTGGGGCTGCCGGGTGTGCTCCCGGTCGTTAACGCCAAGGCCAT
This sequence comes from Oceanococcus sp. HetDA_MAG_MS8, assembly GCA_019192445.1. Classification (NCBI taxonomy): domain Bacteria; kingdom Pseudomonadati; phylum Pseudomonadota; class Gammaproteobacteria; order Chromatiales; family Oceanococcaceae; genus Oceanococcus; species Oceanococcus sp. HetDA_MAG_MS8. Next base: position 34,334 of record JAHCMK010000001.1, read on the forward strand.
TGAGATGGCGGTTCGCTTTGGTTTAGCGGTGGATGCCCAGATAACGCCGCGTAGCGTGTTTGCGCGCAAACATTATTTCTACCCGGATCTGCCCAAGGGATACCAAATTTCCCAGTACGAGTTGCCTATCGTTGCGCACGGCCATCTGGATATTCCGGTTGGTGACTCTGGCGAGTCCAAGTGCATTCGTATTCTGCGCGCCCATTTGGAAGAGGATGCGGGTAAGTCTGTTCACGATGCTCTTCCTGGCGCCACCGGAATCGACCTCAACCGGGCGGGTACGCCTCTGATTGAAGTGGTGACGGAGCCCGATATGCGCAGTGCGGCTGAGGCCGTCGCCTACCTAAAAGCACTCCACGAGTTGGTGCGGTGTCTGGGCGTGAGTGATGGCAACATGCAGGAAGGGTCATTCCGTTGCGATGCCAATGTATCGGTGCGGCGCTTGGGTTCAGAGAAACTCGGTACGCGTACCGAAACCAAGAACCTCAACTCCTTCCGCTTCGTTGAAAAAGCCATCAACTACGAAGTCGAGCGTCAGATCGATGTGTTGGAAAGCGGCGGCAGCATCGATCAGGAGACCCGCCTCTTCGATCCCGACAAAGGAGAAACGCGGACCATGCGCGGCAAGGAAGATGCGATGGATTATCGCTACTTTCCCGACCCGGACCTGCTGCCCGTGGAATGCACGCCAGAGTTCATTGAGGCCCAGCGGCAAAGCTTGCCAGAGCTGCCGGCGCAGCGGCGCAGCCGCTACGAGGATCAATGGGGCCTCAACACCGAAGAGGCTCGGCAGTTAGCGGGCGATCCTGATGTCACCGCGTATTACGAAAGCCTCGTTGCGGAAGTTGGCAGCGAACATGCCGCATTGGCGGCGCGCTGGCAGCTTGGAGAACTCGCGGGCGCATTGAATGCAGCAGGGCAGAGCTTTGCGCAAAGCCCCATAACGCCGGCCCAGCTTGCTGGGCTGATTCGCCGGCTGGCTGATAACACGCTGTCCGGAAAAATGGCCAAGGAGGTATTCGCTGCGATCCTGGCCGGTGAAGGCGATGCCGATGCCATTATTGAAGCCCGCGGCTTAAAGCAAATCTCTGACACCGGCGCACTTGAAGCCATTGTTGACGATGTTATTGCCGCACACCCTGAGCAGGTGGCGCAGATCAAAGCTGGTAAGACCAAGGTGATAGGTTTCTTGGTCGGCAAGGTCATGCAGCAAACCAAGGGGCAGGCTAACCCCGGTGCTGTGAACCAACTGCTGAAGGATCGCCTGTGAGCGATAGTGGTTTATGGCGCTTCCAGTATGCGGATTTGCCCCTGCGGGGCGCGTTATTGCAATTGGGTCCTGAATGGGCGGAGCTGGTTGCCGAGCAGGGGTATGACGCCACCGCGAGCTCTTGGTTAGGTCAGTCATTATTGGCAGTAGGCCTGTTGTCGGGCTTGGCAAAAGTCGCGCCCAAACTGACATTGCAAGTGGCCGATGTCGACGCCATGGATCTGCTGGTGGCGCAGACTCTGCGACCGGGCGCATTGCGCGGAATGCTCAAGCCGCGAAGCTTAGGTGAGCAGCCCTTGGTGGGGCAGGGGCGCATGGTGATGACCTGGGAGCTGGCGGACCAGCCGCAGCGGCCTCGCCAAAGTATCGTGCCTTTGGTCCAGGCCAATCTGGCGGCTGCCATGGAAGACTATTTCCGCGATTCTGAACAGCTGCAAACCCGGTTTTATCTGCATGCGGATCGGCACCAAGCTTTTGGCGTGGTGGTACAGCGCATCGCCGGTGATGATGCGGACGTCGATGATGCCCTGAGCGTATTTGATCGTTGGGACCTGCGGACTTTACCCGCGCAGCCGGAACAGTTCTTGGCGGTATTGCTCGAGCGCGACATCCAAATTCTGGACGGGCCACAGCAGTGGATGGTGCGCTGTCACTGTGATGAGGCCAGCTTGAGCCGTATTGTTCTAAGCTTGGGCGCGGACGACGCACGCGCTTTGCTCGCCGAACAAGGTCATATCCAAGCCGAGTGTGGATATTGCGGCAAGGTCTACACATTTACCCCAGACTACGTGGAATCTCTGTTTGCCGCCCAGGCAGCTGAGCCGCAACCGCCGAATACTCACTAGAGAACACATATGCGTATCGGCCTAGTCGTGGATTCAAGTTGCGACCTGCCACAGGATTTTCGTGAGCAGCATGATGTGCGGGTTTTGCCCGTCACCATTCGCATTGGCCAAGACCGCTTGCTGGATCAGCAAGATCCACAAGCCGCATTGGAGTTTTACCGCAGCGAGTTGGGTGCCCGAGGCGCGGATGCGGAGTCTTTGCCCTTTGCCGCCGACCAGATTGCCGAGCTTTTTTTGGATGAATTAATCGGCGACTTTGACTACGTGTTCTGTCAGACGGTTTCGCGGACGCGCTCGTCGATATTCGAAAACGCCACCAAAGCCTCCTTCACCATACTTTCGGAATATCGCGACTACCTCTCTGGGGCTGCCCGGTCTACGCCCTTTGCTATGCGCGTGCTGAACACCGGCACGTTTTTTAGCGGCCAGGGTGTGATTGCGGCAGAGACGGTGCGGATGATTGAGGCTGGATATAGCCCAGCGGAAATCCGTGAGCGTTTGGATCATTTGGTCGGCGCCGTTCGTGCCTATGCGATTCCCCAGGACGTGTACTACCTGCGCGCCCGTGCCCGTGCCAAAGGTGACCGCAGCATGGGCTTGTTCACAGCGGCTTTGGCTTCGACGCTAGACATCAAACCCATCATTCGCGGCCAACAAGACCATACTGAGGTGGTGGCTCGCGTTCGCGGCTTCGACAATGCGGTGGAGCGGGTGCTGAATCAATTGCGTAAGCAGGTCGAACGCGGCTTAGATGCACCCTTTGTGGGCTTAAGCTACGCCGGAGAACTCGAGTGTATGCGGCTGCTTCCTGGCTATGCAGAATTGGCGCAAGTGTGCGCCGAGCAGGAAGTCACGCTACTCGAGTCCGTGATGAACGTGACCGGGGGCGTCAATCTAGGGCCGGGAACGCTCAGTGCTGCGATACTGGCCAAATCACACGAATTCCAATAAAGTGCTGCTATCGACGTCAATAATGAAATTTATCGGCGCAGGAATGGGGTCGGGGTGTAAGAGCCACTGGGGGAGAGATGGTGCACCCGCACCAAGAAGGCAAGGGGCCGCCGTTGGCGGCCTTTTGTTTTTTTGTGGTGCTAATCCTTGCCAAGGGTCGATCTCAGTCTGACTTGTCTTTCCTCGGGATACTGAACCCCCAATTTGGAGAACTACACAACCCATGTTGAATATATTCGCGCAGCACCCGCGCGGTTTAATGGTGCTGTTTGGAACGGAGATGTGGGAGCGTGCGAGCTATTACGGCATGCGCGCCATCTTGGTACTTGCGCTCACAGCGGCGGCCACCGAAGGTGGCGGTTTGGACCTCAGCGACACAACGGCCACTGCCATCTATGGCATGTACACCGGCGCGGTGTATTTGGCGTGTTTGCCCGGTGGGTGGATTGCAGACCGTCTGTTGGGGCAGCGCAACGCGGTGTGGTACGGCGGGCTGATTATTGCGGGCGGCCACTTCACCATGGCCCTGCCATTTGAGGCCACCTTTTATGTAGGGCTGATTCTCATTGCCTTGGGCACGGGGCTGCTGAAGCCTAATGTGTCGACCATGGTTGGTGACTTATACCCCCAGGGCAGCGCCAGCCGCGACGCGGCGTTCTCCATTTTCTACATGGGGATTAATGTCGGCGCCTTTTTTGGTCAGCTCGTCGTGGGTTACCTGGGTGAGAAGGTTGGCTGGCACTGGGGCTTTGGGGCCGCCGGCGTGGGCATGCTTTTTGGTCTATGGCAATACCGGGTTGGCGCCAAGCATTTAGGCCAAGCCGGACTGCTGCCGGCGAGTACCGGAGACCCAGCAAAAGACGCACGGGTTCAGCAGATTGGATGGCGCGCAATCCGCGCATTCTTAGTGTTACTGAGCATCGCCACCGCTACCGCCATTGTGGGTTGGTGGACGCCGGACGCCGGCCAAATGGCGCTGTGGTTTGCCCAGTTTGTGATCGCCTTGGCAATTGGCTTTTTTGCCTGGGTGTTGATTTTCGGTGGTCTCAGCGCTCAAGAGCGCAAACACGTGGGCGTGATTGCCATTTTCTTCGTGGCCTCCGCCGTCTTTTGGAGCGGATTCGACCAGGCCGGCTCCTCGCTGAATATCTTTGCTGACCGCTACACCGACCGCATGATCCTAGGCTGGGAGATGCCGGCATCATGGCTGCAGTCCATCAACCCCATGCTCATCATTTTGCTGGCACCATTTTTTGCCTGGCTGTGGGTGCACCTGGCGCAGCGCAACATGGATCCGTCGTCGCCGATCAAGTTCGCCATTGGTTTGCTGCAGCTGGGGCTGGGTTTCTGGGTGATGGTGTTCGCGGCCCGGATTGCGGCGGGCGGCGAATTGGCGGCTCCGACTTGGCTGCTGCTGACCTATCTCTTCCACACCACCGGCGAGCTCTGCCTGTCTCCGGTGGGTCTGTCAGCCGTCACCAAACTGGCGCCGCGACGCTACCTGGGCCAAATGATGGGGACCTGGTTTATGGCCTCCTCCCTTGGCAACGTCATTGCGGGTTTGATGGCAGGTCACATCACCGTTGCCGGTGCTGAAGCCATGCCTGAGCAGTTTATGCGTGTGGTTTACATGAGTTTGGCTGCGGCCTTGCTGATGTTCATCGCCACCCCTTTGATTAAGTCGTGGATGAAGGGTTCGGCTGAGTTTCCAGAGTCTGCGGCCCCCCACGGCAAACCGGCCGGTAGTCGCGCGACTGAGGTGGAGCCTTCATGAATAAGCGTTTAGTGATCAGCGCGTTCCTGGGTCTGGTTGCGGGACTGGCGGGATGTAGCGTGATGCAGAACTCCTGGCATGCGGTGAATCCTGTACAGCCCGACAGTAGCTACCCGACTACGGCTGCCGGGGCGCGGGCTTTTTTGGCTGACTATGATCGGGATATCCGAGAGATTGCGACCGAGGCTTACAAGGCGGCTTGGCTACAAGCGACCTATATCACCCCGGACAGCCAGCTCATCGCCGCCAAGGCTTATGAGCGTCTGCTGGCCTGGAATGCGGAGCGGGCGATTGCGGCGCGACAGTTCGATGGTCTCAAGCTAGACGCTAACCTGCGCCGCCAGTTAGAGCTCTTGCGTCTTTCCAATGGAGTACCCACGGACCCGGAGGCATTAGCTGAGCTCACCACCTTGGGGAGCGACTTGGAAGCGACGTACGGATCTGGGCGCTACTGTCCTGAAGGCCCAGAGAGTTGCCAGCAGCTTGGGGCGCTGGAGAAGGTGCTGGCCAGTTCACGCAATGCGGACGACTTGCTGGAGGCCTGGACTGGCTGGCGCACCATCTCACCGCCAATGCGCCAGAACTATGCGCGCTTTGTGGAGCTGCAAAATAGCGGCGCTCAAGAACTTGGCTTTAGCGATGCTGGGGAGTACTGGCGCGCCCAGTACGATATGGCTCCAGAAGCTTTCTCCGCTGAAGTAGAGCGCTTGTGGGAGCAGGTATCACCACTCTACGAGGCGCTACATTGTGAAGTGCGGGCGCAGCTCAATAATGGGTATGGCGATGAGGTGGTGCCTAAGGATGGGCCGATCCCTGCTCATTTATTGGGAAATATGTGGTCCCAGCAATGGGGCAACATCTACCCCTTGCTGGTCCCGTATCCCGATGCCCCTGCTGCCGATATCACGGCGGCCCTGGAAGCGCAGAAATACACCGCTGAGCGGATGGTGCGCCAGGCAGAAGGGTTTTATACCGACTTGGGGCTGCCCTCATTGCCTGCGAGCTTTTACGAACGCTCGATGCTCACCAAACCCCGGGATCGGGATGTGGTGTGTCATGCCTCGGCTTGGGATTTGGATTTTTCCGGGGATGTGCGCATCAAAATGTGCATACAGCCCGACAGCGAAAACCTCACCACCATCTATCATGAGTTGGGCCACATCTATTACGACTTGGCGTACAACCCATTGCCGGTGATTTTTCAAAATGGGGCCCATGACGGTTTTCATGAAGCCATCGGTGACACCATGGTGCTGGCGATGACGCCGGACTACTTAGCGAGCGTGGGCTTGGCTGAAACGGCGGATAACTCGTCCGTGCAGGCAACGATCAATGCGCAAATGCAAATGGCCTTAGACAAAATCGCTTTTCTGCCGTTTGGGCTATTGGTGGACCAGTGGCGCTGGAAGGTTTTCAGTGGCGAGGTCACACCCGACAACTACAACGCTGCATGGTGGGATCTGCGCGAGAGCTATCAGGGCATTGCTGCCCCACTGCCGCGCAGCGAAGACGATTTCGACCCCGGAGCCAAGTATCACATCCCCGGCAATACGCCTTATATGCGGTACTTCCTTGCACACATTCTGCAGTTCCAGTTCTACCAGGCCATGTGTGATGCCGCTGGCCATGAGGGGCCGCTGCATAGCTGCAGTTTTGCTGGTTCCGAAGAGGCCGGTGCAAAGATGTGGGCTTTGCTTTCGGCCGGGCAGTCCAAGCCATGGCCGGAGACTTTAGAACTGCTGACCGGAAGCCCCTCCATGGATGCTGCCGCCGTCATTGATTACTTTCAGCCCTTGATGGGATGGCTGGAGAAGCGCAATCAGGGGCGCAGCTGCGGCTGGTAACGGTCCTCTTGGGCACAAACAACAAAGGCGCCGCAGTGGCGCCTTTGTTTTATGTGGGATAGGACCGGGCTTAGCTTCTGGCCATCAGGGTCTAACTGCGCGGGTTGTCCGGTTCGGGCAGCCCTTCAAGCTCGCTGAGCCAGTCGTCGCTGGGGTTAAGTAGGCGACGCATTTCGCGCTCTTCGCGGGCGCGCTCCACATCGCGCCAGTTGCGGCGGGCGCGACTGCTACTAGGGCTCATGACCAGCTTGGCGGAAAAGTCCGCCTCCGCATTATGCTCGGCAATGTCGTCGGATGCCTCTTCGAAGTCCAGCGGCTCGTCGTCGAACTGATCTTTGGCGGTTTTGCTGCGGCTCATCACACACTCCTAGTGAAACCTGCAATGGCAATCTTTTCGCGAAGTATTGCTCAGCTTTCCGAAAAATCAAGCATTTTGTAACTCGACTTCAGTCGCAGGCCTGAGGGTGGTTTGCCGATCCTGGCGGCGCCCTTGCCAAGCCAACAGAACTGGGGTCAAGAACAGTGTGATCGGCGTTGCAAATGCCAGGCCACCGGCGACTGCAGCGGCCAGTTGTACCCACCACTGAGAAGCCGGTGCGCCGTAAGTCACCTCACGGCTAAATAGATCAATGTTGAGCTGCAGCACCATGGGTAGCAGGCCCAGGATCGTCGTAGCCGAAGTCATTAATACCGGTCTTAAGCGCTGGGCACCGGTACGCAGTACCGCTTCGACGGCCTCCATACCCTGGCGGCGCAGCACGTTGTACGTATCGATGAGCACAATGTTGTTATTCACCACGATTCCGGCGAGGGAAATTACGCCCACGCCGCTCATCACAATCCCGAAGGGCTTGTTCATGAGTAACAGGCCTAGCAAGACCGCGGCCGTGCTGAACAGCACGGCGGATAGCACCAGGCCGGCTTGATAAAAGCTATTGAATTGGGTGACCAAGATCACCAGCATCACAAATAGGGCGGCGAGGAAAGCCTGGCTGAGGAAGGCCTGAGATTCGCGCTGGTCTTCATCTTCACCACGGAAAACAACGGCCAGTCCATCGACGCTCAGGGGTTGGTCCTGCAGGCTTTGGCGCAGCTTACGGATCTGATCATCGACTAGCAGGCCGGTTTCTACGTCCGCGCCAACGATGGAGGTTCGCTGCATACCGCTGCGATAAATGGAGCCAACCTTTGGAACAGGCCGCCGCTCGACGAAATGGGCCAGTGGTACCGGCCCAGCAGGTGTGGCAATGGTCAGGCGGTCCAGCTCGCCCAGGTGGCGGTCTCGCGGTAGGTAACGTATGCGAATATCCAGCTCATCATCGGCGTCTTCTGGCCTGTAGGTACCCAGCTTTACCCCATTGGTAATGAGCTGCACAGCATTCCCGATGCTAGATACGTCCACGCCATAGCGCGAGGCTTCCAGGCGGTCCACTTCCAACTGCCATTCGATACCGGGTAGGGGCAGGTTGTCATCCATATCAACAAAGCCACCCAAATCACGCATCCGTTGGTGGATTTCCTCCACGCCGCGACGCAGTCTGGACGTGGACTTTGCTAGCGATTCCTCGCGCGTGACCTGTAGCTCAAGCGTGACGGGCTTGCCGGAATTGGGGCCGTTTTCTTCGGCGCGAATCTCCAGTTCTATACCGGCGATGTCGGCGGTGTCCTCACGAATTTGGTCAAGGATGGTTTCGGCCGGAGCGCGCTGGTCCCAGTCCAGAAACTCTAAGGAAATGGTGCCGATGACATCGGCTGCGCCCTCGCGGGAATTACTGCTGCCCACCCGTGTCGTAATATGCCGAATGCCTTCTCGGCCAAAGATGCGCTCTTCGACTTGCGCCACAATGGCATTGCGTTGTTGCAATGACATATCGCCGCGGGCCCGAACCTTCACCTGCGCGTTTTGTGGCTCCACATCAGGAAAGAACTCGACGCCGGGTCCAAAGCTGATATAGCTCACAAAAATCATGACCACCGCAGCAAAAGCGCCCATCAATGTGCGTCCAGGGTGCTCTACCAGCCACTCCAAGGTTTTGACATAGCGGGCGTTGAGGCCACGGAGCTTGTCTAAATCGCCACTTTCGGCGGCCGCGAGTTCAGCCTGCAGCGCTGGGGACACGGCGCCGGGTCGGCCGATGACACCGCCCAGGGCAGGCACGAAGATCAGTGCCATGAACAGCGATGCCGTGAGCGTGGCAATCAAAGTGATTGGCAGGTACTTCATGAACTCGCCCATGATCCCCGGCCAGAACAGCAAGGGAAGAAAAGCCGCCAAAGTCGTCGCTGTACTCGCGGTGATGGGCCAAGCCATGCGCTGTGCCGCGATGCGGTAGGCCTCCTTGCGGGTGTATCCCTCACACATCTTCCGATCCGCGAGTTCGACCACCACAATGGCGCCGTCCACCAGCAGGCCTACGGCCATGATCAAAGAGAACAACACCATGATATTTATGGTGAGGCCCATCATGGCAATCACCAATATTCCGATCAGGAAAGCCCCCGGAATCGCAACGGCGACCAAACCAGCCGAGCGCACGCCCAGGATGCCAACGACCACGATGACAACAAGCAAAACCGCCGTGAGCACATTGTTCTGTAGGTCCCCCAACATCATTTTGATGTCTTCTGAGGAGTCTTGGGAAAAGCTCGCTTGAACACCAGCGGGCCAGCGCTGTTCGGCCTGAGCCACCACAGCCCGGACCTGCGCGATCGTGTCGATGACGTTCTCGCCAATACGTTTTTTGACTTCTAAGGTGATGGCTGTTTCACCATCGCTTCGGGCAATGGAACTGGCGTCGCGAAAACTGCGGCGTACCAATGCCACATCGGCCATGCGTACAACGCGCTCACCATCCACCAGGATAGGCAGGTTGAATAGGTCTTCTGCTGACTCGATCAGTCCTGGTACCTTGACCGGAAACTGTCCGTCCTGAGTTTCCAGGTTTCCTGCAGCCACCAATTGGTTATTGCGCGCGATTAAGTTGAATAAGCTGGCCTGCTCAATGCCGTAAGTTTCGAGTAGCAATGGATCAATCAAGATCTCGAGCTGCTCTTCGCGGGCACCAGATATTTCTACCTCCAGTACGCCGGATAAGCCCTCTAACTCGTCGCGCAGGTTCTGCGCCGCATGTACCAGCACGCGCTCGTCCACGAGACCGGATAAGGTGACGAGGATGACCGGGAACAAGGCCACGTTAATCTCGTGGACGGTGGGCTCCTCGGATTCTGCGGGTAAATCTTGGCGGGCTTGGTCCACCTCTTCACGCACATCTAATAAGGCCTGATCGGCATCGAAACCGGCGTCGAATTCCAAGGTCACCGAGGCGGAGCCTTGACGCGCCGAGGAGGTCATTTCCTTCACCCCCTCAATGGCGCGCAGCTTCTGCTCCATGGGTCGTACTAACAGGCGCTCGGCATCTTCGGGACTAATGCCGTCATGCACCATGGATACGTAGATATAGGGAATAGGAACGTCGGGATCAGATTCCTTAGGGATTCCGGTGTAGGTCACCGCACCCACCACCAATACCAGCAGCAATATGAGCAACACAGAGCGCTGGTACTCCACGGCGGCGGCAATGAGCTGTTGCATGCGCTTAGCCCTCCTCGCGGCTCACACGGACTTGGTCGCCAGCACTGACAAAGCCCTGCCCGCGTCGGATGACCTCCACTTGGTCAGGCATGCCCGTTAGCCATGCGGTTTGGCTATCCGTGCGGATCAAGCTCACGGCATAGCGGCGCACTTCACTGCTGTTGGGTTCCACGGCAAAAATGCCCAAGGTTCCCGAACTATCCAAATCCAACAAGCTAATAGGTAGGGAGTGAGCCATGGCCGAGCCCGTACCGATCACGCCTCTGAGGGATGCGCCGGCAGGGTGTTGATCCGGGTTGTCCAAGCGCACGTCCACTCGGTAGGTTCGTGTTTGTGGATCCGCTGTATGCGCGACGAAGTGCACCTGGCCGCGAAGGTCCTGATCCTCACCCTCGCTGCCGTAAAGCCGTACGGACTGGCCACGCTGTAAAGAGCTGACATCGCGTTCGCTCACGTAGGCGACTAACCGAAGGGGATTCAGCTGTGCGATCTCGGCAAGAGGGTTACCGGTTTTGAGGTAGTCGCCCACATCGACCAACCGTGCCTCCAGCCGCCCAGCAATGGGGCTGCGAACGGTACTCGCATCCAAGTCCAATTGTGCCTGCTGGACTTGAGCCTGACTGGCTCTCAGGCTGGCTTCGCGTTCAGCGAGTTGATTGGCGCTCAGGTGTCCTTGTTTACGCAGACGCTGCGCTGCAGTGTATTCGGCCTGAGCTTGTTTCAATGCCGCCTGTGCTTGTGCGAGCACCGCTTGGCGCGCGCGCGGATCAATCCGCAGTAACACCTCTCCAGCCTGGACCTCGGCGCCCGGCTCGTGCAGCACTTCAATGACGCGCCCTTCGGTTTCCGCCGCAAGAGTGGCACTGGCCCAAGGTTGGGTAAATCCGCGGATCTGGCGACTCAGCTCTACGGGTTGAGCCACGCTGGTTTCAACTTGCACACTCACCTGGCGCTGTGCCGGAAGCTGTGTTTGCTGCGCAGCGGATTCCTCGGCGGCCGCAGGTGAGCTGCCCAGCTGGCCACTGAGAATCCATCCCGCAAGCACTATCGCTAGGGCTGCGGCGATGAGCCAAGGGCGACTTTGCCCGCCCTGCGCCCGGAAGCTAACGGAGGCGATGGATGCATTCATCAGATCAACGGTCCTTGTTTGACGCGGCGGGGATGGTCGCCAGCGACTCGCAGTACCTAGGCAATAGGTCCTGGCAAGGTCTGAGATCGCGGCATTCGCGATCATTGTCCATCCCACAAATCAATATCACTAGAGCCCATTATGGCTTAGTCACTAGCGGGTCGCGGCGGAACTCAGACCCAAAGGCCTTTGTTGGCGTATTGCTGTGCGCTGGTATCGTCGGCGGTGGGGCTGCGCTCTTGGTACTTCAGCGCCTGCAGGTCGTCGCGCTCGGAGTTATGTGCTGCGTTGCCAGAGCGCCTGAGCGGGGATAAGCCCCATGCGACGTTGCGCAAGGAAATCGCGGGGTTGGTCCAGGTCGGGTAGGGCGGGGCGTAGCAGTCGGCCGCCACCACAGCGGCGAAAGTTTCGCTGAGTTTGTCGCAGGACTTTGGCGCTGCCCCAACTCATGGCAGCCAAAGCACGTGGTTGACTGGCTGGCATGTAGAGGGCCACATAGCCTCCATCTTCAGCAGGGATCACAGTGGGTTGGAGACCGTACCGGAGGCGCTGCAGTTGCTGCGAAGTGAGGGCAGGACAATCGGTGCCAACGACAATGACGGGTTCACGCCTGCCTCCATAAGCAATCGCCTGTTGCATTTTCTGCCCCAGGTCACCACGACGTTGCCGGCGCACCTGAAGGCCTTGGCGGCGGAGCCGCAGGAACCGTCCATGGTTGGTTCGCGGTGTCGCCCAGATGGTGAGAGGCTTCCCGGTTGCACGCATTCGGCGCACGGTGTCAGCGATTAGCCAAGCCTGCAGCCGGGCAGCGCCAGCAGCGCCCAACTTGGGTATGAGACGGGTTTTGCAGCGACCTTTGGCCGGGCAACGAGCGAGAATGGCGATCACAAGAGGCTAGGCTGTTCGGTAGGAATGAATGAAGCTAGAATGAGAAGCACGGGGCGGTAGCTCAGCTGGGAGAGCGCGTCGTTCGCAATGACGAGGTCGGGAGTTCGATCCTCCTCCGCTCCACCATATAACCGGGCGCCGCCCAGGGTGGTCTTGGCGGCCACCCACAATTAGCGCCAGCCGATAACCTCATACCCTTGCTCGGCGAGGCAACGACGGACGAAGGCTTGTTCTACAGAGTCTGGGCGATTTGCCTCGCGCATGCCACCGAGCAGGCCGCGTACAGCCCCCGACGCAGCCCCAGCCTCCGCGCCTCTGCCAGCATCGCCGAAGACGCTGCCCGCAGCGGCCCCGATAGCTGCACCTGCTAAGGCCCCGCCGGCGGCTGAGCCTATGGGGTTTGCCTGGCGTCCTGCCGCCCCGTGGGCCTTGGCGCGACTACGGCACTCCACGGCCGCCTGCTCAGCAGCCGCAGGTCCCAGGGCTTGATAGGTACTGTTGGGGTAGAACACTGGGGTGGGTGCTCGGGCCGAGCAGCCCACGCTGAGCCAGCTGCAGACGATGATGAGGACACAGGCTTTCATGGCTAAGCTCCTTGATGGTCCGTATGGCTGCATACCGCCAAGCGCAGGGTGGGTTTGGCTGTCTTGCGTGTGAGCATAGCTCTAATGCGTGGCTGAAGGCATCGGCAAGCGAAGCATGGTGGCCCGCCGCTGGAGCGCAACCGCTTAGGCCGCATCAGGCCGGTGCGGAGCCCCGCAGCGTTGAGTCAACACCGACGGCGGGTCAAATTGCGAGCTCAGCACTCTATTCTGCCCCCCCCCAATGCGCTGGGGGTGGGCCGCCGGGCCTTTGCTGCGAGAGTACACCGGGGCGACGCGGCGGGCCTTCCCACTGCTCCGCCCAGCGGTGGCGGTCAGCCGGCGGAAGGGCTTTGGCGACCTCCACGACACTGGCATGCAGCCGCTGCTGCGCGGCATCGGTGCTCTCGCGCATGTGTTCCAGCGCCACCCTCATTCGTTCCGGGTCGAATGGGTCCTGCCGCAGGGCTTGAGCGACGGCTTGGCGGGCGTTGCGATGGGCTGTGCGGATGTCCAACAGATCTTTGCGCTGGGCGAGCAATTGTCTGCGCATCAGCGGCCTGGCCGCTGTTGGCAAGCTGTCTTTCAGGTGCTGGGCGATCGGAGGCACAGGGCCAGGGCCACGCTTGTGCCCCAGCATCAGCCCGGACAAAAAGAAGTTTGCACCTAAGGACAGCCCTAAGATCAGAAAAACGGCGATGAGCCAGGGTTTTGAGATCCACATAAGTTGCTCCGCTTAAACGCTGCCGTAGGCTAGGGCGACCCAGTCTAGGCTGTAGTCGGGGCTGGCTAAGCCCTGAGTGCCGGCGATAAAGCCCAACACTGCGCAGGCCGTTGCCAATCCGGAGCTGGCGGCAAGCCAGAGTGGCCAACGCCAGCCTTGCGACGATGTAGGAGGTATTTGCGCATGCTGGCTAGGGATTTGCAGCAATGTCTCCCGTAGGTCTTCGCGCAGCGGCGTGGTGGCGAAGGCTTCGCGTAGCAGCTGTTCTGGGATGTCGTTGTTTTTCTGAGTATCAGGCATGAGTGACACGCTCCGATGGTGTGGGGGGTTGGGCCAAAATGGCTTGGCGCAAGTGACGCTTGGCTCGAACCAACAGGGCTTCTAAAGCTTTGAGGCCCAGCTGCATCTGCTCCGCGGCTTGCCGGTTACTGAGGCCTTGGCCGTAGACCAAGCGCATAGCCTCCTGCTGACGGGGTGGAAGACGGGCTATGGACTCAACGAACCAATCATTTTGCTGACTGCGCTGAATTTGGCTTTCCAGATCTGCACTGGGGTCGGCCAGGTGGTTGAGGTCAGTATCGTCAAGCTCTTGGCCGCGGCGACGCCTCAGTTGATTCAATGCCAGGTTGCGGGTGATGGTGCGCAGCCAGGTGGCCAAGCGGGCTTGGTCGGGATCAAAGCGGGCCGCGCTGCGCCAGAGGCGTATGTAGGCTTCCTGGCATATGTCGTCAGCATCAGCCTCATGCTGGGTGATTTGCCAGGCCCAGTGGCGCACGGCTGCAGCATAGCGGTCAACCAGTACAGCAAAAGCCCGGGAATCACCCCGGGCTACGCGCTGCATCAGTGTTTCATCATCCAGCGCGTGGATGTGGCGTCTAAACACGGTTAGCGATCGCGTTTAGCGTCGGCCGTGCCTCTCGCGCATGCTTTGTTTGAAGGCCTCGCGCTCGTCTTGGGTGATCTGGCCATCGGAGTTGGTGTCCAGCTGGGAGAACCGAGAGTGTCCCATGGCTGCAAATTCCTGCTGTGAGATGCGTTGATCTCCGTCGCTGTCGGCTTGCATCACGCGTTGCTGCTGATGTTGGCGCATGCGGTTCTGGATCTGTTCGCGGTGTGCCTGACGCTCCTCGGGCTCGATGAATCCATTGCCGTTGGTGTCTAGGCGTTGAAAAAGCTCATCGCGGCTTTGGTCCCACTCACTTTGGGAAATTATCTGATCTTGATTGCTATCCATCTGGGCCAGGCCAGCCATTCCTGGCGGCCGCGCAATGCTGGAGGTGCTGGCCAACATAAGGCCGCTGATAAGCAGGGCAGGGGCGTATCGAGTCATATCGTCCATCCAATGAAGAGGTGATGGACCACGCTGCTTGTCTTCGCAGCAAACCGACTCAGCGTCGAAGAGTGTCTGCGCAGTCAGGGTCAACATAGGTCCGTAGAAGGTAGAGAAGCGACCGGTCATCTCTACATACCCCCCCGATGAATAAACCCTGCGCCCGCTGCAGCAAGTTTTTATTGCCTTATCTAGAGCCTGCTTTTGTAGCAGCGTCCGACCAACCGACCGACCATGAGTCGCGGCTCAATCGCGGAGGTTGGGCATTGGACCATGGCTGCAAAATTCACAGGCTCGATGTGGGGATTTGACTCACCACAAACAAAGAGTGGCTGGCGCTGCCCTGCGGACAATGCCAGCCACCTGAGCTTGTCGCTTTCATTGCTTAAACCATGACGACTTGGTCAGACATGCGCCATGGGCGTGAACCTTAGGGCACTTAGGCCAGAAGACTACGCAGCATCCATGCGGTTTTTTCATGCACCTGCATCCGCTGGGTTAACAAGTCTGCAGTGGGCTCATCACTGGCCTCATCGGCATCCGGAAACACGCTGCGCGCAGTCTTGACCACGGTTTCGTGTCCGATCACGAGCTGGCGAATCATGTCTTCAGCTGCTGGTACGCTGGTTTCTTCCTCCACGCTAGAGAGTTCGGCGAACTGCTTGTAGCTACCCGGTGCGATGCCACCGATGGCTCGGATGCGTTCCGCGATTTCGTCCACGGCCGTTGCAGCTTCCAAATAATGTTCTTCGAACATTTGGTGCAAGGTATTGAACATGGGGCCGGTGACGTTCCAGTGGAAGTTGTGCGTCTTCAAGTACAAGGTGTACTCATCAGCCAGCAGGCGCGATAGGCCTTGTGCGATGACTTCACGCTTGGCTTGGTCAATTCCGATATCGATTTGCATTCAGCGACTCCTTCAAAACTTTGTACGTGAAATGAGGTTAACGCGTTATCCCATAGACTCCAATGAGGTCTTTCTCTTGCCGCAATAGCCAGAGGGTATCGAGCTTCCGGAAACCCAGGGAATGGATGGTGGGGTTATGGTGAGGGTTCTACCTGCACACCATTCCAAAAGGCCACATGCCCCTGAATATGCTGCGCTTGAGGCAGAGGATCGGGGTAGTACCAGGCGGCATCCTCCAGCTGTTGTCCGGCAACCACAAGGTGATAGTAGTGAGCTGTGCCTTTCCAATTGCAATAGCTGGTGGTATCACTCGGGCGCAGCACTTCCGCATCGAGACTATGGTCGGGAAAGTAATGGTTGCCCTCCACCACAATCGTGTCGTCGCTGCGTGCAATGACTTGTCCCTTCCAAATGGCTTGCATGGTTCACACTCCTGATCAGTGATGGTGCTGCGGCGACCGCTGGCCTTTTCTCGACGCTATGGCGTGATGCGGCCGAGTACCAACAGCAGCGCCTTGAAGCCATTAATAGCACGCAGGGTTATGTCATGGTTTGGTCACATTAGACAGGGGCCCTAAGAATTGCTTAGGGTGAAGGCGCGGGAGGCGGCGCGCCTTAGTAGCGTCCCTCAACATTCAGGCGTTGGTGTCCGCCTCTCAGGCGGCCATTGGGCTCCACTTCAGTGTTGAGCCTCTCACGGCGGAAGCCCGAGTCAGCATTCGATATGGAGCGCGCCGAGTATTTGCTGTTGCTGCAGCTAGCCCTGCAGCTGCGCAATTCTGAGACTGCGTTCTTCCTGGCTGACGAGCCTGGGCGGAGCAATAGGGCGCTGGGCTTAGGTAATATCGCGTCCCATGAGTAAACAACCCCAATATCATCGCCAAGCAGAGGCTTTGGTCGATGACATTATCAACACCTTAGGCCATGACATTCGCATCGGTTTGCCTCTGGGTTTGGGCAAGCCGGTGCAGTTGGTGAATGCGCTATACCAGCGCGCCAAGGCCGACCCCAAGGTCCAGCTAACCATTCTGACTGCGCTGTCCTTGGATAAGCCCCAACCCAGTAATGCCCTGGAGGCCAGCTTCCTCAACCCCTTCTTAGACAGGGTGTTTGCTGACTGCCCGCGACTGGACTACATGGTGGATCGGCTCGCCGGACGGGTGCCGCAGAATGTGCGGGTGCTGGAGTTCTTCTTCAAACCGGGCTCCGAACTCAAGAATCCGCGAGCACAGCAGGACTACATCAGCTCTAACTATACCCATGCAGCGCGTGATGTGTTCCAGCAGGGTTGTAATGTCGCGGCGCAGCTGGTGGCTAAGCGCGAAGACCAAAACGGCGTTCGCTTCTCCTTGTCCTGCAACCCGGATACAGGCCCAGAACTGTTAGACCTGCTGCGCAGCAGCGGCCGTCGGCATCTGGTGATCGCCCAGGTCCACGCCGATCTTCCGTACATGGTGCATGACGCAGAGGTGCCGGAGAGCACCTTTGACCATGTGCTTGAGGCTCCGGAGCTAAACACCCGGCTGTTTTCTACCCCGAAGCAGCCTGTGGCCCCAGCCGATCACGCCATTGGCCTGCACGTATCGTCGCTGATTAAAGATGGTGGCACCCTACAAATTGGTATTGGCGCCATGGGCGATGCCATCGTGCACGCACTGTGTTTACGGCAACAGTCCAACGCTCTCTACCAGCAGCTCATTGAGGCGGCGCCGCATGCCGAATGCCAAGCCCCATTGGTAGAGCAGTTTGGTGGCAAAAAACCCTTCCGTAAGGGTGTTTACGGCGCCACGGAAATGTTTGTGGATGGCTTCTTAGACCTGTATGACGCTGGCATCCTCAGCCGCCGGGTCTATGACGATGAGCATTTACAGACCCTCATCAACCGCGGTGAGGTGGATCCCAACGACCTGCAGCCCGAAGTTCTGGATGAGCTCGAGGCTCTGGGTGAACGAGTGATTCGCGGGCATGAGTTTGAGGTTTTGCAGCGGCATGGGCTGTTTGTGGATGATTGCCGCTACGAGTTGGGTCACATCATCGCCCCAGATGGGGAGCGGATCATGGCTAATTTGGCCATTCCAGAGTCACGCGCCGCGCTCAAGGCCAAATGTTTGGGCAAGCGCTTGCGCAATGGAGTGGTGTTACACGGCGGCTTTTTCCTCGGTCCGAACAACATGTACGCCCGTCTCAACGCCATGTCGGAGGAAGAGCGAGCTTTGTTCGCAATGCAGGGGGTCTACAAGATTAATCAGTTAGACCATGCGCCGGATTTGTACAAAGCACAGCGTATTGACGCGAGGTTCGTGAACTCCGGTCTCATGGCAACGCTGCAAGGCGCCGTGGTGAGTGATGGCTTAGCCGATGGGCGGGTGGTTTCTGGGGTTGGGGGACAGTACAACTTCGTGGCCATGGCGCATCACTTGCTCAGTGGCCGCAGCATCTTGATGGTACGCAGTCATCGAGGGGAAGGAGAGCAGGCCCAATCGAACATCCTGGCCGAATATGGGCATTGCACCATTCCCCGCCACCTGCGCGATATTGTTGTAACCGAATACGGTATTGCTGACCTGCGCAGCCAAACGGATGCGGAGTGCGTCAAGCGTATGCTGAGAATTAGCGATGCGCGATTCCAAGATGAGCTTCTCGCGAAGGCGCGCCAGGCCGGCAAAATTGAGGCCGAGTTCCAGATACCGGATCAGTGGCGACGCAATACCCCGGAGAATTTGGCAGCTTGGCTAAAGCCAGGACAGCAAGCGAACTACTTAGGTCGCTTCCCCTTGGGTACCGAGCTGAGCAAAGAAGAAATCGAACTTGGCGCTGCATTGAAAACGGTCAAGGCGCGCGCCGAAAGCATGCCGCGCTGGTCCCTGTTGCTGCGCGGTCTGCGCAGTACGCCCGCAAATACACCCTTGGCGCGATGGGCTATGGAACGCATGCAGCTCGAGCGGCCCCAGGGTTTGCAGCAGCGCGTGGTGCGCAGCTTGCTGCTGGAAGCTTTAAGCCAGTCAGACTAAGCCGGCCCTCTTCACTTCCCGATCGCCAGTGCTTAACCCGCAGAGTGGCTTAAGACACCTTGCGACGAGGTTTGCTGGTTGTGCGCCGCATAGCTTTGGGGTGCGCCAAGAGGCGGGCGCATTCTTGCCAAACCTGGGGGTTCGCCGGCAAGCCCATGTGCGAGCCGCTCACCACAACATTGCGCGTGTGAGGACGCTCGGGCTCCATAGCGGCCTTCCAGGGTACAACCCCGTCGCTGCGCGTGTAGATGGCAGAGCAGGGCACAGGAGGGGGCTCGCGGCGTTTGGCCATGGCGTCCGGGTCCACCGATTTGGGTGTGCCCGGGTTGCGTAGGCGGAAGAGGGCGTCGATGGTGGTGTGGTCGGCGTCTTGGATTGGGCTGCCCAAGGTGATGACTTGGCGAATCCATTCCGGTTGCCGGCGAGCAAACTCTCGCGCAAACACGCCGCCTAAACTCCAGCCAATCAGGCTGACGGTACTGCCACTGGATTCGAAGTCCTGTTGGATGCCGGCTGCGAGTTGCTGCCCGATGTCTTTGGACATGCCCATGTTCCGGCCTAGCTCCCAGCCACGGCATTGATAGCCGGCCTCAGTCAGAGCCTTACGTAAAGGCGCGGTAGCGCGGTCATTGGCGCCAAAGCCTGGGATCACCACCACATGATGGCCATCACCGCGCTCCAAGTCTGGGCTGCGTGTGAGCCAGGTTCCAATGACATACTCGGGTATGGCGCGCGCCTCCAGCGGCAACCAATGCCAAGGCGTCCGAACTTTGGTGGTCATGAGATCACCCCGCGACGCTGCAGAACAAGGACTCCAATATACAGTGCCAGCCCCAGTAATCCAGCAATCAAACCCTGATTAATTTGGGTTTGCATTTGACTGCGTTCGCTGGCGTATTGGTGCAAAACCTCCTCACGAATGGCGGCTTTGGCGTCGATTCGCTCTTGCTGGCTGGGAAGGTCTTCACCCGCTTGTTCGGCGCGCACCATATCCAAGGCATAGTTGAGTTCGACGGCCATGGCGAGTTCCTTGGGGTCGATCTCGGGAATTTGGCGCATTTCGTACCAACGGTACCCGGCCAAGGCAAAACCCACGCAAAGCAGTAGGGCGGGCAGGGTGCGGGGGTTGGCGAACAGCATCGACGACTTATCTCCTCCAGAACAGCGTCAAAGTGTAACGCGGTGCTACACGAATTGCCGCCTCGCTGAGCAGGCTTTGTATAGCCTCGGGCTCGGCATCATCAGTGCGCTTGTGCGGGTGCTGCGCACAGACCCAAACTGGGACGCTGTGGCGCGTTTTGCTTAGCGCTTTCTTAGGTGCGAGGCGGGGCCGGGATGTAGACCACTTCCGTGCGGCTGAGGCGGTCGTGCCAGCTGCGACGCCGAGAATCCAGCAAGATATTCCACATCCCTAAGCCCAGCAGTAACCAGCTCGGAATGGCGCAAATCAGGCGAAGAGCAGCAATAGCCGGAGTCACAGGACCGCCGTCCTCACGGCGAACTTGAAGTCGCCATGCGCGCATCCCTAGTGTTTGCCCACCTTTGGACCAAAACCCGATGAAGAAACTAGCGGTGGCGGCGTAAATGACGACGCTAAAAAGGGGGTTACCTCTAGGGACGGCTTCGCCTCCGGTAACCAACAATGCAGCAAAGCCTAATACGAACCATAAGGCCACAATGAGCAGGGCGTCGTACAAGCTCGCAGCCAGCCTTTTGGGTAGGGACGCCGGAACAACCAGAATTTGGGTCATTGAGCCTGAGCGAATTCGGTCAGTGGTAGCCCCAACTCATCCAGCACACTGGCTAGAGTTCTTTGCGGCGGCTCTAAGGAACGCTCCATGGGCGTGTGTAGGATGCCCGCCTCGATGAAGTCATCGCCGCAGACGCTAAACCCCGCGGCGGTATAAAAAGCAACGGCATCTTTTTGTGCGTGCAAACTCACCCGGCGTAAGCCACGGTCGGCTGCGCAGGCTAGTAGGCCGCGTAATACGCGTTGCCCCAAACCCCGTCGCCGGTGCTCGGTGCGCACGGCCATCCGTCCTATACGACCCTCGGGCAGCATGCGGCCGGTTGCCAACAGGCACTGGGTGTCTTTCTCCCTCAGGCTTAAATGGAAGCAGTCGCCATCACGCTCATCCATCTCCACCGATTCTGGTACGCCTTGTTCTTGAACGAAGACTGTTCTCCGCAGGTCGCGTACCGCGTCCAGGTCACCACCGGCACCCGGACGAATGAGTTCTACTTGCACATTAATCATGACGAATCCCGCGGCCATGCCGGCCTCTGCCATACAGTCCTACTAAACCCAACAACACGAATATCGGCCAGCCTGCAGCCCCACCGCGCAGAGAATCTAGGCTGCGGGAGTCAACCTGGCTGGGCTCAGCTCGTGTCACCGTGGCGCTGGCCTGACTCACGTTTCCGAAACGGTCCATGATTTGATATTCGATGTCGTCCACCGCGGCATTCCCAGCGGAGTAGAACAGCATGCCTTCGCGGACCTCGACCTGTCCCGATGAGGCTTGAGCAGACAAAATACGCAGCGGGCGGAGGCCGCTGTCGTTGATCAGTACAGCTAAGGGTACGGCGCGGGATGGTGCTGCCGAGAGGACATAGTTGTCGGAGCGGGCATCGGCGCGTACCTCGGTGCTATCCAGGCCATCAATGGCGCGTTCACCGGATCCGATGGGGTCCAACCACGCGCGCAGCTGCTCGGCAGGATCAGTGCTGGGAGTCCAGCCAAAGTCGAGTCGACCGTAGAAATCGGTGCCACTGGCGTTATCGCAGCTGGAGGTGCCTCCAGAGAGTTGACCGACCACGCGCCCCAGATCATCAAACAGTCCAGAACCGCTAGATCCGGGCTCGGTCACCCCCTGTTCCCAATTCACAGCCCAACTCTGTACGGGCTCTCCATCGACCAGAGGGCGATCTTTGCGGGGGCGACGGTTAAAGGAGCTAATCCGCTTCTCATCACCATTGGGGTGATGCACGCTCACGCCAGAGTTAAAGGTATCGCCGGTACTGTCCCAGCCGGCGTAGTACACATCGAAGCTTGTTGGTGGGTTCTGGCGCAGGCGTAAGAGCGCGAAGTCTGGGTCGGAGCGGCGTGCTAACAAGGTTCCGCCAGACTGGTTTTGGCGGAGGCTGCCATCAGGATTCCCGCCACAACTTGAGGTTTCAAAGTTCCAATACACCACCGTGTTGTCGGCATTGCTCGCAGTGAGGCCGCAGTGATCGGCTGTGAGCAGCAAGGGGGTGCCGTCGCGCGCGGTATTGTTAAGCAAAACTGCGCTGCAGCGTGCGGTTCCGTTGACGGTAATGCGCGCTGTGGCCCGAATGGCTTCCGGCCACGAATCACCCAATGGGCAAGCAGTATCGATATTGCAGCTGCCCGATTTGGTTTGCGCCGTATCGTTGGCGCGGCTACGCCAAGGGCGATAGCCATGTTGCACGCCGCGAATGTGCAGATCTGCTCGGTTCGCGGCGGCTTGATTGGCAAACTCCATTTCCAACACCATCGATGCGCCGGGAACGATGGGAGACTGGTAACTCTGCCGCTGGTGAAGGTCGGTGATCTCGTGCCAAACCACGCCCTGCGAATCGGCAATGCGGAGAATGCTTCCGGCGGGAATTTGCAGATTCATTAAGCGCGCGCTGAGCGATAGTGCGCCAGTGGACTGATACTGCAAGCGCCATACGGGCTTATCGTCGCGCGTCATCCATTGCCCATGTTCACGCAGGCTATGACGCAGGGGGACGTTGAGAGCGTAGTCCAAGGCGCGCCCTTTCACCACCGGGCGCTGGAGAGCATCGGCTACGGCGCTCTGTAAGGCTGGCAAGCGAATGCCGGCGAGCATATCCAACCCTTCCAATATGGGGCGGGTCAGAGCACTAGCGGGAAGGCTCAAGCACAGCAGGGCGAGTGCTACGATTTTTTGACGCATGTGTAATGCAGGCATGGCAGAGTCCATCATTGTGCCAAGCATAGGGCCTGGGCTCCAGTCGTGAATACGGCTCAGCTTGGAGTCTGAGATGCGTTTGGTCACTCAGGCGCCGGGTGATAGCCCTGGCCAAGAGCGCAGAATTAAGGTGAGTCCTGCCATGACCAAGACCAAGTACAAGCCCCGTCGGAACAAATTGTCGGAGACCTTATAGTGCAGCCAATCGCCCGCGCGCAGGCCCAGCCAGAGCACTGGCATCGCCCACAGGATGTGCGTCCAAGACTGCTCATCTACACGGCCACGCCAGATGAAGCTGGCAAACAACACGCTGTTGGTGAGCAACCAGATACACAACAAACTGGCGCGAAAGCTCTGCCTAGAGAGCTGCATACGGTCCATAGCGTAGGCGATGAAAGGGCCGCCACTGGCATACAGGCCTTGGGCCAACCCGCCAATACCCAAGCTAAGCCAACGCTGCAAAGGAGCAATGGGTTGAGGAGCTTGATGCACTCGCAGGCTTTCCCAGCTGGCAATGCTGGTGACTAACACTCCATAGCCCACCGCCAGCCACTGGGAGCGTAGCCATATGCTGGTTACCGCGCCGATCAGGAACCCGATTCCAGCCAAAGGCAACACCTGCTGCAGAAGCAGGTTGAGAGCGATGTGCTCCCGCGAACGCCAGGCCAACCAGCCAGACAGCGGAATATTGAGCGCTACTACCACAGGCAATAGTTGCTCCAGCGGCCACAGATGGGCGCCTAGGCTCAGAGCGATAATGTTGGCTCCAAAGCCAATCATGGCCTGCGTGGTGTAGGCCATGAAAATGATCAGTCCCAACAGTACAACCGTGATCATGTCGCCTAGTGCAGATGTTGGGTCGGTTGTGCAGCGGCTGCCGCAGCCTCGCAGTCTGTAAAACGCTTGAGATCGGTTCGAAATAGCTGCAAAAGCCGCCAGGGTGATAGCGCCTGATGTGAGCCTGCGGTTAAACGCATGTGCCCCAGGCGAAATGCCTGCGACCAATGTTGGGCAAATGTACGCAAACCATGCCAATAAGCTGTGCCGGGGTGATACACATGGGCGGGCTCAGAGGTCACACCATTCACCTCTAGTACCTGAAGATCGCGTCCTTGCTGGAGTGCCTGAGCACTTGGGCAGCGTAGATCGATACGGCCGAAATCGAAGCCGGGAATGGCATCACACACTTGCTGCATGCTTTGGGTCAAGGCGGGGCTGCGAAGATGCTGCGCACTACGAAACTCTGCGCCGCGGCAATGTGCACCGATTTGCGCCAGCGGAATCACCTCTAGCGCGGCGGGGGTGCGTTGAAGTTGCTGGGCCCATTGGCGCCAGAGTATGGGAGCCATCAGACGTCCCCGCGGGTCCGCGAGGATGAGCTCGGCCAGCGTGCGGACCCCATCCCCAGTCAGCGACGGCAGGTGTTTATGGGTGAGAGAACTCACTCGAATGCAGCCGCCGGGCTGGTCGCGCTGGACAAATACGCCATATTCATCACCGCCAACATAGGCCTGGGCTAATACGGCGAAGTTCGCTCGGTTTAAATAGCGTTTGGCAGCTGCAGCGTCATGAATGATGGCAACGCCGCGCCCGCGCTGTCCGATGTCAGGCTTTAGCACCACAGGCCAGCCGTGAGTCTTCACCAAAGCCTCAATTTGGCGGGCGGCCGCATCCACATCAGGACTCAGGAGCACCGTGGCTGGCAGGCTATGAGGTAGACGCTCCTGTAGTGCTAGCAAGGTGCGTGACTTGCGCTCGCCAACCACGCTGCCGTTATCCATGCCAGGGTTGCAGGCAGTAAAAGCTGTCCAATGTCGGTGGCGTAGTCCCAAGGCCAAGATCCACAGTACCACTGGAAAGTAAAACAACCAGCCCGGCCAAAACTCCCATCGACGCCAACGCTCCAAGCGCAGTAGCAAATGCTGCCACCCACCCAGATGCGCAGCTGGCTTAGCTGCTGATGGCACGCTGCTCAAAGGCAATGGTAGCTGGTGCTTTACCGAAGCTTGCGGATAGCTCAACGCCAGCGTCTTGCGCCCGTGCGCGAATCACTGCCTGGTGGTGTATGGCGTGGCTTTGCAAAAACAGTAATTCCCGTCCAAGAGTGCTCTGTGTGACCACCGGGTCCTCATTGGGATCGGAAGCTAAGGCGATGCGAAGTTGCAGACTGAGGTCTGCTTGCTGCAGTTGCTCCAAACCGAGCAGCAGCCGGCGTAAGCGATGTGCAGCGAAGCTGCGATCCTGCTCGCTGCGGGTATCTCTGGAACGCTGGTCATAGTCCACCAGCTGCCCTTCTGACCAAGCGCCGAGAAGCATGTCGTAATGGTCGAGTACATGCCGTAGGTGGGGCCCGATCACCTCCTGAAACACACTGCAGGGCAAGGCCGCATCAGTACATAAGGGGAGAAAAGCGCCCAAGGTGCTGCGGCTGTGTTCGATTAGGCGGTAGGCCGCTGTCACGGATTTGTCCTCAAAGTTGGGGTGGGCTGCGCGACACCATATTGACTTAAACCCCAAGAAAAACTGACACAAAACACCACGGTGATCGGAATGCCGGGCGCCAGTGTGAGCAGAATTTCGGGCGTGCCATTGAGCCAATGCGCGGCAACGATGAGAGTGTACAGGCTGATTAAGGTTCCCAGTACGCAGCGCAAGAAACGCCACCAGCGTGGCCCCGGCAGAGCGTACAGGGCCCGCATGAGCCGAGTTCCGCTGTAGGTGACGACAAAACTTATGCTGCCATGCAAAACCGCGGCGCGAGCTGCGACCGAGAAACCATGCTCATGGTTTGCCCACAGAGTCCATAGGCCATAAAAAGCAAAGCCTATACATGCTCCGCTGAAGCCGTCGGCCAAGTTCCATATTCGTTCACCCCATGTACTAAGCATCGTTTAAGCAGGCGTGCAGCACATGGACTTGGTGAAACGGAGGGCGGCTTTCACTACTCAGAGATACGGTGTCGTCCACCATGCTCAGTCCTGCTTGGGCCAGTAAGTTGTCCAGTTGGCTCTGAGCAAAGCCGAGGTTTTGGTGGTCATAGGTGGCGACACTGGCTTCATGCTGATGCGCGTCTAGCGTTGCCAACCAGACACGGCCCTGAGGCTTCAAAACGCGAGCCGCCTCACGCAGCACTTGTGCGGCGTTGGCTGAGTATTGCAGGGCATTGAGCAACACCACAGAACTAAAGCTCGCATCGCGAAAGGGGAGAGCATGCATATCCCCCTGCAGATAAGGGACTTGGTCTAAACCGGCTTGCTGCAGCCGACGCCGACCAGCGGCCGCAACGGTGTTGTCGATGTCAAGACAGACATAACGTCTCGCTCTGGGCGCGAGAAGCTCGGCAATAACGCCATCTCCAGCAGCGATGTCCAATACTTCTCCCAGCTTGAGTTCAGGAATCAATGCCCGACTCACGACTTCCCAGCCACGTCCTGGGGAGTAATGTTTTTCCATCTCCCCGGCAACCCGTGCTGCCCATCCAGGACGGCCTTGCCGACGAGCCTGCAGGGCACGCGCCGCCTCAAGGTCTTGTTCCAGCTCCACACCTTGGGACTGCTCACGCAGAACAGGCAGCATGCCAGCAATGGTTTTGGGAATTGGGTCGCGGAGCTGTTGCAGGCTGAAGTTGCCTTGGCGCTGCTCATCCAATAGGCCCAGCCGGCGTAAGCGCCCCAAGTGGGATGACACCCGTGATTGCGCCAGGCCTGTGAGCTCGGTGAGCTCAGCTACGCTCAGTGGGACCTGACCCAAGATGAGCAGGATGCGCAGGCGCGTGGGCTCGGCAAGAACCCGCAGGGTTTCGGCAGTATTTGAAATGGAACTTTGCATAGTAAAACGCCTCCGCGAGGGAGGCGTTCCAAAGCGTCGCTAGGGCGGAGAGTTTAGCTGCTGGTTTTCTTCGCGGCAGAGGTTGCACGTTTCGCCCGTGATGTCACCGTCTTGGCGGTTCCGCTAGCGCTGCCAGCAGCCTTGGTCGTGCTGCGCTTGGCGGCTGCAGTCGTCTTCTTTGCGGTGGTGCTGGCCTTAGTGGCTGCTTTCCGCGCTGTGGTCTTGGCGTCACTCGCGGCGGACTTGGCTGTAGTTTTGGCAGTGGATGCCGCAGACTTCGCCGTGGATTTCGCTCTGCTCGCCGTAGTCTTTGCCTTCGATGCGGCTGTCTTTGCCGTACTGCTCGCGGTTTTCTTAGCGGTGCTCGTTGACTTGCGTGCTGTGCTGGCCGCCTTCGAAGCAGTGCTCTTGGCTTTGGACTTGGCAGCCCCAGCCGCGTTCGACGCTGCAGATTTGGCCTTGCTGGCGGCCTGTTTGGCTTGCGTGCCGGCTTTGCGCGTTTGAGCAGCGGCCGACTTTTGATCCGCCAGCGCCAGGGACACTTCACTCCGCGTATCGTCCAAAATTTGCGCGGTCTCTTTGAGGTTCGCCAGGATGCGGTCAAGAGTTTCTTGTACCGTTTCCAGCTGCAACTGAGCAGCGTCCTTGATGGAGCCCGCTTTACGTGTTGCCTCTAGGCTCTTACGTAGTTCATCGTAATGCGACTTCAAACCATCCAGCTCGTGCTGGACCAAGCGTTCAAAACCACTGCTGAGTGCGGTGCGCAGCTCTTCTAGCCGCTCTTTAATACGTGCCGCACGATTTGTCGTTGCCGCCATTCGCGATATCCCCTAAGTCCATGGAATAAAAGACTGTTCGGCAGTGTAGAAGGGGTGAAAAGCCGCTGTCAAAGATTCGTGCGGTACAAGGTGCTACCATCGCGAACGTTTTTTCGCATGGCCCAGCGTCCGACCTTGGTCGATCTAAGCCATGCATTCCCCTTCTAACGACCGGAGAGACACCACCCATGGCAGAGATTGGTCAGGCGCTGAGCCTGAAACGCCACGCCGACGGTATCGTCGAGCTGTGCTTCGACCTGCAAGGCGAGTCCGTCAATAAGTTTAATCGGCTCACCATGCAGGAGCTTCAAGCCGCCGCGAATGAACTTGCAGCGGACACTAACCTTAAGGGACTGCTTGTAACGTCTGCCAAGGACGTATTCATTGTGGGGGCCGATATCACCGAGTTTGGTGAGTCCTTTGCGCTGCCCGATGAAGAGCTGCTGGAATGGTGCGCTCAGTCCAACGCGGTCTTCTCCATGATTGAAGACCTGCCCGTACCCAGCGTGACGGCGATCAATGGCATCGCACTGGGCGGCGGTCTGGAAATGGCCCTGTCCACCGATTATCGCGTGATGGCCGACAAGGCTCAGGTGGGCTTGCCCGAAGTCAAGCTGGGCATCATTCCCGGCTTTGGTGGCACCGTGCGCCTGCCGCGTTTGATCGGTGCCGACAATGCCATCGAGTGGATTGCTCAAGGCAGCCAGAACAAGGCCGACGCGGCGTTGAAAGCTGGGGCCGTGGATGCTGTGGTCAAAGGCGACAAGCTGCGTGACGCAGCGCTGAACATGCTCAAGGCCGCCATCGCTGGCGACTATGACTGGCAGGCGCGGCGTAAGCAAAAGACCGGTCCGCTGGAGCTGAATATGGTGGAGTCCATGATGGTCTTCGAGACCGCCAAGGCCTTCATCGCCGGCAAGGCTGGCAAGCACTACCCGGCCCCGGTTGCTGCCGTCAAAGGCATGCAAAAAGCGGCTGGCATGAGTCGTGACGAGGCCATCAAGGTTGAATCCAAGGCCTTTGTGTCGGTGGCCAAGACGCCCGTGGCTGACAGCCTCGTGGGCTTGTTCCTCAACGATCAGCTGCTGAAGAAAAAGGCTAAGACTGCGGGCAAGATTGCTCATCCGGTCAAGCAGGCAGCCGTATTGGGTGCGGGCATCATGGGTGGCGGAATCGCCTACCAATCGGCGTCGAAGGGCACGCCGATTATCATGAAGGACATCAAGGCCGAACAAATCGATCTGGGCCTGTCTGAAGCCAATAAATTGCTGGCGAAGCTTGTTCAGCGCGGCAAAATTGACACCGCAAAAATGGGCAAGGCTCTATCCAACATTCGCCCAACGCTGAGCTACGCGGATTTCGGTGGCGTCGATATCGTTGTCGAAGCCGTGGTGGAGAACCCCAAGGTCAAGCAAGCTGTTTTGGCCGAGGTCGAGGCGCAAGTTGGTGAGAACACCATCTTGGCCTCAAACACCTCCACCATCTCGATCACCCACCTGGCCGAAGCCTTGAAGAAGCCTGAAAACTTCTGTGGCATGCACTTCTTCAACCCGGTGCACCGTATGCCTTTGGTGGAAGTCATCCGCGGTGAAAAAACCTCGGATGAAGCCGTTGCCACGACGGTGGCCTACGCAGCGGCCATGGGCAAAACCCCCATCGTTGTTAACGACTGCCCGGGCTTTTTGGTCAACCGCGTGCTCTTCCCGTACTTCGCCGGCTTCCAGGGCCTGGTCAACGATGGGGTGGATTTCCGCCGCATTGACAAGGTGATGGAAAAATTCGGCTGGCCCATGGGCCCGGCCTACTTGCTGGACGTGGTCGGCATCGACACGGCACACCATGCCCAGGCGGTGATGGCCGAAGGCTTCCCGGACCGCATGGCCAACGATGCACGCACTTCCCTGGATGTGATGTTCCAGGAAGACCGCTACGGCCAGAAGAACGGTCGCGGCTATTACGTGTACGAGCTGGATAAGAAGGGCAAGCCCAAGAAAATCGTTGACGAGTCGGTATTCGAGCTCATCAGCGGCGTGCAGGGCGAGGCCAAAGAGGTTAGCGATGAGGAAATCATCGAGCGCATGATGCTGCCGATGATTTTCGAGACCGCGCGCTGCCTGGAAGAAAACATCGTGGCAACGCCGAACGAGGCCGACATGGGCTTGATTCTGGGGATTGGCTTCCCGCCCTTCCGCGGCGGCGCGCTT
Organism: Oceanococcus sp. HetDA_MAG_MS8; assembly: GCA_019192445.1. Classification (NCBI taxonomy): domain Bacteria; kingdom Pseudomonadati; phylum Pseudomonadota; class Gammaproteobacteria; order Chromatiales; family Oceanococcaceae; genus Oceanococcus; species Oceanococcus sp. HetDA_MAG_MS8. Next base: position 63,989 of record JAHCMK010000001.1, read on the forward strand.
AAGTATGCCGACCGGCTGGGCCTGGCCAATGTGGTGGAGACGGCCAAGAAGTACGCCGACCTCGGTGCCCTGTACACACCGCCTGCCGCAGTCACCGAACGCGCGGCTGCCGGCGAGACCTTCTACAAGTAATGCCAGGTAGCCGCTGAACCAGCGGCTGCCGCTAAGGAGAAATGAGTAATGACTGAAGCTGTCATTGTTGATGCGATTCGCACACCCATGGGCCGCTCCAAGGGTGGCGTTTTTCGCAATGTGCGGGCCGAGAATCTGTCCGCTGAACTCATCAAGGCCATCCTGGCCCGAAACCCGGCCGTTGATCCGGCCAGCATCGAAGACGTGATTTGGGGCTGTGTGGGACAGACCCTGGAGCAGGGCTTCAACGTGGCCCGCATGGCGGCCCTGTTGGCTGGTCTGCCGCACGAGACCAGTGCGCAAACCGTGAACCGTCTATGCGGTTCGTCCATGACGGCCATCCACACCGCTGCCGGCGCTATTGCTCTGGGTAATGGCGACATCTTCCTTTGTGGTGGTGTAGAGCATATGGGCCATGTGCCCATGACGCATGGCATCGATCCCAACCCGGCCTTATCCACCAAGGTGGCCAAAGCCTCCGGGATGATGGGCCTGACCGCTGAAATGCTGGCCACCATGCACCAGATCAAGCGTGAAGATCAGGATGCCTTTGCCCTGCAAAGCCACCAGCGTGCGCACCGGGCCAACACCAATGGCGAGTTCGCCAAGGAAATGGTCGCCATCCACGGTCACGACGCCGATGGCGCGCCGATCAAGGTGGACTTCGACGAAGTGGTTCGCGCCGATGCCTCTATGGACGGTCTGGGCAAACTGCGCCCGGTCTTTAACCCCGCCTCCGGTTCCGTGACGGCTGGTAATAGCTCGGCCATTTCCGATGGCGCGTCTGCGGTGCTGGTGATGAGTGCCGACAAGGCCAAAGAGTTGGGTCTGACCCCGCTGGCCAAGATTCGCTCCACCGCGGTGGCGGGGTGCGACCCTTCGGTGATGGGCCGTGGTCCGGTGCCGGCCACCCAAAAGGCGCTCAAGCGCGCTGGCCTGAGCCTGGCTGATATCGACTACTTCGAGCTCAACGAAGCCTTTGCCGCCCAGTCGCTGGCGGTGCTCAAAGAGCTCAAACTCACCGATAAGCAGGACGTGATTAACATCAAGGGCGGCGCCATCGCTCTGGGCCACCCGCTGGGTTGCTCCGGCTCCCGGATCACCGGTGCTCTGGCTCACATCCTCAATGAAAAGGATGCCCAGTTTGGTGTGGCCACCATGTGCATTGGCATGGGCCAAGGCGTGGCAACGGTGCTGGAGCGGGTGAGCTAGCCTCAGCCCTCAAGGCTTAAACATGAGCCGCAGTCGGTGAAAGCCGGCTGCGGCTTTTTTTTATGCTCCGCCTTTGGGTTGTGCTGGCCCGTACCTTGGACAGCCCCGGAGTCGAGGATCAAGGCGATTATTGCTCTGCAGGCGTAGCCAGAGCCCAGCTTTGGATGAGGTCGCCCGGGGCATAGCCAAACAGGGCATTGCCGCCGCTCACAACAGCAATATGCTGCCGACCGTCTACTTCATAGCTAATCGGAGGCGCATTCACCCCAAACGGTGTTTTGGACTCCCAGAGTTTTGCGCCGGTTTCGGCAGCGAGAGCCAGTAAGGCACCGCCGCCCTCACCACTAAACACCAAGCCACTATCGGTGCTGAGCAGCCCGCCAATAAGAGGGTTGGATGTGCGTTGTTGCCAGAGGACGCGGCCGCTATCCAAGTCCAGAGCACTGATTAAACCGTACCTTTCCGCATCATAAACCGGCGACATAGAGGAGTACTGCAGCGCCGGTGCTTCTTCGCTTGCGGGCAGAGTATGCAGCCGGTACTCCACCGGCCAGTGAATGCCCGCAATAAACACTTTGCGCCGCTGGGCGTCTACGGATACCGGGGACCAATTACTGCCGCCAATCACGCCGGGGTAGACGATGGTGCCTTCTGCTGATGGCGGCTTGAACATGTTGTGTTGCGGAACAAAGGGCTCGCTTTTGTACAGCAACTCTCCGTTGTCACGGTTGAGCACATAGAACCACCCGGTTTTTCCGGCTTGGCCTACCGCTGGCAGGCTTTTGTCCCCCTGTTGCCAGTGGAAGAGCACCGGAGGACTAGCCACGTCATAGCCCCAGAGATCATGCGGCACCTGTTGATAGTGCCAGCGCAGTGTCCCGGTGTTGACGTCGAGGGCCACCACAGAGGAGGTGTAGAGGTTGTCGCCGGGCCTGGATGAGCCTTGCATTTGCGGTGAAGGATTGCCAGTGCCGAAGAACAGGGTATCGGTGGCGGTGTCAATCACGGGTGTGCTCCACACCGAGCCGCCGCCATAACGCCAAGCTTTGCTGTAAGAGGGGGCTTGGGCTTTTTCGCGTTGCGGATTTCTTGGCAGGCGCTCTCCATCGGCGGTGCTCTGAACAAAGTCGCCCTCCCAGCCTTGCTCGGGAATGGTGTCGAACTGCCAGATCGGCTCGCCCTTGCTTAAGGAATAGGCCGCAATAAAGCCACGCCGACCATAATGACCAGCGATTCCGACCACGGCCCCGAGAGGGGCATTCTCCCGAGGGTTATCCAAGTGCAAACCATAGCCCACGCCGGTAATGCCGATGATGACCTTGTCGCCGTGCACGGTGGGAGCCATATTCAGCCCAGCCCCCGAAGTGCCCACCACTTTGCCTGTGGCTTGAGTGCCCAAAGCGCGAATATCTTCGGCGATTCCGGCATCACCGCCGGTGACATCGCGGTCCCAGAGCAGCTCTCCGTTGGCCGCATCCAGGGCCAGCAAGTGCCCATCCACGGTGCCCATCAGCACCCGTCCCTGGGCCAGGGCGACGCCCCGGTTGGCTGGTCCGCAACAGGGCTTACGTCGCATGTCGCGGCGGTGCTGGTAACGCCAAATCTCCTCGCCGCTGGCGGCATTCAAGGCCACCACATGGTTCCAGGGCAGGGATACATACATCACCCCATCGGCAACGATGGGGGTGGCCTGGAAGCTGCCCTTGATGCCGGTCTTAAAGGACCAAGCCGGCTTGAGTTGATGAATGTTCTCCGGGCTGATCTGGCTGTTTAGTACATGGCGATGATGGGCCGCATCGCCGCCGTAGAGCGGCCACTCGGCCTGCGCGGCTAGCGCGTAGGAGATGCTGCTGAGTAATGCCAGCCCCCAAGCTTGTTCCTGCCATCGCCTAAGCCCCTGGCTTGGCCGTGACAGGGTGCCAGATGCTGCCATGAAGCCTGGCTGGGAATGGTGCATAAGGGGCCGCCGCGTCTCCGTACTGGCCTTAAATACTTCCACCCCCGCAGCCTGGCTGGTCCTGCTTAAGACCAATGGAGGAGGGCTTAGGGTTGGCTGGATTTTGCCTTTTTAGAGCTGAGCTGGGGCTCGAGTAAAGCTTGCTCAGCGAGCTGGGCCAGCGCCGCGTTGATGGTGCTGGCAGCGGGGTGATCGATTGCTAGACCATGGCGGGCGAACATAGCTCGAGCATCCACATACACCAGTTCGACGCCAGAACTGGCCGCTCGAATGAGCATTCTTTGGGGCAAATCCAAAGCCAGATTCGGTGCTTGATGCATCAAGGGTGTGCCCAGAGCCGGGTTGCCAAAGACCAGTACGGTGGTGGGCGGAAGCGCGAGGTCGGCTGCAGCTGCATTGCGGTGATGATCAATGCGTTGCATCAAGCTGAGCTTGGGGTGGGCCTGCAGGGCTTGCTCCAGTTGAGCCACGGCTTGAGCTTGCGGGATTGAGGCGCGCAGAATCACCCAATCCTGCGCTCCATCGTGGCCGAATGATGGCGCTGGCGCTGGCGCTGGCGCTGGTGCTGGTGCTGGCGTTTGCGAAGCGCAGGCCTGCATTCCCATGATGAGCAGTAGGCTGATTGCAATCTTATTCATGGCGCGATGAGTTAAAGCGGGCAGCTGAGTCCGGCATTAAGCCTGCGCTCAGCCAAAGTTAATGGGTGCCCGGCAAGCACAGCAGGGTGAGTACCAAAAATGCCAGCCACAGACCAATCTCGGCGGTTTCGGTCCAAGGCTGGGTTCTTTCGAGCGCTCCCCAGATGTGTACCAGCACCATCATCAAACAAAAGGCCGCGAAGAACTGCATCAGAACTTCGGTACCAAAGCCAGTCCAGGCCGCGCGAAAGAAGAAGAGGTTGGTAACCAGGGCAAAAGAGCCCAGACAGCGCGCGAAGTACCAGCAAAGGTCGGTGTCGTCGGGCAGCTTCCACTGCAGCATGTGGGCCCACTTTGCCGGCATTAGTAAGATGGGCAGGCTAAATGCCAGGAGGGTAATGAGCGATAACACCTGCAGGTAGAGCGCGGCGTGCTCTGACCACATGCCAATCCAGTTCATGCGCTTGTTGTTTTGTCTCCCGTGGCTACTCATAGTGCCAGACGGGCCCGTGACTCACGCCTCGCGTCCGACCAAGGTCCAATGCGGCGCCTGTAGCCTTCTGCCCAGCGCGATTTAGGGTTAGGCTGATGCTTGTGGAGCGAGACAACCCACAGGAGTAATACATGGGCGACTTAATGAGCCAAAGCCTCCAAGGCCAAGTGTCAGAGCAGGAATGGCAGGCTAGGGTGAACTTGGCCGCCGCCTACAGGCTGGTTGCCATGTATGGCTGGGACGATCTGGTCTTTACGCATATCTCAGCTCGAGTGCCGGGACCGGAGCACCATTTCTTGATCAACCCCTACGGTTGGTTGTTTGAGGAAATCACCGCCAGCAGCCTGGTGAAGGTAGACCTCGACGGGAAGGTGGTGATGGATACCCCATACCCCATCAACCCGGCTGGCTTCACCATTCATTCGGCCATTCATGCTGCGCGGGATGATGCCCATTGCGTTATGCATACGCATTCGCTCAACGGTGTGGCTGTATCCGCCCAGGCGGCTGGTTTGTTGCCCTTGTCGCAGCAGTCCACCATTGCCTTGGCGGCTCTGGGCTATCACGACTACGAGGGTATTGCTCTGCGCGCCGAAGAAAAGCCTCGTTTGGTTGCCGACTTAGGCCAGAACAGTTTCCTCATGCTGCGCAATCATGGTTTGCTCACCGTGGGCGCCAGCCCCGCCGATGCATTTCTGGCCATGTATGTGTTTGAGGCAGCCTGCACGATACAAGTGCGCGCCCAGTCTGGCGGTGGGGAACTGGTCCAGGTCGATCCGCAGATTCTAGCCGGGGTACAACAAGCCGCCGCCCAGGTGACCAAGGGTCTTGGAGGAGAGCTAGCCTGGCCAGGCTTGTTGCGTAAGCTAGACCGCCACAACCCCGGCTACGACCGCTAAGCAAAGTACGGCTAAGCCGCTGGGTTGCATTCACCGCCGCTTGGGCTAAACACTTCAGCAATCGCCCCTAGGCTGCGGCTACTATGCTTAAGCCGTCTACTGCCTGGCTATGCTTGCGGATGCCTTTGAAATTTGCCAAGGCAGATGGGAGCGAGCCGGCACCAAAGCCGGGCCTAGTCAGGCGACTAGACCCAGCAGCAACGGCAACTAGCGTGACTTTTCCATGGACTTACGGGAAGTCGCCAGGACCATCTTGCGCGGCAAAAACGGCAGCACGCAGTTCAGCACGAACTTCAAGCCAAAGTCGTTAATCGCAACCAACTTCTGGTTCTGCATGGCCTTGTATCCGTATTCGGCCACCGAGGCGGCGCTTGCGGCCTTGTCGAATACAGCCACTCCATCCAAATCTCCGGCAGCCACAAAGCCCGTGGCCACCGGGCCCGGACACAAGGCCGTCACACTCACTCCAGTGCCCTTGAGTTCTTCGGCAATGGCCTGCGAGAAGGACAACACAAAAGCCTTCGTGGCGTAGTAAGTGGCCTGCAGCGGGCCCGGTAAAAAGCCCGCCGTAGAGGCTACGTTCAAGATTTGCCCATGACCGCGCTCGACCATGCCCTGGAGGAAGAGATGACTGAGCTCGGTCAAGGCGGAAATGTTGAGTTGAATCATCTCCAAATCACGGCGGATGTCGCGTTCATGGAATTTCCCATGGCCGCCAAAGCCCGCATTGTTAATCAGGATGTCGACCTTGAGTCCCGCGTCCTGAGTGGCAGCGGCCACGTCTTGCGCCGCGCCTGGCTGCGATAGGTCTTGAGCAATAGTGGTGACCTGAACCTTATGCGCACTCTCAAGCTCATCTTTCAGCGCCTGCAACTTGTCCGCGCTGCGCGCGACCAGTATCAGATCGCCGCCCTGACGGGCGTGGATGCGGGCGAATTCAGCGCCAATGCCACCGGATGCACCGGTGATGAGAGCGGTGTTGCTCATAACTGTCTCCTCAAAGTGTCTTAAGCGGGCATCTTAGCGGTTTAGCCGGATTTGGCCTTCATTGCGCCCCATGTTTGGCTCGCAAAGTAGTGATGAGGCAGCCTACGGCGTGGGGGCGCATTCTGAGACTTAGCGAGGCGCTGAGGCTGACTGGGGCGCCGCAACGGATTCTCGAAGCTGCCCAGGTGTGCTTTTAAACCAGCGCTGGCAAGCCCGGTTCAAACTGGATACATCCTGAAAGCCCAGCAGAAAACACACTTCACTGAGGCTGAGTGCGGCGTTGGCCAAGTAACCCTTGGCGAGCTCCTGGCGGAGCTCGTCCAGCACCCGGCTGAAGCTAGTATGGTGCGCCGCCAGTTGGCGCTGCAGCTTGCGGGGACTCATGTAAAGGTGCTGCGCGAGTTGCTGCAAGCTCGGTTCGCCGTTGGCGAGATGCTGGGCAAGGTGGTCACGAAGGCTTTGCACAATATCCGGACGTTGGATGTTGTTTAAGTTGGATTCCAACAGGGCTTCGTTGGCGCGGGCCAGCTCGGGGTTCCCGGTGGGCAAGGATTCATCCATCACATCACGGCAAACACGGATGAGATTCTGATCAGCGGCGAATTTCGGCATCAGGCCGAAGGCTTGGCAGTATGTTTGCGTGTCGCTGGGGGCAGGGTGGGAAAAATGCAGCTCCTGCAGGCTGAAACCGCGGCCGTAAAGCTGCCGTCCCATGCGATAGATCACACAAACCATGGCCTCGATGGCCTGCGGCGCGGGTTGTATGGGCCCATCAACAGGTGCAATGACCAGAGTGGTACCGCGGCTGTCGCTACGCAGTTCTAAGCTGCCCGCATCGCTTACCACCGCGAAATAGCGCAGGAGTCGCTCAAAGGCGTCTTGGAGGGTGGTGCTAGCGAGCAAGGCATAGCCCAGCGCCTGAAAGGTCGCGTGGTCCACATGCCGCGCCACTTCCAAACCCAGATCCTCTCGCCCCGAAGCTTGCACCGCAAGCGCCCATAAGCGCGTGGTGCCTTCAAGGGCATAACGTCCTTGCGGCTGGCGCAGGAGGGCCGGATCCAGGCCGGCCTCCCGGATCAGATGCGGCGCGTCTAAGCCGAGGGTCCGCATCGTCGCGACCAAGGCCCGCGTCCAGCTCGATAAGGAAGTGGGGCTTTGTTTCATGGTGGATCGAAGTCTCCTTGGCACCTGGGGCCAAAAACTTGGCGTGCGAGGCCTCTACTCGTGAAAGTGAACGACTGTACTCTATGGAGCATTCAGACAGGAGACTGCCTCATGAGCAAACCCCATCACTATGACCCATCGAGCATGACGGACGCGGAGAGAACGGCCGCGGTTAAGGCAGAAATCCAAGCTGCCGGCGAAGATATCAAGGCACGCTTTCCCATACTGCGTCACCAGAACCTCATCGGCGCCAGCATTATGGCTGTCTCCCTGGCCGGAATGCTGGCCTGTGCCTGGGCGTATATCGCTGGGCATATGGCTTGGTGGCTGTGTGTGCCTTTGGTGGCCATTTTTGCCAGCTTCATCCATGAGCTGGAGCATGACCTCATCCATTACCAGTACTTTCGCAAGCATCCGCGCATCAACAGCCTGATGTTGCTGTTGGGCTGGATGGCTCGCCCCAGCACCATCAACCCCCTGGTACGGCGCAAACTGCACTTCCACCACCATAAACACTCCGGCACGGAGTCGGATCTGGAAGAACGCGGTATCACCAACGGCGAGCCCTGGGGCTTGCGACGTTTGTTGATGACCGGCGACAACATGCTGGCGGTGTATCTGCGCCCAGTGTCCACCTTCAAAATGGTGCGTGCCTACATCAAGGCCCAAAAGCCCAAGGACAAAGCAGCGTTTCGCAAGATGGCCTGGGAGCAGCGCCTGAGCTATTCCCCGCTGGCGACCATCTACTACGCCGCTTGGCATGGCTGGCTGCTCTGGCATGCGGCAGTGCTTTTGGCGACGGCCTTCGGCCATCCGCTAGAAGCCCAGGGCGTGTTCGCCGGTGTGGTGCAGACCCTCAATGTGCTGGCGGTGGTTTGGATGCTGCCCAGCTTACTGCGCACCTTCTGTCTGCATTTCATCAGCAGCAACATGCATTACTACGGTGATGTCGAGGACGGCAACATCCTCCAGCAGACTCAGGTCTTCAACGCCTGGTGGCTGGCACCGCTGAATCTGTTTTGCTTCAACTTCGGCAGCACCCACGCCATTCACCACTTTGTGGTGGGGCAGCCCTTTTACCTGCGGCAGATGGTGGCTCCGCGTGCGCACGCCATCATGCGTGAGATGGGGGTGCGGTTTAACGACTTCGGCAGCTTCAAGCGGGCCAACCGCTACCGGCCCGCGCCCACGGAGAAAGCCGAAACTGTGGAGGCCGCAACTGCCTGAGGATTATTAGCCGCAGATTGGCACAGATGAACGCAGATTTTTGGGGTGCCTTGTGTCGTTGCTAAGCGCGGCTCAACGGTGTCCAGAGTGTCAGGCTAGGCGGTGAGCGTCACAGGGCCACTCGTTCATCGGTGCTCATCTGTGACATCTATGGGAGAAATATCAGCGGTCGGTTGCTGCTGATGATGCGACCCAGTTTGGTTGGCATCAAGCGAGGTGTTTGTTGGCCGCAGATTGGCACAGACGAACGCAGATTATGAGCCGCTTTCTGCAGCGCCCTGCTTGATTGACAGGTAAGCCTCGAGTCGAGGCTTGGCCAACAGCACAGACAGGACAATCTGTTTCGGCGACATCACCCGAAACATCATCTGCGTCAATCTGCGTAATCTGCGGCTCCTGGTCTCCATGCCACGCTGATGCAGGCAAGCCGCTCGCCAAGTGTTTTTTGACCGGAGATTGGCGCAGATGAACGCAGATTGTGGGGTGCCTTGTGTCGTCGCAGAGCCAGGGTTTTGGTTGGTCTAGGCTTTGAGCTTGGCGGTGAGCATCATGGGGTCACCCATTCATCGGCGCCCATCTGTGACATCTGTGGAAAGATTTTTCCTGTTGCTGCGCCGGTGATGACGTGCCGTTGGCTGGTGGTTGTTAAGACTGCAGATACGCAGGTGATATAGTCCAAACACGCTGGATTTGAACCTTGCCATGCGCTTCCAACACTATTGCTTAGGCCTGCTTGCTGTGCTGGCCACTTCTGTTGCCGCCCATCCGCGGGTGGCGCTCGATCCTACTTTGCCTACGGATCTCACCTTTTCCGCAACGGATAATGTCGAGTATTTAGGGCGCTTCCCAGAGCACTCGGGTACGGCCGGTGCACGCTTATTGGGGGATCGGTTTTATCTGACCGATCCCCGCGGCGTCTTTGTCTATGACGTTTCCATACCGGAAAGCCCAGAGTTACTGGGGTCGCTCATACTGCCCCAAACATTCACCGGCGTTGCTTTGGCGCAAGAAGATCCCGATACCGATGGCAAGATTTTGTTGGTGGATAGCGTCGACCCGAACATGCCGGAAATTGGCGATGGTTTGGTCTTCGGCAGTCTGCAAGTTGTGGATGTATCAGACCCTGCCAATATGCGCGTTCTGGGTACCGCAGATGTGGCCGACCACACCTGGAATTGTGTGTCGGCGGAAGTCGACGGCGAACTGAATGGCTGCGCCTATGCCTATGGACGTACGGGTTGGATCGTAGACCTTAGAGATCCGACGAACCCCACTCCGCTAGAGCAGACCTGGCGCGCCGCGGTGAACTATGGTGACTTGGGCAATACGCCCTACACCCATGACCTCACAGAGATTCGGCCGGGCATTGTGATGTCAGCCGGCTCCAGCAATATCTTGATGGATACCCGCGACCCGGCGAACCCGGTGGAGTTGAATCGGGTGAGTTTTGAGCCTGAGCGTTTCTCCACTTTGGGCTATCACCAAGTGGAGTGGCCCAATGCCGGCCGCGACAGTATTGCGGTCTTTGGAACCGAAATCGCTCCCTCCGGAAATACCAATACTGCCGGTAGCGATTGTGAGGCCAGCGCCGATGGGGGCGCCAATTCTGTGGTGGAAACCTGGGATGCGCGCGCCGTATCCGCAGCCCTTGATGCTTACCTGGCGGGAGAGCTTAACGTCGAAGATGTCCGCGCGATGAATTTCAGCCTGCTGGACGCCTACGATGCTGGCTCCCGCGGGCTGTTTCTGGACGGTTCTGCGCCTGGTCATGTGCTGTATTGCGCCCACTGGTTTGAAGTGCATCCCGAGTTTGATGGCAGCGGCCTGATGGTGGTGTCCTATTACGACCGCGGTACCCGCTTCGTGAACATTGACCCTCAGGGGCAGATGGAAGAGGTGGGCTGGCTGGTTGCCGCAGAGAGCTATAGTGGCTCTGCGCAGTGGGTATCCGAAGACGTTGTCTATGTCATGGACTACCGCCGCGGCCTGGAGATTATTCATCTCGTCGACCAACCGGCGACGCAGGTCTACCAACGCAATGCCAATGCTACCCGTCCCACGCGCGGTGGCGGTGCCTTCTGGGCACCTTTGATGATTGCTGTTCTGCTCACGGGCGCAACGTGGCTGCGCCGACGCCAGGTCGCCTTCTGTGCGGCCCATGACCGGTAAGTTCGGCTACGGCAATGAGGGTGATGCGGAGCGCAGCATTTCGATCTGGGCCACGATTTCGTTCACGCTTGCGTCCATGGTCTGCAGTAGGGGGCCGGGGTAGAGGCCAATACCGAGTACTACGGCGGCCAATGGCACCACCGTGCACATCTCACGAAGGTTGAGGTCAGTGAGCTGACTGGCGGCCTGGGTGCGGGGCTGCCCGAGGGCCACCCGCTGGAGCATCCAGAGCATGTAGGCCGCGCCCAGCACAATGCCGCCCATGGCCAGAACGACGAAGATGAAGTGTTCGTAGGATACGCCCACCAAAATCAAGAACTCTCCAATGAAGTTTGAGGTGGCGGGAAGGCCGAAAGAGGCGACGGCGAAGAGGCTTAATATGGCCACAAAGCGTGGCATGCGTTGATGCAGACCGCCGTAGTCAGCCATGGCTCGGCTATGCGTGCGGTCGTAGAGCTGGCCCACAATCAAGAACAAGGCGCCGGTGGTCACCCCGTGCGTCACCATTTGCAGTATGGCCCCTTGCACACCTTCGCGGCTGAAAGAAAAAATACCCAGGGTGACAAAGCCCATGTGGGACACCGAGGAATAGGCCACCAACCGCTTGAGATCGCTTTGGGCCAGGGCCATGTAGCCGCCGTAGAGGATGGCGCTCACCGAAAGCCAGAGCAAAGGGGTGGCAAAGGCAATGGCGACGTCGGGGAAAATGGGCAGGCAAAAGCGGATCATGCCGTAGCCGCCCATTTTGAGTAGAACCCCAGCAAGCAGAACGCTCCCGGCTGTGGGCGCTTCGGAGTGAGCGTCCGGTAACCAGGTGTGAAAGGGGATCATCGGGAGCTTGATGGCAAAGCCGAGGAACAAGGCAGCGAAAATCCAGGTTTGCGCGCTGGGCGAATAGTCGTGCTCGGCCAATGCCAAAATCTCGAAGGTGCCGGCTTCCAGCGACAGCCCCAAGATCCCCACCAGCAAGAGCAAGCTGCCAATCAGGCTGTAAATCACATACTTGAGGCCGGCCGCCGCGCGCTCGGGACCGCCCCAGAGAACAATCATGAAATACATGGGAATCATGGTGACTTCCCAGAGCATGAAAAATAAGAAGGCATCTAGCGCGGTAAACACCACAATCATCGCGGCTTCGACGATCAAGATCAGGATCATGAAAGCGCGTAGCCGGGTGCGAATGCCGACCCAGGAACCCAACACACACAAAGGGCAGAGCAGGGCGGTCAGCAATACCAACAGAATGCTGATGCCATCCACTCCCACGGCGTACTGAATGCCAAAGGTTGGCATCCATTCCACGCGTTCAACAAACTGCATGCCCTGGTTGCTGGTGTCGAAGCCCAGCCACAAACCCAGGGCCAGGAGCAGATTAAGCAAGGTGGTAATCAGGGCGGTGTGGAGTATGACTGGCTCGCGCACAAAGGCAACGGCGGCAATACCGAGCACCGGCACGGCGATCATCCAACTGATCAAATGATCGGCAAATAAAGCGGCCATACGGTGTTCCCTCCGCTAACTAAACCAGTAGAAAAAGCTCAGCGCCGCTACCAGCAATAGCACCACCACCAAGAGGTTGTGCTGCAGGGTATGCGCCTCATAACGCAGAGCCTGGCGGCCCGTTTTCTCCACGCTGCGCGCTACCTGATCCACCGAATGGGCGAGGGCTCCGGTATCGATGACCTCGGCTAACTTGTGAGCCATGCCTACGCTGCCGGCACCGACCGACTCCACTTGGCGGTCGATGATATCGCGGTCAATGCGGCGGGCAAGCCAGGCGGCTACGGCCACCGAACCCGGTGCTACCGAGAGTATGAAGCGATCAATAAGTCCCCGATCAATTACCCGCCAGCCCCAATGTGCAAAGGCCAGACTAGGGCGGACAATGACCGCCTCATAGAGCTCATCGAAGTAAGCCTTGTTCAGGAAAAACACATACAGGCGCTTGTTCCAGCTTGCCGCGTTGGGGCCCGGAGCATGATCCCGGCGCAGCCAAGCCAGCCCCCAGCCAAGTACCGCCGCGGCCAAAGCGACCCCTAGCGCTGGTCCAACACCTGGGCTGGTCTCCACCGCCATCGGCGCTGCGCCCACATAAGGCGACAAATAGCCCACAAACCAGCGCCACACTGCAAGCAACACAGCAATCCACAAGCCCAGGGCCAGGGCAACGCCGATGAGATAGCGCCGGTGGAAGAACTGGGGTCGTACCCAGCTGCCTTGCGAGGCAGGCCCGGCAGGGCTGTGGCGGAAGACTTCGTTAATGCACTTGAACACATAGATGGCCGTACAAAACACGGTGCTCAAGCCCACCACCCAAAAGAGCGTGGAGGCTGCGCTGAAGTTTTGCGAGAGCCATAAATGTTGGTAAGGCGCCGAGAAGATCACAAGCGGGGGTAGCAGAGCGAGTAAGAGCGCGGCTATATACAAGCCCTGAGTGGCAGGAACGGGGGGCTCTGGGTGCTCGGCGAAGCGCCGTTTGGTGGCTGCCAGTGAATTGCCAGTGGAGAGGAATAAGAAGGCTTTGAAAAAGCCATGTGCGATCAAGTGGAAAATGGCCGCCACAAAAGCGCCCACACCACAGAGCAAAATCATGAAGCCCAGCTGACTCATGGTGGAGTAAGCCAAACTGCGTTTGATGTCGCTCTGGGTCAAAGAGACGATGGCCGCAAAAAGAGCGGTCAGGCCACCGACAATAGCAATCACCGTCATGGCACTCGGTGATAGCACCAGCACGGGGCTGAGTCGCACCAGCAAAAAAGGTCCGGCGTTCACCATGGTGGCGGCATGAATAAGGGCCGACACCGGGGTAGGCGCTTCCATGGCTAGGGGTAGCCACACATGCGCAGGCATTTGTGCCGACTTACCAACCGCGCCCATGAATAAGCACAGCGACATCACGGTCATGGCGGTGGGCGAAAACTCCGCACCGGAGCGCGCCAAGGCCAGGATCTCGGGAATATCCAAGGTGCCAAAGTTTCGGAATGCCAAAATCACGCCGATGCTCAGGCCCACATCCGCAATGGAATTCACCAAAAAAACCTTGGTGGCCGCGCGTATAGCTGAGGGGCGGTCGGCGTAATGAGCAATGAGCAAGTAGGAGCAAAAGCCCATCACCTCCCAAAAAATAAAGGTCACCAGCAAGTTGTTGCTCATCACCAAAAAGGTCATGGCTGCGGTGAACAGGGCGGTGAGGGCAAAGAAGCGGCTATGCCGCCGGTCGCCGATCATGTAGCGCCCAGCATAGACCTGCACGATGCTGCTAACGCCGGTAACCAGCAATAAGATGAGTACGGTGAGTGGGTCGATATAAAAGCCAAAGTCCACCACCAAATCGCCCACAGCGAACAGCTGGTAAAGATCCAGCTGAATGGCGCCCTGTGCTTGCACTTGCGTGAAGGCCAGCAAGGACAGAACAAAACTCGCCGCGACTGCGGGGATGACGATTCGATGCCCTTTGCCTTCTAGCCGGCGACCTGCCACCAACAACAGTAGCGATGCGGCCAGGGGCAGGGTGGGGATGAGGGTATAGATCAGCATCACGGGTTTAGGCGCCTGTAGAGGCCAGCAAAAACTGGAAGACCGGGTCGCTGAACAGGCCCAGCAAAATCATCGCGGCTGCTGCTGAACCCATGCTGAATCCCAAAGAGGGGGGTACGACCGCAGCTCTAGCAGTGTGCCCCGAGGGTTGGTGAAACCAGGCCGCAAAAACCTTGACGAAGTAGGCCAGGGTCAGCAGGGTGGAGGCCACCACGGCAAAGGCCGCCAGGTAGTGCTGCTCCTGCAGAGCACCCAGGATGATGTTCCATTTGCCGAAAAAGCCTCCAGTTGGCGGTAAGCCGACCATAGAAATGGCCACAATGATCAACACGCTGCTCAGCCAAGCGGAACGGGTGGAGGCTTGGCGGAGCTGGTCGAGGGTATGGGCGCGGTAGTAGTGCACTAGCGCCCCAGCCAGCATGAACAATGCGGCCTGCATCACCGCATCGTTGATCAAATAAAACATCGCTCCGGCAAAGGCAGTGGAGTTACCCAGGCTGGCACCAATCAAGATCAACCCAATATGGCCAATGCCGCCATAGGCAAACATGCGCTTGATGTCGGTTTGAATCAGGGCCAAGGCTCCGCCCAAGATGGCGGCAATAATTCCCAGGTCCTCCAAGAACACCAACACCGGCACATGGCTGACCTCTACCCCCGGGGTGATCAGCGAATACTCGATTCGTACCCAGGCCACGATGGCCACTTTGGTAATGGTGGAAGCCAGCAGTGGCGCCACCGAGCTTGGCGCCTTTTCGTAAGCATCCGGCAGCCAGGTATGTAGCGGCAGTAGCGCCATCTTGATGGCCAAACCCAGGAACAAAAAGCTGAGCCCGCCAACCACGGCGGTGGAGGTCATCAGGCTGGGTAAACGCTGCGCCAAGTCGGCCATGTTCAGGGTGCCCGTGGCCGCATACAGATGGCCGACGCCCAATAAATACAAAGTGGCGCCAAAGGAGCTTAATAAGAGGTAGCGATAGGCATAGACCAAGGCTTTGCCTCCACCAATACCCACCAAGGCATAGGCTGGCAAAGCGGCAAGCTCCAGGAATACGAAAATATTGAAGAGGTCGGCAGCGAAAACAATGCCCACCAAGCCCGAGAGCATGAGCAAGATGAGGGTGTAATAGGGTGTGCTCTGCCTTAGCTTGCTGGGGACCACCAGGCGCCCGTACAGCAGCGAGAGCAAAGACACTCCGCTGATGGTGAGCACCACAACTGCGGCGAGTGGGTCATCGAGCCAGGCAATGCCAATGGGGGCCGCCCAACCGCCCAGTGCATAGTGGATGCTGCCGGTGCTCAGAACCACGCTGAGATTGATGGCCGCCAGGACCACTAACAAGCCCATGATAAGCAGGGTCAGAGGCTGGGCCAGAGCGCGGTTTTTCGCCGTGACTAAGGGCAGAGCTACGCCACCAATAAAGGGCAGCAAAAAGAGCAAGATGGGAAGTTGGTGGCTCACTCTGGCTGCTCCAAAACCTCTTGCTCATCCAGGCTGCCAAAGCGCCTATAGATGCCGGTTACCAAGGCCAAGGACACGCCTAAGGTGGCCACCTGCACCACGATGGCGGTCACTGTGAGCACATGGGGAAGCGGATTGGCATAGGCGCCCACATCAATGGCAGCTTGCGCAGCGCTTTTCGCGTCAAGCACCGGTACCGTTGCTCCATCCTTGGCACTAAAGGCCACCAAGAAAAACACGGCACTGGTTTGGACGATGTACAGGCCAATGAGCTTTTTCACCAGGTTGGGGTGTACGGCCATGATGTACACCCCCCATAAGAACAAGATCACGAACACAATGAAGTTCGGTCGCTGGGCCCAGGTTTGAATGAGCTCAAGCATGCTCTTGGTCCTCGGTGCTGAGGGGGTCTTGATCGGCGGCCAGGCTCATCGCGATGGAGACTCCGGTGACCGCCACATCGGCGGCAACGCCGACCTGAGTGAGTAGGATGCCCAGGTAGTGCCGGGAGGACTCATCCATACCCGGTATGGGCAGATGGGAATAGTTCAGGTACTGACCCCCACCAATCAGGCACAAGCCGCCCACCCCGGCGAAGATCAGCAGGCCCACGCCGTCGCCGTGCAGAATCAGCCGGGCCAAACGTGAGCCCTCTGAACCCACGCCATAGATGAGGATGGCCAGAATCATACTCGCGGCCAAGATCACGCCGCCCACAAACCCACCTCCAGGGCCATACTGACCAAAGAGCAACACATACAGCCCGAACAGTTGGGCAACCGGGATGACCACTCGGCCCAGGGTTTGCACGATGACGCTGTCGTGAGAATGAATCATGGCTTGTTCCGTAGGATGAGCACGCAGGCAATACCGGCGGTAAAAATCACCATGGTCTCGACCAAGGTATCCAGGGCGCGGTAGTCCATGAGCACCGCCGTCACCAGGTTCGGGGTGCGGGTTTGGTCCAAGCTGTCGGCAATATATGTGGGCGACACATGGGTGCTGGCAGGCGATGCCGGGTCGCCAAAGGCGGGCAGATCACCGGCTCCATAGAGCAGCAAGATGGCCAGCGCCGGTAAGCTCACAAAGGTGATCCAGGGCATGCGCGAGGCCCGAATGCGGGTGTCCTTTTCGGCGGCGTTAAATAGGGTGAGTAAGAAGAACACCGTGGCGAGACCAGCCCCGACTACGGCTTCTACAAAAGCCACATCCACCGCGCCCAACGAAGCCCAGACCAAGGCCAGGGTGAAGCTGTAGGAGCCCAAAATAAACACGGCCGAGATCAGGTCCTTGACCATCAGTGCGCCAGCAGCCGTCATCACCAGCAAAACCAGTAGGGGGATCTCCAGGGTCATGAGGGGTCCTTTGGTGTAGGCCGGGCCCCGGAGCGATACGCAGCCCGAATAGTGGCATGCGAAATCACGGGGTTGAGCAAATAAACCAGGCCCAGCACCACCAAAATCTTGAGAAAGTTCTGGTTGAAGCCCTCATAAACGGCCAAGCCCAAGAGCACCAGAGCCGCGCCCAGAGAATCGGTGAGTGAGAGTGCATGCACCCTGGAGAATACGTCGGGTAAGCGCAGCATCCCGATGGACCCCACCACCAAAAAGAACAGCCCCGCCAGCATCAAAATCACCGCGAGCACCGTCATGATTGGCTACCCCCGCGTTGTTCTAAAAATTTGGCGATGGCCAAAGCACCAACCAGGTTGAGGAGGGCATAGCCGGTGGAAATGTCCACGAACATATCCACCCGGTCGTAGACGGTACCAATCACTACGATCAGCACGATGGCCTTGGTGGAAATGCCATTCAGGCCAAGGACGCGGTCATAAGGCGTGGGGCCGCGCACCACCCGGAACAGATACACCAGTATCAATGCGGCCAAGGTGAGCACCATGAAGTAAAAGAACGTGGTCATGCAGAGGTCTCGGCCTGGGGAAATATCCGCGCCACGCGTGTTTGCAGCTCCCCATCGAGGATGCCTTGCGCCGCGCTGGCATCCAGGGCATGGACCACCATGGTGTGCGGGTCAATCTCCACTGTGATGGTGCCCGGCGTCAGGGTGATGGAATTGCCCATGGTGACCAGCTCCGCTTTGCCCTTGAAGCTCACAGGCTGCTCGATAAGACGCGGCGCGATGGGGAGCTTGGGATGCAATATCAACCAGCTCACCTGCAGGCCGCTCTTGAGAATCTTGCCCAGTAGCCACGGGATGAAGAGCAGGGCTTGCCTGAGGTTGACCGGCCGCGCCGGGGCTTTGCCAATGCCATTGAGCCAAACGATGCCTACAGAGAAGGTGGCGCCGGCCAGTAGGTGCAGCGGGTGCAAAGAGGTAGAAAGCGCCAGCCAAAGCAGGAATAAAGCTAGTGTCGCCAGGATTTTCACAGGGTGATGGCCTCCCATTCCCCAGCCGTGTTGTAGCGCTGGAAGGTCCAGTTGGAGGAGTCCACAGCTACCAGGTTTACCCAGCCATTGTGGAAGAACTGCTGCAGCACCGCATGCTTGGCAATAATGCCCGTGATGATGTCTGGCGAGGCTTCGATCAGCGCCAGCAAGCGCATGGGTTCATGAAAATGCTCGGGCCCATCGTTCACGGTTTGTAAGGGCAAGCCGGTGGCCAAATCGCTTTGGGCCCCATACATCACCCCAATTCCGGCCACGATGTTGTGAATGACCTTGGAGCCGCTGCCGTACTTCCAAGGATCGGTGGCCGAGGTGTAGTACTGCATGTTGATCCACTCGCCCACCACCAAGGGTGCGGTCATGATCTTTTCTAAGATCTCACCCTGAGGGTCGATGGCTGGATCATAGGAGTGCAGAAAGCAGCGGCCTTCTAAATCGATACCTTGGGTCAGCGCACGGCGCCCGATGATAAAGGCGGCATTGCCGGACAAGCCCCATTCCGGGCGGGTGCTGGCCCAGTCGGCGCTGCGGGTTTTGACGTGCTCCCAGGCCTGCTCGGCATTGAGCCCTTTGGGGCTGTCGGGGATGCGTTGGACGCGTTCCCAGGCTTGTTGCCGGCCGCCCTGGGCGAGCTGTTGCTCCAGCTTGTGAAGGTCGGGTTGATGGGAGGCGGGTAGCTCACACAAATCGTAAAACTCAACACGGTCGGTGGTGGTGTTGTGTTTGGCGGCTAAAAACCAGGTGTCTTGAGGGATCTGCAGGCCGCGTTCGGCCAGTGCCTGGCGCACCTCAGGGTTGTTGCCCATGGCCGCAAAAGCGCGGGCATTGGGATCCCCATGCCGGCCTCCACAGGCACCGCAATCCAGAGCAGCGGAGTAGGGATTATTATCGGTGGTGCTGCCGTGCCCGCAGAGCACCACAAAGCGCCCAAAGTTCTCTATCAGGCCAATGGTGCGTAGCCCGCCGGCAACAAAGTCGGCTTGTTGGGCAATGCTAAAACCCTGGGGCAGAGTAATAGGCCGGCCGCCCACGGGCTGGGACTGGGCTTGCTCCGAGGGGTCGATCTGGGTGGCCACAGTGGGGGCAAAGAAACCGCTCAAAGCCGATTGCAGCCCTGCAAAAGCTCCACCGAAAAGGGTCTTGCCCAGCAGACCCAGGCTAAAGAGCAAGCCCAGTACATCCACCAGCAAAAAGGCGGCAATGGGGTTGTGCTTTAAGTCATGGAATAAGTGCTGGCCCAGCTCGCGCCAGCGTGTTCCCGCAGCGTAGTCTTGGAGAGCATCCTCCTGACCCCCACGCGGTAGCTCCACCGAGGCCTGGCCGGGGGTGAGCAGCACCGGGCACAGGGGGAGGGACTCTTCGGTGTCGTACCCACGGTGGCTGATGGGTATTCCAAAGAAGCCGGCGTAGCCGAAGGTTTGCACCTGACCCGTGGCTTCGAAATGGCGGCGGAAAGGCTCAGAGCGCACGTCAATGCAAAAGGCCGCTTGAGCCAGGGGGCGCCCTTCTACTTCTGGAGTAGAGGCTTTTTTCTCGGCGATTTTGCGCAGCAAGCCGCAGCGATAGGAGTCTTCATAGGCCTCCAGCCAGACCGCCTGGTGCTGCTCCTCCGGAAAGGCATCCATCCAGCCCAATAGCGTCTCCGCTTCGGCCTGGTTGAGTGCTCTGATGGTCGCGGGAGAAAGATCCAGACATTGGGCGAGCTGGAAGAGCCGCCAGGCTTGGGCGCATACCTGGGCCGTATTGGGGCCGGGTATCTGGCTGCGGGCCAAGCCCCGGGACTGGATGGCCGCACTGATCTCGGCCAAGGTGCCCGCGCAGCCCAAGTGGCGTCGTGCCGCCACGGCGACCAGTTCCACCTCGTAGAACATTCGTACCGCAAGGTACTGCACGGGGTCGATGGGGTAGGCGTTTTGAATGGGGTCTTCGGGGTTGAGACCCCGCCAGCGAACCAAACCCGTCCAGCCAGGCAGCTGGGCAAAAGCTCGGCTTAAATATTCCAACCAGCGTGATGCCGGAATTTGTAGTTGCTTAAAGGCCTGCAAAATAGCCTGGTGCGGGTCATCTGGGAGCTGCGCAATCTTGGACTGACTGCCTTTGATCCCCATCAGCGCCGCGCTGGAATCGTATTGCGCCAAGGCCTTCCAGGCGGCAAAAAATCCCCCTGCTTTGGCCGGCATTTCCCAACTGGCCATGCCTTCATCCACGAAGGCCGACAGCCATTTGATGACCTGGGCATCAATGTCTGCAACTACGCTGCTTGAGCAGAGCTGGTCCAGCCAGTCGCTGAGCAATTGATGTTGGGGTAGCTCCACCGCCACATCGGTTGTGTTGGTGGCGGCTTCGGGATGGGTTTGCGGGTCGTCGAGTTTTAAGCTGGACAGTACGGCCTGCCAGAGCTCGCGTAGGTCTTCACGCTGAGGCTGCTGAGGGCCTGCTTGATAGGCCCGCCCAGAGGCAAATTCCCAGTCCAGCAGTTTGGGCTCTAAGGGGCGAATGCCATGGACCACTGTGGCCTGGAGAACCTCGGCCGAATGAATGAGCCGCTTGCCGGCCTGAATGCTCCCTTCAAGCTTGGGGGCAAGCCGGATCATGGCCCTTTCTAGGCTGGTGGCCTGGATACGCCCGGCGCTGTACAGCTCGCGATATTCCTGCGTGGGTAAATAGCCGCGTGCCCCGAATAACTTCTGCCCCTGATCAAAGGCGGTATCGAAGGGGAGATGCTCCAAGCCCTGCAATGGGTTATGCGACACATACCCTTTCATCGGCCAGAAGGGTGAGACTGGCGCTAAGGCTTCCTCAATCTGGGTGTGCAGAGCGCTTGCGGTCATGCTTAGCTCGACTGCTTGCGGGCTGCGAGTGGATGCGCGGAGAAGGGCCGATGATGCTCCAGACCGACGATGGCTAATTCTCGGTCGCTATCAGCGAACTCGGTTTGCAGTTCGTCCAGACTGGCCATCACGGTATGGTCAACAAAGCGCGTATCCGACAGGTCCACCACCACCTTCTTCGCTGTTTGCTGGTCGATGCGGCGTTTCAGCCCGATCCAGGTACTAAACAAGGCAGCGTCATGCACTTTGATACGGGCCACGCCGGCAGCGTCTGTGCTGATGTCGGCTGAGGTACGGATTAAAGCGGAGACACCCACGCCATTGAGCACATGAATGGCGACCTTCACCGCAATGCCAATACCGATGCCCATCAGCAAGTCCGTAGCGAGCACCCCGATGATGGTGGAGACAAAAATAATCAGTTGCTCTGGTCCCACCTTCCACATGTGGATGAACTCTTGGGGCGACGCCAGCCTAAAGCCGGTGAACACCAACATGGCAGCCAGTGCCGCCAGTGGAATGCGGTCGATCAGGGAGGGAACCAGGGCCACAAAAAGCAGCAAAAACACCCCATGGAAGAGGTTGGCAAAGCGCGTACGGGCGCCGTTATCGATATTGGCCTTGCTCCGCACGATTTCCGAGATCATGGGCAAGCCACCCACAAAGGCCGCGGCGGTATTGCCCACACCCACCGCGAGCAGGTCGCGGTCGGCATCCGTTTTTCGCCGCCAAGGGTCGATTTGATCCACCGCTTTGGCGCTGAGCAAGGATTCCAGGCTGCCAATCAGGGAGAACATGATCACGTACTGGATACCGACTGAGGTCAACACTCCGGAAAAGTCCGGGAAGACCAAGGCGGTAAACATGTTGTCCGGCACGTCCACCAAAAACTGCGGGCCGAGCGTATGCACGGCGTCGCCCAGGGTGTAGCTGCCTGCGGCACCAATGTCGAAGTACACGCCCATAGGCACCGCAACCAACAGCACCAGCATGGGTGCCGGTACCAGCTTGAGCTTGGGGTTTTTAATGAGCGGGAAGCAGAACATGATGAACAGGCTGATACCGCCGATGAGAGCGATGACCGGGTTCATTTGGGCGAAGTACTGCGGAAAGGCTGCCAGCCGTTCCAAGGGCGCTCCCGAGGCGCTTACCCCCAGGGCGATGGGCACCTGGGTGGAGATGACAATGACCCCGATTGAGGCCAGCAAACCATGGACCGCTGCTGTGGGGAACAAGGCGCCCAAGACGCCTGCGCGGAACAGACCGAAGAGGATCTGCACCACGCCCGCGACGACCCCCACGCCCAAGGCCATTCGGTAGGCTTGTAAATCCGCAGCCGGGTCTGCGCCGGCGGTGTAGCCAAAGCCAGTGACACAACCCAGGGCCACCACGATTAGTCCTGCAGCCGGCCCTTTGATGGTGAGCTCTGAATTGCTGATAAAGGCGGAGAGAATGCCGCCAATAATGGCGGTAAAAACCCCGGCAATGGCCGGATAACCGCAGGCCAGTGAAATGGCCAGACACAGGGGCAGGGCGATCAAAAACACCAAAAAGCCCGAGAGGGCATCGGCTTTGAAGTTGGACTTCAGCCCAGCGAGGTTGCCCCTAGGAACCGGGGTATGTGCTGCGCTCATAAGGCCGCTCCCCGCGCTGTATACCATTGCGGGTTTTGCCACCAACCAGACCCCAACCGAGCCTGTCGCAGGTTATTCATCGCTCCCCCATGTATTGCCGTGTCTCAAACCTAGGCGAGGGGAGGATTTAGATGGTCACCGTCCCATGCAGAGATTGCAGCCCCACAACAGCGACAGAGGAACACCATGCCCGGGAACGTGGTGTTCTCTCAACCATCTTTTGGTCTCCCCGGTGCCTGCATCCTAGTAAACCTTGGCAGGGATGTCGATTAGCCCTGAGTCTAAGCTTGGCTGTGGTCCGCCTAAGAGCACCCAGCTCTTAGGCGGAATGGTGTGACCTAGAGGCAAGCAATACTCGCCCCCGGCAGAAGCTCTTGCAGTGATGTGCGCCGTGAGCTGTTTGGATTGGGTAGTGGGAGTCGCCCTGATGGCTGTTTGCGGTGGCTGTCTGCGCTGCCAACTTCGGCTGCACACTCTGCGCAAAGGCTGGACAGTTCCGGGGCTAGAGTAGACACTCGCCGCCACGAGGAGATCGGCTTCTAGCTCGCACATAGTCGCGCTAAGCGCGACCAGGCTGTTGTTGTAGTCGCGGTTTCCCCTTTGTTCATCGCCTAGGAAGAGACGCTATGAAGCACTGGCCTCGCCAGGCGCTGTTGGGGCTGATCTGCGCAGCATTGATGGCATGCGCCGACAACAACGCACCAGACCTCAGCCAAGCTACCGAGCTAGCTGTACCGGGTGCTTACTTTCTTGCCGATGAGCCCCTTTGTCCACCGCCGCAGTGCTTTGAAGTTCGTATACCAGTAGCCGACGACATGCAGGTCAGCGATGACCGAGTGCGGGTGGTTTTGCCCAAAGGATATGCGGATCAGCAGAAAACTTGGCCGGTGCTTTACCTCTTGCATGACGCACCCGGTGACTACCGCACCTGGACTGAAACGGGAGCGGTTTTCGAGCTCATCAAAGATCTACCGCTGATCGCAATCATGCCGGATGGTGGTGGGGGCAATCCCGGCTGGTATTCCGACTGGGAGGACGGCAGTTTTCAATGGCAGAGCTATCACATGGGAGTCATGCTGCCGTTTTTGGAAGCTCACTTGAAGGTAGGCACCGAGCCGCTACGTGCGATCGCCGGCCCTTCCATGGGCGGATATGGGGCCATGTACTACTCAGCCAGTTACCCCGGGCGCTTTGTCGCTGCGGCTGGCTTTTCCGGCGCCGTGGATTTTCTACATCTGGATCGGGTGAGTGCCCTTTACGCCTTCTTGGCAGGCTTTAGCGGTGTGGCGCCCAGCAATGCCATCTGGGGCGACCCGCTCAGCAATTACCCGCGCTGGCAAGCCCAAGACCCGGGAACCCAGGTGGAGGGCCTACGCGGTATGCGCATTCTGCTCAGCAGCGGCAATGGCCTCCCCGGCGGTCCTTACGACAATCTGCCTGCCGGTTTGCCCGAATACGGCATCGAGCCCATCTTGCTGACCATGAACCAAAGCTTTGCCGATACGCTTGCGGCCGCGGGCATTGAGCACGACACGTGGTTCTACGGGCCGGGTTATCACAACTGGCCTTATTACCGAGATGCTTTTATTTGGGCCCTGCCGCAGTTGCTGCAAGCATTGGGTGTCGTTGGTTAACGCTTACAGGCCCTTGGTGCAGGTTGCATGCGCGCTTTGCGGAAATGCTCGGCCAGCCCATTGGCTGACCAACATGTCGCTACACAGCGCTGGGGTAGAAGTGCGTGTTGTTTGGCGTTTTAGTCTTGCGGCCAGCTTTGAGCGACTTTGTCAGCTTGGCGTCGCAGTTGTTGTCTTAGCCAGTTGTGAGCAGTATCTCGTTCTTGGCTCCTGTGCCAATACATCATCACGCTAACTGGGGGCAGCCGAAAAGGGACACGCCGGCAATGTAGCGGCATTAACGCTTGATAGTGCCGGGCCAAAAAGCGTGGGAGGGTGAGAATCAGATCTGTTCTCGCGGCAATGTGGCAGGCAGAGTGATAGCTATTGCCTCTTAAAACGACATCTCGATAGTGGCCAAGCCGTTCAAGCTCGAAGTCTTCGTAGACGCTGCCATGGTTCCGCCTAGAAACAGCAATGTGCATGGCCTGAAGGTAGGCCTCAATCCCCCATGTTGTTTTTGATGCTGCATGGCCTTTCCTCATCACCACGCACATTTCGTCCGTGAGGATGGGTTCGTTGGCAATGCCTGCAGCGACCCGCTGAGGGACATCGACAACAATGTCTACATCGCCGCTGGATAAGTGTCGGACCAGGTCGTCGCGACCTATGCGTAGACTTTGCAGCCTTACGTTCGGTGCTTCAGACCTTAGCTGACGCACGAGCTCTGGCAGGAGCGGTAGCTCTAGAGGCTCCAGAAGGCTCAACACAAACTTTCGATGTGAAGTTTCTTTATCAAATGTTTGCCCCCGCTTGGCAGTGCTTTGAAGGGTCAGTAAAGCCCCGGCGATATCGTTCGCTATTTCATGAGCGAGCGATGTGGGTTGAATGCCACGCCCATGCCTTTCGAACAAGGGGTCATGGAAGTGTTCTCTCAAACGCGCCAGTGAGTTACTCACAGCCGGTTGGGTGATGTGCAGCTCCTTCGCCGCTTCTGTCAGGGACCCAGAGCGATAGATGGAGTCGAAAGCGCGAAACAGATTGAGATCCATGACTTCAAAACATCACTAGCAGTGATGTCTTTTATCACAAAAATAAATTTGACTTATCTAGAGGGCGTTTTAGGCTATTCGCTAACTCAGAGGGTTAGCTCCTGCTCGTCATCACGCTAGATAGCGACCGGCAGCGGGCAAGCTCTGGTGCTGCTGCGCTTGCTGAAGATCCCTTTTGAGATCGGGGCATGCCGACTGCTGAAGGGGGCTTTCTCACGATCTAGGGATACGACTTCAGCGCACTGACCTACGGAGACTTCACAATGCGTGTTTTGATTTGGGTGTTGATCCCTCTATTCGTATCTGCCTGTCAAGGCGGTCGCGAGAGCACGCAGGAGTTTCTCTCCAACAGTAGCGATCCAACTGTCGATCTCGGCAGTCGTGCTGACGAAGATTCCGAAAAGGACATGTCGGCCACGATTTACCGCACGGAATATTCCATTCCGAATATCGTTGCCGACGATTATCTCGGCCTGGGCTATGGCGTTGGCTATGCGCAGGCTGAGGATAACTTCTGCATTCTGGCTGCGGTTTGGGTGGGTCTGGAAGGCAGGGCTGCGATGTACTCGGGGCGTTACCTCGGGCCGGGAAGGGCAAACAGGGATCTTTATCAGACCTTTGTGAACGCTACCGTTGATTTTGACAATTACCTCACCAGACCACTGCCACATGGGTTGACTGGGGAAGCATTGGACCTAGTTGACGGCTACATACATGGGTACAACGACTACCTCGCCAAGTTCGGTGTCGACGGCATCCCGGATGAGGACTGTCGCGGCCAACCCCATATTCGGCCTATCACGCGGATTGATATCGCACGCAGAATTTATGATGTGGTTGGCAATGCCGGTCGCGATCTTGTCTGGCAGGGTATGGTTGAGGCGGAGGCGCCGGGCGTCACGAGCGTTCCTAGTTTGCCCAACGAGGTGCCTTTCGTAGGACGAATCCCTGTAGTTAGCGACGTCATCGACATCATAAACGACCTCGTTGAAGAGCTTACGGGCCAAATACCTACTCGTTCGAGCAACTCAGAATCCGAAGTTCCGCCGGCCGACTTGATTCTGGCCTTGGGCAAGGCTTTTGCGGATCGTGTGGAGCATGGCGGTTCAAATGGCGTCGCGCTGGGTTCTGAAGCGACGGACAACGGGTCAGGGATGCTACTGGCTAATCCTCACTGGGGGTGGGATGGGCCGCTGCGGTATTGGCAGTCGCATGTGAATATTCCCGGCGAACGACATGTGTCAGGGGCTGGCTTTCCCGGATTGCCCATGATCCTGATCGGCCATAACGAGAGCCTCGCCTGGACTCATACTATCTCTGCTGCACGACGCCTTGCGTTGATGGAGTTGCAGTTGGTGCCCGGAAATTCCACGCAATACATTGTTGATGGAGCAGTCCTAGATATGGACGTGATACCGGTCACGGTTCAGGTTCGCGAAGATGATGGCAGCCTGACGGAACGCTCAACGACCTTCTATTCAACGATTTATGGCCCGGTAACAACGAGCATTTTAGGTATCGATTTGTTGCCGTGGACGCAAACCATGGCCTTCGCCCTTCACGACACCATTGGTGACAGTGCGCGGACCGTAAACCAGTTTGTCGAATCGAATATGGCCCGCACGGTTGATGAGCTGTATGAGGTTCACTCCAAGTGGCTGGGAAATCCCTTTGTGACGACTACGGTTGCTGATTCTCAGGGCAATGTGCTTTGGACGGATGTGGGGGCAGTACCCAATATTTCCAATGAGCACGCTGCTTTGTGCAATACCCCACTGGGGCACGCATTGTGGAATACCTTTGCGGTGGCGGTCCTACGGGGGTCGCTATCCGCCTGTGAGGTTCCTACTGCACCAGACTCTGTTACCCCGCAGACCATGCCCGCAGCATCACAGCCCGTGCAGAAGCGCAGAGACTATATGACGAACTCCAACGAGAGCTACTGGCTTTCGAATGCCTATGAACCGCTCGAGGGGTATTCACGTGTATTTGGTCCTGAGCGTTCGCAGCGCCAGCTTAGAACTCGTCTGGGTCATCGCATGATTCTAGAGCGGATCGAAGGCCTGACGGAGGACGGACAATCAACATTCAGCCGCAGTGATCTCCAGGAGCTACTGTTTAACAATCGCAACATGCTTGGTGAAATGTGGGCCGATGATCTTGCGGATGCTTGTGAAGCCGCGGGTAGCTTTCCCGCAACACCGTCTGAGGCTGGCGCAGAAATAATAGATGTGAGCGAGGCCTGTCCGGTGATTCGCAATTGGGGAAAGACCAACACGCTTGATGATCCTGGGGCAGTTTTGTTCTATCGCTTCTCAGCTCAGTCCTTGGTAGATCTTGAATGGACCTTGTCTTATATCGGTTTGCCTTCGACGCCGATGTGGCGGGTTCCGTTTGATGTGAATGACCCAGTCAACACTCCAGATGGGCTGAATCCGGCTTGGGTCACGGCCTATACCGCCCTTGCCGATACGGTTAAGGAATTCAAGGAGCGCGGCATTCCACTGGACGCCACGCTCAGAAAATATTCTCGGAGTAGTTATGGTGATCCAGATATCCCTCTGCATGGCGGTGTCGGGCAGATCGGGCTCTTCAACATTGTTGATATGACCTGGGGGGGCGACCACATAAGCATGGGGACACCGGGGGGGACAAGTTTCGTCCAGGTCACACAATTCTTCAAAGATGGGCGCTGCCCTGATGATCGTACGCTGCTGGTGAGTTCACAGCGCAGCCAGCATGCATGGGATCGGGCTGACGAGCAGAAACTGCTTTACTCACGCGGACAATGGGTGAATCCCCCCTTCTGTGATGACGAGTTAGCTGCAGCGCCCAAGGAGTCGACAACGTACCTCGACAATGGGGTCATCACAATTGTTGATTAATGGAAGCCCGATGAGCCGACAGAGCCTGACGGGCGCTCCCAATGATCGCAGCTAGACGTACTTCGACGAGAAACAGCTTCGCCTAAGTGCAGGTTAAAAAGCCTATAAGAGTAAGTTCGAGATGAGAAAAGACCATCATTTGCCAAACGCCGCCGAAAGACGATTGCAAACACATAAATTTGCGGCTAAGGGCCCGATTCTATGGGCTCTTTCCATATTTGCCTGTTTGACGGCTTGCAATGGAGATATGGAAGGCGGCCGTCGCTCAACTGCTGTTGTCTCGGATGCTGGCCTGGAGTTGCGGGTCCTTTCCAACCGGCCGGACTTGATCAGCGGCGGTGATGCCCTGGTCGAAGTGGTGGCCGCGGAAAGTGAATCGGTACACGTGACGCTCAACGGTGCCGACGTGTCTGATCAAGTTCGTCGGCAGGCCAATGGCCGCATCATGGGCTTGGTCAAAGATTTGAAGCTTGGAGAGAACCGGCTGAAAGCGACTGCCGATGGAGCCCAGGCAGAACTTGTAGTCATTAATCACCCTAACTTTGGGCCGGTATTTTCTGCCGGTCAACACCGACTGAAAGATTGGGACATCTGTGCCAGTGGGCTTCCCAGTGAGCTTAACGATTGCAATATCGAGGTGAGCTATCGATTCTTCTACAAATCGTCGAGCCCACTGGCGACTGGATTGACTGAATTCGACCCGGAGCAGGGGATACCGTCCGATGTGGCCCAAACCACAACGCAGACTGGAGAAACCGTCCCGTTCATTGTTCGCCGAGAGGATGGCTTTCAAGATCGCGATCGATACACGATCATGGTGTTGTACAAGCTTGATGAAGATTGGTCAGCGATTGAGCCCCAGTCGCAATGGAACCATAAACTTTTGATCACGCACGGCGGTGGCTGCAACATGAGCTTCCAGCCGAGCAGCCCGGTACTGAGTGACGTTAGCGGGGTCACTGGGTTTGCCCCGCCGCCCTTGGAAGACACCTATGTCATCGCACTGGGTGAAGGATTTGCGGTTCTCTCTACGGCGCTGAACAACAATGGCCATAACTGCGACCATGTGCTTCAGGCTGAGTCTATGATGATGGCTAAGGAGCGCCTGGTGGAGCAGTACGGCGAATTGCGGTACACCATTGGCACCGGCTGTTCAGGAGGCGCCATCACTCAGCAAACTGTCGCGAACGCCTACCCCGGAATTTACCAGGGCTTGCTTACAACCTGTGCCTATCCCGACAGTGTTTCGCCCGCGGTTCAGTTTTATGATAACCATCTGATGCGCCAGTACTTCGAGTTTCCCGCGCGATGGGGGCAAGGGGTGATTTGGTCGCCGCATCAGTTTGGGCTGGTTGAGGGGCACATTACTCACCTCAATGCGGTGGTTGGGGATGATGGGCTATTTCTGCCAGCCGTCACAACCAGTGGGAACTGCGCCGGAGATGCAACCTACCATCCTACGAATAATCCCCAAGGGGTTCGTTGCGGGGCCATTGAGTGGTACAAGCATATCTGGGGGACGCAATGGGTCGACGCGAAAAGTGCTGATGAGCAGATCGAGGTGACCAAGATTCCTGTCGGCAACGAAGGTATTCAATATGGTTTAGAGCTACTCAAGATCGGGCAAATCACGCCGGGCCAGTTTGTTGACCTGAACCTCAAGATCGGCGGTCTCGATTTCGATATGTTGCCCCAAGTGCAACGTTCCCGATCCTCTGATGGAGCTATTTCTGCAGCATTTCGTGGCGGAGCCGGAAATGTGGCTAATAATCTCGACACCGTTGCAATCATCAACTTCTTCGGACCTGATCCAGGCGCGGCCCACGACACAGTACATGCTTGGTGGACCCGCTGGCGCTTGGATCGCGAGTTCGGTCACCATGACAATCATGTGATGTGGGGCGGTCCCATTTTGATATTCGGTGACCCCTTCTATTTTGAGCAAAGCTTTTATGCGATGGATCGTTGGCTGACTGCCGTTGAGGCGGATGTCAGTGGGAGCCCGCTGAGTGAGCGCATCATCGCCAACAAGCCTACCGATGTTCATGACCAATGCAGCAATGGCCTCGGTCTCAAGGTGGCAGATGAAATCTGTGTTGAGCTGCTCCGCACGCCTTTCGCGTATGGAACAGCACGGACCGTGGCCGGAGCGGATCATTTGGCGACCAACTACGATTGCCAGCTCAAGCCCTTTTCCCGGGATGATGATTACGGTTTGATTCCATTCACCGAAGATCAGTGGCAACAGCTGGAGGCACTGTTCGCTAACGGTGTATGCGATTACGAACAGCCTGGGTTAGGGGAGACTACCAAGACGGTTCCCTGGTTGACTTATCAATTGGATGACGGGCGGATAGCAACTGGCGGACTGGAGTTGCCCGCCGCGACCTACCCTGCTGGCTGGGGGAGCCCCGCGTTTTCGGACATGTGGAATTGAATGCGCCAGCTTCCGCCGGCTGATCGTACTCTCGAACCCCGTTTATTGATTGTTCAAGGGTTTCCGTCAGACACCAGACCTAATGCCGATTCAGTTCCTTATCCCACAATACCAATACCTTTATGGCCTGTAGCCAGCTCCCTGTTGTGATGAGGAGCTAGAGATTGTCCCCTTGAGTCCATCAAAGGGCTCAGCGCAGATGGCAGCATCACCGTCTATTAATGGCCTGCGACATTGCTGCACTGGCGGAGGGAAATAGGCCCGCGTCTTCTCGCGAGTGAAGTGATTCAAGCAGGGGGATCGATTTCAGCGGGTCGACAAGGAGGGGACGAGTTGGGACTGTGGTTTGGCCGGTATGACGCAGAGGGAGTTCAGCTCTAGGCACGAAGCCTGAAGCTATGAGAACCAATCACCAACGCCGAAGCCCATTGGGCGACAGTTGTTGTCGGGGGTGGCCGGTCTGGATGCTATGTCTATGATCCAGGCCTCTACGAGGACAACGATAATCTAGCCGCGAGCTAAGCAAGTTGTAACGAGGCTCACTGCTCATTCGATAACTCAGCCGGTGACCGGAAGGCCCAAGAACCGAGTCGCTGTACCCGCTCAATCAGTGGTCATCTGCGACCATCTGTGGAAAACAAAGGTCACAAGATCTCAGCGGTTCTGCTGACTCTGGCGCTGAATTTCCGCCAGCCGTTCGGCGGCGTCTTTGTCGCTGGGCCAGACCACGGTGGGGAAGAGTAGAACCCGTAGCAGGCCGACGAGCATGTACAGGTAGGTGAGGCTGAAGATGATCCCGCAGAGCATGGAGATCACCTCGAAGTTGGGGCTTAAGTATTTGATGCCCCACCAGCTCATCACATCCACCAACGCAGCAGCCAGGCCCAGTGGAAAGATCCATTGATAAGGCCAGAGGTGATTGAACTGCATGGAAAAGGGCACACCAATCACCAAGAAACTGGTGGTAAAGCCAAAGAGGTGGGCGTGGGTGAAGGCAATCAGCTTGCCCAGGCTCATATTGGCAAAGTAGGCCTCGGCATCGCCGTGCAGGTGGAGCTGGTAGGCGATTTCGCTGGCACCGAAGACAAAGGCGATGGCGTAGAGGGTAATGGCCATGGCCAGTCCGCGTTTCACGCCGGTGGAGAAGCCATGCAGGTTGATGGAAATGGTGGAGCGCTTGAAAGGTACCGTGAGCCAGACCAGCGTCATCAGCAAGATGTAAAACAGGCCCAGGGCGATGGGGCCGCCAATGCTGATCCAGGGGCTGACCGGTGCGGCAACTTCAACCACGTCATCCAGAGGGATGTCGTCGAGCACGCTCAGGCCGTCTTGGGCCCAGCTCATGCTGCTCAGCGAGCAGAGCAGAACGAGTGCGAGGTGGCGTGGCTGCGGCATCATCGTTATCAGGATTTCAGACGCAGGCGCAGGATGGTGGCGGCTTTATGCAGCCCGCGCGCCAGAGCCTCATCCAGGCTATTACCGCCGGGGCGCGGCAGCTCTTCTACGGCCAGGCCCAGCACTTGTTTGTACGCCGGAGAGTTTTCCAGGCCATCCCGACCCTGGGTATGAATGGCCTGCGCTGCCGTCACTTTAAGTTGGCGGTCCGTGGCCAGCAGCACAAACAGGGTTTGGTCTTCAAACTGCGTGGGCACTATGATCGCCGTGCCCTGGGTGCGACCCTCAGCTACCGGGATGTAGATAGTGGTGTCGTCACTACTGCTCAGCGTCAGCCCCAGCTCCGCGGCGCGGGCTTTTTCGGCCTGGGTCAGAATGGCATCCAGCGGTTTGTATTGGCGAATATCCGGAAACAGCCGCTGGACTTCGCGGGGAATGAGCGCGGCCATAGACAACCAATCACCGGGCATTTTGGGAGTGGATCTCGCATCGCTAGGATGCGCTTTGGCGGCGAGTTCGGCGGCGTTACTGAAGCCGTCGCCATCGGCATCATCGTCGGCCATGGCGGCAAAGCTGCGCATGTTGCTGCCGGCGTCTTTGAAGGCCTTCCCGTAGTCGTTGAGGTCGCTGCCCCCACCGTCCTGGTGGCAGGCCGCGCAACTGGGCATGAAACCGGCATGTTGCTTGAGCATCTGGGCAAAGCGCGGTTCGGCTGCGGCGGGAAGTGAGATGACGAATGTCCCCGCCCAGAGCAGCGCCACTATGGCTGTGGAGCATCTCGAAGCAGCGAAGCCTCTACGCGGTAAAGCCGTTGTCTGGAGTGGGGCTGTCATCGTTGGAACCTAAAAATCGAAGAGCGTCGGTATCTGGGCGCGCATGGCAGCAATAGGCGATGCGCCTCCATTCTCTGCGGCCCGGGCATGGGCTTCCATCAAGGCCTCGCGCTGCCAGGAGTCCGCCGGCGGCATGAGCTGGCCTTCATTGCGGGTGCCCAGATACCGCTCGAAATCCAGCACTTCACGGATCTCGCTACGGTCCTGAATATTGGCCAGTACCGTGGCTTCGTCAGGGCCGGACATGAAGTTGAGGTCGGCTGATGGGTTACCCCGATGGCAGGCAAAGCAATACTCGGCGTAGGGCTTCAAGACAGAATCGGCAGCTAATTCCAAGGGGGGCTCGCCTTGCAAAATCGGCGGCGAAAACGCATGGCCATCGTCAAAGACATACGCCTGCGGCTCTGCTCCCAAGGCAGCACTCAATGCTTGTATTAGCGTTTCTCGCACTACGGGCTGGGCCGCAAAGAGCTCATCCGGCAGCTGTGCTGCGGCCTGTTGCAACTTGGCGGCGTCGTAGTTGGCCAGCTGCTCCAGTCGCGCCCAGTCGGCGGGGCTGAACAGTTGGGCCAGGGCATAAGCGCCGTCGAGACTAGTCGCGTCAACCCACTCTTTGGGAGGGCGCTGGCTTAAGGGGTCCAGCTCCGGCGGGAGTGGGGGCAGACGGTCGAAGGCGGCCAATTTATCCAGGCTTTGTTCGCGGGCGGGTGCCGGGGCGAAGATCGCTCGCAGCCGCACCCAGAGGCTGTCGGAATACAGCTCCTGCTCCAGCGGATTGCGATTGCCCAGGTCGTTGTTGATGTGGGCAATGCCTTTATTGGGCCATACCGCAGCTTGCGCCTGGGTCAGCGCCTGAGCTGTGCTGCTATCGGGGCTGAGGCTGGCGGGGTTCAGCCCATATTGCAGCGCGGCCGATAGCAGAGCCCGGCGGCAGGCCTGGCCTTGCTCGCCGCAGCCGTCCAGCCAGATGCGCTGGGTGACCATCAGTACGTTGCCCATATTGGTGAGGTCGTCAAAGCGCTGCGCATCATCCAGTGAACGCATCACCGGAGCTTGCTGATAATGCGTGCTTTGCAACGCCTCCTGCAGCTTGGCGCGAATATCCGGGTTGGCGTTGGTTTCCCGCCAGGGACGCACCGGGAAGATGGGGCTGCCGCCCGCATGGCAGGTGGTACAGATAGCACGCTTGGCATAGACGATGCGCGGTATGCAGCCCTGGCAGTAATCCTCCACCAACTGAAACTCAAAGCGGCCGGCAGCGCTGTTGTAGCTCAGCACCTCGATTTCGTTGGCCTCTTCGACGAAGCCCAAAAAGAGCCGGCCGCGCAGTCGAGCCGGTAACACGGCTCCGGCCGGTGGATCAGTATCGGCGGCATACACAACGCGCGGGGCGCCGAAATGGGCATGGCCTTTGAGCAAAGAGCGCCCATCGGGAATCAGCATTTGCTCCGGTTCAGCCTCGGCGCCGGCGGCCTCCTGCATGGCCGCAACCAATTTGGGAAAGGGGTAGGGCAAGCTGCCATGCCGGGCGATCAGTTGATCAAAAAGCGAGCGTGTGCCCTCCGGGGGTAGATCGTCCCGGCTCAGGGCTGCGGTGAGTGGATGGCCCTGGGAATCACTCTGGGCATCACTCTGGCGCTGCTCGGCCAGGGCTTCAATACCCGGACTAGCCTGCGGTTCTGGCCCGCAGGCACTGAGTACACCGAGCATCAATACGGCCGGCCCTAAGCAGAGCCGGCCATAGCCTTGTGCCAAACCTGCCCGCATCACATCAGTTTCAGGAACTCGGTCAGCGCATCTTTGTCGCTGCGGCTGAGGTCGATACCGAATTGGTGCCCTTTGTTTTCAACCAGGTCATCACACTTCTGATACAGAGGTGCGTGCGGGTCGGAGCTGGCGAAATAGGCCACCGGAGTGCCCTTGCGCACCGGTAGTTTGATCAGACCTTGGCCATCTTCACGCGGCGCCAGCCAGATGTCCTCGGTGGTTCCGGTGATTTTCGGGCTGCGGTGTGGTTCGCGGCTGGGGTCGTCAGACATCAGCAATTCATCCATGGCGAGGTGGTATTGCTGTATACGTCCGCGAACGCTGGTATCGATGCCTCCGTCTTCGGTATAGGTGAGTTCCCCGATGGCATTGTTGTGCAAGAAGGGCGCATGAGACCACACCGACAACAGGGAAATATTGCGGTAATAGCCGGGCCCGCCAGGGCCGATGTCCTGGGTGCCAAAGGCGCGCCCACCTAATCCCGGAACCATGCGGTTAAAGCGTCGCGGTACCGAACCAGGGGAGGGGCGGTCTTGATAAGTTTCCGAGGCGAACTCTTCCCAGATATGGCCTTTGTTGTGGTTGTCATGTCGAGCCCGGCAGGAGTTGGTGCCAATCTCGTTAAAGGGCTCGGGGTTGTCATTGCCCAGCCAGTCCTGGCCAAACATGCCATCGCGGACGAACTGCGCCGGACGCAAGCGGCCCTGGTCGTCTTTCTGCATGTATTTGCGCTGGAAGGCTTCAGAGTTGCGTACGGCCGCCGGGAATTCGTACTCCCAGAAGGCTTCGGCGCCAAATACATGGCCTTCGTAGAATTTCTCCAGCGCGTCTTTGTCGCCGACGATGGTTTCTGGCGGTACCCGGGTGGAGTGGCATTGGGCACATTCGCGGGCGAAAACTTTACGGCCCTGTGGGACTTGCTCTAGGTCGATGAATTCGCGCCCTGGGGTGCCGTCTACGTCCGTGGCATTGAGCAGGTAGAAGGGACCACCGGCGAGCAGGTACATGGCCATGTCTGGCATTTTGGCATCGGCATAGTTCCAGGCATCGCAGTCACGCGCACATTGCTCGATGCGCATGGGCTTTTGCGCTGCGTCCTCGCCGAAGAAGGTGCCCGGAACCGGGAAGTTGGGTACCCAGCATTCTTCGGTGCACATGCCGATGTTCACGTACACGCGGAGTAGCGCCAGGCGCTCACCCACGGAGTCTTCGCCGCCCTTGAGCACATGTAGCGTGGGTGCAGTACTCATTTCCCCCGTAATCGGGTGCTTCATCTCATGTTGAAACACCCGCTTGTTCATGAAGTCGGTGATGTTGTTCTGGGTGCCGGGGTTGTGCATGAAGTCGTTGGGGTTCAACGAGGTATCTACGGTGCCTGGGCGCGCCGCAGCCACCGCCTGCACCGAGAAGTGGTCACGCGGCACCGCCGACAGGAAGGCCGCCAGCGGCTGGTTCACATACTGGTTGCCAATATGCCCGGTGATGTTTTCCCACTCCGGCTCATTGGGGTTGGCTGGCGGGTTGGTAGGGTCGAAGGCCACATGGCATTGCACGCAGGGATGACCAATGGCGAAGCGCTGCTGCTTTTGCATTTCACCCTCGGTGTAGGGAGTGCTGCGCGGGTCGAAGACCACCTCTCCATCCGGCCCATACTGTGGCTCTTTGAAGTACTTGCGATAGCCCAGCACGCCCGTGGATTTGGGGTCTTCGCACTTATCCAGCCAGAAGGTGGAGGCATCGCCTTGCTCACAATCGGGGTCGTTGATCAGCCCCCATTTGCTGAAGCGGTAAGGCCGATGCTTGGTATGCATCCACTCGGCGTAGTGCATGTTCTCTTCGCCGATGGTGCGGGCCAGGTGAATCTCGTTGAGATCCTGGTTGCCAAAGGTGCCCTTAAACCAGGTATCGCGGCCGCGGCGCACCATGGCGCGCATGGCGGCGGCCTGCACCGGGTCGGTTTTCTCCAGCTCGGTAAACATGCTGGCCACAATGCGGCAGCCCTCGGCGTCGTAGCCGGTGGGCTGTGGCTGGTCGCAGGGCGGAGGTGGGTCCTGCGGAATGGGCACAATATCCCAGGTGATCGGCCCGCCGCGCTCATGGGTGGCGGGGCTAGTACCGTCTTTCCAAACCTTGCGTGCGGCGAGGGTGTCGTAGAAGTGCTTTTCGAACCAGGCCGCGTGTTCCTGATATTGTGGGCTGCCTTCGTATACCCCAGTGATACGACCGAGCTCGACAAGGTCCTGGACGGTGACGCTGCGCAAGGTACGGCTAAAGCCCGCATTCTCCGCCTGTGCTCCCGTGTCGGCATGGCTGTCCGCCCATATGGGTTGGGCAGCGGCGCATAGAACGATGCCGAGCAGCGCGGCTGCTGGCCGCGACGGTAGTCGGAAATTTTGTGTGATCATTATTGTGTTCTCTCCCCTAGGTGCCCAACCACGCTGGCTGCGCCGTAATGATGGAGAACTTGAGACGGTCATCCTCATGCCACAGCACAGATCGAGGGCTTCACCGACTGCTATGGCGCAGCAGCTTGTACTCGTTCATCTGGACTGAGGTGTCGCATCGCCCTCGTTCTCAGAGTAGAAGTGTGCGCGATCAGGCCTCCAGGGGCAACTTCATGATCGGCTTCGCGGCTTGGTTTTGGCGGGTGCAGGTGCATCTGCAAAATGGCCCTCGAAGCCCTTTGCACCGGGCTGGTAATACACATGATCTTCTAGTTCAGCCGGGCGATGCTGCTGCGCGGAGGCAGCCTCGGGGTGATCGTGCGCGTAGGCGTAGTCTGCGCCATATCCCAAGTCTTTCATTAAGCCCGTGGGCGCATTGCGTAGAACCATGGGTACGGGCAAAGCGCCGTGCTCTTTCACATCTGCAAGGGCTGCATGCATGGCGCGATAACTGGCATTCGATTTAGGGGCGCGGCCCAAGTAAGTGCAGAGCATGGCAATGGGAATGCGCGCCTCGGGCATGCCTACGAAAGCCACGGCCTCCTTGACTGCGGTGGCCACTTGGATGGCGCGTGGGTCGGCCATTCCAACATCCTCTGCTGCCAGAATCACCAAGCGGCGGACCACGAATAGTGGATCCTCGCCAGCTTCAAGCAGGCGCATGCACCAATACAGGCCCGCGTCTACATCGCTATCACGCAGGCTTTTGATCATGGCGGAGGTGATGTTGTAGTGCGACTCTCCATCTCGGTCGTGGGCCAGCCAGCTGCTTTGCAAGGCTTCGGCGACGACCTCCTGAGTAATCACGCGATGAGCAGCGAGGTCGGCAGCGACTTCTAGTGCACCTAAGAGTCGACGCGCATCGTGCCCACACCCTCGGAGCAGCGCTTGGCCCGCCTCTGGTTCCAAATGGACCTGTGGTAAGCCCCGAGGGTCCTGGAGCACACGCTTAATCAGAGTTTGCAGCGCGGCCTCGGATAGAGGCTCTAAGGTGAGAACGCGCGTACGCGACAGCAAGGGCGCAATGACTTCAAACGAGGGGTTCTCGGTGGTTGCACCAATCAAAATGACGGTCCCGGACTCCACATGCGGTAGTAGGGCATCCTGCTGAGCCTTATTAAATCTGTGGATTTCGTCCACAAACAGAACGCTCTGACGCCGATATTGGTTCCAACTCTGCTCAGCCTGATCTATGGCGGAGCGGATATCTTTGACGCCGGAGAGAACGGCAGAGAGCGCGATCATCTCTAGGCCACAAGCCTGGGCTAATAGTCGTGCCAGGGTGGTTTTCCCGCAGCCTGGCGGGCCCCAGAGGATGAGGGATCGTAGAGCGCCCTGGGCGACCATGCGCTGCAAGATGTGACCCTCTCCCAGCAAGTGACTTTGGCCCACAACCTCGTCCAACTGCTGTGGACGCATGCGCTCGGCCAGCGGAGCACGCTCTCGCGCGCCATCGGCTGCCGCTGCGGCAAAAAGATCCTCTGTCATCAAGGCAGTTTAGTGCGGTTCTTATTTGGTCGCTAAGCGTGCATGCTGTAGCAGTGATGCGATGGCGGGTACCACCTGCGCGGTGCCGGGAACAGGGCAGGCTCCTGTAGGGCACACAAAGTCCCGTTGCATATCAATGCATAGCACCGCGCTATGTCGCCAGTCGGGCGATGTGAAGCTGTCCATGGCGCTTTCCCATCAGCGAAGCAGGGAATTAGTGTGCCCCGTCGGCGCTGGAGGCGCCAAGGTTGTCAGGGATTAAAAACGCCCCCTCACGGAGGACACTGGGCGCAATGCTCTTAGGAGGGCGAGAAGAAGATCGGGTAATTAATGGTAATTTCCGGAACGTCTTTGGCCCCGAAATTAATCAACCGTACCCGCGCGAGCACTTTGCGTTCCAGATCTCCGTCACGCAGCTCCGAGGACACTACGGACACCGCGCTGACTGCGCCCGATGGTGCGATTGTGAGTTTGATCACCAACTTGCCCTGCAGAGCAGGGTTGCGACGAAGGGCGCGGTTGTAGATGGCGTAAATACCACCTTTGTTGCGGTCCATGATGAGCTGGATTTCCTCCAGCGAACGCCCCTGCGTGCGTTGGTCACCACCGAAGCCGGAGCGTTCCCGATTTTCGCCGAGTCCACCGCCCGCCGCTTCAATACGCTGGCCGCTGACACTACGCTGCCGCGGGCCCAACTCCGTGCCCTGTGACTGCGCACGTTGAATATCTCCAACGGAGGCCCCGCTGCCTCCACTCACATTGCCGCTGACGACATTGGCCGCGGCGATCTCATCGGCAGTGCTCGAGCGCTGCGCCTGGCGTAAGGGACGATTACGTGTTGCGCTGACAACATCTTCGGTCTGTAGGCTCTGTAATTGATTCAGAGCGCTGGCCAACTCGCGTTGGACCTTTTCCCGGGCCTGGGCACGACGATCAACCGGCGGCGGAGTGGGTGCCGGTGTGCTGATGGGCTCAGGTTCGACAGTTTCCACGGGCTCTGGGTCTGGTTCTGGTACCGGCTCAGGATCCGTAGTTTCCTCGGCTTCGGGCGTGGGCTCTGGTTCTGGCACCGGTGCGAGTGTCGGCTCCGGCGTGTCGGCCTGCTTCGCCGCTTGTTCGAGTAATAATGTGGCATAGCGATCAGATAGATCTTCGCCACCACCTTCTTCTAAACCGCTTAATTGGTATAGCGGAACCAAGATGCCCAAGACCACAAAGGGGATGGCAACAACGCCAAGAATGCGTTTGAAGCGGTCATCATCACTTTGCATTTCGGCCCAGGCACTCTGGGCATAAACATTGGCCGTCATGAGCTACTCAATTGGACGGTGCTTTGCTCGCGACTGAGCACGGCAAATGAGACTTTTCCGTAATTGGCAGTCACGCAGCTGCGCATGATGCGTGTGATCAAAGCATAGGGCAGGGCTTTATCTGCCATTACAGTCACTTCGCCGCGGTCATCCTCCAACTCGGAATCAGCCTCGGGGATGATTTTCTTAGCTTGGTCACCCAAAGCCAAACTCAGTGCCGGCAAGTCGCTGGTATCTGCTTCCAAGGCGGCGCTGGTTGCCATGACCCGCTTGCCGTTCACCAGAATATCTTCAGGAGTCACCATCACCAAGACGGTCTCGCGCGCGCGTTCTTCGGCATTGGATTCCGGGAGCGCCAAAGCGTCGGTGCTTGGCAGTACCTCGACAGCTGAGGATTGCACCAATAAGAAGAAGACCAAGATGGTGAAGATATCCATCAAGGAGACGAGGTTCATGGACCCGACTTTACGCCCGCGCACGCTGCGTTTTTGCATGCGCTGACCGCGACGACTATGCGCGCTAATCATGGCTGAGACTCCGTCGATGCAATTTCGCCCAGGGAAATCTCGGGATACAACGCAACTTCAGTGCGTGTGCCCTGTGCGTCATCGACCTTGGTGCTGCGAACGGCATCCATGACTTGGATCAGAATGTCGTAGTTAATGGCCGGTTGTAGCAATACCACAGCAGCTTCTTTGCTCTTATCTTCGTCGCTGGCATTGGCTTTGACGTTGCGCAAGGCCACATTCAGTGCGTTGAAGTCGTATTCCCCAGCGTCGCTACGTGGCCATTCCACTTCCTGCCCGTCGGGTTTGCGTAAAGCCAGTCCGGATTCCCGAACCAGAACAGTCGGGGGTGGAAGAGGGGGCTCATCCTGTTCTGCTGGCGGTTCACTGGTGTCTGGTGACGGCAGTGTGACCTCGAGGATGGCCAAACGCGAAAACACGGCGGTAATGAGCAGAAACGGCACGAGAATCACCATCAGATTCAAAAAAGCCGTGATATTCAGCTCACCGGGATCACCTTTATCGCGGTGACGATGTCGACGTTGGAGCATGGGCGCGGACCAGCGACTCGGCTTAAGCGCCGGTGTCGTGGCGGGCAGTGAGATTCAGGAAACGCACCGTGGTCATTTCCAGAGCATCAACAACTTCTGTGGTGCGTGCTTGGATGTAAGCATGGGCCAACAACAAGGGGATGGCGCACATCAAGCCAAATGCCGTGGTGTTCATGGCCACCGAGATCGATGCGGAGAGCAGGTTCGCTTTCTCGGCGGGGTTCACATTCGCTACGGCGGTAAAGCCCTGGATCAAGCCAATAATGGTGCCGAGTAGGCCAAGCAGGGTGGCGATATTGGCGAACACGAAGATGAAGGGGGTGCGGCGTTCCATACGGGGAATCACCTCCATCATGGCCTCTTCCATGGCCATTTCCACATCTTGGCGCTCTGCTTGAGCGGCGCGTCGTTCCAAACCGAAACCAAGCACAGCAGCCAGGGGAGCGTGGGAGCTGTCTACGGCATCGCGAGCGGCTTTGATTTGATTGGTGGTGATGTCATGCGCAACTTCAGCCCAAAGCTGACGGTTGCCTTTTTCAGCGCGCCCCAAGAACAACAAGCGCTCGATGCTCATGGCTAAACCGAGCACCAAGATGACCACGATGGGGTACATGAACAGGCCGCCACTTTGAAAGAAACGGACAGCAATATCTACAAAATCCATAGGACTCACTTACTCAATCAGGGTCGCGTGGCCATCGCAGCTGCGAGGGCGTTGTAATACTCGATTTGCCGAGCAAAGACTTCCGGGTCCAGCAATTCCGGCTGTACATCTAGCTGTCGCGCTGGGCGATCAAACTCCGCTTCGGGGTTTGCGCTACGCCATGGCGAGATATACAGGCCGATAGGCAATTCTTGGTCCCCGGTGATACGGGTTTCCTGCAGGGTGGCATCTGCATTGCCCTGCTGGGCGTGAGCTGCAAATGATGCAACGCACAACGCCAATGTTACTGTGCTTTGACGCATTCTGCTGGGCATCTTCATGCTCCTTGATCCATTCGTCGTTGCAGGTCTGCAATCCAACCGCGGACCCGAGGATCCGCTTCGGGCTCTGGGGTGTACTGCAAATAGTTTTGGTAGGCGGTTAGGGCTGCTGACCATTCTCCCCGCCATATCTCAAGCAAAATGCCAAGGTTGAGCCAAGCGGGCGCGTATTCACCGTCGTTGGCCAGTGCAGTCTCATAGGCCTGCTGAGCGGCATCGATATCGTTGGCTTCGCGGGCCAATACACCTTGTAGATTCCAAGCAGGGGCCAGTGTGGCATCTCGTTGCAGGGCTTGTTGCAGATAATCACTACAGGCGCTGTAGTCCCCGCGCGCATGTGCGAGCAGGGCGAGGTTCAGCCAGGGCGTGGCATAGCGAGGATAGCTTTCTGCGAGTTGGGTAAACAAAGCGGCAGCACTATCGCGGTCGTCGGCTTGCACGGCGGCAACGGCTTGGTTATGCAATTGCTGCTGAGGGCTGGCAGGAGCCGCGGTACCACCGCCCCCGCTACTGGCGCAGCCCCCCAACACCAGCAAGCTCAGCAGCAACGCAGCCTTGGTTTGGCGGCCCCAATCAACGCAGTTCATCGTAAACCTCCTCGACGAGTTCGGTTTTGCCGAAGCGCGCCGGCAAAATTGTGCGGAGCTGAGCCAAGCTGCGCTGGATCCAGGTGTTGTCTATACCTTCAGCCAAGCGCGCAGCGTTAGCCTCATGCGCCTCTGCGGACAATTCCTCCAAGGGGAAGGCCTGCTCCTCAAGTAAGAGTGTGTACTGCTCGGCTTCGAGCATATCCAGTCCTGCCGGGGGGGGCAGGTCCATGAGCTCGCGGGCCAATTGGTAATACATTTCTCCAATTCTGAAGGTTGCCTGGGTGCTGCTATCGACAAAGCCGTAATCCAGAACGCCGCGATAGGCTCTCAAGGCCCGATCCATGGCCGCCTTTTTGCGGCTGAGTGTGCGGTCCAATGGCTGAGCCAGGCGCAGACGATTGAAGGATTGGAACTGATCCTCAGCCTTCTCCAGACTGGCATTCGCTGCGAGGAGGCGGACGGTATCGGCGCGTGGGCCGGGCTGTATTGTGCTGGCCAGAGAGATTGCGGCGTCCAGCCAATATCCGCGGTCGGGATTGCCCACTGCGGTCAGCTCCAGCATGCGCTCCAGGGCTTTGACTTGGCGCGAACCATTACTACTGCCGTGTTCGCGGAAATAGCGCCCATAAGTACTGCGCGCCGCGTCATTCACACTGTTCTTGTCGTACAGGGTTGCGGCCTGCCAGAGCGCATCCTTGCGTACGGTGGCGGCCAAAGTCGTGGTCGCTGCAATGCGCTCCAACTCGCGCGCTGCAGCCACTTCATCGCCAGTCTCAAGGTAGGCGGCCGCTAGGCGGCGCGTGGCCTCGAGTTGGAGCCGGTGTTGTGGATAGGCCTCACGAAACGCCAGTAGGGCCGTCACCGCTTGATCCCAGGCCTTGTCCTGAAGGTATGCGGCGGCGGCGTCGAAATCGGCATCGGCGGCCAGTGCTGATCCGGGCCAAGCCTGCTTAACCCGCTGAAAGGTTGCGGCCGCGAGTTGTAAATCGCCAGCTTCGCGGGCAGCCACAGCTTGTTTGTAAATGCTGTTGGCCTGCGCTTCCATCAAGGTGACGCGGCCTGGTGCTTCTGGGGGGAGCTCCGCCAGCCAGTCAGCAAAGGCTTGCTCGGCTTCGGCATAACGCTGCGCGTCGTAGTGGGCGTAAGCGATGATGCGCCAGTTGGTCAAACGCAGTTCGCTACTTGCCCGTGGTTCTAAGCTGAGCACACCACGCGCAATATTCATCGCTTCGTCGGCGCGATCAGCCTGGGCTAGCTCTTCAGCACTGCGTGTGAGCACCGCAGCGACTTGGGGATGCTCAGGAAAACGCGCTTGCAGATCCAAGCTGGCTTGCACTAAGTCATCCAAGCGCAGGTTGCGCTCTTCCACCGCGGCCTGCTCTAGCTGGCTGGTGCGCGCTAGTACCAAAGCGTAGGCGCTTTCCTCAGCACGTGGGTGAGTGGGGTGATTGCGTACGATGTAATCGAACTGTTGCGCGGCGGCGGCGACGGCATTGGCCGCGAAGAGGCTATCCGCCCAGTTGTAGCGAATTTCCGTGCGCTCAGGCGCATCAGGGAAATCCTGTACATAGGCTGCGAAATAATCAGCAGCCCGGCGGTAATCGCTGATGGCTGCAGCGCCAGAGCCGTTTTCTGCCAGCGCCTGATAGTGGCGACCAAGCTCGCGCGTGGTGTCAACCAAAACCGCGTACGCCTCCGCAGAGGATTCTGGCGTGTTTGCCGTCCAAAAGGGTTGATTCAGCGCGTAGGTTGCTACATAGCGTTCTTTGGCAATGATGACCTGTTGATCGAAGCCAGCCTTGTCGTAGAGGTCAACAACTTTGGCTGCGTACACCGGTGCCAAGGGGTGGTTAGGGCTGCGCTCGGCTAGGCCATAAAACGCCGCGGCTGCGTCGTTAATTCGCTCCTTGTCGATGAACAGTTCCGCCAAGTTGGCGTAGAGCACCGGTTCATAAGAGCGTGGCTCACGTTCACCCAAAAACTCGGTGAGGGCAGGGCCACCACCAATTTGGCTAAAGGCCAAAGCCACCACACGCAGGACGTCCCGGACCAATTCGCGTTGGGCCCTGGGAATCACCTCCAGAGTCGCCTCGAGGTTCTCTACAGCACCAACGGGAAGTTCACGGTCCAGAATGCTGACGAAGACTTCCAAAGACTCGCGGTAGCGATCCTGCTTGTAAAGCGACCAACCGTACTTGTACTGCGCCTGCTCGAAGAAGCTAGATCCGGCCGGCGACTGCATCACAGTGCGGTACTCCTCCCCAGCCTCTTCGTATTGCCGCGTCTTGAACAGCA
The DNA here is from genome assembly GCA_019192445.1 of Oceanococcus sp. HetDA_MAG_MS8. NCBI lineage: Bacteria > Pseudomonadati > Pseudomonadota > Gammaproteobacteria > Chromatiales > Oceanococcaceae > Oceanococcus > Oceanococcus sp. HetDA_MAG_MS8. Next base: position 108,886 of record JAHCMK010000001.1, read on the forward strand.
GCTCGGCACGGCGGAAGTGCGCATCCAGATTCAGCCTGGAGCCTGGGAAATCGCGGGTCAGCTCGCCAAGAGTCTTGATCGCAAGCTCGAGTTCGCCCAGGTTTTGATAGGCCCGCGCTAACTGATAGAGGATACGGTCATTGTCCGGCGCGTTGGGGCGAGCATCTAAGAGGCCGTTGTAAAGGGACACGGCCTCCGACTGGCTCACCGCGCCAGAGGCTTCTAGCGTGGGATCGAGCTCACTGGCTTCCACTTGCAGGTCCGCCAGACGGCGCTGAGTTTCAAAGCGCAGCTGTTGATCGTTCGGAGCCAGCTCCAAAATTGCCCGGTATTGCTTCAATGCTTCAGTGACGCCGCGGTCAGCCTGTGGCGCATCAGCATCAAGCTCCGCGGGACGCTCTGGTGTGTCCAGGCTCAATTCCGGAAGGGCCTGTTCGGCTTCTTCGCGCGCGCTGACGACCTGTTCCTGCTGCGCCAGCAGATCACCGAGGCTAGGCGCCTCTTGTCGCATCAGGGTGTCGAGGTTTTCCTGGTCGGCAGCGTCGTATTGCGCGGCACAGCTGGCCAGCAAAAGGGCGGCGCAGGGCGCCCAGGTAGATATATGTCGACTCATCAGCGGTCTTCGCTATCGTTCGGGGCTTGGTCATACAACCGAGCCAAGGCAAAGCGGGCTTCAATTTGGTATTTGCGAATCGCCTTTTGTTGCTCGAGCAGGGTATTCAAGGCGATATCCTCTAGAAGTTGGCGCTGCGCAGGGAGGGCGGCCTCGACATCAGCAAGCAATGTTTGCGCCTCGTTCATCAGGGGCCGCGCTTCGGCCGAGACCGAGCCGGGTTCAACGCTGAGGTCGCGACTCAGGTCCAGCTGCCGTTTGGGATCGAAGCGGTATGTCCACTCCAGCAGCCCTTCTAAGGTTTCATTGCGCGGGAAGCGGTTCAGCTCCGTGGCAATCTGTAGTTGGGGTTCCAAGCCTGGGAATAAGGGTTCCCGATAACGCTGGCGCTCGCGGCGAATAAGCTCGGCCGCATCGCCGGCCGCCAACACGGCCTGCGGGCCACTTTCCAGGCTGCGAATATCGGCCTGTAGCCGCCGCGATAGCTGCCGCAGGTCTCGGTAGTTTTTCAGCGCCTCTTGGAAGAGCGTGGTTCCCAGTGTATTGGCCAGGTACCAAGTTTCATCGGCATCCGCAAGTTCGGTTGCCCGCCATTTCCAGCCTGAGTACTCATTGGGCCGGGAGCGAATCAGCGTCTCAAACATCCGCCCATTGCGGGTGGCTTCGATGGCAGATTCCAAGCGCTTAGATGCCAGCTCCAGTCGCGCTAGGCCCACGTTGTAGTAACGACGCGCGGCATCGTACTCCCCAAGCTGAGTCAGCGCCCACGGCAGCGCGACTTCAACTTCGAGGACCGCCGTGCGGCGGACATCACGCTGAGCCAATGTTTGCCAGGCACTGATCGCCCGGCGGTAACGCAGCGTGCCATCGTTCTTGTTTTCGCCGGTTTGCAGCATGCCTAGGCGGCGGCGCAGGTCTTCATCAACCTTGCCCGGGCGAAGGATGGTGCCGAGCACGCCGCCCACCGTATCTTGCGTGTCTTGCTCGCGCAGGCGAACACGGTTCGGGGCTACAGCACTTAGCTCAGCCCAGCCCAAGGCCAGCAGGGCCTCCTCTGAGAAGGGGCCGTCCACGCGAATGCGCTGTAGCACGGGCAGGGCTGCGGTCCCATTAGCTTCGCGCAAATAGTCATAAGCCAATGTGAGGTTGGCTTGATCACGCAGAGCATGTTCCAGGGGGTCGTTCGCAATCTCTCGGCCAATGTCGTCGAGCTTGCTGCGAGCTGAGCGAATGTCTCCAGCCGCAAACAGCGCCATGGCTAGATTGTATTTGCCGAAATTCGTGCGGCCTGCAACGCGGCGGTCGCTGAGCTTTGTGATGCTGTCTTGTAAGCGGCGCTGGCGCCCGGCAACCATGGCGCCGAGTAGCTCGCGCTCGTAGAAGCTGTAATTCCCCAGATCTTCTTCCATGGCTGCGAGCGTGGCCACGGCGGCATCGTCATAACCGCGTTCAAAGGCATAGCGTGCCAACTTGAGATACAGCTCGGACCGCTCTTCGCGGCTGAGTTCGTTTTGCGCAAGTAAACCCAAGAAGCGCTGCTCGGCCGCGTTGTAAAGCCCGTAGTTGAGGAGCTCATGAGCCGTGAACAAGGCGTGGTCAGTGCTGCCGATGCTTTGGGTCAACAACTCCAAAGCAGCGTCAAGGTGATTGCCGACCGTGTGCTGATAGAGGGCCTGGTTATGCCGGAAATCGCCTCGTCCGGGCTCATAGGCAAAGGTTGTGGTGGCTGCGATGCTCAGCGCACCGGCGAAGCAGAGTCGTAATGAGCGCATCAGCGAGACTCCCGTTCCAAAGCGTCCAGACCCACGCCGGAGCCGCCGGGCACGTCCTTGACCCGCAACTCCAAGGTTAGAGGTTGACGCGATTTCGTCAGGGTCATCGTGGCGCGATGATCGACCGGCTCGCCCTCAGCATTGCGGCCCTGTAAGTACACATCCAAAGCAAAGCGGCCAGGGCTCACATTTCCGTGGAACAGAGGTGCGACGCCGCCGATACGCATGGCATAAACCTGTTGGTCGTCAAACTCTTGACGCAGTAGGCGTTGACCCGCAGAGCTGAGTTCCAGGCTCTCTAAACTGAACCGACGCGCGGGACTGGTAAGGAAAATATCCAGACGCTGTTCGGGTGGATAGAAGTACTGGTTCTTATGATCCTGCACGGCTGCCAGAATATTGACGGCGCGCGTCTTAAGGTTTTGTACGGCGCTGTCGTTACGGCGCAACTCACGCAATAAATCGTCGGCATCGCGGGCAGGCTCCGCAGAAAGTCCAGGAGCAAGCCCGAAGGCAAGTAGTAAACAAGCAAGTCTTCGCATTATGGATGTCCAGCTCCCGGTTGGCCGGGTTGTGGTGCAGGGCATGGGCCGTGACCCAGTCAATAGCGCATAACTTTAGCAGCGCGGCTCACTTTCGAGCAGATCTGAGCTGCACAAGGCGCCTTCGCGAGGCGCAAAGACGATGAGCAGGTCATTAGCATGGAGTTTGGGATGGCCTAATTGGTTCCAGCGGCGCAATTCCCCGACACTCACCTGGTAGTTACTCGCGATGATGTCTAATGAATCTTGGGGTTGAACGCGGTGGAGTAGCGGCTCTCGCCCCGCGGGTGGAGCAATACGCAAGCGCTGTCCGGCATGCAGGGGCTCACCCGGACGCAAATTATTCCAACGGCGCAAATTAGCAACATCTTGGCCTTGGCGTCTGGAGACGTCCCATAAGGTATCGCCACTGCGCACCCAGTACCATTCCCGCGATTGCAGCTTACGTGGCTGTATACGCCGACGCTCGCGAACGGCCGCCAGCGTCGCCGGCGGCAGAGCTTGGCGACCGACTGGAATCCACAGCGCTTGCCCGACATAGATCTGGTTGTCGCTGAGGTCGTTAATATCGCGCAGAAGCGCAACGCTACTATCCCAGCGTTCCGCAAGCCGACCGAGCGAATCCCCAGCTTGCACTTCCCAGGCCAGCCACTGCGTGCGTTGCGCAGTAGGGATGTTGGCCAAAATTTGTTGGGCACCGTCGTGAATACGCCGCGGTAACAACACCTGACCGGGGCTGTTAGGCGGCATGCTCCAGCGCGACCAGTGAGGGTTGTAAGCGTAAAGTTCGGTGAGGCTCCAGCCCAGCCATTCGCTCATCGCATCCAAGTCCACAGGCCCAGGAGTGAGCACAGCGACGGGCGCGCGTTCAGGGGCAATCCACGGCAGGCGATCCATTGTGGCCAGTGCCCGGGCCAGTCCTAGCAAGCGCGGAACGTAGTCGCGACTTTCGCTGGGTAGCGGTAGATTCCAGTAGGCGGTTGATCGCCCGCTACGGCGGGCCTGGCGCAGCAGGCGGGCGAGGCGTGTCTGCCCGGTGTTGTAGGCGGCCAGTGTGAGCGGCCAGCTGCCAAAACGTTGATGCAGGGAATCTAAGTAATTCAAAGCCGCTGCTGTGGCCTTGAGCGGATGCTGGCGTTGATCTTCCCAGATTGTATGCTCCAGGCCATGCTCGCCAGCAGCGTCGCGTCGAAACTGCCACAGGCCCACTGCCGCTCGGTCGGAGCGCGCTTGGGTCTCAAGCTGCGATTCGATGACCGGCAGTAAAGCCAGCTCCGCAGGCCAACCGCGCTCTATAACGGCTTCGATGACCGGGAATAACCAGTGGCCACGCTCCTCAAATATGACGCGCAGTTGGGGCGCACGCGTGCGCCAATGGCCCTCCCAGCGCTCAATATCTGAGTGTTGGAGGTGATCCAGCCCGTAGTGGGCGAAGAGGCGTGGCCACAGCTCTTCGGCGATTGCAGCATGACTTAGCAGGCCGAGTAGCAACCCGACCAAAACTCTGCTGATTGCCATTAAAACTGATCTTTCCAGCGGCGAAGACTGGCAAAACACTGTTCGGGTGAGCCGCTGGGCCAGCCTTGCGCGCTGAGCGCGTCTTGCATGGATGCATCGGCGCAGCGAAGAAAGGGGTTAGTCTGCTGTTCCTCGGCAATGCTACTCGGCAGAGTGATGCGACCTTGCTTGCGGAGCTGGGTGACCTGTTCCACCCTGCTTAGCGTCGGTGCATGCTGCGGGCTCACCGCTTTTGCAAATTGGGCGTTGGCCAAGGTGTACTCGTGGGTGCAGTACACCGGAGTCGAGGCTGGAAGGGCACTGAGCTTGCTCAAAGACGCCCACATTTGCTCGGGGCTGCCCTCAAAGAGTCGGCCGCAGCCCATGGCAAAAAGAGTATCGCCACAAAACAAGGCTTGGGGATTGAAGTAGCAGATGTGATCCAGCGTGTGTCCTGGCGTTGCGATGACTCTGAAATCCCACGCTCCTACTTGCACAATCTCTTGATCATTGAGAGGGTGATCGAGGTCTTGAAATGGACTCTGGGCTGGGCCATAAACCACGGCGTCGGGTGCATGTTGGCGCAGCTTGGCAATACCTCCGACGTGGTCCGGATGATGATGGGTGACGAGGATGGCCGCGAGCGGGAGGCCCTGGTCCTGCATGTACTGCAATACTGGGCTCGCATCACCGGGGTCCACAACATACAAAGCCTGGTCGTGTTGCCAGGTCCAGATGTAGTTATCTTGAAAGGCCGGCAAGGCCGTGATGGTTGGTGTCATGTACAAACTACACAGCAAAATGGCGACAGCCTCAAGCTGGGGCAGGCATTGTGTGGCCTGTTCCCCCTCTCCATGCACAGGAGATTAAGACATGCGGCAAGGAATTAGCTTACAGGACTGGTTGCATACGCCTCGAGCTCAGCTCGCCATGCGTTGGGAGAAAGCCGTGCTAAGCCGCTTGTGGCCGCGATTCTACGGGCATAGTGCGCTGGCCATCGGCAGTTGGGGAGAACATCTGCCGGTGTTTCCGCCACGCTGGCGGGTTGAAGTGGTCGGGCATGAGCCGGGTTTGCATTGCGGGGCGCTCAGCGATCTGTGGGAGCTGCCACTGATGGACAGCAGCGCCGATTTGGCCATCTTGCGCCATAGTCTGGCCTTTGCCCGCTCACCTCATCGACTGCTCCGCGAGACGGATCGCATACTCTCCCAGCGGGGACAATTACTCATCCTGAACTTTTCGCCGTTTAGCTCCTGGGGGCTGGGTTCTAAATTGCCCCTGCGCGCCATGCAGTTGCCGCACAATATGCGGCTGCTGAGTGCGAATCGGTTGATCGACTGGTTGCACTTGTTGGATTTTCGTGTGGAGGACATGGGGCACTACGGACCGCGCACACCCTTGTGGGCGGAGCGACTTGGTGTGAATCGGCTGATTCAGCCTGGCTATTTCATCTTGGCCCGCAAGCAACGCTTGCCGGTACGGCCACTGCAGCAGGGTTGGCGCCAAGCGCAGCCCTTGTGGGGTGGCCAGGTTGCCATGGGACGTAGCCGTAGTAGTGCACGTGTCATCCCGTTTCCACAAAGGAATGCATGAAGCATCAGGTTGATATTTGGACGGATGGCGCCTGTTCCGGTAACCCAGGTCCTGGCGGCTGGGGCGCTATTTTGCGCATGGGCGAGCGGGAGCGTGAGCTTTTTGGTGGTGAGCCCAACACCACCAATAACCGGATGGAGTTGCAGGCGGCCATAGCGGCGCTACAAGCGCTCAAACAGGCCTGCAGGGTGCAGCTGCATACTGACTCCACCTATGTACAGCAAGGCATTTCCAGTTGGATTGCCAACTGGCGAAAGCGCAATTGGCGCACGGCGGCGGGCAAACCGGTGAAGAATCAGGATTTGTGGCAAGCCTTAGATGCGGCAGCACAGCGACACGAGGTGAGCTGGCACTGGGTCAAGGGTCACGCGGGTGATCCCATGAACGAGCGGGCTGACGCTCTGGCACGGCAAGGGGTCGAGCAGGTACGCGCACATGCTTAGAGAAATCGTCCTTGATACCGAGACCACGGGCCTAGAAGCGCGCAGCGACGAGATTATCGAAATTGGCTGCGTGGAGATATTCGACCGGCGCATTACCGGACGTCATTACCATCAGTACATCCGCCCCAATGTAGCCATAAGTGCCGGCGCGGAAGCGGTGCATGGCATCAGCAATGAAATGCTGGCGGATAAACCCCGCTTTGCCGATGTGGCCGATGCCTTTTTGGAGTTTGTGGCGGAGGCCCAGGTTGTTATTCATAACGCCGAGTTCGATAGCGGGTTTTTGAGCGAAGAGTTCCGCAGGATTGGCCGCGAGCAGCATTGGCCACCACCCGGTCCTATCGTGGATTCTTTACTGCTTGCTCGGCGTAAGCACCCAGGCCAGCGCAACTCCTTGGACGCTTTATGTAAGCGGTATGAGGTTGATAACTCTGGCCGGGACCTGCACGGCGCTTTGCTCGACTCCGAGCTGCTGGCCGAAGTGTACTTGCGCCTGACCGGCGGGCAGAACGAGATTCGCCTGGAGTCACAGCCGGTTCGCAGTGCCAGCGGGGCCGAACGCTCCCTGGCCAGTGTGCTCAGCGAGGCCGCTCGTCGCCCGCGCTTGGCGGAGGTGGATACCGATGCTGCGCAGGCGCATCAGGAATACATTGCGGCCATGCGTGAGGCCGGTGCCTGCCTCTGGCCGGAGTCTGGCTGAGGCTTCAGTCCTGGCCACCGAAAGGGAGGGGTTAAAGCAGCAAGGCGCCTACGACCGCAGCCAACAAGAGGAAGGTTGCGGCCATCACACCGACCGCTGGTGTGCCGCCCATCAAGCCTTTGTCGTTAGTGAGGTTACGCAGCTCGCGTAAGGCCAGGGCGGCGTAGTCGGCGCACCATGCGCCGGCTCGCTGACCCCAGCTGCTGAAGATGTTGTCCAGCCGCTGCGTGAGTTGCGGTGCCCAGCGCCGGTAAAGCACGTCGGAGTCCAGGTGCAATGCTCGGATTTCCGCAGGATATCGCCCGCTGCGGTAGAGCCACACAAAGGCCAGTCCAGCAAACAGCAGCAGCTGCATCTGAGTGACCACATGGTCGGCGGTGTAGGGGATGAATTTGTAGTCTTGCAAAGGCAGCAGGGCGTATAGCAAGGCTGGGGCAATGCCCACCACAATACATGCCAAGGCGGTGATGCCCATGGCAAGGAGCATAGGCCACGGCGCTTCCTGGACGCGGTGGCCTCCGTCATGCGCAAAGAAGGCAAAAAATGGCACTTTAATTCCTGAGTGATCAAGCACCCCTGCCGACGCAAACAGCAATATCAGCCAAACCAGCGGATGGCCCTCGTAGACGGCGGCCGCCAAAATCATGGATTTGGACACAAAACCCGAGAGCAGGGGCAGCGCCGAAATGGACATGGCGCCAATGATGCAAAAACGGGCGGTCCAGGGCATGCTGGAGTACAGGCCGCCCAGGTCCGTCGCTCGTGTGGTGCCCACGCGGTACAACACCGCGCCCATACTCATGAACAGCAAGGACTTGTAGAGGATGTGGCAAAAGGCGTGTGCGGCTGCCCCATCCAAGGCCAGCGGTGTGCCGATGCCGACGCCGACCACCATAAACCCCAGCTGGTTGTTCAAGCTGTAGGCCAACACCCGGCGTAGATCGTTCTCCAAAACCGCGAAGAAAATGGGGAACAAGGTCATCACGGCCCCAATGGGGATCAGGATGTCCGTGCCCGCATAGCTACGGATCAGTGCATAGATAGCCAGCTTGGTGGTGAAGGTGGACAGCAGCACCGTGCCGGCTGGCCCCGATCGTGGATAAGCGTCTTGTACCCAGTTATGCAGTAAAGGAAAGGCTGCCTTGATGCCAAAGGCCAGCAAGATCAGTAGCCCGCCAGGGCTGTCCAGGCCAAGGTGGTTGAAGCCCAAGTCCAATCCAGCCTGATGCCTGGCCAGCAAGCCAAAGAGTAGCAGTACGCCGGAAAGGATTTGGATGGCGAAATAGCGAATTAAGGCGCTTATCGACAGCCCATAGTCGGGGTGACGGTGCACTAACAAGGGCAACGACGCGAGTGCGGTGAACTCCCAGAACATGAACAGGCTGGGCAGGTCGGCGGCGAGGGTGGCGCCCACTGCAGAGCCGCAATAGGCCAAGCCGGCGGAGAATACCCGGCGATTATTCTCGGGCCAGGCGTAGAGCAGGCCCAGATTTCCGGCGATGAGAAAAATGGTGCCGAATATCAGCGCTAGTTTGTCGGCTCTATACCAGTCCCAGTTCAAAGCTCCTAGTTGCAAGGCGGTCGGGCCGTCAAGGCTCCACAGAGCGGCCAAGGCAAGAAGTGGGGCGGCGACCGCGAGCAGCCGGCCGAGGGCTAAGGGCAGCAGCCAAAGCATGCCGGCTGCCAGGTACAGCAACACGGCCGGGTGAAGTAGCCCCTCAATCACCGTAGTAGTCCTCTGAGCGTTTCAGCAAGGGGCGCAGCGCCTTGGCCCCGAGCACAATCACGCAATAGGCTCCAAAGCCCACCACGGCATAAAAGCCAGGCACTCCGGAAAAAGAAAACTCCACATGTCGATGGATGGCGAACTCGGCCAAGACGCTCAGCACCGCCAGTCCGAGCAGGACGCGGATCGCCAGCCGAATACCAGGGGAGGCGGGAGAGGGAGCGCTCATGGGGAAACTCCGGGCAGTGTGGCCATGACGGCAATGACCTGGCCTAGGCCAAAGAACCAGAACACGGATAGAGCCGCTGTAATGCACAGTGGAAGCACCATGCTCAGCGGGGCCTCAGCAATGGCTTTGCTTGCTGGCGGATGGCCTAAAAAGCCACGTAAGGGGATCGGCAGCAGGTAGGCAATATTGAGCATGGTACTAGCGGCTAGTACGGCCAATATGGCCCATTGCCCTGAGGCGATGGTGCCCAGGCTCAAATACCACTTCACCCACGAACCCGCGCCGGGCGGTAAGCCAATAATGGACAGGGCGGCAATGCCAAAGGCAGCAAAGGTGAAGGGCATTTTCCAGCCTAAGCCGTCCAGCTCCGACACATATTGCTTATGAGCGGCGGTGTATATGGCACCGGCGCAGAAGAATAAGGTGATCTTGCCGCAGGCATGCGCAAGGATCTGCAAGCTACCCGCTAGCAGGGCTTGTGGCATGAGCAGGCAAGCCGCCACGCTTACATAGGCCAGTTGACTCACCGTTGAGTACGCTAGTCGCTGCTTAATGTGGTCGGCTCGCCAGGCCTGTACCGAGGCTAGTACCAAACTGATAGCGGCCACCCAGAGCACGGGCTGGGCCGCTCCAGTGGACAGCAGCAGCTCAGGGCTGAACACATAGATGGTGACTTTCAGCACCACGAACACGCCAGCCTTAACCACCGCCACCGCGTGCAGCAGTGCACTCACGGGTGTCGGCGCCACCATCGCCGCCGGGAGCCAGCGATGAATGGGCATCAGGGCCGCTTTGCCAGTGCCGAACATAAAGGCGGCAAACAGAGCAGCCAGTGCCGTTGGTGATAGATCGACCTCCGTGAGTAATCCGCCTGCGGTGAAATCACTCCGCCCCGCTAACAACACGCTAATCACGATTGCCGGCAGTAAGAGGCCCAGAGAGGTGGCGAGCAAAAACCCTAAGTAGGTTCGTCCGCCCTGCAGCGCTTTGCCGTCGCGCTTATGGGTGACCAGTGGCCAAGTCGCCAAGGTGAGCCACTCATAGCCGACAAACAAGGTGATGAGATCACCGGCTAATGCGATGAGTTGGGCGCCGGCAATAGATGCTGCAAAGGCAGTGAAAAAGCTTTGCTGGAATTTCTCATTGTTGCCGCGCATGTAGCCGGCGGCATAAATGGTGGTGAGCGGCCAAAGGACGGCGGCCACGGTGCCAAAGAGCAAGCCCAGAGGCTCCAACTCCAGCCGCATACTGAGCCCTGGCAGCCAATCCAACAGAACCAGCGCCGCTGGGGGGCCTTGGACCCACCAATTCAGCCAGATTGCCGCGTTCAGCACGCCAACCATGACAGCCAAAAGCTCGCGTAGATTGGGGCGCGGGTTAAAGGCTGCAATCAGCAGAGCGAGAGCCGCAGGTAAGGCGATGGGCCACCAAATCATGGGTTGCCTCCGTAGCCAAAGACCGCTGCGGCGCGCATGCCTAGAGCGGCGACTTCACTATGGGTGCCTAACCAAAACATGGCGCTCAGGGCCAGCAACGGCGGAAGACTCTGGGCAAAGGTGATGCGCTGTAATGGGGTAGGGCCGGGGTCTGCCGCCAGCCACATGGGTTCGAGCATGCGTAAGCAGTAGATCACCGCCAATAATGAACTCAGGACTACCACGCCTAAGCCGAGTCCATGACCGGCGGCGTAACTTGCGCCAAGTAGTGCCCATTTGGCGCTAAAGCCGGCGGTGAGGGGTACGCCGAGTAAACCCAATATGAGTAATGTCAGCAGCAATGTGCGCCAGGGGTCACGGCCGCGTAAGCCCTCCAGGTCACGGCGACTGCCGGCAGGGCCCAGCGCTAAGAAAATACCGCCTTTGATACTGGCGTGGGCAAAAAGTTGGAGAAAGGCGGCGGTGACTCCGGCCGCCGTACCCAAGCTGAAGGCGAAAAGCACATAGGCCAGCTGCGACACGCTGGACCAGGCCAACAATCGCCGAATGTCGGTTTGGGTACAGGCGGATAAGGCCCCCCAGACAATGCCGACCAGAGATACCACACCCAGCACATCCAGCCCCAAGCTGCCCATATCGCCGACGATGAGGGTGAGCCTGATCAGCGCATAGATGGCAATTTTGGTGGCGCAGGCCGCCAAGAAGGCAGTGACCGGCCAAGGCGCGGCTGCATATACCGCCGGCAACCATTGGTGTAGGGGAAAGCTGGCGGCTTTGAGCGCAAAGCCCAGCATCAAGAGTACGGTGCCGGCCAGAGCCACGGCCGGAAAGGCCGTGTCATCGAGGCGCAGGTCTAAGTCGGCCATGTTCAGGCTGCCGGTGGCCTGCAGCCAAAAGCCAATACCCAGCAGCACGAAGCTGCCACCGAGTGTTCCCAAGATGAGGTACTGAAACGCGGCTAGGGCCGAGCCAGGGCGTGGGCCGGCTGCGACCAGCGCATAGGTGGTGAGTGAGGAGATTTCTAAGAAGACGAAGACATTAAAGGCGTCCCCAGTGCTCAGAATGCCATTCAAACCGGCCAGGCAGAGCAGGAACAGGGCATAGAACACAGCCTCTCGGCCAGCAAAGGGCCCTTGGAGAACACCGGGGCTGGCGGCAAACAACGACAGCGCCGCTGCGCCCCCGGTGAGCAGCAGCAAAGGCGTGTTGAATGCGTCCAATACAAATTCGATGCCCACCGGTGGCAGCCAGGCGCCGAAGTGGTAATGCTGGGCCTGGGTGGCTGTCAGTTCTAAGAGGGGGCCGGCCGTGAGTGCGCTACCGGCGGCAGCGAAGACGGCTAACAGCCAGCACATGGCGGGGTGGCGAATCAGTAAGAGCAAGGGGGCGCTGAGCATGGGCAGCAGCACGGGCACGATCAGCCAGGCGTTATTCATCGAATGGCCCATCCCGGATTTCGTCCTCCTCAATACTGCCCAGTTCTTCTTGCACCCTGACCACCAAGGCCAAGCCCACCGACAGCGTCGCTACTCCGACCACGATGGCGGTCAGAATCAGCACATGTGGTAGCGGGTGGCTGTAGCCGCTACCGCCCTCTTGCAGAATAGGGACACCGCCTGGAAAGAGCTTGCCCAGGGTGAGGTAGAACACGAAGATGGCCACCTGAAAAACCGACAAGCCCAGCAGTTTCTTCACCAGATTGTCCTGGGCGATGACCAAATACAGGCCGGTCACCAACACCACACCGAGCAGGGCATAAAGGCCTTGTGATGCCAGCGCTGTCATCGTGGAGGCCTGCGCTGGGCAAAGGTGTAGAACAGCAAAAGCATGGTCGAGGTCACGGTAAGGCCGACGCCAAATTCAATGAGTAACAAACCCAGATGTTGCCCATGGCTGGGGTGCGCAGGATCCAGGGCGTTGTAATCCAAGAAGGCCGCGCCGTTGATCAGCCCATAGAGTCCGGTGCCGGCGTAAATCAGAACCCCTAAGGGGGCCAGCCTGAGAAGTACCCGGCGCGGGACCACCTTGGCAGCAGCATCAATGCCAAACACCATGGCGTAGAGCACAATGCCGGCAGCGAAAATGACCCCCGCTTGGAAGCCGCCCCCGGGCCCATAATCACCGTGGAACTGCACATACAGTCCGAAAAGCAGAATGAGCGGTAAGAGTTGCTTGGTGATCACACGGATCACCACGGGACTACCCGTTCGCATCATCGCGCTCCGGTTCTAGGGGGCGGTCCCGGGTGGAGCCCAGCAGTAGGTAGACAGCTAACCCCGCAATGAAGATCACAAAGGCTTCGCCCAGGGTGTCGAAGCCCCGATAGCTGCCCAGCACCGCCGTGACCACATTGGGTATATGGATGGCCTCGGCAGTGAGCTGAAAGTAGTCCGCTGTGGCGGGATGTGTCTGCAGCGGGCTGTGTTCGTCCCCCAAGACCGGCATTTGCGGCACCAAACTGAGCCACAGCACAAAAAAGCCCAAGCAGGCCATGAAGGCGAGGCCCCGGCTGCGGCCGCGTGGCCCGCGCGTGCGAAAACGCAGCAGCGCCAGTGCGCCCAGCACCAAGGCGGTGGAAATACCAGCGCCGACGGCAGCCTCCGTAAAGGCCACATCGGCGGCATCGAGCACCATGAACAGTGAAGCGCCGAGGAGAGAGAAGGCGCCGGTGAGCATGGTGGCCGAGAACACGTCGCGGCTGCGGACAATGCGCACACCAATGACCAGCTGCAGAATCAGCAGGGCATAGAGCAGGACAGTGGTGGTCACAGTACTCATCGCTGCATGCTGGGCTTATGCCCGCCGTGGAGAGCCGCCTGCGCTAAGGCATGCGTCGCGGTGGGGCTGGAGAACACCAGGAATAGCAGCAAGAATGCAAGCTTGAGAAAAATGATCCAGGAACTGCTCAAAAAGCCCAGCCCCGCGATCACCAAGGCGGACCCTAGGGTGTCGATGAGGCTGGCTGCATGGGAGCGCGTATACAGATCATGAAAACGCAGCATGCCGACTGAGCCGATTAAGCACACGCCTACCCCCAGAAATATCAAGCCATAACCCAACCAGATCATGGGGACTCCTCTTGTGGGCCATCGTCATGGAGCCCGTAGCCCAAGTGGCGGTAATGAATGAACTTGAGTACCGCAATGGTGCCGATAAAGTTGATGAGGGCGTAAAGCAGGGCCACATCCAAGAAGTCTGGACGACCCGTGGCAAAACACAGCAGGGCAATGAAGAGCACTGTTTTGGTGCCGAGGGCATTGACGGCCAAGATGCGGTCATACACCGCTGGCCCGCGCCAAATGCGCACGACGACCAGGGCCATGCCTGTTACCACCGCGAGCAAGGCGCCTTCAAGCATCCTGATCTCCTGCGCGACCAGTATCAAAGCGCTGGACACGAGCTTGGAAGTCACCGCTATCCAGATCCTCGAGGAAGGGGGCGTGCAGGCTGTGCACTTCAATTTCTTCGTCGATCACGCACATACTCAAGGTGCCAGGCGTGAGGGTAATGCTGTTGGCTAAGGTGGCTTTGCCAACCGGGCTCAGGTCGCCAATGGGGATGCGGCGCACCACGGGCTGCTCGCCACCGCGCAGCACGAGAACGATGACGCGTAGCGCTGATTTGAGCACTTCAATAGCCAGCCAGAACCAGTAGCCCAGCGTGCGGGTGCTGAGTTGACTGGGGTGGCCTTCGGCATCAACCACGTCGGCACGCCGGGCGAGCACCCAGACCAGCAGCACGCTGGCGGCGCCTAAACCCAACAACAACCCGGTGAAATGACCGGATAAAGCCAGCCAAAAGCCGGCAAGCACTGCTGCAAAACTCACACTGCGCACGGCGTGTGGGTCTCCCTGGAAAGCAGCGTGCAAGTGTGTGCGCGGAAAATGACAGCGTCAACCGCGACTTCGGTCATAGAGATCCTTTAGCTCGTAGAGCAGGGCATGTGCCTCACGTGGGCTGAGTGTGTCCGGGTCAGCCTCGTCTAAGGCGACTTCCCATGCGCTGACCTCCTCGCTCACCATAGGTTCCGGAGGCGTTGCAAACAAATCTAACTGTGGTGTGGTGGTTTGCAGAGCGGTGTGCTCCAACATTTGCAGAATCTTGTTCGCGCGTTGGGTCACGCTGCGCGGAACCCCGGCCAGGCGGGCGACTTGTAAGCCATAGCTCTGATTGGCTGGTCCTTCGCGCAACTCATGCAGAAACACCAGGCGGTCCTTGTGCTCAATCGCCGCCAGATGCACATTCTTGGCGCCGTCTATGTCTTGAGCGAGCGCGGTGAGTTCGAAGTAATGCGTGGCAAACAGCGTGAAGCTGTGATTGTGCTGGAGCAGATGTTCGGCAGCGGCCCGCGCCAAAGACAAGCCGTCAAAAGTCGAGGTGCCGCGGCCAATCTCGTCCATGAGCACCAAGGATTGGGGGCCGGCATGGCGCAAAATTTCGGCAGTTTCCTGCATCTCCACCATAAATGTGGAGCGGCCTGAGGCCAGGTCATCACCGGCTCCAATTCTGGTGAAGATACGGTCGATAGGCCCGATCTGCGCCTGCTCTGCAGGAATCGGCGCGCCCATCCAGGCCAGGACACAGAGCAACGCAGTTTGCCGCATGACCGTTGATTTACCGCCCATGTTTGGCCCGGTGATCAACAACAGGCGCTGCTCTGTGTTCAGGCTCAGGCTATTCGGCACGAATGGCTCGCGCGAATGCGCCTCCACAATGGGATGGCGTCCTGCGCGAATGTGGATGCCGGGTTTGGAGTTGAGTTGTGGCCAGACCCAATCCGGGCGCTGGGCGAGTAAGGCCAAGCTCAGGCTGGCGTCCACATTGGCCACCACATCGGCGCTGGCGCGAAGCGCATCCCGCCAGCGTTGTAGCTCATCTAGTAATGTTTCATACAGCGCTAATTCCCGGCTCAGGGAGCGTTCGCGCGCCGACAGCACCTTGTCTTCGAAGCCTTTGAGCTCTTCGGTGATGTAGCGTTCTACGCCTTTGAGTGTTTGTCGGCGGGTGTAATGCGTTGGTGCTTGTTCAGCCCGATTGCGTGGTAGCTCGATGTAGTAGCCATGGACGCGGTTGTAGCCCACCTTGAGGTTGTCCAGGCCGGTCGCCGCCTTCTCACGTTCTTCAAACTCGGCCAGGAAGGTGGCTGTTTCACTGGCCAGAGCCCGCAGCTCGTCGAGCTCGTCGTCAAAACCAGTCGCGATGACGCCCCCATCACGCGCCAGCAAAGGGGGCTCTGCCACAACGGCCTGTTTGAGCCAGCTGGCCAGCTCCGGCAGCGCGTTCAACGCCTCGGCCTCGCTGTCCCAGAGTCCAGCTTGAAGAAGGATTTCGCGAATCGCGGGCAGCTGTTCTAAAGAGCGGGCCAAGGCGGCTAAGTCACGCGGCCGAGCCGAGCGCAGGGCGATACGTGTATTGACCCTTTCAATATCGCACAGTGGCTCCAGCAGCTCGTGTAGCCGCGTGGCATCGGGCTCTAAGGCTTGAATGCAGGCTTGGCGCTGATGCGCAGCGGTGGCGTCCGCCAGCGGACGCAGCAGCCATTCGCGCAGACGCCGAGCACCCATGGCGGTGGCGCAGTCATCAATCAGGTCGAAGAGGGCGGTGGTGTCTGGGCGGTCGGGTTGCCGCACCAGATCCAGGTTGCGCCGGCTGATGCGGTCGATAACCAAATGGCCGCTTACTGGGCGCGCGCGCATGCCATCAAGATGGGGCAGGTCATTGCGTTGGGTATCACGGGCGTAGCTGATGGCTGCTCCGCCGGCGCACAAAGCTTGGGGCATGCCATCACAGCCGAAGCCGCGAAAGTCCGTGGTGCCCAATTGATCACCGAGTACCTTGAGCGCGGCTTGCTCGGCGAAGTGCCAGTCAGGCCAGCTCCGCGGAGCCGGGCTTAAACCGGCCTCAACAAATCGCGCATGGGCGCCCTCTGCGCATAAACACTCTGCTGGCTGCGCCTCCATTACCATGCGCAATAGCTCGCCAACATCCGCGGTTTGCGCAAGCTCTAATTGGCCTGCGGCAAGGTCGAGCAGGGCCAGACCATAACCGGCTTTGTCGCAATGAATGACGGCCAGTGGGGCACTGGCGCGCGCGTCGAGTAAGGATTCATCGGTGAGTGTGCCGGGTGTGACCACCCGTACAACGCGCCGTTCCATGGGGCCTTTGGCTTGGGGGTCCCCGAATTGCTCGGCAATGGCCACACATTCCCCTTTGCGCACCAACCGACACAAATATTGCTCGCAGGCATGCACCGGTATGCCTGCCATCGGGACTTTTTGTCCGCCGCTTTCGCCACGGCTGGTCAGGGTAATATCGAGCAGCTCTGCGGCGCGCTTGGCGTCGTCGAAGAACAGCTCATAAAAATCCCCCATGCGGTAGAACAGCAAGCGCTGTGAATGCTCGGCCTTGAGTGCCAAGTACTGCGCGATCATGGGTGTGTGCTGCATGCCTAGATGTACTACTGCGCGGGGCGCGTGGAATGGCGGGCCACGTATCCTAATGAAAATCGCCGCCTCGAGAGTATGTACACAGGTGAGTAGTCCGTTAACAGACTGGCCCGGACTTGGCCAGCTATTGGTGCAGCGTCAGCAGCGCTTGGCCTTGGTAGAAGCGTCCTGCGGCGGCGCACTCAGCGCCCAGGCCACTGCCGCGCCCGGTGCATCGGCCTGGTTTGCCGGAAGTTTGATTCCTTATGCCGACTCCACCAAGCAAGCCTGGTTGGCGATCGATCCGCAGCGCATCATTGAACATGGTGCCGTGAGCGTAGAAGTGGCGCTGGATTTGGCGAAGCAAGCCTCACGATGGGCCGATTGGGCGGTGGCGGAAACGGGGATTTATGGCCCTGGTGGCGCGCGACCTGGCAAGCCAGTAGGTACGGTCTGTGTGGCGGTTCAGGGCCCAGAAGGCTGGAGCGATGCCCAGCGCTGGCAATTGTCCGGGAGTCGTGAGCAGATGCGTAGGCACATCTCAGACAAAGTCGTGGCATGGTTGCGGGCTCAACTTTTGAGCCAGGCTAGCCGCTAAAATGCCCAAACCAACTTCGAGGACCACCATGGACGACAACCGCAAGAAGGCGCTCGCAGCAGCGCTGCAACAAATTGAAAAGCAGTTTGGCCGAGGCTCGGTCATGCGCATGGGCGATGGCAGTGCCGTGCGCGATGTCGAGGCCATTTCAACCGGGTCTTTGCAGCTGGACGTGGCGCTGGGGATTGGCGGCTTGCCCAAAGGGCGTGTGGTCGAAATTTATGGGCCCGAGTCTTCGGGGAAAACCACCTTGACCTTGCAGGCCATTGCTCAGTCGCAAAAAGCTGGCGGTACCTGCGCCTTTATCGACGCCGAGCATGCTTTGGACCCAACCTACGCGGCCAAGCTGGGTGTGAATGTCGATGAACTGCTGGTCAGCCAACCGGATACAGGCGAACAAGCTCTAGAGATTGCGGACATGCTGGTGCGCAGTGGGGCTGTAGACTTGGTGGTGGTCGATTCCGTTGCAGCTTTGACGCCAAAGGCAGAAATCGAAGGCGAGATGGGCGATTCTCATGTGGGCCTACAAGCCCGGCTCATGAGCCAAGCGCTGCGTAAGCTCACCGGGAATATCAAGCGCACCAACACCTTAGTGATCTTCATTAACCAAATCCGGATGAAGATCGGTGTGATGTTTGGTAGTCCTGAGACCACCACCGGGGGTAACGCCCTGAAGTTTTACTCGTCCGTACGCCTGGATATTCGGCGCATCGGAGCCATTAAGAACCGCGACGAGGTTATCGGCAACGAAACCCGCGTGAAGGTGGTGAAGAACAAAATGGCACCGCCCTTCAAACAGTGTGAGTTTGAGATTCTGTACGGCGAAGGCATTTCCAAAGAGGGCGAGCTGCTGGATTTGGGGGTAGCTCACAATCTCGTGGACAAGGCTGGGGCTTGGTACAGCTACAACGGCGAGCGCATTGGCCAAGGGAAAGACAATGCCCGTCAGTTCTTGCGTGACAACCCGGAGACGGCCGCGACCTTGGATAAAATTTTGCGTGAGAAGCTGTTGCCGCGCGCCAAGGCCGGCGACGAGACAGCCAAGGAAGAGGCCGCTGAGGCTTAAGGCGCCTTATTGTCTTGCGGCCTAAAGAACTCACCATTGAGACAGCGCCAGCGGCCGTGCGCCGCTGGCTTTCTCGGCGGGACTACTCGCGCGCCGAGCTACAGCAAAGGCTAGAGCGACATGGCCTGGCGTCGGCGCAAGCGCGCGAGCTTGTGGACGAACTGGCGCAAACCATCTGGCAGTGCGATGAGCGCTACGCGCAGATGCGCGTTCGAAGCCGTGCTCGTGCCGGCTATGGGCCACGCTACATCGCGGCGGAGCTGCAGGGACACGGCATCGCCGGGGCGCAATTTGAACAGGCTTGTGTTGAAGCCGATGTGGATTGGCTGGAGGCTGGCCGTGAGGCCTTGCGGCGCTGCCGATCCAGCGAGCCCCACAAGCAGCGCCTGCATTTGCAGCGCAAAGGTTTTGAGGCTGAGCAGATTCGGGCGCTTATCGGTCGCTGACGGCGGCGCGAAGGGGCCCGCTCAAGAGTCCGTGTAGGCCGCGCAAAAGCAAAGAGGCTGTGCGCGTCGGCCTTAGGGCTTAAAATGCGCGGTTTCGTACCGTATTCACCCGCAGAACAGGCTGCGAGCCATGATCAGCACCAACGATATTCGCGCCAGCTTTCTTCGCTACTTCGCCGATCGCGATCACGCCATCGTGCCCTCATCGTCGCTGGTGCCGGGAAACGACCCCACGCTGCTGTTCACCAATGCGGGCATGGTGCCCTTTAAAGATGTGTTTCTGGGCACGGACAAACGCTCTTACACCCGAGCCACTAGTGCTCAGCGTTGTGTGCGCGCCGGCGGCAAGCACAACGACTTGGAGAACGTAGGTTTCACGGCGCGCCACCACACATTTTTTGAAATGTTGGGCAACTTCAGCTTTGGCGACTACTTCAAGCGTGAGGCCATCCAGCTGGCTTGGGGGTATCTGACTCAGGAGCTGCAATTGCCGGCGGAGAAGCTCTGGGTGACGGTATTTGAGGATGATGCAGAGGCCGAAGCCATTTGGCGTGATGAAATCGGGGTCGATCCGGCCCGTATGTCTCGCATTGGGGCCAAAGACAACTTCTGGCAGATGGGCGACACCGGCCCCTGCGGACCCTGCTCAGAAATCTTCTATGACCACGGTCCAGAAGTCGCTGGAGGGCCGCCGGGAACTCCGGAAGAAGACGGCGACCGCTACATCGAAATCTGGAACCTGGTCTTCATGCAATACGACCGGGCGGCAGATGGCACCCTGAACCCGCTGCCCAAGCCCTGTGTGGACACCGGGATGGGCTTAGAGCGCGTGGCCGCAGTTCTGCAGGGTGTGCACGACAACTACGACACCGACCAGTTTTTGGCCCTGTTGGGTGCAGCTCGGGATCTGCTTCCTGAGGCGGAAGCCGGTAGCCGTTCGCTGCGCGTGCTGGCGGACCACATTCGCTCCTGCGCCTTCTTAATTGCTGATGGTGTGTTGCCGGCGAATGACGGTCGAGGCTTTGTGCTTCGCCGTATTCTGCGCCGCGCCGTTCGCCATGGGCATCAATTGGGCGCACGCGAACCTTTCTTCCACAAGATGGTGCCCGCATTGGTCGAGCAAATGGGCACAGCCTATACAGAGCTCGCTGATAAGCAGGACTTCATCACACAGGTGATCTTGCAGGAAGAAGAGCGCTTCGCCGAGACCCTTGACCAAGGCGTGAAGCTGTTGGAAGCGGAGCTGGCCAAGACCGAATCGGTACTTGATGGAGCCACCGCATTCAAGCTCTATGACACCTACGGCTTCCCACTGGATTTGACGCAGGACGTGGCGCGCGACCGCGGCCTGGAGGTCGATGTGGCCGGCTTTGAGGTGGCCATGGAAGAGCAGCGTGCGCGGGCACGTGCAGCAAGCAACTTCAATATGGCGCAAGGCCTGGGTGAAGCGGCACGCCGGCAGACTCGTTTTGATGGTTACGACCGGCTGGATAACAATGCCCAGGTGTTGGCGCTGTGGCACGAACTAGAGTCGGCACAAACTCTGGCCATGGGTGAGCGGGGGGCCATTGTGCTCGACGCCACGCCCTTCTACGCCGAAGGCGGCGGCCAAGTGGGTGACACCGGCACCTTGCGTACAGAGCAAGGCTGCTTCGAGGTGGAGGACACGCGCAAAGATCCCGGCGGGGCCTTTGTGCATTTTGGCGTGGTGAGCGCCGGCGAAATCCATACTGGCGACGCGGTCACGGCCGCTGTGGATGGCCAGCGCAGAGCGGCCATCATTCGCAACCATTCGGCCACCCATTTGCTCCATGCGGTGTTGCGCGAGGTGCTCGGCGATCATGTTCAACAGAAGGGTTCCCTAGTGGATCCCAACCGACTGCGCTTTGACTTTGCGCATTTGCAGCCGGTGAGTCCGGACGAACTCCGTTTGATTGAAGATCGGGTGAATGCGGAAATTTTGGCGAACCACCCAGCATCAGCGCAGGAGATGACCTACCAAGACGCCTTGGACGCCGGCGCTATGGCCTTGTTTGGCGAAAAATACGGTGAGCATGTGCGCGTGATGCGTCTGGGTTCAGCATCCTGTGAGCTATGTGGTGGTACGCACGTTGGCGCCACTGGCGACATTGGCTTGTTCAAAATCATCTCCGAGGCGGGGGTTGCCTCGGGCGTGCGCCGTATTGAAGCCCTGACCGGCCAGGGCGCATTGCAGTGGGTGCGCGAGCGGTTGGATCTGCTCAATCGCAGCGCCGACGCGGCAAAGTCTGGAGTGGATGAGCTGCCTGAGCGCATCACAACCCTGCAGAGCCGTAGTCGCGAGCTGGAGAAAAAGCTAGAAAAAGCCGCTGCTGGCGACGCTGCCGACCTGGCCAAGCGCTGGGCAGAGCAGGCTCTGGACATCGGTGGCGTCAAGTTGGTTGTGCAACACGCTCCCAGCGGCGACGCCAAGGTGCTGCGCGAGATGGTCGATAACCTCAAGAACAGTCTGGGCTCCTGTGTGGTGCTGCTGGGCGGCGAGCGCGAGGGCAAAGTCAGTTTGATTGCGGGCGTGAGCAAAGACCAGACTGGTGTGGTGAAAGCTGGCGAGCTGGTGAACCAGGCCGCAGCTTTAGTCGGCGGGCGTGGCGGCGGTCGTCCGGACATGGCGCAGGCGGGAGGCAGTCAACCCCAAAACTTGCCGCAGGCCCTGCAAGCTGCACAAGACTGGGCGCAATCCCAGCTGGGGGGCTGAACATGGCTTTGATTGTGCACAAATATGGCGGCACCTCTGTAGGCTCTGCCGAGCGCATTGCGCATGTGGCCGACAAGGTTTGCCAAGCCCGTGCCCAAGGGCATGATGTGGTGGTTGTGGTGTCGGCTATGAGTGGCGAAACCGACCGCCTTACGGCGCTGGCACGGGAACTGAATCCACAGATTCCAGCCCGTGAAATGGACGTGCTGTTGTCGACCGGCGAACAAGTCACCATTGCCCTATTGGCCATGGCATTGGAAGCTCGCGGGCAAGCTGCTCGAAGTTACACCGGGCCGCAGGTGCGTATTCATACCGACTCCGCGCATACCAAAGCGCGAATC
Source organism: Oceanococcus sp. HetDA_MAG_MS8 (assembly GCA_019192445.1). Taxonomy (NCBI): domain Bacteria; kingdom Pseudomonadati; phylum Pseudomonadota; class Gammaproteobacteria; order Chromatiales; family Oceanococcaceae; genus Oceanococcus; species Oceanococcus sp. HetDA_MAG_MS8. The sequence goes on from JAHCMK010000001.1 coordinate 131,047, forward strand.
ACCCGTATTGACGACGAGAAAATTCGAGCCGACCTAGGCGCGGGGCGCGTGGTTGTTGTGGCTGGATTCCAGGGCATGGACGAGCACGGCAACATCACCACCTTAGGGCGTGGGGGTTCAGATACCACCGCAGTCGCACTGGCAGCGGCGCTCCAGGCTGATGAATGCCAAATCTATACCGACGTAGACGGGGTCTACACCACCGACCCGCGTGTAGAGCCTAAGGCTCGGCGTCTGAATCGGATCACCTTTGAAGAAATGTTGGAGATGGCCAGTTTAGGTTCCAAGGTGCTGCAAATTCGCGCCGTGGAGTTTGCTGGCAAATACAACGTCCCGCTGCGGGTGCTGTCGACTTTTGCAGATGGCCCCGGCACTTTGATTTCCCTTGAGGATAACCCTATGGAAGCCCCCGTTATCTCGGGCATTGCCTTTAACCGCGACGAAGCACAAATCACGGTCTCACAGGTTCCAGATCAGCCTGGAATTGCCTCCTTGATTCTGGGTCCGGTGGGCGCTGCCAACATCGAAGTGGACATGATTGTGCAGAACGTAGGGGACGATGAGCTCACCGACTTCACCTTTACCGTGCACCATCGCGATTACGAGCGAGCCATGGAAGTGGTGCGCAAGACCGCAGACGAGCTGGGCGCGGCCGATGTGCGCGGAGACGACAGCATTACCAAGGTCAGCGTGGTCGGAGTAGGTATGCGTAGCCATGCTGGGGTCGCCAGCAAAATGTTCTCGGTTTTGGCAGAGGAAGGCATCAACATCCGCATGATCTCTACCTCTGAGATCAAAATTTCGGTGGTGCTCGCGGACAAGTATTTGGAGCTGGCGGTGCGCGCTCTGCACAAGGCCTTTGCCTTAGAAGAAGACCCGGTTCAGGAAACCATGTAAATTAGCTGTCATAAAGAGGAGGCGCGGCATGCCGCGCTAGCGCATGCTGGAGGATCTACAAGGATGTTGATTTTGACCCGGAAGCGGGGCGAGACCGTTGTGATTGGCGACGATGTCGAGGTGACCGTGTTGGGCGTAAAAGGCCAGCAGGTGCGCATCGGTATTGCGGCGCCCGACGACGTCGCCATTCACCGCGAAGAAGTTCTTAAGCGCCAAGACCAGCCGGCGCCTGAACTGGCCCCAGGCGTCGAAGAGCAGCCCGATTAAACTGCGGTCAAACGCCCACAGGCCGCAAGAAATGGGTTAAACTTCGCGGCCTTGAATGAAGCGGGCCTACGGCCCGTCGGCGGTAACTATCGCCCGCCCGTGCTGGCCCTGCTAGCCGAGCACTTAAGAAGCAAACGGAGAAGTGGCCGAGTGGCTGAAGGCGCTCCCCTGCTAAGGGAGTATGGGGTTTATAGCCTCATCGAGGGTTCGAATCCCTCCTTCTCCGCCATTCTTGCAGCTGCTGCTTAACCCCTATCACCTGTACTGCGTTGAACTGGCTCTTGCTAGAGCTCGAGACTTCGAGTGCTGCCAGCTTCGCTGTTTATTGCGTAGCTCTGAAAGCCCTCCGGTCGTCGCCCGGCCGGTTTTTCGGCCCCTATCAGGTCTCTCAAGCTGCACGCTAGCTCAGTGACTTTGGGCGGCGGGCTGATTGGATTTTCTAGGGGTGCATCCGTTTGGCGGCAATATCCGCATCAATGAGCTAAGACGACGGCTTTCCTAGATCAGATGAAGGATCTTGGCGTCGCCACAACGCTCATAATTTTTGGAGATTGCACCAGATGCATTATCGATGGCTCATTGTCGGGCTCGCATTACTCAGCGGATGCGGCGGCTCCTCGGGGGGTAGTACTGATGCTGGGCCTACCGTGGGTGAGGCTATATCCACGCCGACGCCTGCTCCAACCATGGCACCCGCAGCCTTTAGATTGGACGCTGCTGCTGATGCCACGCTCTATGAATCTGTGAGCGGTGACTTGGCCAGCGGCCGTGGTGGTTCGCTCTTCGCGGGCGTGACCCGCTCAGGTGACTTGCGACGTTTTGTGCTTCGATTTGATCTGGCGTCCGTGCCTGTGGGCATGCCGTCCTTGGCTGAACTCGATATGCATGTCACCAAGCTGAGGTTTAGTGAGAATAAGCGCTTCACCATTCACCGCCTACTTGAGAGTTGGACCGAAGGTCCGGCAGATGCCGGAACCAGTCGGGCTGGGGGTGGCGCAGCCGCTGAAGACGGTGATGTCACTTGGATTCACCGTAGTTTTGATACTTCCACCTGGGGCGTCGCTGGAGGCGTTTTTGCTGCGGAGCCTAGTGCAGAGGCTTTTGTGAGCGAGGTGGGTCCAGTCGTTTTTAGCTCACTCAGTAATGGTCTTGAACAGGACATCCAGCTGTGGCGCTCCGATGCCAGTCGTAATTTTGGATGGATCATTCTTGGGCCCGAAGATGATGCTGCCAGCGCCGTGGAATGGGCGAGCCGCGAGAATAATGCTGTAGACCAGCAACCAAAGCTGCGTTTGGAGTACTAGAGCAGCACCGCCCGCTATGATGCAGGCCCTTTGCCGCCCCGAGCTCCGGCTCTCGCTCAAGACCTGGAATGCGGGCCGCAAAGCCCCGACCAAAGGGATTATGCGAGCTGGCGTGGTTGGGGTTGCGGCCACGCATTGTCTGGCATATATCCTGCTTGGTCTAACGAGCCTATTCAACTGTCGGCCCCGTGCTGGGTCACCGAAATTGGAGTCCCCCATCCATGCCAGTCACTTTCTGGAAAGCATTGGCGCGTCTGAGCGCCTGCGCACTTTGCTTCTTGCACATTCCTACGGCCTTTGCTCAGGAGATCGGTTGGAAGGCCGGCCCAGGCGTGGTCGCCTATGCTGACCGCGCGACTGGTGACACTTATATCGTGTTACATCAAGCCGCGCCCTTGGCCACCTACACTGGTGATCTTCCGGGCTTGTCGGCGACGGCTGCCACGGTGCTGGGTGAAGCCCGCCTGAATCCGGACTCGCCCGCAGCAACGGCCTATTTAGAGTTTTTGAAAACCCAGCTCGACGGTTTAGTCACGCAGGCCGAAGCGACTCTAGGGCGCAGCCTGAATGTGGAGCATCGGATGTTTCACGCACTCACGGGCTTCACCGCAAAGATGACGCCGGCAGAAGCCGAGCGGGTGGCGTCGCTACCGGGCGTGCGCCGCGTAGAGGCGCCAATCTTGTTTGAGCTGCAAAGCGATAACGGACCGGCCTGGATCCAAGCCGATGCCGTCTATGATGGTTCGGCCATGGGCGCCGATGTCGGCACTATGGGCGAAGGCGTCGTGGTGGGGGTCATCGACTCCGGTGTGAACTTCGACCATCCCTCATTTGCTGCCGTCGGCCCTGTCGACGGCTATGTGCATACCAATCCACGGACTTTGCTCGGCTTGCCGCGTTATTACGGCTTGTGTTTGCCGGTGACGGGCTTGCCTTTTTGTAACGACAAACTGATCGGGGTTTGGGATTTCACTGGCACTACGCCATTGGATGACGATGGCCATGGCAGCCACACAGCCTCCACAGCCGCCGGAAACTTCGTGGATGCAACGTTAAACGCGCCGACCACCACGCTGGAGCGGCGCATCGGCGGGGTTGCACCGCATGCCAACCTCATCACCTACAAAGGCTGCATTACCTCGCCGTTGTTATCCGGGTGTTTGTCGCCTTCGACGGCCCTTGCAATTAACCAAGCTGTGGCTGATCAGGTTGATGTGCTGAACTTCTCCATTGGCGGCCCCGCAGGGAACCCCTGGGCGGATGCCAATGCGCAGGCCTTTTTGTCGGCGCGCGCCGCCGGCGTGTTTGTAGCAACCTCCGCCGGTAATTCTGGCCCTGGTCCCGAAACCGTTGGTTCCCCCGCCGATGCTCCCTGGCTGCTGAGCGTGGCCGCGTCCACCCATGACCGCGCCTTAGAGAATGCGCTTATTGATATCAGTGGTGGCGATACTCCAGCTCCTGCAGACATTGCAGGACGCAGCTTGACCACGTCTCTTCCCAGCGCGCCCATCGTTTATGCCGGTGACTTCGGTGATGCTCTGTGTCTGGCGCCCTTTGCGGCCGGCACCTTCGATGGTGAAATCGTGGTCTGTGATCGCGGCGAAAACGCGCGCGTGGAGAAAGCCGATAACGTAGCGGCCGGTGGAGCAATTGGTTTTGTACTGGCCAATGACGAAGCCAACGGGGCTAGCTTGAACGGGGACGGCTATGCGGTTCCCGGCGTGCACATCACTTTTGAGGATGGCGTCGCGTTGAAGGAATGGTTGGCTAGTGGTGAGGGGCATGTGGCCGCCATCCAAGGCACTGTTCCCAGTGCGAATCGTGTCGATGGCGACGTGATGGCCGGCTTTAGCTCACGCGGGCCGAACATCGTTGCGCCTAGTGTGATCAAACCCGATATCACCGCGCCTGGTGTGGACATCATTGCGGCGGTGCGCACCGATCTGTTGGCGCCAAACGCTGGCCCGGAATTCGGTGTGCTCAGTGGTACTTCCATGTCGAGCCCGCATGCCGCGGGCGCCGCAGCGCTGCTTTTGGCCTTGCATCCAGACTGGACGCCGGATGAAGTGCAGTCCGCTCTAATGACAACCAGCTATGTTGTCCGTGGCAAGAATGGGACTGATGGCTTGGTGAAGGATGACCGTGTGACGCCGGCAGATGCCTTTGACGTCGGGGCAGGGCGCATCGATTTGTCGCAAGCGGTTCGTGCTGGATTGTTATTGGACGAAACCGAGGCCAACTACCTTGCAGCCGACCCCAGCGCGGGTGGTGACCCCACCAGCCTGAACCGGCCCAGCCTAGGAAACGGTAGCTGTATCGGTGCTTGCAGTTGGACGCGCACCCTCACTGCCACCGTCGATGCGAGCTGGAGTGCTGTGGTTGAGTCACCGGATGTCTTGAGCCTGAGTGTGAATCCCCGCTTTTTCTCTCTGGCAGCCGGTGAGTCTGTCACCTTAGAAGTGACGGCAGACACAGTAGGGCAGCCTGGGGGCCAATGGTTTTTTGCCGAGCTTTTCTTGGCGCCAGATTCGGCGAGTATTCCTGTGACTCATCTGCCAGTGGCCGTACGCGCCGGAGAGGGTCCGGGTCTGACCGAGGCCCCCGCGCGGGGATTACTCGGGACCCGTGGCGGCGCCTTAGGCTGGCTGATGCTCACATTGGCGCTCTTAGCGCTAGGCCATCGCCAACGCGGGATCGCGCGCAGCCGATAACGCGGGGTGGGCCGCAAGAGGCGCCCTACCCAAGATCGCTAATCAGCCGGAGTCCGTGTCCCGGTGCATCACAGCTGGTGCATCGGGACTATTTTTATTCTTGGTCGGAGGCCTGGTAGTAGCGTTCATCAAAGGTTTTCACCCATTCTGGGTTGACCACAGTGATTGCGGTCATGACCACTCCATTCAAAAAGCCCTCAGGAAAGGCGGCGAGGGCGAGCAAGGCCATGTCTCTTTGCAAGGTTTGCGGCCAGCCACCAAGGCCTAACAATGCGAAGAGGGCGCCACACGCCGAGGCCGCGAAGAGTGCGCTCAGAATCCCGCCGCCAAAGCCCGCCCCTAACAGGAAAAGGTAAGGATTGGGTTGTCCGCGGTTGCGAAGAACGACAACCAGTAGGCGAGTCGTTGTCGCGGGGATGGCCACCGTGAGCAGCCAGCTGAGCGGCAGCGCTAACAATGACAGCGGGCTCATCAGCAGCTGAATCAGTAGGACCAAGGTCCCGCCGATGATGGCAATAGGCCAGCCCATCAGAAGGGTCAGGGTTGTCATCCCCAAGAGGTGGATATGTACACCTGACACGGCCTCAATGCTCAAGGTCCACAGCAGCAATAAAGAAGCGAGGCTGCCAAAGAGTAGGTGCTGGCGCTGTGGGACGTCCTTCAATGCTCTCCATGGCACCATGTGGCCTGCCAGCCCCAAGCTGAGTAGGCAGCACAGACCTGCGACGATATGGAGGCTCAGGGGAATAAGGCTGGGGTCTATGGACATCAGCAGGGAACACAGGGACGGAGGGCGTGTAGCCTAGGTTATGCCGAAGGTCAGCGCCGAGCTATTCTTGTCCTCACTGTGTTGCTGGCTTCCGGAATTATGATGGCTGCTGACCCCTGGGTCTGAGTGGCGGCGTCCGCATAATTCAGGGCCTGTTCGCGCCGATCTGCTGACCTTGCCACGCGCGTGGCTGAGGTCAGTCTGAGGCTCGTACGGGCCGGTCAACCAGGGCTCAAGATAGGATGTGTGATGGCTATAGACGATGTGCAGATTCTGTACACGGGTGAGTTTCTTCAGACCTGTCGGCGTCGGCACTGGGAATTCGTGCGCCGGGTGAATTCTTCAGGATGCGCGGCTTTTGTGGTGGCAACGACTGAGGATGCATGCTTATTGCTGGTGCAGCAGTTTCGCCATCCCGTGCAAGCCTCGGTGATTGAGCTCCCGGCCGGCATCGTAGGTGACCAGGCTGAGGGTGAGAGCCCAGCTGTGGCTGCAGGGCGAGAGCTTGAAGAAGAAACCGGCTACAGAGCTGCCGAGCTCGAACTATTGCATTGCAGTCCGACGGCGCCTGGACTAAGCAGCGAATGGGCCTATCACTACCGAGCGCGTCAGGTGCAAAGGGTGCACTCTGGTGGTGGGGTCGAGGATGAGGAGATTCTTGTTCACCGGGTGCCCCTGGTTTCGGCCATGACTTGGCTTGCACAGCAACAACAAGCAGGGGTGATTATCGACGCGCGCGTATATGCGGCCTTGGCTTGGTTGTCGGCTGAGAACGCTTAGTAGGCGCCGTTTAGGCGCAGACAAGGATCAACTCTGGGTTCATTTGTTGGACAGCTACTGCATTCTTACGCTTGCGCATTGGCATGCAAATCGCTTGTAATCCGGGCGGAACCTTGTTGAATAACCGAATTTCGATTCTGGTTGGAGAACCCCCCTATGTCCTCGCACCAAATGTGGGCAGCCAGTGCACTGGCTGCAAGCACCGTATTGTTTGCCGCCTGTGATGGCGGCCAATCCTATGATGGCCCCATGGGCTCACGCAGCGCTGACGCCACCATGGCGCGGTCCGCGGCGGCTGACGATGTGGTTGTGATCGCTGTCATCGATTCCGGCGTCAACCCCTACCACCACGACTACCTCGCCAGCATGATGCCGCAGCATCAAGATGCTGACCCCAGCAACGATTTGCCCTTGGATCAAGACCCCGCCACCTGGTTACCAGGACACCCTGGCGCCGAGGCTTTTGCCAGCTATGACGCTCTTAATCTGAGCCTGAGTGAAGATCCCAACGCCTTCGCGGCAGACCTGCATGCGCTGGATCAGGCCGAATGGGGCAAAGTGCGCTACTCCGAGGGCACGGATAACGCGCAAGTACATATGGTGTGGATGCCCGGGACTAAGATCATTGGCCACGTAGCATTCGATCCGATGCTCATTGCGGATTACGCACTCAGTCCGGTCCTGGGCGAACAAACAGGGCCAGTGGACACATGGTCGGCAGATTCACACGGAACCGGCTCTGCTAGCGTGAGCAGCGGAAACATTTACGGCAGCTGCGCCAATTGCTTGCTGGTCTACGTGCATGGCACTTCCGAGGAGGCCAATGAATGGGTTGCCAAGCAAGACTGGATTGACGCCCAGACCAACTCTTGGGGGGCGGCAACAGTATTTCGTGAGCGGGCTTACGCAGGCACTGATGTGCAGTTGCAGCTCGAGGCGATCAACCGCGGGCAGCAAAACTTTTTCTCCGCTGGTAATGGTCAAGCCAATGCCTTTGTGGCTCCGAATACCACCTTGTTGAGCTCCCAAGAGGGGCCAGACTGGATCGTCACCGTAGGCGCGATTAGTCCTAATGATGGCAGTACCTTTTCTGGACATGGCAAGCCTGCGGACATCTCCAGCATCGGTACCGGATACCCCGCGGGCCGGGGTGCCAGTGTGACCGCCGAAGGCAGCTTCAGCGGTACCTCTAATGCGACTCCTGTGGTAGCTGGTATTTACGCCCAAGCCTTGTATCAACTGCGCCAAGAACTCGCAGGGCCCAGCCGTATTCAAACTGCAGGCGTGGTTGCGGTAGGTCCGGCGGGCTGCGGCGCGGCGAATGCCGATTGCGCCAATGCCGATGGCATGATCACGGTACATGAGCTGCGCGAGGCTTTGTTCCGTTCTGCGCGGTATACCGAGGAAGTGTGGAATGTTGGTGGCCAGGTCACACTGCCTGCCGGGACTCCCGCTGACGCCGAGTTGGAGTTTGTTGGCGAAGGTCACGGTAGCTACTGGGGCCGGGTGCGTTCGGACGAGGAACTCGCCGAAGACGTGCAACGTATTGTCGATTTCGTCATGGGCCGTTGGTTTGAGGAGCAAGACCTGGCGCAGGTGGAATGGTTTACCGCTGACTCCATTTGCCGCCAGGCTATTTGGGGCGAATGGGAGCATGGTTATGCGGCTCGCAATCCTGCGCCTGCGGCGGACCCCAGCCAACCCATGCGGACCTTCCTGACCGAGGTTTGTCCAACGGCATTGCCGCCCTTAGTAACGCCTTTGGAAATCATTCACGGCGGTTAGGCTGACAGTTTTCGCGGTGGCGGGTCGTTCCAATAAACGGCTCGCCGCCTTAGCTTTTTGGGGCGTGTCTGCCGGCGAGGCTGACTCGGAGCCTTGTTAGCAGCTTGTTGTCTGGCTGTAGAAGCTGCTATCACTAGCCCATGGGTAATCTTGCAAACGCAGACCGGTGACAGCTCATGTGCTGCTTTTGGGAGCGAGTGGCACCATTGGTCAGGCCACCGCGAGGGCGTTGCTGGAACAGGGCTTCGAGCTGAGCTGTGCGATGCGCGGGTCGGCGCAGGCATTACCTGCGGATATTCAGGCAGCTGCGCGGCGAATCACTTACGACTTTCACCAGTCAGAGTCTGAGCCTAGGACGCTGTTTGCGAACAACCCGGTTGATGTCGTGATGTCATGCATGGCGTCGCGTACCGGGGATCCTACCGATGCTTGGGCGGTCGATTATCGGGCGCATAGTCAACTCTTGAAGGCTGCGGCGAAGGCCGGGGTCAAACACTTTGTGTTGCTTTCGGCTATTTGTGTGCAAAAGCCTAAGCTGGCATTTCAGCACGCCAAACTCGCCTTTGAGCATGAGCTGCAAGGTAGCGGACTGCGCTACTCCATTGTGCGCCCCACGGCTTATTTCAAATCGCTTTCCGGGCAGGTGCAGCGGGTGATGCAGGGCAGGGCATATGTGCTGTTCGGCGACGGCCAAGCCACCGCTTGCAAGCCGATCAGTAATCGGGACCTTGCGAATTACCTGGTGGGTTGCATCGATGATGAGGCGCGCTGGAATACGGTGTTGCCGATTGGTGGTCCGGGGCCAGCCATGACGCCCAAGCAGCTGGGCGAGCAATTATTCGCACTGTGTGGTCAGCCGCCGCGTTTTCGATCGGTGTCTCCAGGTGTGCTGCTTGGCATAGCGCGATTATTGGCAATGCTCAGCAGACTCATTCCACGCTTAGGTGCCAAGGCTGAGTTGGCGCGCATTGGTCATTACTACGCCACCGAATCCATGCTGGTTTGGGACGAGCGTGTCCAGAGCTATGACGCTGCGGCTACCCCATCTACGGGTCAGGATCGCCTCATTGATTACTTCGCTGAATTGCTGGCAGCGGATGGTCATGTGGACCGGGGAGCCCATCGCGTTTTTTAGCGGCGAATGAGTGCCTGACCACGTTCGTCTTGGGGAGGCGTCATCGGGCGTGCTAAATATTTGCGATAGGCCCAGGTTGAGGCATCCACTAAGCTGAAGGGCAATTGAGGAGACAAAGAGGACACCCCATGGCGACTTTTGCCCGTGTTGCTGCGCTTGTAGCAGCGGCTGTCATGCCGATATTGGCCCAGGCCCACACGGACGCCAAATTTCTTGGCAGTTCCCAGGATCCGCTGAGCTATGAACTTCGGCAACAGATACTGGAATTGGCGCGGCAGGATCTGCGACTAGCGGCCTCCAGTGAAGAGCCGGCTCCTGACGTCGATGGGCCGATTACGGCTTTGCCGCCGCCACAAGATCTTGTGCTGGATCGGATGAATGTGTGGTTGAATCCCACCTATTGGAGCACCTGGGTTCGCGAAGCTCTGGTGAATGGCAATGTTCAGATTCCGGCACCTACCGATATTGTGCGTCCGGAGATTTGGACGCCTAATGTCACGGTGGAGCCCGGTTCATACATTTCCAGCCTGCCACTGGCCATCGAAGATCTGTCCGGCCTGACTTACACCTGGGATGGGGCGGAAAAGTCGCTATTGGACTTCATGCACACCACCGAAACCGACATGGTGCAATTCGCCGTGAATGGCGAGGTCATTGGCGCTCTGTATAACAATGGCTATCAAGAGCACACTCGCCATCAACCCTGGTCGGTGACTAAAACCTTTATCGCCGCCACTGTCGGTATTGCCTATGACCAAGGCCTAGTCCGCGATCTGCAGCAGCCCATCGAAGACTACATTCCTGAATTGGTGGGTACGGCCTGGGAAGGCGTCACCATTGAAAACATCCTGCAAATGGAATCGGGTGTGCACTGGGATGAAGATACGCCCGTACTGGCACAAAACACCCAGGTACAGCAATGGATTGATGTATTGCTGGATAACGCCACGAATGGTGCTTTGGGCCAAACCCGCAACGAATTTCTCATGAGTCTGCCCAAGGTGTACGAGCAGGGCACCGAGTTCCGCTACAACAGCGGGAACACGCAGGTCTTGGCCTGGATGTTGGAGAACATTTATGGGCGGCCTTACAACGAGGTGATTTCGGAGCTGCTTTGGAAGCCCATGGGGGCTTATGGCGATGCCCGCATGATTGCCGACCGTGAAGGCAGCGTCATTGCCTCCCAGGGTTTGTACGCGCGTGGCTACGACTTTGTGCGCTTTGGCGAGTTACTGCGGAATAAAGGAGTCAATACCGATGGGCGCCGAGTTATTTCGCAGGAGTGGATAGACAAGCTGACGCAAATGACCGAGGTCTCTGGTGGTGGTTATGCTTACCAAACCTGGGATTCCGATGTGAGTCCGGATGCATACAAGGCCAGTGGATTCCAGGGCCAGAAAATCACCGTGGTTCCTTCGGCCTGCACGACAGCCGTGCGCATGTCGCACTCTTTTGGCCTGGACTATCGCGAAGGGGACGATCCATTGGACCCCAACGCCTACGGCTTCAGCACCAACTTCAGCTCGGATGAATGGGTGGCTGTCGTTCAGGCGGTGGTGGCGCAGCGCGGGGGTTGCGATGGCGCGACGCGGTTGGCAGCAGCAGAAGCAGGCCAAGCCGACGGCAGCGGCGGCGCTGTGGGTTTGTGGGCGTTCATTCTGGTTCTAATCACAGGCATGGCAAGACGCCGGCCTGGGACACCCGCGATCCAGCGGTCATAGAGCGCCCGGCCTGAGGCCAAGCCGGGCGGCTCAGTCTGGTTATCAATGCGCCATGGCCGTGGCTTCCGAGCCCGCAACATGACCGGTCATGGTGTGGGTGCTTGGCTGTTTGGCGCCTGCGGCATGCGGCATCATTGTGGCGGGATTGCCTGATATGGCGCCCTCTGCCTGCGGCACCTCTACGCGTATTCGATGACCAATTAAGCGTCCATCAGCCATCCAGATGCTGTGATCGTCAGCATTGAGAGTGGCATGAATGTAGTGCGTGCCAGGACTGAGATAGGGCAGATGAAACCATGGTCCATAGAGTCGGGCCACCTTTTCGCCATCCACATAAAGGTGCGCATGGCCCTGGCCGGGCTGACTTTGTTTGCCGGAGGTCTCGGGGCTGAAGCGAAAATTATCCGTGCGTACATGCACATTCCAACCGCTCATGGAGTCCGGTTCCACCTTAAGCTGGACTCGTGGCCAGGGCTTGGGGGCGGCAATAGGCTGATGGGCATGGGCTTTGCCTTGGCTGCTACGCATGTCCATGCTGGGCATCGTCATTGTCACCGGCTGGGCTGATTGCCATTGGCTTTGGCCGGGCAGCTGGGTGAGCTCGCCGGCAACCCGCAAAGGGATAGACCAATGATGCAGGGTCTGCGCTGCCGAAGCGTCGCTTGGCTCGGTGGTCGTCGGGCGACTGCGTGGGTCCAGCCAGGTGTAGGTCTGGCTGTTGCTGATCTTGATCCATTGCGGCTGCGTGGCCTCAAGATCGGATTGTTTAAAGCGGCTGCGTCCCCATGCACGCCAAGTTTTACTGGTGGCATTGGCGAATATGCCTTCAGGGCCAACGCGCACAAAGGGCTCGGCATCGACTCCAATCACGGTCACGGGCTGTTGGCTTTGATTCCGCAACATAAACGCGTCTACCGGGCCGGGGATAAGGCCAATGCTGATTTGCGGGCTTAAGCGCCCACTACGGGTTAGCTGACTCTGCCATTGCCCCTGCGCCTGCGTCTGCTGGAAATGCCCGCTGAGTCTGAACGGGCTGCCATCTGCACGACGGGTAGGGATTTCCCAGGGCGGGGGAGTGTAGTCGGCTCCACTATCGTTGCCGGCAGCGGGGTCAGGACTGAGCCGGGGGTCAAACCAGCCCCAGGCCGTCTCTGTACTCACTTGTCTCCAACGCGGAGGCGCCTGTGGGTCTTGGGCTGCCTGCGGGGTAGCTAAGCCTGCGACCGAGTAGGTGTTGTACCAGGCAGCGGCGTTCATGTCGGCGTGCACACCCGCAGGTCCAATTCGCAGAAAAGCCCGTCCTCGAGGATCCAACACTTCTAAGGCCTGCTCAGAATTGTTACTGAGCAGCACCTGTGGAGCCAAGGAATGCCGAATTTGCACCTCCACATCTGCGGGTAGTTCCAGCGATGCGTCTAATAGCGCTTGCCAGCGTGGGCCAGCGCCATGGGCCATCAGCGCCGCCGGCCATAAGCCCAGAACAAGCCAAACAAGTAGGGCCAGCCGTTGTGGCTGGCCCTGTAGGTCGTCACGCCTAGACATTAGCTAGCGCAGTTGAAGCTACCGCCATTGACCTGCACTGGGAGTGAGGTGGACGGTACACGACCATCATCGTTTTCGGTAACGATGAAGAGCATGTATTGGCCTGGCGGAGTGACCGCCGCTTGCGTCGGCATTTGCACTTCTAGGCCATTTGCGGAGCGCGACACGATGGGTAGCACCACGCTGCGTTGGTCACCATCAATCAGGTGAGTGAGGGTGGGCCGGCGGATCAGAACCACTTCCTCAACCTGCGCGGCATCCGGTGTGTTCAGACTAAAGCGTTGCCCTACATCGACACGGCTGGGTGCAGACTGGAGCTGCGGGCGATCGCCGAACACATAGGGCGGGTGGTAAATCTCAAAGGAAGGATCCCGGCCGAAGTTGGGCGATATACCTAGTCCAGTGAGGTTCAGACTGTAGGCATAGGCCGTGTTGATGGGGGCGTGGCCACCGACCAGCACACGACCGTCGGGGAGCAAAACGGCGGTGTTGTGATAGGTGCGTGGCTTATTCGCATCGGCCATCAAGCGCCAGGTCTCAGTGTCTGGGTCGTAAAGCTCGGTCTGGGTGATGGGGAAGGCTGTGCCGGGTAGAACCACCTCATCATGCGTCGCACCCGAGAACATCATGACCTCTCCGGTCGGCAGGAGCACGGCTTGGCCGTACCAGCGACCTTGGTTCAGGGCGCCCGTCAACCGCGAGCGATACTCCATTTGGTCACCATCCATGCGCACCGTGTCGATGCGTGACTGAGCTACGCCCACAAAGGCCCCAGGACTATTCACGGTGACGGCACCCAAGACCCCACCAGCAGTGAGGAACTCTGCTTGGTCATATTCGCCAGTATCTGGGTTGGGCTTCAGGGGCATCATTAAGCTGGTAGCACTGCCGCGGAAACCGCCGGCAATGGCGTTGATCACTGTGCCTACGGCGTCCGAGCTAAGCCCCTCCACCAAAGGATCAAACAAGGCGCCTGGCTCCGAAGATAGCGCGTCTAGAACGCCGGTGACGGTGTTGCTCAGCGCGTCGGCAATGTTTGTGTTGGTGGGGTTCAGAGCTTGGGTTAACTGGCCAAGTCCCAATTCGTTCAGCTCTAATGGCAGCCCGGCATATCCCAGGTCGGTCCAGCTCTGGGTGTCCGGGTTGTAGGCTCCAACGATATTCCACAGGGCTTGGTCATAGGCTTGCCCGAAGGGATTGAAGGCCTGACCGCCACCGTTGTAGTAGACCTGCCCATTGGGCAGCAAGTGCAGCCTTGGATATAGGGGTAATGAGCGTTGTGCGGCAGGGCCATTATCCGACCACACACCACAACCCAGATCGAAGGTTTCGGTTTGCACCACATTGCGACCCGACTGCAAGGGTTCATTGGGATACACAGGCTTAAGCAATTTGCTCACGCCACTGGCAACAAACTGGTCGCCGTTCGCCAAAGACACCAGGGTGGGGTACCAGCGACCAAAATTCATGTCGCCGGTTTGGAACCAGTTGTTGCTGGCTGGATCAAAAACGCGCGAGGCGTTCAGACCCTCTAGCTCGACCACACCAATGTTGAAAGGCGTATCAATGCCTGGCTCTGTGTAGTAATTGGTACCACCAACGGCCAACACGGCGCCGTTAGGCAGGGCGTTGATATCAGCGCAGAATAAAGAACCACTATTGCGACGCGGGTCATTCGCGTCTGTATTCAGCAAACAACCGGGTAACAAGCAGTTAGCTTCGCCGTCTTCGGCGCCGCCATCAATGGGAGCCGGCAAGGTCCAGCTGGCCTCACTCTCGCCCAGCCCCAGAACGCGGGTTTGGTCGTTGACCAAGACCTGGCCACCTTCAGCCACGATGCTAAATTCCGCGCTTTCGGTACCTTCTAAGGCGCTGAAAAACAGCAGGTCATCACTGCCCAGCAGGGCGATGGTGCCAGCACCGGGCTTGCAGTTGATGGGGCGGTCGGCGTCGTCAAACTCGCAGTTTTCGCTGCGCACCGATTGCCGCAGCGGATTGTCAAAGGGAATGTCGTTGCCGAGTTGCGCACCGTCCTCGCTGCGGTCGTAGATGACCGGCTCTTCGAAAGGTGGGGTGAAGCCCCCTACCTCTAAACACTCATTGGCGCTGCATTGAACACCTTGAATGGGCGCTTTGGATTGCAATCCTGCGCGCGCGGCCGGAAGGCCGTTGGGGCCAAGCTCGGCGTCGCGGTTGGTTGCTCCGACATCGTCTTGACGCCCGCCACCACAGGCAGATAAGACGAGCGCGCTGGCCAGTATGGCTGCATGCTTCCGTGTCATTGAATTGTCTCCTCGATCGTGTCCATGTCTCGTACGTCCTGCACGAGCCCTAGTCACCTTACGAGGTCATCAACAATTCTGGATGCATTGCCGTGTAAAAAAATTGTGAATGCGTGCGCAGTCACCCTGTTCCGCTGACTACAAGGCCAGTGCGCAAGCCTGTGCACTGGCCCAGGCCCATTGGAAGTTGTAGCCCCCGAGGTGCCCGGTCACATCCAATACCTCACCGATGAAATGCAGTCCTGGAACTTTGCGCGATACGAAGGTCTTGGAACAGACCTCACGCGTATCAACCCCGCCCAAGGTGACTTCGGCGGTGCGATAACCTTCGGTGCCGCTGGGGCGAATGGGCCAGTTGGATAGGGTGTCCACTGTTTGCCGAAGCCACTTTCCCTGGACTTGCTGCAATGGTCTGTCAGCGAGCATGGTGTGGCACAGAGTATGCGCAAAACGTTTGGGGAAAAGCTGGCTGAGGCTGGTGCTCAGCTGCTGTTTAGGCTGTTTGTGGCTTTGCTCGGAGAGCCATTGTTCGATGTCGACCTCCGGTAGCAGCTCGATCCTTAAATCTTGACCGGGCTGCCAGTATGAAGAGATTTGCAAAATCGCCGGGCCACTCAGGCCGCGGTGGGTAAGCAGCATGTTGCCCTGGAACTGCTGCTTGGCCGTACTGGCGCGGATGGGCAAAGACAGGCCGCTCAGCGCTGCCCAGGGCGAGGCCTGATCTCCAGACAGTGTGAGTGGCACCAACCCAGCTCGGGTGGGTTGCACGCGATGACCGAATTGGCTTGCGACTTTATAGCCCCAGCCAGTCGCACCCATTTTAGGAATGGATAAGCCCCCTGTGGCGATGACAATTTTGGCGCACTGCAGCGGCCCCAAGCTCGTCTGCACAGCGAAGCCTTCGCTGCTGAGCGGCTGCAAGTCAGACACACTGCAGTGGGTGCGAATCTCGACATGACCAGCTTGGCATTCCTCAAGGAGGAGCCTCACGATGTCTTTGGAGCTGTTATCGCAGAACAGTTGGCCGGCCTCTTTTTCATGGAAGGCAATGTGATGCGCCTGGACCAATGCGATGAAGTCGGCCGGTGTATACCGCGCCAGGGCCGATTTGCAAAAATGTGGGTTGGCAGAGAGGAAGTGGTGCGCTTGCACATCCAGGTTTGTGAAGTTGCAGCGGCCACCGCCGGACATCAGGATTTTTTTGCCCACGCGGTTAGCATGGTCCACCACCAGTACCTGCAGTCCGCGTTGGGCTGCGACCGCGGCGCACATCAGCCCTGCAGCGCCGGCTCCGATCACCAATACGTCTGGACGACTGTGTTTGGGACCCAATGGTTGACCGGGATGGGAATTATTCTTGAGCAGGCTCATGCGGGGTTTTGCGCAATAGGGCAATGGCTGGGGTGGGGAAGTGTAGAGCGGCGTGATGCTGCTGTGCCCACACGGCAAAGCTGCGGTGAGCGTAGAAATGGACGTGTGTGGGGTCGTTGCGATACTGCCACTGCGCGAACCTAGCCCGGCTGAGTAAGGGCTGGGTTTGGATCAGTAGTACGCCGCCTGCTCGCAGCATGGACCAGAGTCTGCGTAGCTCTGCAGCTGGTTTATGCCAGTGTTCTGCAACCTCGGTACAGGTGATTCCCGCATAGCTCTGGCGAAGAACCCCCGCTTCTGGGGCGAACATCGGATCGTAGATGGCGACCTCGTAAGCGGCCCGGCTTAGCATCTGCGCAAGCGCCGGGCCCGGCCCACAGCCGTAGTCGAGCACCTGAGCCGGCCTCGGACAGGCCTGTGTGAAGGCATTAAACGCGGGCTCTAGAAAGCGGCGGTAGCCAGGGTCTTGAGGGTCGTTGTGATGTTTGCAGTATTCGGCGTACTCAGCCTCTGCGCTTAGATAAAAGGCCGGATCCAAGGCTATCAATTCACAATGCGTGCACTGCCAGTAGCGCCGCACGCCCACACGGAAAGCGTCCCCGCGGCTCGCGCCGCATAGGCCGCAGGATTGGGTTTGCCTTGGAGTCGGAGTACTGACGAGAAATACGCCTGCGGTGAGGTGATGGCCGCCTGGATGTTGCTGTGCCAATGCGCCTCAGGCTGCTACGGCAGCAGCCTGAGGCTGGTCACGCTATAGCGGCTGGGCCATGGGGTAATCCACGCGCACGGCGAAGGGCATGGTGATTTCGTAGGTCACGCCGCCGAGGCCGAAAGCGCTAGGCGATCCATTCAAGCCAGCTCGTTGGCTGGACACATAGAGGCGTGTTCCATCTGGAGAAAAGGTAGGGCCGGTAACCTCAGTTACGCTGGGGTCTCCGGGTAGGCGCAGCAGCGGGATCGTGGTGCGGTCAGGAAGCAAGACCATGGCCCGCATATCACCGCCGTCTTCCACCACAATCATTTCCCCATCCAAGGTGAGGGCAATGTTATCGACTCCGGCCAGCGGCGGCTCGTTGGGGTCTACGGGTGATCCAATGGGGCCGTCAGCGGGGTTGTAAATCGACTCGATGGTGTCGCTGAAGGTGTCGATCACCCAAATATTGTCATCGCCTTTGGTACTGAAATACACAAAACCATTCATATACCAGCAGCCTTCGTTGCCGGCGAAGATGGTTGAGTCCTCCAAGTACACCTGATTCTGCGGCCGCCCATCGTCAATGGCGTCGAGCCATACGATAGGGGTCGGGCCTTGGCGCGCGGCGTCAATGCCGGCTGGCACTGACAACACTTGGAGCGTGCCGGCGTCATAGTTGGGTTTGCTGCCTGCAGGCCAGTCGGCTGCCGCCCAAATGGTGCGATAGAAGCGATCTTCGCCGGTGACATCTTCGGTGTGATAAATCGCCCGGCCGCCCATATCAATCGCTGCCATCTCATGCGCTTTGCGGCCGAAGCGGTCCAAGCGCAAGGGCGTGCCGCCATCGCGCAGCGGGCTGCATTCAAACATGTAGCCGTCGGCGATCTCTTCACCATTAATCCAGGTACCCCAGGGGGTAATGCCACCGGAGCAATTGGTGGTGGTGTTGCGCTGGATGGGGTAGGCGTCGATTAAGTTGCCGTCTTTGTCAAAACGCAGTGCACTGACCCCTCCGCGAAAGGGCAGCAAGAATGGAGGCGACACCGGCAATAATCCCGTTACCGGCCCAATAACCGCGTTCAAGACCTCTAAAGACTCGCGGGTCGCTAGATCAGAGATGACAGGAATCTGCGGCAGAGCTCCAAAGCCTGTTGTTGCGTCGCGCACCTCTGCGTTGGAGACCACAATCCAGCCTCCATCTTCCGTACGGAAGGTGCCGGCGCCGTCGGGGTCGGTGTGCCACAAAAACCCAGGGTTGGAGGCAATTGGCGGCTGGTTGGCCACAGCAACCACTCTGGAGGAAAAGCCTTCCGGCAACTGAATTCCGTCGCTGTTCGGAGCTTGCAGTGGACCCATGTCGGCGAACTTCGAGCGAGAGCCACCTTCGGGCGAAGTTGCCGGTGAATTGCTATTGCAGGCAGTCAAGCTGCGCGCAGTGGCAACGCTGCCGCCGGCTAACAACAGGTTGCGCAGAAAGCTGCGCCGCGAGAGACCAGCTGCTTCAATGTCTTTGAGTAGGGGATTCATGGGCGATTCTTTGTACCGGTTTAGCTGCAATTTTAGCGTCGATGCAATGACACTTTGAATAAGGCGTGCACAAAACGTGCTTTGCGATTGACGCAGTTTGTTGTTGAACACTTGCATCTGTGCACAAAAGCTATACGTTATTCAGGTATGAGTACAAGCAAACAGCGTAAGGCACCGGTGTGTTGTGATGAAGTGAAGTTACGGCATACCACCCATTGGGATTGGGAAATGGCGAGCCACGCCGAACTCGCCGCGGCTTATGGGCAGGGAGCGCAAAAGCTGCGCCGCGCCCGCTGGCGGCGGGCATCGTTGCTAGTAAGCGGTGTTGCAACGGCCTGCGGGCTTGGCTGGTTGCTGCTCTCCTGAACGCACTGGCAGGCGGCGCGCCGTCTCGCTACGCCGGAGAGTGAGGCCAGCCGCGCGTAGGTTTCCCTCAAAGGTATAGGTGCGGGGCGAGTGCCCTCCACGCTGTACAAAGAACGACCAACTACGGGGTGTACATAGCTTGATGGTCTGGCTGTGTCTCAGGCATATTCAAAAAGGTTTCTCAAGTTTAAGTGCTAGCCGCCGATACCCTTTTTAGCGAAAAAGACTACGGGTGTAACACATGTCGCAAGGTGCACAGTCACTCATTACCGATCTTCCACACTGCCTGCCGGTATTCCCGCTGGGCAGTGTTTTGCTGCTTCCCGAGGGGCAGTTGCCCTTGAATATTTTCGAGCCGCGTTATTTGGCGATGGTCAAGGCCGTGTTGGGGAGTCATCGCATGATTGGCATGGTGCACCCGCAGACCGATGAAGGGCATCCGGACAATCTCTACCCCCTGGGCTGCGCTGGGAAGATTGTCCACTTCGAAGAGTCTCAAGATGGTCGCTTCGAAATTATGCTGGCCGGGGTATGCCGCTTTGCGATTGCCCGTGAAATGCCGTTAGCGCCCGGAGGCTACCGCGAGGTCGAGCCGGATTGGAGCGATTATTTGGATGACCTGCGTCAGCAAAGCACGGACGATTGCGACATCGACCGCAAGGCCTTGTTAGAAGCCTTTGCGGCCGTTTTGGAACACCGAGCCCAGCAACTGAATATGCGCGCCGTGGCGAGATTAAATAACGCAGAGTTGGTGCGAGTGATAGCCCAGCACAGCCCATTGGCTGCCATAGAGCGGCAGAGTCTTTTGGAGACCAATGGTGTGCAAGAGCTTGCTGAACAGCTCACCGCACTCTTGGAATGTGCTCGGGCCATCATGGCCATTCCTGCAGCGCCGCAAAGCCGACATTAGGCGGTGGCGCATGGGCGCGGTCGACGCGCGCTCAGCCTCACACGAACTTGGCCTTTGGCATTTACTTAGCCATACAACTTGGCGTAACGACGCCTAGCCCAAACGGCATAAATGCGGTCCGCGATGCTTGCAATTAGCGGCCAGCGTAGCCAGGCGAAGAGCCAACCCCAGCGTGTGTGCCGCCAGGCACGCACATTGGCGTCTAGACCCGATATCCACTGCCCGTCCGCATCGCGTAGGTGCAAAACCTCCAGCAGTTCGGCGCGGCTCTTGCCAGCGGGTAGCTCAGAGCTATGCACATCGATCAATCGCAGCTTGCCATCGTGCAATCCCTCCAGGCGTTTCATTTCCTTACTGCACAGAGGGCATTGGCCGTCGAAGTACAGGGTGTCGCATGCCGTAGAGTCTTGTTTTTGAGTCATCTGCACTGGTTGCTGCTACTCGTGCTGGTTTCTACTCAGCAAGCGTTGCGCTGGATGCAAATAACTCATCACAATTGGCGCGGCTAGGGCTGGACGATGCTGCGCAAGAAACTGCTGGCGCCGGGCAGGGTCCTCACCTATGGCTCGACTCCGGCGGTGGAAACAGTCCCAGTCCTGCTGACACTCCGCGAAGATTTGCTCGAAGCTTGGAACTCGCGACTGGTAATCACTCAGGCCGGCGAGTCTTGCGTTATTGAGTTCGCTAAACCACGCATCCCAATAGCGGCCTAGGCTGGCGCCTTGGCTGTAGCGGGCCTGTGCGCTGCGCAGCAGCGCATATTTTTCCTCACGCATTCGCTCCGGGCTATAACTGCGAGCGTACAACTCACGCAGTGCATCCAGCGTGGGCTGGAGTAGGGCATAAACCTGTGCACTGCGGTTAACCGCCGGCGCGCTGGCTGGGCTGCCAAGGTGATGTCGCCATTGCGCCAGGCCTAGCTCAGCGACGGCGCTGGCATAACTTTCATTGAACCGGGTGGCATCAGCGACGTAGAGCTTTTGATGAGCCAGTTCATGGAAGATCAGCCGCACGATGTCGTCGATAGGCCAGTCCATAACCGGGCTGGGTATGGGGTCATTGAACCAGCCCAGGGTGGAATAAGCAGCAACGGGCTGCACCACCACGTCATACCCGTCGCCAACCAGCTCTAAGGCCTTTTTCTCGGCTTGTTCTTGGTGAAAGTACCCGCGGTAGTTAATGCAGCCGGCGACAGGGAAGCACCAGCTCAACGGGCTTAAGGAAAATTCGGGTGCGGCCACGACGTTGTAAACCGTGGCCTCGCGGTCGAGTACCGCCACCTGGGTGTAGCTGCGGTTGTCCGGCAAGGCCAGCTCGGTGCTGGCATAGCGTCGAGCTTGGAGCAACGTCTCCACTTTGCTGGTCTCGTCTACTGCTCGCTCTGGGGCGGCAGCCCACTCCTGGAGTGGCACGCGCGCGCGCATGATCTGCCAATGGCCCTGAACGGCCTGGGCGTGATAGGCCAGCGTTTCACAGCCGCTCAGGAGTAGCAGCAATGCAAGCAGCGAAAAATTACGCAAAATAGGGGATATGCGGCTCATCGTTGTAATTATTACAGTTTTATTAAGCTCCACGGGTTTTTTGCTCTGGGGCGCATCGCAGCCCCGCGACGCCTTGCCATTGAGGGCGCCGCAGGAGCAAAAACTGCTGTGGTGGAGTTGGGTAGAGCAGGTTCCAGGGCATGTGCGGGCCTACAGTGAGTGGCTACGAAACCCACGTTGGGTCGCGTGGGTTGTTGATAGGCAGGCCTTGCAGACTCTAGGCCCCCGACCAGAGGGCTTTGCCTGTAGCCGAGCGTGGTTATGGCCGGTATGCGACAAGGCCTATAGAAATAGCGGCTACACCCGAGGCCACCTTGCCCCCAATTACGCCATGGGGACCTTGTTCGGACGCTCCGCGCAACTGGCTAGTTTTTCCATGCGCAATATCAGCCCGCAGTCTCGTGCACTGAACACCCGTGTCTGGCAACGTTTAGAAGAGCTGGAAATGGATGAGATCCGCCGGCATTCCCAAAGCCCTCTGTACGTTCTCACCGGGCCGCTTTTTCGCCGCGGCCCCATACGGCTCAAGCAGGGCGTGGCCGTCCCGGATGCATTTTGGCGGGTGTGGTTGCGGCATGACGACCAGGGTTGGCGTAGCTTGGCCTTTATCGTGCCGCAGGCGGTGCAAGGTCCTGAGGATCTGCGGTTGTTTATGGTCAGTGTGGATGAGGTGGAGCGGCAAGCGCAGCTGGAGCTGTTCGCGCGGTTGTCGGCGGAAGAGCAACACATCCTCGAGTCCGCGGTCGATTGGCAGGCATGGGGGGAGGCCTCCTGGTGGACGCAGCCACCACGTTACTAAGCCCAGGCCCGTAGCGCTGATCACTCTTCCTGTCACTCGGCATAGGCTGTGCTCAGCTAGGCGTGCTTCCAAACATCGGCGTCTCAATGTCGGAAAGGGTCCAATGCTTTTGCTCTAGCGCAGCAGTTGGTTTGGCCCTAGCATGCTGGCTTCGAGGAGACAATTTGCGATGCATACCATGGCCAGATCCACGCGCCACTGCCTTTCCGTGTTGTTTGCCCTGCTGCTGGGCTGCCAAGGAGGGCAATCTGAAACATTGCCGCGAGCTACCCAGCTCAGTCCGTATTTGGCGGCTGCGGTAAAGGTGTCGGTGGTCCCAAACCAAAGTCAAATCGAGGGTGAAGAGGAGCCGCGCTTAGGAGGGCAAACGACGCTGCAGAACTTCCACTTGGGTGGTTTTGGTATAGGGCCGCTGCAAACCTTTCCTGATCCCATCAATGTGGACCTGACCGAGCCAGCCGGGGCGCCGGTCCATGTGAACGAGCAGGGGCTGGAGGAGCCGACCTATCTTCGGCTAATGCTCTTACGCGATGAACGCAATGGAGCGCAGGTGAGCTTTGTGAGCCTGGATGCGGTTGGTGCCGGAAACCTGATCCAACAACAGGTAAAGCAGGCCATTGTGGAGGTGATTGGCGGCGCAGTCGAGGATGTGCTGTTTGGACAAACCCACACCCACGCAGGTGCGGACCTGCAAGGACTCTGGGGAGGTGTTCCGCAGAGTTGGGTGGCGGATTTAGTGACCGCAGCCTCGCAGGCGGCCTCCCAGGCCCAGGCAGCTCTGGAACCCGCACGTTTGACCTTGCAGCAAGCCGAGCTAGAAGCATTTAATAATTATCGGCGGCCACGAGTGGATATCGATGCTGAGGCCGATCTGACGGCGTCGCTGCTACGCGCTTGGGCAGCGGATGATGACCGCGTGGTCGGCTCGGTGCTGCAGTACAACGCACACCCGACATCCGTGGGTACGGGCGAAGATCCGCGGGTGCCGCATGCGGACTACATCCACGGAGCTATGGAGACACTAGAGGCCGATGGTGGTAGCGCCGTGTATTTCAATGGCCCCATCGCGGATGCTTCGCCGAGTGGAGGTTCCTGCGAGGGCACGGTGTACGTTCGCGTGTATTGCCGTGGCGCTGAACTCGCCAACGCGATCCTGCAGGCACCGATGCTGACGCTCGATGGCGAGCTAAGCAGCCGTCACGCGACGGTGTACCTGCCCATTACTAACCCCATCTTTCTTGCGGCCGGCCTCATTGGCAGCTTCAACCGCTACTACAACTTCACAGAGCTACCTATTGCCGAGCTACCGCTCCTGGGTGATGAACTCCTGAACCTGCCTCAAGCAGCGCCTTATGCCGTGACCACCGTGAGCCGGGTGAGCATGGGTGAACAGCTCGAGATCGTGACTATGCCAGGCGAGGCGACCAACACCTTCGGCGAGTACATCCAAAGGCTTGCTGGACCAACGCCGGTCATGCTCTTGGGCCTCACCCACAATAGTTTTGGTTACATCATTCCTGAAGAGGAGTTCAGCTACATCGACGAGACTGGCGATGCGGGCTTCACCTTGCCCTTTACCAGCTACGAAGAGTATGTCTCTATGGGGCCGCTGACGGCGCCCCTGCTGAGAATGCAGGCCTACGCACCACTCTTCGACGCTGAGCCTTTGGCTTATGCACCGCCCTCTTTAGTGGCCTGCGCTCAACCTGACGACCAGCAGCGCTGCTACCTCCAAGCCATCGTAGACCGTTTGGGCTATATCCAACGAGGCTACTACCAGCGCTGCATAGACACCTTTGGCGAAGACAACGCCTTTTGTGCGTTGTTGGCCCCGAATGGAGCCGAGCGTGGTGGACTGCTGAATGTCGAGTTCCAGTACTAGCACTATTGCTGAACGCTGATGCTCGTTGTCGCTTACAACCATGGTCGTGCTAGCCATGGCGCCTGCGAGCACCGATGATGATCCGACCTGACTGGGGAGTAATGACGCATGACACATTCGTCCTTGATTCGACCAAATAGTCTCTTAGGCGGCCTGGCGCTGCTGGCAAGCTCAGCGCTGGCATACGCCGACACCCAGGATCTCGATGATGTCCGGCAGTGGACGGATACCGTGCGCATGGAAACCTGCCTTGACGCTGCAATGGATCGCGTCGCTGGACATCCCCGCAAGTTGGAGATGAAGTTGGAGCAGGGTGCACCGGTGTACGAGTTCGACATGGAGTCTGCGCAGGCCATGTTTAACGTGGAATGCGACGCCCGAACGGGACGCATCACAGAGGTTGAACGCCGGGTGGAACCATCATCGCAACCCTTTCAATCCTTGGCTAAAGTCAGCGAAGCCGAGGCGCGGCGCCAGGTTTTGGCAATTCACCCTGGCCGGGTAGTGGCTGTGGAATATGAGCTCAGCGCCCTTGGTCAAGCCATTTACGAATTCGATGTGCAGACCGAAGAGGGCGTTGAGCTGAAAGTAGATGTAGATGCTGCTAACGGCACCATTTTGGAGGCTAATCTCGAGCTATACGAGATCGGTAATGAAAAAGAATGAGAGCCTCATTGCTGTTTGCGCTCTCGCGTGGCTTGGTGGGGCCCAGGCAGACCCGTCGCTGCGCCAGTACCAGCTGAGTTTGGTTGCGGCTGATGGTGCGCGGACCGTGGTTGCGCAATTATTCGTAGACGACCAACAGCAGTACCAATTGCAGTGGGACGCCTCTCAGTTTTCCGATCACTTCTTATCGATGCGGCCCTTCAAGTGCTTGGCCGCTGTCGATCAAACGCTGTGGTGTCGAGTTCCTTATCCCTATGCTAAGCAGAGCAATCTCGCCATAGATTTGGTGGATTTGGAATATGACCTGCTTTTTGTGTGGAAACGCCGTGGTGAATACGGCATTAACTTGCGCAACGGGTTGTACTTTCAGCTGCAGGCTTCGGGTGCTGGGTGGGATGGCGTGTTGCATCAGGTCGATCTGGAGGCGCTCGGCGTGCCTCCAGAGCCGGGAGTCATGCGTCCTATTGGCGGCTCGGATCTAGACGAAGCCGAGGGTTTTGCATGGCCTCGGCTAGCACTGCGGCCTCGGGCGGCAACCGCTCAGTAACCAGCGAATAGAGCTCCAGTGGCAGCGAAGGTCGGTGGCTGTTTTGGCGGAGTCGGCGGTCTGAGTTAGAAGCGCTCGCGCGGGGGCTCGATGAGTGTGCCTTCGGGCTGCATCACTTGGCGCATTGGCGCCGACATACGCTCGGGATGGCGGGGCCAAGCCACGCCCGGATACAAAGCCAACAGGGCCTGTAAGTCGGCCTTCACATCGGCGCTAGCCGTCAATGGCGGCAAAATGCGCACGCATTTATTTTTGAAGTCGATGGCCACGGGCAATAAGGGCACATTCGCCGCACGCGCTATGCGATGAAAACCGGTTTTGATCTCCGCGGCCTGGGTGCGCGTGCCTTCGGGTGTGATGGCCAGCCAAAAGCGTTCATGCTGACGGAATTGCTCCACCATTTGTCCGGCCACGTCTTTGGCGGCTTTGCGGTTAATGCCTACAAAGCCCAAACGGCGCATCACGCCGCCCAGAGGGCCCTGCAGCGCTGTGTGCTTGATCATCATGGAGATGCGCAAGTTCAGCGAAAGCAGGAACAAGATGGCGTAGTAGCCATCCCAGTTACTGGTATGTGGCAGGCCTACCAATATCATTTTGGGTTCGGCTGGGAACTCGCCCACGATACGCCAGCCGTGCAGACGCATCAGAAGTTGGCCTAGTTTGCGCAGCAGCTTGAAGTTTGCTCGTGGCGCTTGCGGGGGTAATGCAGGGTAGCTGGCTTTTTTGCGCATTGTCGGGCCCTCCTGGCCCGGCATCAAAACGAAAGATGGGGGTGGCAACTCCGCGATTCAGGAGCTGCCCATCACGAGAATTGTCGCAGACTTCGCAATGGCATGGCGCGCATAGCCTTGGCCATGAGTGTCCATGGCCAGCCAGGCACAAACGCTTCATGAGGCTCGCGCTCAATGGCCTTGACTAAGGCCTTGCAGCCAGTCTCCAAATCGACGCGGAAGGGCGCATTGTCAATATCGCGGTTAATGTCGGTGAGAATGTAGCCGGGATAAATTGTGCTCACCTTGATTGGGGTGTGCAGCAGCTCCACGCGAATGCCTTCACTCAAATTGGCCAGGGCAGCCTTGGTGGCCGCGTAAGTGGTCATGGGCCCGCGGAAGCCACGCACAGCCGATACTGAGCTCATGGTGACCAAATGCCCCGCGTTCTGGGCGCGAAAAATGTCCACAGCGGCTTCGCATTGCGCCAAGGCAGCAATGAAGTTGGTTTCCGCAGTCTCTTTGTTGACGGCAAAACCCCCTTTACCAATGGGCACGCCCTTGCCGATGCCGGCATTGACAATGACCCGGTCCAAGCGACCGAAGGCTTGCGCCATGTCTTGGAACACGCGGAACACCGCTGAGTAGTCATTCACGTCCAAGCTGGCGATTTCGATACGTAGCTGGGGGTGGGCGTCAAGGAGTTCGCCACGCAGTTTTTCCAGTACGTCCAACCGCCGGGCACAGAGTGCGAGATCATGACCACGCGCTGCGAACTCCTGGGCCATGCCTCGTCCCAAGCCGGCGGAGGCCCCAGTGATGAGGATAGTTTTGCGCATAGATTGAAGTCCTTGTATGGGCGAAAGCAGTGGTCTGCTGCGCCAATTAACGATAGGTAATCAAGTCTTGAAAGTCGCCTTCAAAGGCGGTGTGCTCATTCAGGCTGGACAGAAACAGGCCACGCTCGGAATGAATGATTTTTGTGGTTCCGCAATTCGCCAAGGTCCAGTTGATGCGAAAGATGTTCTGTGCCGGAATGCCCATTAACTCTTGGACAACCGCAGTGATAGGCCCGCCGGAGGTAAAGACCAAGGCGGTTTCACCTTTGGCCATCTGCTCGCTGAGATCATGCAAAGCCTGCACGCAGCGCTGGCGGAACTGTGGCCATGTTTCCGCATAATCAGCATCGTGAGCACCGTCCATCCAGCGCTCGATAGCGGCCGCGAAAATCTCCTGAAAGGCGCGGCGCGGATGGCGATGACTCGCAAGTTCGGCGACCAGGCGCGCACGATTCCGGTACTTGGGCTTGTAGCGGTTGAGTACCTCATCGTGGTCATACTCGTTCCAGCCGGCATTTTCCGTTGCCGGCAGATCCCAGTTCAGACCCTCTAAACACCCTGCCGCAGTTTGCTGATGGCGACGCATGGTGCCGGTTTGCACATGTTCGGCCGAGCGCAGTCGACCGCGCAGATGGCGCCCCAGCACCAGCGCCTGTTCTTTGCCGGTGACCGAGAGCTTGTCGTAATCCGGCTCGCCAAAGCTGGCTTGGCCGTGTCGGATCAGGAGAATGGCACCCATTAGATGCCGCTCCGGGCGATGATGCGTTTAGAACGGAAGATGAGGTAATGCACCATCAACCAAAAATTCTTAAAGGCAGGATTATCGGTCTGCCGGTGATGGTAGCGGTAATAAATCTGCTGCAGGATGACCGCTAAACGGAACAGCCCATAGACCTCATAGATGGGCCAAGATTTGAGATCCCGGCCGGTTTTTTCGCAATAGCGGGCCACCATCTGCTGCCGGCTGAGCATGCCGGGAAGAGTGCTGGGTTGGCGGCTCATGCGACGTAAAAACCCATCGTCATCCCCTTGCACCCAGTAGGCCATGGTATTGCCCAGGTCCATCATGGGGCAGCCAATAGTCGCAAGTTCCCAGTCGAGCACCCCGATGATCTGGGTCGGGTTCTCTGCCGCAAGCACCACATTGTCCAGGCGGTAGTCGTTGTGGATCACGCAGGCACCAGCGTCCTCGGGGATGTTGGCGGCCAGCCACCGTATGACGCGCCCCGCTCGGGGAACATTCCAGGTGCGGGCTTTGGCGTAGCGGGCATTCCAGCCTTCGATTTGACGCCGCGCATAGCCGGCGCCCTTGTACATGGATTGCAAGCCTACGGCCTCGTAATCCACGGAGTGCAGCGCCACTAAGGTGTCCAAGAAGTTCTCGTTGAGTTGGCGGGCTTGCACGCTATCCAGCTCGACTCCGCGCGGAAAGCGGCGCCTTGGAATGATGCCGCGAAGGCGCTCCATCACATAGAACTCGGCGCCGATAATGTCGGTATCGGTGCAGTGAAAATACTGCTTGGCCAACGGGGGAAAGGCCGGCTTTAAGGCTGTTTGTAAGCGATATTCCCGGCCCATGTCATGGGCGCCTTTGGGTTTGGTGCCCGCTGGTGGTCGGCGCAAAATGAGATCATGGCTGGTGTAGGCCAGCCTGTAGGTCCAATTTGAGGCGCCTCCAGAGTACTGGGTGACATCAGGCGCTCCCTCCAAGCCAGGAATATGCTCTTTGAGATAAGCATCCAAGGCGTCGAGCGCAAGCTCTTCTCCCTGGCGGACCTCACCAGCCGTGTCGATAATGGTGGTTGATTGCGCAGCCGTCATTGTTGTTTCCAGGCTTTGAGTAACCCTCGGGTCTGTTTTTTCATGACTTGGCGATACAGGCTGGTGGGGAACCAACGTTTGAGTCGGTGGGCTTGCTTACCTTCGGGGTGACTCAAAATGAGGAAGTCACCATTCTCAAGGCCCCGCAAGGCCACCTGCGCCACATCGGTGGCGGTCATTCGCGCTTTGGCGAAAACCCGCTCGATTACCGCTTTGAGTGCTGGGTCACTGTCGGGTAAAGACTCGGCCAAGTTGGTGGCGAAAAAACCGGGGCAGAGCACATGGACCCCAATATGTTCCGGCTCCCATTCAAAGGCGAGCGTTTCCGAATATGCGACGACGGCCGCCTTGACGGCGTTATAGGACCCCATCATAGGCGGATGAATCAGGCCAGCCATGGACGCCACATTCAGCAACTGCCCCTGGCTTTGTGCCAACAACTGATGGGCAGCCTGAGCCCCACGCACCACACCAAGCAGGTTGATGTCGATCACCCTTTGCCAGTTCTCTACTGACTCTGCTTGCATAGGGCCGCCGCTGGCGATGCCCGCATTGTTGACCAGCAGGTCTAGGCCACCCCATTGGTTATGAAGGGTTTCCATGGCGTGTTGCCACTGCTCCGCCTTGGTGACATCCAAATGGATAGCTAGTACGGAGTCTCCGAGTTCGTCGGCCGTTGCCGTTAGGCGGGGTGCATGGATGTCGGCAATGGCCACCCGGTCGCCTCGGGCCAGACAAAGCCGGGCGAGCTCGCGGCCTAAGCCTGAGCCACCGCCGGTAATCAGAACACGTCGGCTCATGGCTTAGGAGTCCTTGCGATCGAGCAAGTGGCGATACTTGCTCAGCTCCAACTTGGCGACCAGGCCGCGATGCACGGCGTCTGGTCCATCCGCGATCCGCAGCGTGCGCGCCGCGCCAAACATGGCAGCAAGCGGAGTTTGGTCGGAGACGCCAGCACCGCCAAACATCTGTATGGCCTCATCAATGACTTGTTGCAAGACATTGGGTGCCACCACCTTAATCGCTGACACCTCGGATATCGCGCCCATGCCGCCATAGGTGTCTATTTTCCAGGCCGCGTAGAGGGTCAGCAGCCGAGCTTGATCAATGGCCATGCGTAGATCGGCAATGCGCTCCCGATTACCGCCAAGGTTGAGTAGCGGTTTGCCAAAGGCGACCCGGCTGGCGCCGCGCTCAATCATGAGTTCAAGAGCTTTCTCAGCGGCACCAATGCAGCGCATGCAATGGTGGATGCGGCCTGGTCCCAGGCGCCCCTGGGCAATCTCAAAGCCGCGGCCAGGCCCCAAAATCATGTTCGCTGCAGGGACGCGGACATTATCGAAGTGCACTTCGCCATGGCCAAAGGGCTCGTCGTAGTCACCGAAGACCGGCAGCATTTTGTCGATATGCACGCCTGGCGCATCGGTGGGCACCAAAACCATGGAGTGGCGGCCATGGCGGGGTGCATCGGGATTGGTGACGCCCATAAAGATGAGTAGCTTGCATTCCGGATGGCCGATTCCGGTGGACCACCATTTACGGCCGTTAATCACAATGTCGTCGCCTTCCAGCACGGCTGTGGCCGCCATATTGGTCGCGTCTGAGGAAGCCACTTCAGGCTCCGTCATGCAAAACGCACTGCGAATTCGCCCCTCCAGCAAAGGCTGTAACCATTGCGCCTTTTGCTCCTGCGTCCCGTACTTCCACAACACTTCCATGTTGCCGGTGTCGGGGGCGTTGCAATTGAAGACAACCGGCGCGATAAAGCTACGGCCCATCTGCTCCGCCAGCGGCGCATAGTCCACGTTATTCAGTCCAGCGCCCAAGTCTGCATCTGGCAGGAACAGGTTCCATAAGCCTTCAGCGCGGGCGAGTGCTTTGAGTTCTTCCAACTCTGGCGGCACTGTCCAGCGCTTGAAGTCCCCGCCGTGGCCATTGGCTCGGATGGTGTGGTGGTAGCTCTCTTCAATTGGCTCGATATGGTCGGCCATGAAGGTCTGCAACTTCTTCAAATAGTCCTGAGTTCGCTGGCTGTGCGCGAAATCCATCCCTGTCTCCTCGCTTGGGGTCATGACGCAGTGTAGCTCGCCGTATCTGGAGGCGATGCGCAGACGCAGTATTGCGCGAAATACGCTGCGCCTGCAGCCAGAATGTTCGGCGGGCACGCAGCGCGTCCGCGCGCGACGCGGTACACTAGGCGCGTCGCGTCGGTCCTCTCGCGACGTGCCCCCGTAAACCCCGCCAGGTCCGGAAGGAAGCAACGGTAGCGACGGGCACGGGTGCCGGGATGTGGCTGGCGCGGCTTTTTTGTATCTGACATCAAGCTGCCCTCATGGCGTCATTTGGGAGCGGCATACTGCGCGGTCATGAGTACTTCATTGACACTAAGCGCCAGCGCTTTGGCCGCACACATTCGCGCTGGTCACCTCCGCAGTCTGGATGTGGTCGAGTCCCACGTAGCGCATGCCCAAAGGGTGAATCCGGGCCTCAACGCCATCGTGAATCCTCTCTATGCCCAAGCGCTGGAGCAGGCCCAAGCTCTAGATCAGGTGTCGCCACCCAGTGCGCAGCAAGCGCCGTTTTGGGGGGTGCCCTGCACCATCAAGGAAAATTTTGCCTTTACCGGCATGCCGCAGGCGTCCGGATTGGTATCCCGGCGTGATGTTCGCGCAGCGCAGGATGCCCCGGCCGTAGCCCGGATTAAAGCGGCGGGCGCTATTCCGCTGGGCACGACCAACACCTCTGAGCTCTGTATGTGGATGGAGTCGAATAACCGGGTCTACGGGCGCAGTAACAACCCTTACAACCCCCGCCACATCGTTGGTGGAAGTTCGGGTGGGGAGGGCGCGATCATTGGCAGCGGGGCTTCAGTTTTCGGACTCGGGGCCGATGTCGGTGGCAGCATTCGCATGCCGGCGTTTTTTAACGGCATTTTTGGGCATAAACCAAGCCCTGGCATTGTTCCCAATGCCGGGCAGGTCCCGCTGCCCAGCGGCAAAATTGATGATTACTGCGTGACGGGTCCCTTGGCACGTCGGGCGGAGGATCTTTATCCACTGCTGAGGCTGTTGGCTGAGCCCGATGTGCCGCTGCAAGATCCTGCAGAGGTGGATGTGAGTCGCTTGCGCTTGTTCTCCATCCCTGGCAATGGCCGGCACCGTGTTCACCCCGAGCTTCGCCACGCTCAGGAGCGCGCATACGAGGAGCTAAGCTCTGCTTTTGGCCAAGCGCGGCGCTTGAAACTCCCCGCGCTGAAGTATTCCTTCGAAACTTGGTCGGCACGGATGAAGGCGGCTGGGGGCGAGAGCTTTGCCGCACAATTAGCCAACGGAGGCGACTTATCCTTGTTGGCAGAGTTGGGGAAGTGGAGCCTGCGTCGCTCCGACCATACGCTACCGGCCTTAGCCTTGGCTGCGGTAGAAAAGGTCCCCATTGCCCATGGCCGTAACCTGGCCCGTGCGGAGGCACTGCAAGCGGCAATGGACGATCTGCTGGGAGACGATGGCGTTTTGCTGTATCCCAGTTATTCGGTGCCGGCACCGATGCATTACACCCCCATGCTACGCACCTTCCATTGGACCTATTGCGGTGTGTTGAATGTCTTGGAGATGCCCTCCACCCAAGTGCCCCTAGGGCTTTCCAGCAAAGGTTTGCCGCTGGGAATCCAAGTCGCCGCCCGCCGCGGAAATGACCATCTTTGCTTGGCGGTGGCGCAGATGCTGGAGGCTCGCTTTGGTGGTTGGGTGCCGCCATGGCATAGCCCCCAACAGCGCGCCTAGCGGCACACCGCGTTCTGACTCGCTGATGTGTAACGAACTTCGGAGACAGGACACCAGGTGGCCACAAAGGCTGCCGCGACAGCGGGCTTGCTGCGCAAACAATAAGGCCCGGAGCAAAGGCACCGGGCCTGAGTGGCATCAGCAGGGTTAGCAGCGCAGGGGCGCCGGGCTTGGCCCTAGGCTTGGGCCGCTATGCGGCTTTTGCCTGCGCTTGAACGACTGGCTGGAAGTCGGCTTTATCACGTACAGCGCAGTCTGGGCAGCAAAAGTCCGCGGGTAGCTCACGCCATGGCGTTCCCGCAGGGTAGCCTTCAGTGGGGCAGCCCTGATCTTGGGAATATACATAGCCGCAGTCTGGGCATTGCATCTGGCTGGCCTCCACAGCGCCTGCCTGCGCGCTCGCAGTATCGTGCAGGATGTGCTCCTGGCCGGCTTGAGCGGGGTCGCCATAGCGGGCCATCAGCTTGGTTCTTGCCGGCGCATGCAGATTGGCCCGGCTCAGATCCCCTTGGTAATGCGCCACAACTTTGGGGTCCATGACCTTGAACCACAGGGGTGGACAATAGGCCAGCAGAATCATGCTGGCGTAGCCCGACGGTAGCTGCGGACTTTGCTCAAAGTGACGTAAAGCCTGGTAGCGCCGCGTGGGATGCGCATGATGATCCGAGTGGCGTTGCAGTTGGTACAAGAATAGGTTCGTCACCACATGGTTGCTGTTCCAAGAGTGCTCAGGCTGGCAGCGCTCGTAGCGCCCACTGTCTAATTTGCGACGTTTAAGGCCGTAGTGCTCCAAGTAATTGACCACCTCGAGCAGAGATGCGCCATAAGCTGCTTGCAGGATGAGGAAGGGAAGCACTGCCCAGCCAAGCCATGCCGTTAGCGTGCCGAACAGAGCCACAGTCATGGCATAGGACTGTAGATTTTCGTTGTGCCAGCTCCACACCGGTTTGTTCAAACGTTGTAGCCGGGCTTTTTCTATGGCCCAGGCGCTACGGAAGCTGCCAATCACCGTGCGTGGCAGGAAGGCCCAAAAGCTTTCTCCCATGCGCGAACTGGCTGGGTCTTCGGGAGTGGCAACATTCTTATGGTGGCCACGGTTGTGCTCAACGAAAAAATGCCCATAAGCGGCAGGGGCCAAGGTGAGTTTGGCTAACCAACGCTCTAAGCTGTTGGTTTTGTGGCCCAGCTCATGCGCGGTATTAATCGCCACGCCATTAATAATGCCCACGGTGGCAATCAAGCCCATCACGTCCCACCATGCCAGGGCCTGTGTCGCAAGGGTCCAGGCGCCTAAGGCGGTGAGAGCGAACTGGGTCGGGATGTAGATGTACACCACCCGGCGGTAATAGCGATCATCTTCGAGCTGATCCACCGCAGATTCGGGGGGATTGGTCTTATCGGTGCCGATAACTAGGTCCAGCAATGGAATCAGCCCGTAAGCGATGATGGGCCCGCCCCAAAGCCAGACTCCGTAGCCTGTAGCGAAGTACAGGCCGATAGAGATCAGCGCCAAAATGGGCAGCGAAGGACTTAATAACCATTGATAACGTTTGCCGTCCGTCCATGGGGCGGTGAGAGTTGCTGAGCTCATTGCGGCTCCTCCAGAAATGACAATGTTGACATCATGGACTGTCATCGTTGGCCAAAAAAGGCCTTGGCAAACAGAAAAATTTAGTTATAGTCCTGTGATGGACTTGCTCGACATGCTTTTGGACGATATGCATCTGCGCGGAGCGCAGATGGTGGAATGGGACTGCCACTCGCAGAGTCGAGTCCAGGTTTCTGCAGCCCCCTGCGCTTACTTCCATGTGGTGTTGGCAGGAGAGGCGCGGCTGCAGTTAGCCGTGAATAGTGAGCCGCTGCACATCCAACGGGGGGATGTATTGGTCTTGCCCTCAGGAATGGCGCACACCATCGGCGAAGGGCCAGACGTTGGAAGCTTGGTCTTCGAGGGGGCGCGGGAAGAATTAGTAAGCTTTGGCGTTGCGGCCTACCAGCCTCGCGTCCAGATGCTTTCCGGTCAGGCGCAATTTGACGCGGAGCTTGCGCGCCCTTTCATGACGGCCTTGCCACAAGTGTTGAAGATTCCCGGGGAGGCCGGTGAACTGCCCCCGTGGATTGCGATTGGTCTGCAGTTTATTCGGCAGGAGCTCCGGGCTGAGCTGCCGGCGCGGCAGGCTGTGGTGAACCGGATGTCGGATATTTTGTTTATCGAGTGCTTGCGGCGATTTGTGGCGAGGATTCCGGAAGATGAACAGACTTGGCTACGGGCCTTGCTGGACCCGGCACTATCCCGGGCCTTGGCCGCGCTGCATGCCGATCCAGCACATAATTGGAGCGTGGAGAGTTTGGCGCGTGAGGCCAATTTGTCGCGGTCGGCGTTTGCGCACCGGTTTCGTCAATGCTTAGGGCAAACTCCTATTGACTACCTCACAGCTCATCGCCTGCGCCGGGCTGCTTGGCAGCTCCGGCATACAGCGCAGCCTATTGCGCGCATTGCAGAGGCCGCGGGCTATGCCTCGAGTTCAGCCTTTACTCAGGCTTTTGACCGTCGTTATGGCTTAAGCCCGCGCCGTTATCGCGATGCAGACCAGGCCCCGCCCGAGCCCTTGAGTTTGTCCTCTTCGGTGATGGTGGTCGACACAGCCGCTGCACCTAGCTAACCTTTGCCGCCGCGTCCCCGTAGCTCAGCTGGATAGAGCAAGCGCCTCCTAAGCGCTAGGTCGGTGGTTCAAATCCACTCGGGGACACCAAATGATGTGTAAAAACAAAAACCTACAGACGCAAGTCCATATAAAGTCCATGGAGCAGCGTCACAAATACGCAGAACTCTACGAGAGTTCACAGTCGCGACTTGCCAATGGCCGCTTGATTGAATGATCGGGCGGCTTTTTTTTTGCGCGATGCGTTCTGTGATGGGAGAGAGCCAGGCATGACCAAACAAAAGATGGCGGAGTCAAAAAACCACGATTCGGCGGCGTTGAGGCGTACCGAGCAGTGGCTGGAGCAATGGGTCATTGGCCAAGGTCTGTGTCCCTTCGCGCAGCATCCTTGGCAGCAGGGGCGCGTCGAGCTGCGGCTGAGCGTCGCGAAGACCCAAGATGCCTTGCTTGCGGACTTGGATGCCGCTCTGCAAAGCCTCGCCGCCGACCCGCAGGTGGAAACGTTGCTCCTGGTGCATCCAGAGGTGCTGCAGGATTTTTACGACTACAACGATTTCCTGGACCTCGCAGACGCATTAATCCAGGCGCGTGATTGGGAAGGTGAGTTTCAAATCGCGAGTTTTCACCCGGATTATCAGTTCGCTGATACCAGCCCTGATGCGGTTGAGAACTACACCAACCGCTCTCCGTATCCGCTATTGCATATCCTGCGCGAGGGCAGTGTGAGCGCAGCTATTGCTCATCACCCCGATGTGGATGAAATCCCGCAGCGCAATATCGCTCTACTCCAGCAGCTGGGTTTGGCGCAGGTGCAGACTCTGCAATCACCCCCTATCGAAACCGAAGACCAGCACGGCCAATAGGCGCAGCCCTGGGCTTAGTGGTCTGGAGGGTTGGCGGGCAGGCTGAGCAGGAAGGTGGTGCCCTGTTGCGGGACGGATACCGCTCGAATACTCCCTCCCAATGCTTTGGCCGCAAGGCTGCAGTTGGCTAGGCCTAGGCCAGTACCTTCGTATTCCTCGTGGTTATTAAGCCGGTGGAATGGCTCGAATATCGCTTCCAGCTGATCCTGCTCAATGCCAATGCCATTGTCCTTGACTGCGAAGCGGAAGCCCTCGGGTATGAGTTCACAGCTGACAGTGACTCTTGGTCGCGCTTGTGGCCGTTGATACTTCAGCGCATTGCTGAGCAAGTTTTGAAAGATTTGGCGGAGCAGGGTGCGGTCGCTGAGCAGTACTGGCATCCGGCGCACCTCAATCGTCGCCCGCCCGGGTTGAGAGAGCGTTGAACACAGGTCATACACAATGTCGCTTAGCAGTTCATTGAGGTCGACACTGCTCCACTGCGGCTCCAGGTTGCCGCTTTGGCCCATATCCAGTAAGTCGCCGACCAAATTACTCAGCCGTTCAGCCGCTTGTGTGAGATGCAGCAAACTCTCTCGCGACTGCTGTAGGTCGCCGGCGTCGAGATCCTGCTGCAAGAGATGGGTGAGTCCCTTGATGCTATTGAGAGGGGCCTTGATATCGTGCGCGGCCGAATAGACAAACTGCGATAGCGACTCGTTTCGCGCGACTAGCTCATCGTTTTTGCGCTGCAAAGCCTGCTGTTGACGCAACACAGTGCTGAGGTCCACATGTGCGCCAAGCATTCGCCGGGGCTTTCCCTGAGAATCATGCACAACAGCGCCGCGACAACGTAGCCAGAGGGTATGACCTTGCAGGTGGACATGGCGCAGTACCTCGTCAAAGCGATGGTTCGGCGCCTGCAAATCGTGCTGCAAACCTTTGCGGGCTAGGTCTAAATCATCGGGGTGTATCACGGCATGCCAAGCCTGGGTGCTCGCGTCCTGAGCCGCCGGGTCCAGACCCAGTAGTTGCCAAAAAGCCGGGCTTAACCACGTGCGCTCGGGGCGTTCCAGATCGTGGTACCACAGACCATCCACAGCACCATGGTGCATGCATTCCAAGACACCAGAGTTGTTTTGCATCAGGACTAAGAACTCCTGCTCCAGGTTGTCTATGCCCTCTGGCAGCTGCAGGCTCCAGGCTGAGGGAGCGTCTTGATGGGGCCTTGCTTCCAGGCTATGGCTGGGCGTGGTCATGCTTAGATGGGCTTATACATGGGCGTTGTTGGCACCATGGCGGGCCAGATCTCTGCAGCGCTGCCGGCGATGGTTGCCCACGCTGATCACAAAAACACGCCAGCGAAGGAGTGGGCTTCATCACATTTTTACCCTCCGACTAAGCCAATCCTGCTAGACCCATCTCCGGCCTGCATACACAACTATCCATTGCTCTTCATGACACAGCGTTGCCCAAAACACACCTAGGTGTGAGCGGGGCGGAGCAGGGTTGGATGCGTTTTGCGAATCGCAAGCAGCGGCGCCAGGGACGGCAGGTTATGACGGTTTGGCTAAGAACTATGGACCCGTAGGAATCGTGCAGAATTTATGCCATTAGGGCCGTTGCATAGGCATGGCGAATCAAGACGTTTTGCCACGGATAAGCTGGGTTTAGGCTATGCCTCAAGACTGTCTTGGGCAGCGTTGCTCTGGCTGGCGGTATAGTGCGTCGCACATTGGCGTTTATTCCGGGGAGAGATATGGCCGCTTACCAAACATTACTGGTGGACACGCAGGAAGGCGTTTTGGAGGTGACCTTGAATCGCCCCGAATGTCTCAATGCACTGTCCTCCCAACTGCTGAATGAACTGCGGGAGGTTCTTTCCCAGGCCGCGCAGGATCCAGCCATACGCTGCGTGCTCCTCACGGGTGCAGGTCGTGGCTTCAGCTCGGGTGCGGATCTGGCGGACAAAGATGCCGGCATTCTGGCCGGCGCCGAAATTAATCTCGGAGCCTCCTTAGAGGAGCGCTACCACCCCATTTTGGAGTTGTTGCGAGGCATGCCCAAACCAGTCATTGCGGCGGTCAATGGCACTGCTGCAGGGGCTGGTTGCAATATCGCCTTGGCAGCGGACTTTATTTTGGCTGCAGACACCGCCCAATTTATCCAAGCCTTTATTCGCATTGGCCTGGTGCCTGATGCGGGCGGAACCTGGACTATCCCACGGCTGATCGGACGTGCGCGCGCTCTGCGCTGGATGATGAGCGGTGAGGCTATTGATGCAGCGACGGCTGAGCAATGGGGCATGGTGACGGCCGTGATTCCAGCGGCCGAGCTGATGGAGCAGGCCCGGGACCAGGCCCGCCGTTTGGCTCAGGCACCCACACAGGCTCTGGCGCGAATCAAAACCCTGGTCGACCAAGCCGAGACCCAGGATCTGAGTGCGCAGATGGCCGAAGAGGCTCGTCTACAGCAGATCTGTGGGCGGGAGCATGACTTTATGGAAGGAGTGCAGGCCTTCTTGCAAAAACGCAGTGCCACCTTCCGTGGGCATTAGTTGCCCATTAGCTTCATGCCTAAGTAGGCCATGCTAATCACGACTTGTGCCAAGCCCAGGGCCTTCAGCAGTCCGCCGGGGCTGCTGCGTATGGCCAAAGAAGCGCCGACCCTGGCACCGACGATGGAACCAATGGCGATAATCAGACTGAGGCCGAAATAAATCTGGCCCAGCCAAAGATAGTGCACAGTGGTCAGGGCAGAGGTGACGAAGACCGCAAACAAGGAGGTGGCAACTGCCTGCACGGGGCTCAGCCCGCAAAAATATGTGAACAGAGGAACGGCAAAAAACCCGCCGCCAATGCCAAGCATGGCTGATAGTCCTCCAAATACAAGGCCACTGAGCACCAGCGCCAGCGGGCCTATGCGTTTGGGCCCGCCCCAGCGCTGCTGCGTACTGCGTGCCGCCATCAGGTTGTATAGGCCTAGGCCCCCAATACACAGCGTGAAGGCCGTGAGCAGGATCAGGTCGGGTACGCTCTGCCCGGCGATGACCTCAGGCCAGGCAGCACTGGGGCGCTGGGTTAATAGATAGGCAACGACCTGGGCAGCAGGTATGGCACCCAGCAGCAGGTAGCTCGCCAGTGGCCAAACGATGTTGCGAGATTGCCAATAGCGCCAAACACCGCTCAGGCTGAGTAAGGGGATTTGCCCCATAGAGGTGGCCACGGCCAAGGGGGCGGGCATGCCCAGCACAGCGTGGCATAAAGGGGTGATCACAAAGCCTCCGCCGATGCCAAAGGCTGCCGAGAGCACGCCAACGGCGAAGCCCACAGCAACCAAGCCCAGTGCGGCCACGGCCATGGGTATCGCGAGTCCGTCTAGAGCCGCTAAAGACCAAATCATGCGCGACGGAGTTGGTCTAAGAGTTGTTCTGCTGACAGTCGTGGCAGTTGCGGGTCGGTGGTGCGTGCTTCAACAAGCTCGCAAATTCTTTGGTTCACTGGGGCCTGCAATCCCATGGTGTGCGCCAGGCCCACGATCTCGCCGTTCAACTCTTGCACCTCGGTGATTTTGCCCTGGCTGAGGTCTGCCACCATGGAAGGGTAGCTCTGGTCAGTGAGGCCATTGCGGCGTTTCGCGGCTTGCCAGGCGACGGGCCCACCATGCAGTAGAACCCAGCGGTAGGCCCAGTATGGCAAGGGTATGGGGAGTTGATAACGCAACTTGGATTGCCGCAATAGGGTCGTGGCTTCGTCCAGAGTGAGCACAAAGCTGGTCCGCAAAGCCGGTTCGGTCAGTAAGTCTTTGAAGGTGGTGTGCGTCAGCGCGCAGAGTGCGTTGGCCAAGTTGATCAACAACTTACCCCAGGCGACCGACGCGTCCGCTGCCTCTTTGAGCTCCCAGTCGGAGCTTTGCAGCATGGCGCTGACATCGGCGCTGCGCGTTTGTAGCAGTAATTCTGGAGCCGTGGTGATCTGCGCGTGGAGGCGGTCCAGTAGCTGGGCATTAAACATCACGGTAAGGGCGCTCACCTGGCTATCCGGAAAACGCTGCGCCAAGGCGCGTGCTGCGCTCACCCCATTCAGGCAACACACGATGTGCTGGGGCGGCTGCTCCTGTGCGGCCAGCTCTTGCATCACCGATTCCAGATCACGGTGTTTGACGGCAACCAAAACCACTGCCTCTTTGGGCATCCGGTAATGCGTTTGATAAGCCGGCGTCGGTATGACCCAGTCCGCTTGGCCATGACTATGACTGATACGCAGACCTGGGAGTTTGGAATAAGCCTTCTCAGACTCCGGCCGAATGATCAAAGTGACCGGTCGGCCTGCACGTATCAGTCCTGCCGCAAGTACGCTCCCGACGGCACCTGCGCCGACTAAATATAGCGGCCCTTGGCTCACGCGATAATGCTAGTTGGGGCGGAGAACAAGAGGGCTAACCACAGTGCTTTGCAGGCTAAATGGAGGCATTGGTCCACATGGAAGCCATACCAGCCTTCACTTTTGCCGTAATCAATCGCGAAGTGCGCCAGCGTTTCTAAAGCGCCGAGGATGACACTTCCCGTGGCCAGGGCAACCGCACCGCCGTGGATGAGGCAGTGGCTCCCCAGCACGTGAATCCATATGAGGTCGGGGCGTTTGGAAGGGATGCGGTTGTCGGCGTTGTGCCGGCTTTTGAAGCGCGCCATCCAGTCCGACTGCAAGCCAAAATCGCCCATGGCGTGGCCAACAAGCAACCAGAACGCAACTTCGAGCATGACTCCCCACTGTTCAATGTAGGCAAGAAGAATGGCAGCAAAGCTGTTGGGGCTCAAGCCTGCCGGTCTGTTGATGCCGAGATGGCCAGTCCTTGGCAACACGCTCGCCGCGTCCTTAGCTGCGGAGCTGCGAATCCATCATTCCCGTGGCGGCCATCATTGTTTGTCAGGCTGAGGTAGTGTT
The DNA here is from genome assembly GCA_019192445.1 of Oceanococcus sp. HetDA_MAG_MS8. Lineage (NCBI taxonomy): Bacteria > Pseudomonadati > Pseudomonadota > Gammaproteobacteria > Chromatiales > Oceanococcaceae > Oceanococcus > Oceanococcus sp. HetDA_MAG_MS8. The sequence goes on from JAHCMK010000001.1 coordinate 172,140, forward strand.
GTGGCTATTCACCACAGCCGGAACCAGCGCGGCCGGGAGGAGCAAAGCCGTGAATGCCGAGCCGTCCAACATAGCACTCACACAGGTGTGTTTAAGTTGTCGTGGCCAGAACCCAGAGGTCGCTCGCTATTGCATGCATTGCGGTCAGAGCCTAGAGCTTTCACAGCCGGCCTCGCCGGAGGCTGCTGCCCGCGGTGCTGGGCTGCGCGGCGAGAACCGGGTTGTCACCGTTATGTTTGTGGATATCGTCGGGTCGACGGCCCTGGCGCGTGCTTTGGGGGCCGAAGCTTGGCATAGCTTGCTCGGTGAGTTCTTTGCACAAGCTGCAGCGGTGGTAGAGGGTGCTGGTGGCAGCATTAATCAATACACCGGCGATGGTTTCATGGCCTTGTTTGGTGCACCTGCAGCCCTGGAGGATCACGCTCTGCAGGCAGCGCTAGCGGCGCTGCAGTTGAGGGAGCGTATGCGTGGTTTAGCGAGCAAGGTGCGCGATGGGTATTCCCAGAACTGGGCTCTGCGTACCGGGCTCAATTCCGGACCAGTGGTGGTGGGCGCTATTGCTGATGATTGGCGTCGTGATTACACCGCCCAGGGGGACACCGTACATTTGGCGGCGCGGATGGAGCAATTGGCCGCCCCGAACGGCATATTGCTGGCCGAGCGAACGGCCGCATTACTGCGTGGGCGCTTGCCACTCCGTGCCGGAGACGCCCTGCGGCCCAAAGGCATGGACGGAGTCATCCGTAGCTTCGAACTGCACGAGGATGCGGTGGAGCCTGCGTCGGCCTCCAGCGTGGACGCAGCTGCGCAGCAGGCTGCTCCCCTTATTGGTCGTCACGATGTCCTGGAACAAGTACGCAGACAGCAGCAACGGTTACGGCAAAACTCCAAGCACGCGGCCATTCTTTGGCTAGATGGTGAAGCCGGCTTGGGCAAAAGCCGAATAGGCAAAGAGCTCTGGCGAGAATGGCAAGAATTGCCGCAGCGTCCATGGCTGCGATTACGCTGTGCTTCCGTCTCGCAAGCCGATGCTCGGCCCTTGGCACCAATCCGTCACATGTTGCTGAGTTGGCTGGGCGTTGATACTCGCTCGGCCACTGACTCCGCCCGGCAGGTCGTGGCCGCCACCATTGCTTTGGAGTATCCCCAACTCGCCGAGATGCTGCCGCTGCTGCTGGATTTTTTGGGTTTAAGCGACGACCCCGCCGCAGATGATGGTCGCGAACAAAAGCTGGCGCAGCTGCCGCACCATCTTTGTCAGGCCCTGACTGGGCGTAAGCTACTGCTCTGGGTGGACGACTGGCATGCTTTAGACGCGGACAGTCGCCACTTCTTGCAGCATTGGTTGATGGAGCTAAAGGACTGCGGCGGCGGTGTGGCTTTTGTGGGTAGTCGCCCTGGCCATCGTCCAGACTGGCTCGTTGGCGAGGGCTTCCACGTCCAAACCTTAGCTGCGCTCCCGGTTGCACATATGCGGAGCTTGTTGGCAGCGCTGGTTGCGCCCTGGGCGAACTACAGCGCCTATGGGCGAACTCTGCTGGCCAAAGCCGAGGGCAACCCCCTGTTCTTATGTGAAGCTGTCGCGCATGCCGTACAGCAAGGCCGGATGCGTGGGCCAATGGGCCGGCGCGTATGGTGCTCTGGGGTCCAGGATTGGGAGTTGCCTGACTCGGTACAAGCGCTGCTTGCCAGTCGTCTGGAGTCAGCAGGGCGCTGGGCAGCCGAGCTATTGAGCATGGCGGCATTGATCGGGCGAGACTTCAGCGAGGCCTGGCTGGCGATCGTCGCCGAGCACTCCGAGCAGGATCTACAGCAGCCATTGCGGGATCTCGCTGTAGCCGGCCTGCTGCAAGCCCGCCAGCCTGGATACTGGCGCTTCAGTCAGGCCTTGTTGCAAGAGGTTGCTGCGCAGCGGCTCTTACAAGGTCAGCGGAACCAGTATCTGCAGCGCTTGGCCGCCGCCTTACAGGAGCAACTCAAGCAAGGATCTCTGGATGAAGCCGTATGGGCCCAAGTTGCTGGGTTCTGGGCCGCAGCGCAGTGTTGGGAATCTGCGGTCGAGGCCAGTCTAGCTGCTGGCAATTACTGGATGCGCCAGCGGCTCAGCGAAGGCCTGCGCTGGTATCGGCAGGCCCTGCAGTGGACACATCAGCTCAGTGCGAGCAATCGCCAAGGTGAATTGGAACAAAGCGCCTTGTTTGCTTTACTCCAATCCACGTCCTTAGGAGGGGCTGAGACCACAAACATTCAACAGTGGATGCAGCGGGCTCAGCATCTGACCGAGGTGCAGAACATGCCATTGCGTGCGGCAGAGCTGCACATTATTCGCAGTACGCATCTGCTGAACGCGGGGGCGACACGCCAGGCTTATCGGCTCATTCGGCAGGCCGCAGAGGTGGCGCTGAGCCAGGCCGAGGGGGGGCAGGAGCTCATCGCCCGCTTTCGCGTGCCCATACTCTTCGCGCACTTTCTGCGTGGAGATATTCGTGGCGGGCTTAATTTGTTTGACCAGCAGGACGATGGCGCCTGGCGAGCCGGGGAGCCGCATGCAGACAATTACCTCTCCCGAGGCTTTTATGCCTTGTTGATGGCGGCGGCCGGCAAGCCCCGCGAGGCCATTTCCGAACTGGAGCGTGTGCATCAATTCGCGTCGGAACAGATGACCCCGGTGAGTTGGATCGCCGGCAACCTCGTGGAGTTATACATCCAGTCGGGCCAGCATGATCGCCACCCCGATCTCGCCACGGAGGCGATGAATATTGCGCAGGACTTTGGTAGTCCCTTGTTCCTGGCGGTGGCATTGCGTGCGCAATCACTTTCTTTGCTGGCGTTGAATCGGGCCCACGATGCCTGGGAATTGCTCGCCCAGCATGCCTCGTTATTGCGGCAGTCGGGGCCGGCGCAGGTCTATGCTGCAGCGATGTTTGATGCGCGTGCCCAGGTGGCTTTTGCGGTAGGGGCTGAAGATGAGGCGCAGGAGTCCCTGCAGCAGGCCTGGGCTTCGGCGCGGCGACGTGGCGAGCTGTATTGGCAGGCCAAGGTGATGATGACTCGGCTGCGCTTGGCCACTCAGCTAGACCCCAAGTTGCACCGGCGCGCTTTGCGATTAATCCGTAGAACAGGAGCAATACAGCTTGATCCTGAACAATCCAAGCCTGCAGCCATAGAGCAGTTGCCATTGAATTCTGAACCATCAGCTTCGCGCTCCCAGTCCCTGGCCTCGACTTGAGTACACTGAACGCTGTAATGACCGCTCGGGTGTAGGGGGAAACATGAGGCGAGGAGTCCGCTGGCTTTGGGTCGCAGTGGGTATGTTGGTTGTAGGGTTTGCCCCTGCGCGTAGCTTGCAAGAACTGCAAGACTGCATGCGTGCGAACCTGCCGTCACAGTCATTGGTTCAGGAGGTGCGCCTGGTGGCGCATGACCGCTCTGGTGCGCGTGAACTACAGGCTCATGTGTATGGCATGAAGTTGGATCAGGAAGTCGCAGTGATGCTGCGGATCCTCGCCCCTTCAGATATGTCTGGCTCGCGCTACTTGGTCATTTCGGGCCCGGAGCGTGACGCTATGTATCTGTATCTGCCAGCGCTTAATCGTACGCGGCGTATTGGCGGGAGCATGGCGGGGCAGTCTTTATGGGGCACCGACTTCAGCTACGAAGATGTCAAGCTGTTGCGGGGCTTGCTCACGCACGGCAGTGCCCAGCTGGAGGCTGAGGTGGAGTGGCAGCAGCGTCCGGCGCAGCGTGTGCGTATCCGCCCCAGCTCCGAGGAGAGTAGTCAGTACCAACAGGTGGATCTCACCGTGGACGATGCCACCTGCGTCATCGTACATGGCGATTTCGCCGACGCGGCCGGCCCAGTCAAAGAGTTGCGTGTGGCGCAGGCTGACGATCTACAGGAGGTCGGTGGCCAATGGTGGGCGCGCCGGGTGGAGCTGCATAGTTTGCGCGAGCAAACGCATTCCGAGCTCTATATTCAGGATTACCGTATGGACCCGGATTTGCGCTCCGGGTTGTTTGACCCGCGCAGCTTCCAACGCGGGCGTTAATCATGGCCCAACGCTCTTTGGGTCATGTTGTGGTGCGCTATCAGCGCTGGCTGCTGAGCAGCGTGGCGTTGCTGACTGTGCTCGCTCTGGCCAGCTTATTGACCTTTGAAGGGCAGCAGTTGGGCACGCGCCTGCGCATTGATCCAGCCGTGGATCGTTTGCTCGATCCCAACGACCCTGAGCGGGATTTTCAGCGGCAGATGGAGGCCTTATTCGCCGAGCGCGATCCGGTCATTCTGGCGGTGGGCGAGTTCCCGGTCTTGACCAGCCAAGGGCTGGCCACGGTGGAAGCCATTCATGAGCGTCTGCAGGGCTTAAGCCAGATTCGCGAAGTGCGTTCCTTAGCCAATGCACCTTTGGCCCGCGATGATGCGGACGGAAGCTTGCTGTTAGATCCAGTGACCCGTCATCCCGCTGGGTCTAAAGCGCAGCAAGAGGCCCTGCGGGCGGCGATTCAAGCGAACCCGCTGCTCGGCGAGCAGCTCTTATCCGACGATGCCCAAACCGCAGCATTTGTCTTGGAGTTTGCGCAACCTCCGGAGGACGCATTTGCTGCTGAGGACCTAATAGGACTGTTAAAGGCGACGGTGCGAGAGAGCGCGCCGGAGCTGGATGTTTGGATCACCGGCGCAGCGCCGATTAAGGTGGCAGTGACCCAAGCCGTAGCCGCGCAGTTTGTGTGGTTGATTCCCTTGGTGTTGGGACTCACTGGGCTGATCACCATGCTGGCCTTTCGCAGTGTGCGAGGCGCTTTGCTGACCTTGGCGATGGTGGGCACAGCGCTGGTGTGGGTGCTGGCCTTGATGGTCTGGATGGATACCCCTTTAACACTCGTCAGCGCCATCATGCCGCCGGTGGTGATCACCCTGGGCTTGGCCTATGCCATGCACGCGCAGTCCGATTTTTTGGTCCGCCGCATGCGCCATCCCGATGTGGATATGGACCAAGCCACGGCGGCGTCCATTGATCATCTCCGTCTACCCTTGCTGCTGACGGCGGTGACGACTATGGCCGGTCTACTGGCCCTGCTGCTCAACCCCTTGTTGGCAGTGCGGGAATTTGCCTTGTTCTCGGCTTTAGGCGTTGCCATCGATGCGGTCTTGGCCTTGTGCGTGCTGCCGTTGTTGCTGGCCAAGGTCAACTGTCGTCCGGTGCGTTTGGCGCACCAAGACCGGTTTGATCGGGTCGCGAATACCTTTGCGGCCTTTGCACTCAAGCATCGTCGACTCATTGTCTTTCTGGGCGTGGGGATATTGCTGGCCGGTTTGCTGAGTTTGTCTCGGCTGGAGGTGGGCACGAACTATGTGCGCAGCTTCTCTGCCGGCCATCCGGTGCGTACGGACTTCGAGACCATCAATAGCAAATTGGCCGGGGTCAACGTTTTTTCCATTGTCTTGGAAGGCTTTGTAGCCGACACCTTTGTAGAGCCAGACATTCTTCGTTCCGTTCAGGTTCTACAGGCGTGGTTGGAGCAGCAGCCTGAAGTGGGCACTAGCTTGTCCGTGGTTGATCATCTGCAGGTGATTCGACGCAGCCTGGGGGACAGCGTTGACGAAGCGGCGCAGATCCCAGATTCGGCAGCCGTGGTTAAACAGCTCTTACTCTTTGGGGGCGGAGCGGAGCTGCACCAGGTCGTCGATCGGCGCTTGGCGACGGCACGCATCGTGGTGCGTAGTTATGAAGATAACTCCGCAGCTATTGCCAGTTTATTGGAACGTTTGCAGCCGCAGCTGGACAAACTTCCGCGCCGCCTAGAGTGGCGTTTGGCCGGCGACTCAGTGCTTTTGACTAAGACCGTTGGGGAGATTGTCTCCGGTCAATGGTTGACTGTCGGCGTGGCAGCTCTTGTGATCTTCGCCGTGCTTGCCGCGTTATTTACCTCCTGGCGGGTAGCGGCGATGGCGATGCTGCCGAATTTAATGCCAGTGGCGGTGTACTACGGATTGTTGGCGGCGTTGAATATTCCACTCAACCCCACAACCAGCCTCATCGCCTGCATTGTGCTGGGCGTCGCCGTGGATGACACCATCCACTTTTTGGTGCGGTTTAACGCGGCCTCCAGGCAGTTGGCCGATGAAGCGCAGGCTGTAGCTGTGGCCCTGCGCGGAGTGCTGCGGCCGGTGACCTTTACAACCGTGGCGCTGTGCGCCGGCTTTGCTTGTTTGGCGTTGTCGCCTTTGCAAAATCAAGTGCAGTTTGGTTTGTTGGCCGCTGCAACCCTGGCTTTTGCCTGGGTGAGTGATGTGTTGTTTACCCCGGCCTTGGGTTCTGGGGTGCGCTTGGTGACCCTCTGGGATGTACTTCGATTGGATCTGGGCGCCGATCCGCAGCATTCCATTCCCTTGTTCGCCGGCTTGAGCGGCCGTCAGGCTAGAACTTTCGCCCTGATGTCGCGTCTGATTGAAGTGCCGGCGGGTGAGCGTGTGATTGCCGAAGGCGATGTGGCTGAAGATATCTATGTCATCATCGATGGGCAATTGCGGGCTTACCTGGAGCGCGACGAGGGTGAGCGTGAATTGTCCATCATGAGTCGTGGAACGGTTATGGGCGAAGTGGGCTATTTTGGCCAACGCCGCACTGCCAGCGTGCGTAGCCTGACTCCGGCTAGGCTGTTGTTGTTCAACGGCACAGATTTGGATATTTTGCGCGCCCGATATCCGCGCATAGCAGCCACGGTGTATCGGAATTTGAATCTGACGCAGGCTCAGCGTTTGGCCAACATGGCCAAGATGATCTGAGCGCTGCTGTCACCAGCACAGGCACCAAGAGGAGATGCCGAGTGAGAATAAGGGGATGGGCCTTAGGGCTTTGCTTAAGTGGAAGCCTGGCTTCGCTGGCCTGGGCGCAGTCGGTACAGGAGGTCGAGTCGGCCCTGCAGGCCCAGTCGCGGCAAGCGGCTTTGTCACAAGACGAGATCGACCAACTGGACGATGCCACCCGGCAAGCCTTGCTGAAGTATCGGGCGGCTTTACTGCGTGCCGAGCAGCTGCGGCTTTACCAAAAACAGTTGCAGGCGCAAGCGCAAACACAACAGCAACGGTTGGCGGAACTGGAGCAGGCGCTGGAAAGAGTGGAGGCCACCAAAGCCGACATGGTTCCGGTTTTGGTGCGGATGGCAGAGGCACTGGAGGAGTTTGTTGCCGCCGATCAGCCCTTTCAACGTGATCAGCGCGAGGCTCGAGTCGCCGGCGTGCGTGACTTATTAGCCGACCCTGATGCGGCCCTGGCCGAACAGTACCGCGGCGTTTACGCAGCGTGGCAGGCCGAAGCCGACTTGGGGCGCCAGCTAGGCGCCGAACGCGTCAATCTTCCCGGGGCAGCAGCGGGACAATTGGTGGATTTGGTTGCCGTGGGTCGCCTGGCCTTATATGCCCTGTCATTAGATGGGTCTATGGCTTGGCAATGGCAAGCCCAGCGCAAGCGCTTCACCCCGCTGCCGCAAGCGGCGGTACCCTCCCTGCAGAAGGCACTACGAGTGGCCCAGGAGCAAGCCGCCCCGAGTCTGCTAACGCTTCCCGAGGGGCTCACACTATGAGCCGCGTTCACCAGTTTGGCCGTGGGATGACGCTGTTCGTCATGCTCGGCGGCATTGCCCTTTCTAGCCTGACCCCAGCGGCGGCCTCTGAGCTTCAGAGCCTGCTGGACAGCGTCCGTGCAGATGCCCGTCAGCAGTCCGCCCAGCAAAGCGAGCGTGAGCGCGCCTTTGTCCGTCGCAAACAGGAGCAGCAGGCCTTATTGGCCCAAGCTCAGCGACAGGTACGCCAGGCCGAGTCGGAGGTCGAAGCCTTGCGCCAAAAAATTGCGGCGCAGGGACGCAAGATCGAGGCTCAGCAAAAGTCGTTGGAGGAACGCAGCGGTGACCTGCAAAGCGTTGCAGCAGTGTTACGCGATGGGGCCACCACAGCCTTGGAGCAGTTCAACAATTCCCTGGTGACCTTGGATGACCCGCAGCGGTTGGCGCGGATGACGGCGCTCACGCAGGTAGCCGATGTTCCCAGTAGTGAGGAGTTGCAAACTCTGTGGTTGGAACTGCAGGCCGAGGCTACGGCCCTAGCCAAGACTCAGGAGCTGAATCTGCAGGCCGGAGATGTTCAGGGTGATCTGCAGCCCATGCGCGTCACTCGCTATGGGGGATTTGCATTGCGCAGTCAGGATGGTCAGTACCTGCGTTGGCGTGGTGGCCGCAGTGCGCCGGAGTTGATTGCTCGGCAGCCTAAGCCTGGTTTGGCGGAGCGGGTCGCTGGGGCATCCGTTGAGGGCTTGATTATTGACCCTACGGGCGGCTTGCTGCTGGGTTTGCAGCAGTCCAAACCTAGCCTGCGCGAGAGAATTGCCCAAGGTGGTGTGATTGGCTTCGTGATCTTGGGGCTCGGTGCCCTCGGTCTGCTGCTGGGCTTGGTTCAGTGGCTGTACTTGCTCGTTGTCGGGGCTAAGGTTAACCGTCAGCTCAAGCAGCCCGGCCAAGCGCAGGCCAACAATCCTTTGGGCCGAGTCTTAGCCTTAAGGCAGAGCGGGGCGGGGCGGGACTTTTCCTCGCTAGAGCTGGCGGCCGATGAGGCTGTGATGCGCGAAGTTCCGCGGCTAGAACGGCTGCAGGATACGGTGCGTTTGTTGGCCGCTGTTGCGCCCTTGCTGGGCCTGCTGGGCACGGTGACGGGCATGATCGAAACCTTCCAGGCCATTACCCTGTTTGGAACCGGTGATCCAAAATTGATGGCCGGTGGAATCTCGCAGGCCTTGATGACAACCGTGTTGGGTCTAGTGGTGGCCGTACCCTTACTGTTCTTACATAGCTTGGTGGTGGCTCGCAGCCGCAGCATTGTTCAGGTGCTGGATCAGCAAAGTGCCGGCTTATTGGCCGAGCTTCGTGAAGACCAGGCCCAAGTATTGACACCGGAGGTGGCATGAACCCTTTGGTGTCTGTGGCGACCTTAGTGGACCGCGGCGGGCCCTTGCTGCCAGCCTTGTTCCTCACTGCAACAGTGCTCTTCGTGTTGGTCTTCGAGCGTTACTGGGAACTGTGGTTGGCATGGCCGAGGCTACGCCGACGCTGGGTGCAGGCCTGGCAGCAGCGTGGCGAGCGCGGTACGCAAGCGGCTCACCGGGTGCGCGAGGCGCTTATCTCAAAGGCCGCATTGCGTTTGGAGTCCAGCCTGCCTGTGCTCACTGCATTGGTCGCCATTTGCCCGCTCTTGGGTTTGTTGGGGACGGTCACCGGCATGATGTCCGTTTTTGATGTGATGGCGGTTGCCGGCACTGCCGAGCCGCGGGCTATGGCGGCAGGCATTTCTCGTGCAACTCTGCCCACCATGGCGGGCATGGTGATTGCCCTGCCGGGATTGTTTTTTCTGACCCGGCTGCGAAGCAGTGTCCGCCGTGCGGTGCATGCCTTCGCCGACTCTTTGGACTTCGACTGATGGCATCTCGACGTCATGATCGCCGTGAAGCCGAGCAGGGGGTGGACCTCACGCCTATGCTCGATATCGTCTTCATCTTGCTCATCTTCTTCATCGTGACGACCAGCTTTGTCCGCGAGGCCGGCGTGGAGGTGAATCGGCCCCAAGCGGCAAGTGCGCAAAAGCAGGCTGCGACGAGTATTTATGTTGCGGTGACGCCCGAGGGCGAGATTTGGGTAGACCGGCGTCAGGTGCGCTTGGCGGGGCTGCGTGCTGCGGTGGCGCGTATTCGGTTGGAGAACCCGGAAGCCACTGGCGTCATCCAGGCGGATGCCGATGCTCGGCACGGGCTGGTGGTGGCAGTGATGGATGAGCTGCGCTTAGCCGGTGTGCGTGAGATCGCTGTGGCGGCTGACGGGCCCTGATATGCGTTGGTTGACGCTGCCTGTACTCGCCGTCCTGGCTGTGTTTGGCCTGTTTTGGCTGATGCACTGGTTGGTGCTGCCGCCAGAGGGGGCTGCCACGCAGGACGCCGATCAAGCTTTGATCACCGTGGCACCGCCGCCGCCGGATACTCCGGAGCAGGATGCGGCCAGCAGTGAGCCTGTGGAAGCGCCCCCAGCGCCGCCGCAAATGCCAGCGATAGCGATGACCATGGATGTGGCCATGCCCGTCGATATGCCCACATCGGATGTGAGCGAGCTGAGATTGGCGGAACCCACGGTAGAGGTGGGTGGCAGTGCGGTGGGTTTGGAGGGGTTTGGCGGCTTTGCCCCTGGCCGAGCCGGGCGCGGCAGCGGGCGCGGGCAGCGCATCAATGGCGACACGCTCGTGCCCTTATCGACAGCGCGACCGCAAATTCCCAGGGAGGCCTTTGAGGCGGGGATTGAGGGTTGGGTGGAGGTGGTGTTCTACGTCACGGCGCAAGGGCGAGTCACCAATATTCGTATTGTGGACGCCGAGCCCAAGGGCGTATTTGAAGCCGCCATGGTTGCCTCGGTGAAACATTGGATTTACCCACAGTCGGCTGGTGCCCGTGAGGTTCAACAACGCTTTGAGTTCAAGCTTGAAGACTATCAATACAACTGGAATTGAGTGGGTGCAGCGCACCCCTGTCAGGCATGCCAAGGGATTTGGCTGTCATGACTAGCCATGGGTATACGCAGATTTTGGGGCCTGCCTTGCTGCTGTTGGTGGCGTTGTTTCCCCCGGTTGTGTGCGGGCAGCAGTATCGCAGTGAGGCCAAGGGCATCTCGCAAAGCGAAATCGACAAGGCCGAGCGGGGCTATGACGCCGAGGCGGCGTTGCAAACCACCACCGATCCCTATGCGCGCAGCATGCTACTGGCGCAAATTGCTGCGGAGGCGGCGGCGCAGGGAGACCCAGAGCAGGCTTATGCCCGCATACAGCAGGCCTTGGAGTTGGATGCTTTGTCCGGCTTTGCTCAGCAGCAGCTGCGTCAGCAAGCAGGCTTGCTGGCGGCGCGCTTGGGCAAAGACTTGGAGGTCATTCGTCTATTAAAAGGAGCCAACGATCCGGTGGCTATACGCCAACTGGTAGCGGCTTATGCGCGCAAAAAACGCTGGCGTGAGGCGGCGTCTGCGGTGAGTCAGTTACTCGACCAGGCCAAACCCAGCACTGATGATCGTTTGTTAGACGCACAGGTCGCTGCGGGTCTGGGGGATTGGTCTCGGGTTTTGCAGCGCACAGAAGAAGTGCTCAACGCGCAGCCGCAACTGGCGGCGGCCTGGATGCTGCGTATTCGGGCCCAGCTTCAGCGGGGCCAAATCCAAGCAGCCTTGGCCAGCCGCCGTGCGGCTTGGCGTCTGCGAGTATTAGTGGGGCCGGAGCAGCGCTTAGGACTGGTTGGCGATTTTGCCAAGGCCGGTGTGCCGCTGGCTGCGGCAAGCTTGTTGGAGGAGGGCTTGGCTCAAGAGGAGATTGAATCCAACCCCGAACGTCTGGATCAACTGGCAGCACTGTGGCTGCAAGCGCGTGAATATGCGGCGGCTAGGCCTGTTCTGGAGGAAAGATTGCGCCTGGCGCCTTCCGCTGAGGCATCTTTGCAGTTGGGTCAGATTGCACTCAATGCCGGTGATTGGTCCTTGGCAGCACGGCACCTGCGCGCCACGCAGCGACTGCCGGATCCGCAGCGCCGCGCGGCCGCAGCCATGTTGTTGGGGCAGGCGGAGTTTCAGTTAGGGCGCACCCAGGCGGCAGTTCGAGCATTTCAAAACGCCACAGCCCACGCCCGTTATCGTTCCAGCGCCCAGCAATGGCTGGATTATTTACGCAGTGGTGACGCATCCGCCAGCGCCGTTGCGGGGCAGTCTATTCGGCAAGCAGACGCCGTGCGTCAACGGGGTCAGCGGCTCAGCGGGCTGGGCGCTAATCGCCGTCAGCAGCCACAGGTTCAGGGCTTTACCCCAGTGGGCGCTCAGGCTCCCGGAAATGCCGAAGGTCAAATTCCAGCATGGACCGGCGGCCTACCGAGCACGCAGGAGGTCGGTGACAACCCTTTCGCCGACGAGCAGCCCTTAGCCGTGGTTCAGGCCGACAATATGGATGATTGGCTGCCGTGGTTATCGGATGGCCACCGGGTCTTGCTGCAGCGCTACCCTGAGTTTCGAATGCCGGTGTATCCCAGCCGGCGCAGCGTGGCTTATCCAGATCCCATCTATTCCGCGACACAAAAGAATCGTGGGCGGGCCCGCCTGCTAGGCTCTGATGCGATCAGCGGGGCGCGTTTAGGTTTTCCGTTTCCGGCGCCGGAGTCCGGGGTGGAGGCGATGTGGAATCACCGCCTGCGCTGGCGCGGTGAAGCCATGCGCCGAGAATCGAATCAAGCCGTGGTGGGCGGCAATGGCGAGATCCGCAACGTGCTTGTTCAGGGCGAAGAGATTTTGGCCCGTTACGCCAGCATTGCAGACCCGGCTGATCTCAGCCAGGAAAACATCTTGCTGTATTACCTCACCACGTTTGGCAGCAGTTTGCGGGTGCCAGATTTCACGGTCGTGGTCCATGAGTCGGCGAACTCTTTGGAACGGGATCGCGCCATTTGGGCCCTACCACGCAGCTATAAAAAGATGTTTCGCATTCCCCCTGTGGGTTATGACAATCCTTTCCCGGGGGCAGAAGGGCTGTTCTACATCGATATGGTCGATATGTATAACGGCGCCTTTGATCACTACGATTGGAAGCTCGCAGGCAAGCGCGAGATGCTCATTGGCTATAACGCCTTCAAGGCTCAGCAATATGGGCCGCGGGCCGGAGCCGATGGCCTATTGCATGCCACGGCTCTGAACTCGGAGGCGTTGCGCTATGAAATTCACCGGGTGTGGGTAGTGGAGGCGACCGAGCGCGGCGGAAAGAGCCACGCTTTTGGCGTGCGTCGTTTTTACCTGGATGAAGATTCCTGGAACGTGGTGTTGGTGGAAAACTTCGACCGGGCCGGGCAAATGTGGCGGGTTCAAGAGGGTCATCTGCTGCCCAATCCCGTGATCCAGTCCGCCGATTGTGCTCCGGTTGTCACCTACGACGTGCAAGACGACAAATACTTTGTCCAGCGTATGACAGCGGATTTCGGTCCAGCGCAAGTGCTGGATCCTCCGCCTAGCGTGCGCGAGTTCCGCCCCAGCAATGTCAAAAACCGCTATGCCCGTTGATGGTCCATCTGAGGGGAGCGCCTCTGTGGCGGTCAAATGCGGGCCATTGGATTGAGACCCTGCTGCGCTAGAGTGTCCAGCGCCAGCTAGGCTGTGCATGGCAAAATGAGGGCTGAGCTTGGGATCGCAGTGCATGCATGAGTGATAAACCCCGCGAGCTAGCGCGGCTAAGAACGCGCCCGCTGGAACGCAATTGGGCCATGACCCGCATGGGGTTGGGAACAGGGTTCCGAGCCGCTGGCCATGTGATGGCGAATTTGTTTCGCGATGAGGATGCCCGCGAGGCCTCAGACCGCGACTTCTACGCCGAAGAGGCGCGGCGCTTGGTCCAAGAGATGGGGCAACTCAAGGGCTCCATCATGAAGGCTGGACAAATGCTGTCCTTGTATGGCCAGTACTTCATGCCGCCTGAAGCCGTCGATATCTTGGCCAGCTTGCAGGATGACACCGATCATGTGGGCTGGGATGTGGTGGGTCCGGTGCTGGATCAATCCCTGGGGCCGGAACGTCTGGCGGAGCTGGACGTAGAACGCGTGCCCATCGCGGCGGCATCTTTGGGCCAAGCCCATCGCGCCACCGTGCATGACACTGGCGACACGCTTTGCATCAAAGTGCGGTATCCCGGAGTGGATGCTGCGATTGACTCTGATATTCGCACCATTGCTCGCTTGCTGGGTTTTTCGCGGTTGGTGCCCAAAGGCCTATCCCTAGAGCCGGTGTTGACAGAAGTGCGGGAGATGCTGCACCGGGAAGTCGATTATTTGCATGAGCGAGAGGTGCTGGAGAGTTATCGGGAACGCTTAGCGGACGATGTCCGCTTTGTAGTGCCTCGAACCTACAGCCGCTATAGCAGTAGTGAAGTGCTGAGCATGAGCTTCGAACACGGCATCTCGCTGAAGGCGAGCGCGGTGGCGGAACTCGGCGCTGCGCGCCGTGAGCGCCTAGCGCAGGCCTTGCTGTGGTTGTTCTTGCAAGAGTTTTTTGTATGGAGACAGGTGCAAACCGACCCGCATTACGGCAACTACCGCTTGCGCCTGGATGATCAAGGTGCCGACCAATGGGTGCTATTGGATTTTGGCGCAACGCGCAGCTTTTCTCCGGGCTTTGTGCGCGACTATGCTCGCATCGTACGGGGCGCTTTGGAGGATGATCGTGAGGAGGTTCTGCGCGGCGCTGTGGGCATTGGACTGATGCGGAGTTATTTCCCTGAGCCGGTGTTGCAGGCCTTCTTTGAGCTGACGCGGCTCATCGTTGAGCCTTTTTGTCAGGGAGAGTACGACTGGGGGCGCTCGGACCTACCCCAGCGCGTAAGTCAGGCGGTGGCGCGGAATGCCTTGACCCGCCATTTCAAGATTCCGCCCCGCGAAATCGTGTTCTTGCATCGGCGTCTGGCGGGAGTGTTCATTACCCTGAATCGCCTCCAGGTGCGCTTAGATGGTCGGCGCATGCTGGAGGATGCCCTGTCTGTCGCGGAAACCATCGAGTAATCTATGCCCGGTGCTTTGGGGACTGATCAGGTCTGGTTGCGCAGCGCGCGGCTGAGCCTGAGGCATAGCTCTCAAGCGTCGGTGCAGAAGGCCTCGGCCCAGCTAGGGGCAGAGCAGAGGAGACCAGGCATGTACGCCATGTCGACAACAACAAACAATAGAGGACTGTAGCTATGGCTCATCGTTTTGATGACGTACAAACATTCGAGCAAGACGCCGATACCATTTTTGGTATGTTTTGCGACCCGGAATACTTTGCAAAAAAGTACGCCCAAACCGCTGTTGAACACGAGATTCTCGAGGCTAGCTCGAATGACCAGAGCTTTAGCATTAAAGCGAAGATGAAAATGCGTTCGGACGCTCCGGTGCCTGGGTTTGCCAAGAAGTTTGTGAGTGACACCATGACCGTGGAGCAAACAGATACCTGGGATAAAACCACCCGCACAGGACATCTAGAAATTCATATTCATGGCGCCCCGATTACGGTCAAGGCAGCCATGGAGCTCGTCGATACCGACCGGGGCGCCGAAAACCGCATGCACTGGGAAGTGGTGTGCAAAGTCCCTTTGGTGGGCTCTAAGCTCGAGAAGATGCTGGAAGATGACATTCGCCACAAGGCACCGCGTGACTTGGAAGTTAGTCGTGCGCTCGCCAAGGACTACGCCTAATTTATGACCGAGCCTGCTGACCAGACGAAATCTCAAGACGCACCCAGCTGGGTGCAGGTGATGTGGTCGACCCTGGCTGCATTCTTCGGAGTGCAGTCCTCACAAAATCGTGAGCGCGACTTTAGCCGTGGTAAAGCCAGTCATTTCATTGTGATGGGATTACTCATGACGGCTGCGTTTATTGCTGTGGTTGTGGGCGCGGTGAAATTGGCGCTGCATTTCGCAGCCACTGGCGCATGAGCGCGCTCACCCCCACTGGTCAGTCGGCAACTCGGTACACTCTGGGCCTGATTTTTCGTTGGCTACGCCGTTGGCGTGATCGCCTGCTATCTACTTCTACCACGGACCATGCTTTGACCGCTGAGCCCGTCAAAATCCCGCGTGATCAACACCCCATATCACGCAAAAACATTTCCCGTGCGGCGCTGAAGGTGCTCTATGGCTTGCATGAGGCAGGTTTTCAGGCCCTGTTAGTCGGCGGTGGGGTGCGTGACCAACTGCTGGGTATGCAGCCCAAAGATTTCGACGTGGCAACGGATGCCAGTCCGGAGCAGGTCAAAGCGGTCTTTCGGCGCTGTCGACTCATTGGCCGTCGCTTCCGATTGGCCCATGTGCGCTTTGGTGACGAGATTATCGAGGTGGCCACCTTCAGGGCTGCTCCAAGAACACCGGATGAGGGGGAGGACGACAATAGCGCCGATGGTCTGCATGAGCAGGACGACAGCGGGCGCATCTTGCGCGACAACGTCTATGGCAATTTAGAGCAGGACGCGGTGCGCCGCGATTTCACCATCAACGCCTTGTACTACGACATTGCCGACTTCAGCATTGTCGACCACGTAGGCGGAATGGCCGACTTGGAGCAACGACGTCTGCGATTGATTGGTGATCCTGAAACCCGATATCGCGAAGACCCTGTGCGCATGCTGCGCGCCATGCGCTTCGCCGCCAAATTAGACTTCAATATTGACCCGGCGGCGGCTAAGCCCATTGCTAGTTTGCGTCCTTTATTGCTCGATGTGCCGCCGGCGCGGATTTTCGATGAGCTGCAAAAGATGCTCCTTTGCGATCATGCGCAGGCCTGCTTTGCAGCCTTGGTGCGCTACGACATGTTGGCCTTACTGCTGCCGCCAGTCGCGGCGCTGCTAGATCAGCCGAAGGTTCGCCCGTTCATCGATGCCGCCCTGGCCAGTACCGAGAGTCGAATTCGTCAGAACAAGCCGGTGAGCCCGGCCTTCTTGCTGGCTTGCATGCTCTGGTTCCCCATGCTCAAACGTCAGCAGCAGCATCTCGACCAGGGCTTGCCGCCAATGCAGGCTTTGTCTGCAGCCGCCGATGAGGTTTTTGCCCAGGTCTTACCACGGGTCGCTGTGCCGCGGCGGTTTTCGGCCATGGTCAATGAGATCTGGCACCTACAGCACCGATTTCATCAACGGCGCGGTAAGCGCCCCTATCGTTTGCTGGAGCATAAGCGCTACCGCGCTGCTTGGGACTTCCTCGAGCTGCGCGCCGAGGTTGGGGACGCCGAGGCCGAGCTACCGGGGTGGTGGGATCATTTCGCTAATGCGCAAGGCGAGGATCGATCACAACTTCAGGAGCAGGCGGGTGGTTCCGCAGAGGGGGCGCCGTCTAGGCGTCGACGGCGGCGCCGGCGTAAGCCGCGTGGCGGGGCGAACACCTCCGAGTCGTGACGCCCTTCGTCATCGGGCTAGGCGCCAATTTGGGTCAGCCTGAACGCCAGCTACAGGCGGCGCTAGACCGGCTTGAGGCCCATCAATCGGTGGTACTTGGCGCGGTCTCTGATTTTGTCCGCAGCCCGCCGATGGCCGGCATGGACCAACCGGATTACTGTAATGCCGTGGCATTGGGGTCCACCACATTGGACGCCATGGCTCTACTCACGCTCCTACAGGAGATTGAGCACGAGCAGGGTCGTCGACGCGACCGACCCCGCTGGTCAGCTCGGGTCCTGGATTTAGATTTGCTGATGTTCGCCGACGAAGAGCGCAGTAGCTCTTCGCTAACGCTGCCACACCCTGGGATCGCCGAGCGCAATTTTGTGGTCCTACCATGGCTGAGCGTGGACCCTAAGGCGCAGCTCCCCGACGGTCGTCGTCTGGCAGACCTCGCCCAGGGTATGTCTTCTCTGCCGCCCTGGGGTGGTCCTCAGGTGCGCACGGCCTAGGTCCGGCAGTGTTTCCAAGCTCCGCTGCCCGCTCGTCGTATCATGTAGGGCTGATTTCGCTTTAGCGGACACTTTCTATGTACCCCAATCCACGACCCACAGGGGAGCGCCCCCTGACCTTGCAAGATTTTCGCCGAATGCATGATTCTGGCGAGAAGATCGCCTGTCTCACCGCCTACGACGCGAGTTTTGCGCGTTTGGTGGACGGGGCCGGCGTGGAAATTGTGTTGGTGGGTGATTCCCTGGGTATGGTCGTGCATGGCCAGGGCACCACCGTCAGCGTGCGCACCCAAGATATCGTCTATCACAGTAGGGCGGTATCAGCCGGTCTGTCACGCGCGTTCCTGATGGCGGATATGCCGTTTTTGAGTTTCGCTACACGTGACCAGGCCATTAGCTCTGCCCAAGCATTGATGCAGGAAGGCGGGGCGAAGATGGTCAAGTTAGAAGGCGGCGCTATCCAGGCGGATATTGTCGAATTTCTGACTCAGCGTGGCGTGCCGGTGTGCGGCCATCTCGGTCTGCAACCACAGCTCATTCATAAGCTGGGTGGGTTCAAGGTACAAGGTCGTGACGATGCCCTGGCTGCTCAAATGCGTGAGGATGCTCGTGTGCTAGAGCAGGCTGGTGCGGACATGCTGCTGATCGAGTGCGTGCCATCTGGGCTAGCGGGCAGTATTACCGAGGCCGCTGGCGTGCCTGTGATCGGTATTGGCGCAGGCCCTGATGTGGATGCACAAATCCTGGTGATGCATGATGTTTTGGGAGTCAGCCGCGGCCGTGTGCCGCGCTTCGTGAAGAATTTTCTCAGTGGCCGAGATGACGTCGAAGAGGCTTTCCGCGCCTATGTTCAGGCGGTAAAGAGTGGCGAGTTCCCCGCGCCGGAGCACGGCTTTGGTGACTAGTCCGGACCTGCCGCTATGGCGGCAACCGCTGCCACTGCGTGAGCAGATCCAGCAGTGGCGCAAACAGGGTGAGCGGATAGCTTTAGTGCCCACCATGGGCTGCCTGCATGCGGGCCATTTGGCCCTGGTCGAACGTGCGGCGGAGCTCTGCGATCGGGTGGTGGTCTCGATTTTCGTCAACCCGCTGCAGTTTGCTGCAGGCGAAGATTTGGAACGCTATCCGCGAACTTTGGAGGCTGATTACCAAGCCTTACTGGATGCTGGTGACTGCGACGCCGTGTTCGCTCCAGCTGAGCACACCCTCTATCCTCATGGACGTGCGGGAATCACGCAGGTTCACGTGCCGGACATCTCTAGCCGTCACTGCGGCGCCTTTCGCGATGGTCACTTCGACGGGGTGACCACCGTGGTGGCTTTGTTATTCAACATGGTCGCTCCCGACGTGGCAGTGTTTGGCGAAAAGGATCGTCAGCAGCTGTACTTGATCTCGCGGATGGTGCGCGACCTGCATATCCCAGTGGATGTGGTTGGCGTTCCGACCGTCCGTGAGGCAGATGGCTTGGCGATGAGCTCGCGTAATCGCTATTTGAGCGCGGCGCAGCGGGAGCAGGTTGGCGTCTTTCCCCAGCAGTTGGATTGGCTGCAGCAGCAGAGCCATGATGGTGAGCTTGGCTGGGCTGAGGCGCGTCGCCGCGCCTGGGCTACGTGGGAAGAAGCGGGCCTAGAGCCAGATTACCTGGACTTGGTCAACGCAGACTTTGAGCCCGTTGATCAATGGGTTGCCGGTGGCGGCTACGTCTTGGCTGCGGTCAAAATTGGCAACGCCAGGCTGATCGATAATCGGGCGTTGCGCAACGCAACATCTTGAACCAAAGTGGCAGTCTGATTACACTCCGCGACCCGATGAAGATTCTGGGCGAAATTTCGTCCTGCCATTGACTGCGGAATTCAACCGAGGACGTTGTGCCATGCACCTGACCCTGTTAAAAGCCAAGCTTCACCGCGCCTGTGTGACGCATGCCGAGCTCGACTACGAGGGCTCCTGCGCGATCGACGACGACCTCCTGCAAGCGGCGGGCATCCGCGAGTACGAGCAGATTCAGATTTATAACCTCAGCAATGGCGAGCGCTTCGAAACCTACGCCATTCGGGCCGAGGCCGGCTCCAAGGTGATTTCCGTCAACGGTGCGGCCGCGCACAAGGCGGGCGTGGGCGATCGGGTGATTATTTGCGCTTACGCGGGTATGACCGAAGCCGAAGCGGGGCAGCATAAGCCTCGTTTGGTGTACTGCAATGAGCACAACGACATCACCCACACGCGCTATACCATCCCGGTACAAGCCGCTTAAGCGTAACTACGCTGCACCTGCCTGAGGAGGGCCGGGGGCCCACAACATGTAGAGGGGGTGAGGGCTGCGCTAGCGCCCTCGGGTGAGCGCTTACGCGTTCGATCTCGCGCGCAATCCCAACCCCAGGCCTTGCCGCTGCTGCACGTCTGTGCAGCCTTGCGCTAGGCTCCAGGTATGAACTGGGACACACTTCAACAGCATTACTCTTCGTACGATGTGGACTGGGCCAAGCTCTGCGAGCAACCAGGGCGCAGCCAGCAATGTTCGCGGGTCGCCGCCGGGCTGCGTTTGGACTGGAGTCGGGAACACGTGACCCAGCCCGCGTGGGAGGCTCTGCTGGCCTTGGCTGAACAGCGCGAGGTTGCCCAGCACAGGCAGCGCCAGTGGCAGGGCGATCTGGTCAATTGCACTGAGAATAGGGCGGTTTTGCATGGGGCTTTACGCAGCCCAGAGCGAGGCCCAGCCAGCGTGGCCACGGATATCCAGGCGCAGGAGCAGGCCCTGGAAGATTTGGTCGCGCGTCTCAACCGCGAACAGCCTGATCATGCGGTGTTGCACATCGGTATTGGTGGCTCCGATCTGGGTCCACGACTGGCCGCCGAGGTGGCTGGCATGGTCCAAGAGCCACAACGTTCGCTGTATTTCCTGAATAACTTGGACGATGCCAGTGTGCGGCGTACTTTGCGCCGGCTCGATCCTCGGCGCACCTTGGTGGTGGTGGTTTCTAAATCTTTTGGGACTGCCGAAACCCGCGCGCTGATGGAGCGCTGTACGCATTGGCTGGGTGAAGCGCAGGTGGACCCCGCCCATGCCTTGATCGCGGTCACGGCCAAAACCTCTGCGGCTGTGGATGCGGGGGTGAGCCCGCAGCGGGTTTTGCTGTTGCCTGAATGGGTCGGCGGGCGTTACTCGCTGTGGTCGGCCGTCAGCCTGAGTCTGGCGCTGGCCTATGGCTGTGCGGCGCGTCAGCAGCTACGTGCTGGCGCACAGGCTATGGACACCCATTTTCTGGATGCGCCAATGGGGGATAACTTGCCTGTACTAGGAGCCTTGGTCGGGCTATGGCAGCGGAATGTCCAGCAGTACAACACGCGGGTGGTGGTCCCCTATGCGGACGCTTTAAGGCTGCTGCCGGAGTATTTGCAGCAGTTAGAAATGGAATCCAATGGCAAGTCTGTAGATGCGCAGGGGCGTCCCTTAAGCCATGCTACGGCGCCAGCCACCTTCGGTGGTGTTGGTAGCTGCGTGCAACATGCCTTTTTTCAGTTGCTTCACCAGAGCCAGGATGTGCATCCGGTGGAGTTTGTCTTGCCAGCCGTCTTGCCGGATGTTCCTGCCCAGCTCCAGCAAACGCTGACGGCGCATTGTTTAGCCCAGGCCTGTGCGCTGACTCAGGGGCGCACAGCCTCCGGGGATGATCAAAGCCGGCGCTGTCCTGGAGGTCGGCCCAGCAGCTTGCTACAGCTCGCTCGCTTGGACCTATGGCACCTGGGGGCATTGCTGGCTTACTACGAGCATCGTACTGCCGTGCAAGGTTGGATCTGGGGAATTAATAGCTACGACCAGTTCGGCGTGGAAATTGGCAAAAAGATTGCCGCCGAGGTGGAGCCGGCTTTGGCGGGTGAGGCGGACTACCCGGATGCCGTCGCCGCCGCGGCGGGCGCATGGTACCGCCGATGCCAGGAACACAGCGCTTAGGGCCGCTGCGCAGTTGCGTGGTTTAGGCGGCGTGGGCCCCATGTTGCTTCAGTGCCCACTGGCGCAGCTCTTCCCACCAATCGCAGGCTTCGGGCTCAGCCTGCTGTAGAGCCGCAATCACCTGAGGACTACTAGGGGCATTGCCCAAGGCAATGCACAGGTTTCGCCGCCACCCCAGCCAGCCTGTGCGGCGTATGGGCATGCCGGCCGTGCGGGTTTCAAATTCAGCCGGAGTCCAGTCCCACAGCTCCAGCAACGAGGGGGACTCCAGTCCATGTCGGGCCGCGAAGTCTGAGTGAACGGCAGAGCCAGCCAGCCGGTTCCAGGGACAGACCAACTGGCAGTCATCACAGCCGAAGATGCGGTTGCCGATGGCTAACCGCCATTGTTCCGGGATGGGGCCACGATGCTCGATGGTCCAGTAGGCAATGCAGCGGCGGGCGTCGAGCTCACGAGGGCCGGTGATGGCCGCCGTAGGGCAGGCGGTGATACACGCGGAACACCCTCCACAGCCGTCGCGTAGCGGGGGCTGATCGCTGGCTGGCAAGGGGAGGTCGGTGAGGATTTCACCGAGTAAAAACTGACTTCCGTCCAAGGGGTCGAGTAGCAGGGTGTTCTTGCCGATCCAGCCCAGACTGGCATCGCGCGCCAAGGCCTTTTCTAACAAGGGCGCGCTATCCGTGGCGACGCGGTAGCGCAGCTCGGGGACGGCATCGGCGAGACGCTGCCCTAGCTTTTTGAGCTGCTGGCGCATGCTCTTGTGATAATCGCGCCCCAAAGCGTAGCGCGCGATATAGGCCTTGTTGGGGTCGCCGAGGGTGATCCGAGACTGCCCTTGATCGGCATGCCAATAGGGCCATTTCACGCTGATAATGCTGAGGGTGTTGGGGTGTACACACTGGGGATCTTTGCGGAGTGGCAGGCTGCGCGGAATCCAATCCATGCTGGCATGACGCCCTTGTTCTACCCAGCGTGCCAGTAGCTCGTGATCTTGGTCCAAGTGCATGCGCGAGATCGCCACGCCCGAAAACCCCAAAGCCCTCCCCCAAACCGGTAGCTGCGCGGCCAGCTCCTTGAAGCGTGTCATCTTGTAATCTTGTGCCATGTTCGATTGTGACCCCATGTATTCCGTCGCGCAGGTTCGCCGCATTGACGCGAGCGCCATTGCTCAGCAGGGTGACGACGGTTATGCCTTGATGGAGCAGGCCGGTTATTTTGCCTGGCGTACGCTGCAGCGTGCCTTTCCCCGCGCACGTCGTCTGTGCGTCTTGGCAGGGCCAGGGAATAACGGCGGAGATGCTCTGATCGTTGCAAGGCTGGCCCTGCAGCAGGGGTTGGATGTGCAAGTGTATGCGCTCAGCCCCGCAGCCCAATGGCGCGGGGCTGCCGGCCGCGCCTGGCAGGAGTACAGCAAGGCGGGCGGAGTTCTGTGCACCGATGCGCCCCGCAGCGCGGAGGTGATTGTTGATGGCTTATTCGGCACCGGACTCACACGCAGCTTAAGCGGGCAGGCCGCAGATTGGGTGCAATGGGCTTTGGATCAGAAGGCTGGGGGCAGTGGGGTTCTGGCCTTGGATATTCCGAGTGGCCTGGACGCTGACACGGGGCAGGCCCTAGGGCCAGTGCTTTTCGCTGACCATACCGTGAGCTTTGTGGCGCCTAAGCTAGGGCATGACCTTGGTGACGCTATCGATGCCTGCGGCAGGCTGCATTTCTCCAGCCTGGGCGTGAGCTGGCCGGAGGCATCGCTAGAGGCTCCCCAGGCCTGGCGCGTGCAGACATGTCAACGCCCCGCGCGTTTGCCGGCCACGCACAAAGGCCACTGTGGGCATGTGTTGCTGCTTGCGGGCCGCGGGCAGTTTGCCGGAGCGGGCCGCTTTGCCGCGGGCGGCGCCCTGCGCGCTGGGGCCGGCAAGGTGAGCCAGTTGGTCCAAGATCCGGCAGCGCATCCCCAAGACTGGCCTGAGGTGATGCACCCTTCTTGGTCCGAACTCCCGCAGTTGTTGCCGAGCGTTGATGTCTTGTGTGTGGGGCCAGGCTTGGGCCGCGGGGAGCAGGATCAACCCGGCCTGCCTCCGATGGCGGCAAAGGCGTTGCCCCAGGTATGGGATGCGGACGCGCTGTGGTGGCTGGCGCAGCAGCCCCAGCGTCTCGAGGGGGTGTCGGCTGTGCTGACGCCCCATCCGGGTGAAGCCGCCACCTTGCTGGGGTTGAGCACCGCCGAAGTGCAGGCGGACCGCCTTGGGACTCTGCAGGCTTTGGTGCAGCGGTATCAATGCGTTGTTGTTCTGAAAGGAGCGCGCACCTTGGTTGGCGCCCCTGGAACCACGCCGCGCTGTGTTCCGCAGGGTAATCCAGCGATGGCGACGGGTGGCATGGGGGACGTCTTGGCGGGCCTCATTAGTGGCTTATGGGCGCAGGGTTTGAGTGCATTTGATGCCGCCACCTTCGGCGCCTACTTGCTGGGCCGCGCCGCGGATCGGGCTGCAGACAACATAGGGGCGGCATTGTTGCCACATGATTTGTTAGAGCAGGGGGAGCTGTGGACGTAGGTCAGGTTCATCTGCATTGGGCAGACGCCGAGGCCACCACGCAATGGGGTCTGCGTTTTGGCGAGTACCTGGCCCAGGCCTGGTCGCCATCAGCGCAGCTTCGAGTGGGGTTGGAAGGCGGTCTGGGTGCCGGCAAAAGCCATCTCAGCCGCGCCATTTTGCGAGGGCTGGGGGTCACAGGTGCCATTCCTAGCCCGACCTATAGCCTCCTAGAAACCTACCCGCAGGCAGCGGTGCCCGCGGCCCACATGGACTGGTATCGGCTACATGACGCCCTGGAATTGGACATGTTGGATTGGGAGGGTCTGACTCAGCAATTTCCACTCATTCTTGTGGAATGGCCGAGCCGGCTGCCGGAGCGGCACAGCGACTTCGAGTTATGGGTCGAGCTCGCCGCATCGGGGTCGGGCCGGCAAGCAACTTTGCGTCCACGCTCACCATTTACCAAAGGTTTAGTGAAACAGTTTGATGCGGCTTAGCATAAAACCTTCGCAGGTACCTCTTTTTTAAATAAAAAAGCTTGTGTCACCTTTAAAACTGGCGTAACCTCGACGCGTCTGTTCCCTGGGGGAGCGCGAGATGCGCATGGTGACCTGGCTGCTGTTTCGGCGACCCGCTGCTGTTGTAGCGCGGCTAGCCGTGCTCTGTCTGTGGGTGTCCACAGCACAGGCAGCTAACCTGCACGCCATACAGACCAGCCAGCAAGAGGCGGGCACAACGGCAGTAGAGCTCACATTTGACGAGCCGGTGCAATGGCGCTGGTTCCGCCTGCAAGATCCGCACCGCGTGGTTCTGGACATTCATGCCGCGCAGATCGGCAATGTCGCCCCAAAAGTTGGGGGTATGGTGCGAAACATGCGGTTTGGTCGCCTGGATGACGGCCTGCGCGTGGTGCTCGACTTAGACCAGCAGCCTGGGGAGGTGCGCCTCGCCTCTACCCAGTCCACAGCCTTGACGGTGATGTTGGACTCCGCCGAGCCAGAGCCAGAGCCAGAGCCAGCGGTGCAGGCTGCGATTGAACAGGATGCGGAAACGGTCGCGCCGACGCCCGTGATCACCGCGGTTCAGCGTCCGGTTGTGGTGGTTGTGGACCCTGGCCACGGCGGAAAAGACCCCGGCGCCATAGGCCCCAGTGGCTTACGTGAAGCTCATGTGGCGCTCAGTATTGCGCGCATTTTGCGAGAGGAGCTCCAGCGCTATGGGGGCTATCAAGTCGTTTTGACGCGAGATTCCGATGTGTTTTTGCCCTTGCGCGAGCGCATTCGGGTGGCTCGCGAAGCGGGCGCGGATCTGTTTGTATCGATCCATGCTGACGCATTTGATGATCATCGTGCGCACGGCTCTTCGGTGTACGTGCTCAGCCATCGCGGGGCAAGCTCCGAACATGCTCGCCTGCTGGCGCGGCGTGAAAACGAAGCTGATCTCGTCGGCGGCGTTCAGCTGCAAAGTCGGGATGAGACCCTGGCCGCGGTATTGCTCGATATCTCGATGAATGCCGCTCTGGATGCCAGTACGGATATTGCCTCCAGAGTGCTGCAAGGTCTGGAGACTTTGGGGCCAGTGCATAAATCCAGTGTGCAACGGGCTGGATTTGTGGTTCTGAAAGCGCCAGATGTTCCCTCGATACTGGTGGAGACGGCGTTTATCTCCAATCCACGCGAAGAGCGTCAGTTGGGTAGTTATGCGCACCGTCAGCGTTTGGCCCAGACCCTGGCTGGAGGCATTCGAGATTACTTTCGCGAGTATCGACCGGCGCAGCTGGTCGCGGGTGACGCGCCGGCAGAGCATCTGGTCAGATCCGGAGAGACGCTGTCTGAAATTGCGCAGCAATATGGGCTGAGCGTCGGCGATCTTCGCCGTAGTAATAGTTTGGTCTCGGACCGCATCCGAGTGGGTCAGCGCCTGCGGCTGCCCCTGCAAACGGCGGCCAGACTCTGATTCTGGCTCCGCCGGAGCTCTCTCCAGACACACAGCCCCAAGGTGGGTGACAGGGGCTAGCCTAGCTGCCCAAAGCCGCAGGGCCTGTGCACCAGATTGCTTCAGACGCTGGAGCCTCGCAACGGGACGAGCTCGCTTAAACCCGAGCATCCTGGCTGTCGGGGATTGCTGCACCTTGGGCCGTTTTTGCGGACAACTCTCGGGCGACTTGCTCCCTGACCTCGACTGCGGCAAGGTTCGCGCCATGCCTATTCATGCCCTGCCATCAAACGTCATCAACCAAATCGCGGCTGGTGAGGTGATTGAACGCCCTGCCGCCGTGCTCCGCGAGCTACTCGACAATGCCTTGGACGCCGGCGCCGACCATATCGTCATAGAGGCCCGTGCTGGTGGTGTGGACTTTTTAAGTGTGCGCGATAACGGTGAGGGCATCCCGGCTCACGAGATTCCCTTAGCATTACAGCGTCACGCGACCAGCAAGATTTCCTGCTTGGACGATCTGCAGTCCATTGCCACCATGGGCTTTCGCGGGGAAGCTTTGCCCAGCATCGGGGCGGTCGCAGACCTGCGTATCGTCTCAAGAACACCTGCCGCCGAACACGCGTCGGTTGTGGAGCTGGTCCCTGGGCAGGAGCTTATTGGGCCGTCTCCGGCGCGTGGTCCGGTGGGCACCGAGGTGGCTGTGAGCGGCTTGTTCTCTCGGGTACCCGCTCGGCGCAAGTTTTTGCGCAGTCCGCGCACGGAGTGGAGTCATGTGGAAGCGATGGCCCGGCGGTTGGCATTGGCCAGACCTGGCGTGGCGATTCGCTTGGTGCATAACGATATGGAGGTCTGGAATCACCCTATTCAATCGCTGAGCGAGCGGGTGCGTAGCGTTGTGGGGGAGGGCTTTATGCAGGCGGCGGTGAGCCTGGAGGCCGAGCAAGACGGCTATAGGCTCAGGGGTTACGTGAGTCGCCCGGCATGGTCTAGAACGCAGCCCGACACCCAGTTCTTTTTCTTAAATGGGCGTTATTTGCGGGATCGGCTCGTCGTCGGTGCCCTGCGCGCCGCTTACGCCGAAGTGTTGCACGGAGCTCGCCAACCCGGATATGTGCTGTTCTTAGACATGCCCGGCGAGCGCGTTGACGTCAACGTGCATCCGGCCAAACAAGAGGTGCGTTTTCAGGACGGCCAGCTGGTATTCCGCTTCCTGCGCTCGACGGTGGACGGGGTAATCCGCGCGGATGCCCCTCAGCAGAGGGAGTCAGCACAGACCAGCGCAGCAGCACAGATCAGCGCAGCAGCACAGATGGCGGAGCAGCAGAAGCAGGCCGGGTACGCGGCAGCCACATTGCCCTTGGTGAGCACCCCTACGCCGCAGCAGCGACCATCCCCACTCCGTGTGGCGGAAACCGCAGCCGAGCGCTGGCCCTCGGCCGGGCCAGGGATGCCATCAATGCCGGCTGCGCAGGAACCTGCTGCTCCTCAGCATGGCATGCCAGCTATGGGTCTGGAGGAGCCACCGCTGGGCTTTGCCTTAGGCCAGCTCCATCGCGCATATATCGTCGCTCAGAGCAGCCGTGGGCTCATTTTGGTGGACATGCACGCCGCTCACGAACGTATCGTCTTAGAGCGATTGAAGGCGGCGCTCAGCGGCGATATGTGCCTGGCTCAGCCATTACTGGTCCCCCTCGACCTGGAAGCTTCGTCACAGGAGTTGGCGGCCTTGGATCTTTGTGCGGATTGGCTGCAGCGCTTGGGTTTGGATGTGATGGCCACCGGCCCGCAGTCGATGCGCTTACGCGGGCGGCCTTTGCTGCTGGAAAAGTTTGATCTCGAAGCCTTGCTCCGAGATATTTTGGCAGATGTCCATGCGGCCGAGTCTCCGGATGTGCACCGACTGGAGGCGGCCTTGGATAGCGCCCTGGGTAATCATGCCTGTAAGGCAGGCAGCATTAAGCATGGCCGGGTGTTGAGCCTGAGCGAAATGAACGCTCTGCTAAGGCAGATTGAGGCCACACCCCGAAGTGGCCAGTGCAATCATGGTCGTCCCACTTGGACCGAGCTTCCCTTGGAAGAGTTGGATCGCCTCTTTTTGCGTGGGCGCTAACGTGGGGGCAGAAGGCGCAAGGCCGCCGTTGATCTGTGTGCTGGGCCCGACTGCGAGTGGGAAGACAGCGTTGGCTATTGCCTTGGCGCAGCAGCTTAACGGCGAAATCGTGATTATGGACTCCGCGCAGATCTACGCGGGCGTGGATATCGGCGCCGCTAAACCTACTGCAGCCGAGCAAGCGCAGGTGCCCCATCATTTGTTGGGTGTTTACGCCTGGGAGCAAGTGTGCACGGCGGCTGATTGGGCTACAAGAGCCAGCGCGCATATCGCAGACATCTGCGCGCGGGGGCGGCAGCCCATCCTCTGCGGAGGCACATTTTTGTACCTGCGGGCGCTTATCGAGGGGTTCCATGATTTACCCGCCACTCCGCCTGAGTTACGGCAGCAGTTCCAGCGTGAGCACCAGCGCCAAGGTCAGGCGGCGCTCTATGCCCAGCTGCAGCAGCAGGATCCGCAAACTGCAGCCAGTATTCACCCCAACGACTCCCAGCGCACCCTGCGGGCTCTAGAGATTCTGTCCCTACAAGGTCAGGGCCGGGCCGCCAGCGTGGCCGCTGGGCAAAGGCGTCCTCTCTGGCAGGGCAGCGTGCACAAAATTGCGGTGTTGCCCGGAGATCGCGCGCAGTTGCGCGCGCGAATCGCCCAGCGCTTCGACCAAATGGTGGCCGCTGGGTTGTGGGATGAGGTCAAGGCTATCCGCAGTAGTTCCAACTACAACCCCGACCTACCCGTCTTGAAAGCATTGGGCTATCGCCAATTGTTTGCGGCGCTGGAGGGGCAGGTCTCGGAACAGGAGGCCATCGACAAGGCCATTACTGCCTCCCGTCAGTACGCCAAACGCCAATTGACTTGGTTAAGAAAGGACTCCGAGGTGGTCTGGTTCGACAGTAGTCAGACCAATTGCTATCGCCAGGTCCTCAATTATTTAGAGCAGGCGGGGAACCCTGCGGATTGAGCTTGGTCGCAGGGAGGGCGCATACGGCCCGCGATGGGATTGGTATAGTGCGTATTGCGTGCACCTCATCCGACACAAAAACTACAAGGGCCCCGCTGAGGGCCAACGGAGATCAGCATGTCCAAAGGACACACACTACAAGAGCCTTTTCTGAATGCCCTCCGGCGCGAGCGTGTTCCGGTGGCCATTTTTTTGGTCAATGGCATCAAGCTACAAGGCCAAATTGAATCCTTTGACCAGTTTGTCGTCGTATTACGCAATGCTGTAAGTCAGATGATTTACAAACATGCCATTTCCACCATTGTTCCCCAACGTCAGGTACGTCTAGATTTTGGTAACTCGGACCAAGAACCCCCCGCCGAAACCGACTGAGTCCACCACGCAGGGTGGACTGGCCGCAACCGGCCTCACGCCCGCAGGAGCACCAGCCAAAACTGGGCAGCAAACCGTTTTGCTCGTGGCTGTGGACTTGCCTGGTGGCCGTGGCGTGGCTGGACGTGAAGAGTTTGTGGAGCTGGTTGCGGCTACCGGTAGCCGTATTGCTGGGGTTGTAACCGGAACCCGTCAACGCATCGATCCCGCAAGCTTTATCGGCAGCGGCAAGTTGCAAGACATTGCCCTGCAGGTGGCGGAGCACGACGTTGATGTGGTGGTGTTCAACCACACGCTGAGCCCAGCTCAGGAGCGCAATATTGAAGCGGCTGTCTGCACCCGCGTGTTGGACCGTAACGGTCTGATCCTCGACATTTTTGCTAGGCGGGCGCGTAGCTTCGAAGGGAAGTTGCAGGTGGAGCTGGCGCAGCTTAAGCATCTATCCACCAGGCTGGTGCGCGGCTGGTCGCACTTGGAGCGCCAACGTGGTGGCGTCGGTTTGCGCGGGCCAGGTGAAACTCAGCTTGAAACCGACCGACGGCTGCTGGCCAAGCGCGTGAGCCAAATCGAGCGACAAATCGCCAACGTGCAGCGTGGTCGTGCCCTCAACCGTAGCCGTCGCCAGCGTAATGCCGTGCCTGTAGTGGCTTTGGTGGGTTACACCAATGCTGGCAAATCGACGCTGTTCAATGCTTTGTGTGATGGCGAGGTGTATGCAGCAGACCGGCTGTTCGCCACATTGGATACGACCATTCGCCGGGTCCCGCTGCCGGGGCTGCCAGAAGCGGTCATTGCCGACACGGTTGGGTTTGTCGCAGATTTGCCCCATGCCTTGGTCGCGGCCTTTAAGGCCACTTTGGAAGAAGCTGTTGAGGCCGACCTACTGCTGTTGGTGGTCGACGCCGCAGACCCGCAGCGCGACACCCAGCTTGAGGCCGTGCACGAGGTCCTTGCTGAAATTGGCGCGGACGAGCAGCCCATGCTGCGAGTCGATAACAAAATTGACTTGCTGCCTGCGGGAACGCCGTACACGTCTGAGGTGGAGGATGGGGTCATTCCCAAAGTGGCAGTATCCGCGCGCACAGGCGCTGGCCTGGACGAGCTGCGGCGCACCATTGTGCGCAAGCTTGCAGGGGATATGCAGGATTGGTTATTGGAGCTGCCGCCGCAGGCGGGAGCGGTGATGGCTAAGCTGCACGCGAGCGGCGCAGTGAAGCATAGCCGGGGAACAGATCGAGGCGGGTGGCAGTTGCAGCTGCGTATGCCGACTCAGAGCCTGGATCGTATCTGTGGTGAGCAGGGATGGCCGCAATGGCGGTCTTGGGTCCTTAGCCCGCATGAGCCTGCGTTAGGATCATGCGACAATTCATACTTCTAACTTAGGCAGCAATATCGTTATGGCCTGGAACGAACCCGGCTCGAATAACCCCTGGGATAAACAGGGGCCTCCAGACTTGGAGGATTTGTTTAAAAAGTTTCGCCAGAAATTTGGCGGCGGTGGCGGCGGTAGCCCCAGCGGCGGCCTTCCCATTGGGCTGATTAGCTTCGTTGCTGGCATCGCTTTGGTGGTGTGGCTGTTTTCCGGCTTCTACATCATCCAACCCGGTGAGCGCGGCGTGGTTCTGCAATTTGGCAAGTACCTCACCACCACGGGTGAAGGCCCCCATTGGCATGTGCCGCCCCCGATACAACGGGTAGAGAAGGTCAACGTCGATGGAATCCGCAACGTGACCGACCGCCAGGTCATGCTCACTCAGGATGAAAACATCGTGGACTTGGAGCTGGCTGTGCAGTACCGCGTCAGTGATGCCCAAAAATATTTATTTGAAACCCGTGATCCGGATCTCACCCTGACCCACGCTCTGAAGAGTGCATTGCGCGAGGTGGTCGGGAAGTCCTCCATGGATTTCATCCTGACGGCAGGCCGGGAAGAGGTCGCGGAGCGCACTAAGCTGCTACTGCAGGAAACTCTGGACACCTATTCCACGGGTTTGGTGGTCACCGAGGTCAACATTAAAGATGCTCAGCCACCGGATCCGGTTCAGGGGGCATTCGCCGATGCCATCAAAGCGCGTGAGGACGAGCAGCGACTGATCAACGAAGCCGAGGCCTATGCGAACGAGGTGGTCCCCGTTGCCCGCGGTGAGGCGACCCGTCGCGTCGCCGAGGCGAATGCTTATCAGTCGCGCGTAGTCGAGGCCGCATCCGGTGATGCCAGCCGCTTCACTCAGTTGCTGGAAGAGTACCAGCGTGCCCCAGAGGTCACGCGGGAACGCCTATACCTGGACGCGATGGGGGATGTGTTGAACGGCGCGAGCAAAGTTGTTTTGGATACCGACTCCTCGAATCCTTTGCTCTACTTGCCGCTGGATAAGGTCATGAATCGCCGCCCCAGTGATACGGAGGCGAACGACATGCGCGGGAACGCGAGTCTCAGTCAACAGCTTGGTAAAGCGGCCAGAGATTCTGCCATTCGTTCGCAGCGCTCCAGTAATGGGCGCGAGGCTTCACGTGAGCGGGGGCGTCGCTAATGTCTATGAAAAATATTGTGCTAATCGTTGCCGTCGTCGTGGGTTTGGGCCTGCTGGCGGACTCAGTCTTCATCGTGGACGAGCGTGAACATGCGGTGGTCCTACAGCTCGGTGAAATCAAAGGCACCGACTACCCTGCAGGCATTCATTTCAAGGTGCCGCTCATTCAGAATGTGCGCTACTTTGACCGGCGTATTCTGTCTCTGGACAAACAGCCTGAGCGGTTTTTGACCTTGGAGAAGAAGAATGTCCAAGTGGACTTCTTCGTCAAGTGGCGTATTGATGATGTGGGTCGGTTCTACCGGGCGACGGGTGGTTTCGAAGGCGTGGCCCTAGAACGCTTGTCCGACATCATTAACCGTGGTCTGCGCAATGAGTTTGGTACCCGGACTATTCAAGAAGCCGTTTCTGGCGAGCGCCGCGAGATTGTGCGTGCATTAGAGGAAACAGCCTCCGAGAAGGTGAATGAACTGGGAATCACCTTGGTGGATGTTCGGGTGAAGCGCATCGACCTGCCAGAGACCGTTAGTGATTCCGTGTATGAACGGATGCGCGCCGAGCGGAAGCGCGTCGCCTCCGATCTGCGCGCACGCGGTGCAGAGGTGGCGGAAGGTATTCGCGCCGAAGCGGACCGCGAGCGCGAGGTCATCTTGGCGAATGCCTATCGCGAGGCCGAGGAATTACGCGGTGCTGGTGATGCGCAGGCCGCAGCGATCTACGCTGAGGCGTATAACCGGGATCGCGAGTTTTACAGCTTTTATCGGTCTTTAGAGATCTACCGGAATGGCCTGGGGTCTAGCGGAGATATGTTGGTTTTAGAGCCCGACAGCGATCTCTTTAAGTACTTCGGTAATAAGGCTGGCTCAGCTCCGTGAGCCTGCCCATCTGCTTGGTGGTACTGCGAACGCCTCGGTCATGACCGAGGCGTTTTTGCAGGCCGTTGCCCTGGCGATGGTCATTGAAGGCATGGGGCCATTTCTGCTTCCTGGGCGCTGGCGGCGTATGATGCTGCGCCTGTTGCAGTTGCCTGAGAACAATCTGCGCGTTTTTGGCGCCCTGACCATGGGGATGGGTGTGCTGATATTGCAATTGACCGGATCCTGATCGCATGCGCTGGATGTTGCCCGATGGTGTCGAGGAATGGCTGCCGCCCGCTTCCTGGGCGCTAGAATCACTTCGCCGCCAAGTTATAGATTTATTCGCTCGGCATGGCTTCGACCTCATTGAGCCGCCATTGGTGGAATACACCGATAGCTTGTTGAGTGGCGTAGGCTCCGATCTGGAGCAAAAAACCTTTGCCGTGACCGATCAGATCAATGGTCGGCGCCTGGGATTTCGTGCTGATATCACCCCGCAAGCTGCGCGCATCGACGCTAACCGCTACGCCGATGATGCGGATGCCGTGCGGCGATTGTGCTACGTAGGGACGGTGTTGCGGACGCAGCCCCTGGTGCCGGGCGGAGCGCGGAGCTATCGCCAGGTGGGTGCAGAAATTTTCGGTCATGCTGGGGCCCAGGCCGACATGGAAGTGCTCGCGCTGATGCTGGCCTTACTCGGTGTAGGAGGGCAGAGCCAACTCACGCTGGACCTGGGCCATGTGGGGATCTTCAAAGCCCTCTTGCCGGAAGAGATAGACGCCGCAGACCGTGACAGCCTGATTCAAGCGCTGCAGCGCAAAGCGGTCACCGATCTCAGCGCCCTGGCGCAGAGTTTGGGGCTTAGTTCGCTGCAGGTATGTGGCTTAGAAGCCCTGTGTACCTGGCATGGCCCGGTGGATGAATTGGCGACTAAAACCCATCCATGGACGGGGCAGGCCGCGCAATCGGCACGCGATCTACTCGAGCTGGCGCAGATGTTTCGGCAGCGCTTTCCGGGTGTGAGTTTGCATTTGGATAGCGGGGAGCTTAGTGGCTTTCACTACGAAACCGGCGTGACCTGGGCGGCCTATGCGGCCGGCCGTGGACGGGCGCTAGCCCGCGGCGGCCGTTATGACGGAGTGGGGGAAGCCTTCGGTGCCGCTCGTCCAGCCACGGGCTTTTCCGCCGACCTGAATGCCTTGTTGGCCGATGACCAGCCTATGCAGAGTCCTACGATGGTGTGGGCGCCGGCGGCCGCGGATGCCAGCTTGGAAGCGGAAATTGGTCGGCAACGAGATTTGGGGGTGTGTGTACGTCGTGCGCTGCCTGGTGAAGACATCCCAGCCGCGGCGGCGCGGTTGGTTTTAGACAATTCGACTTGGGTCATCAAGTAAACAGCATGAATCGCAGCGTAGTGGTGATTGGCGCCCAGTGGGGCGACGAAGGAAAGGGCAAGATTGTCGATCTGCTCACTGAGCAGTGCCGTGCGGTAGTGCGTTTCCAGGGGGGGCATAACGCCGGCCATACCTTGGTGATTGGTGGCCAGAAGACCGTACTTCACCTCATTCCCTCGGGCATATTGCGGCCTGATGTGGAATGCCTTATCGGCAATGGAGTGGTGTTGTCGGTTCCCGATTTGCGTAAGGAAGTCGAAGCCCTTGAGGCCACCGGCGTCGCTGTCCGCGATCGCTTGCGGATTAGCATGGCTTGCCCTTTGATTTTGCGCAGCCATGTTGCTTTGGATCAGGCACGCGAGCGCGCTAAAGGCGCTGGGAAGATCGGCACCACGGGGCGCGGCATTGGTCCTGCCTATGAAGACAAGGTTGCGCGCCGAGCTATTCGAGCCGGGGATCTTCTAGACCCCGAATCCTTGGCAGCGCAAATCCGTGAGCTCGTTGGTTATCACAACTTCCTGCTAGAGCAGCTTTACGACGCTCCAGCCGTAGATGCTGAAGCCGTCTTGGCGGAAGCCAAAGAAGACGCGCGCTGGCTGGCGCCAATGTTGTGCGATGTGACTGAGCGACTCTACCAATTGCGGCGCGATGACCAACGCCTGTTGTTTGAAGGGGCGCAGGGTTCCCTATTGGACATTGACCATGGCACTTATCCCTTTGTGACCTCCAGCACAACCACCGCCGGTGGGGCTGCGGCCGGTACGGGCTTAGGGCCAGGTGATGTCGATGTGGTGTTGGGTATCATCAAGGCCTACACCACCCGAGTTGGCTCCGGGCCGTTTCCGACCGAACTGCATGACAGCATTGGAGAGCAGTTAGCTCAGCGGGGCGGGGAAGTCGGCGCAACCACGGGCCGCGCCCGCCGCTGCGGTTGGTTCGATGCTGTGGCTGCCCGGCGTGCTGTGATCAACAACGGCATTGGCTCTTTATGTGTGACCAAGTTGGACGTGTTGGATGGGATGTCGAGCATTCGCATCTGTACTGGCTACATGGTCGATGGGCAAAAGCTGGATCGCTGGCCCTACGGCGCAGCAGCCTTTGCCCGCTGTGAGCCTGTATACGAGGATTGGCCGGGCTGGGAACAAAGCACAGCGGGTGCGCGCAGCCTCGATGATTTGCCACAGGCGGCTCGGGATTACCTGCAGCGCATCGAAGAACTCGTAGAAGCGCCCGTGGATCTTATCTCTACAGGTCCAGATCGGGATGAAACCATCGTGCTGCGGCATCCCTTGGAGTCGGCCTAAAACTCTTACTCGACCGGTGGGCGGCGCTGCGGCTGCTACAGCGCCGCCCTACTGGCATGAGTGCGCGGCCTTTTGAGCACGGTGGAATCTGGCGCGCTGGTCGACGTTTTTGCCATGCCGATGGCGGAAACGGTCTAGTGTGGCTGAGCTGCTGGAGTGGGCAGGGCCCATCGGTCGGCGACCCGGGCAATCACGGCGCTGCGTAGGGGGTGGTCCTCTGTGAGGGCGTCCTCCGTTGACGCCATCACTTGGCTGTGGAGCCCGTCTGTGCGCCGATTGATGCCCCCATGCCGCCCTTCAGGCACAAAAAAACCCGCACGCGGCAGGCCTTTTCGTTATCGTGGTGCCGGGAAGAGGACTTGAACCTCCACAGGGTTTCCCCTACTAGAACCTGAATCTAGCGCGTCTACCAATTCCGCCACCCCGGCAGCGAAGCGCGCATTCTCGCCTTAGGAATTTTTTTTGTCAAGACACAGTTCACCCACCAAAACACCACCGGAAAAAGGGCATCCCAGCGGCCGAGTCTGCCGCCGTCAAAAGGGTCCAGATTTGGTCCTCCCCGACGATGGGTCCAGCCCTTGGGTGTTGGATCGCGACTTGCCACGACCCGCTCATGGGGCAGGGGTGCAAGTGACGCGCCTTGAAGACGGTAAGGTGCTGGGCTACGTGCTTATCGAGGCCGCGAAAGCGGCCACCATTGTCGGACGGGTGGACAAACGCCAGGCCCAAACCTTTGTGCAAGTGGAGTCGGCCATTCGCGAAGCGCGCTATCCGCTCAGCGGCGCGGAGGCTTTGAGTCATGGGCAGTACATCAGCGCCGCTTTGGAGCATGAACAGGCGACAGTGCTGGAGGTGCTGGGAGAACAGCCTTCTGCAGGACTGCGCATTGCGTCCGTCATGGATGAGTTTCAGCTCCCTGGTGAGTTTCCGCAGGCTGTAGAGCAGGCGGCGCAGGCCATCACTGCTCCCAATGACGTCCTGCCCCGCGAAGACTTGCGCGGGCAGGCCTTTGTGACTATTGATGGCGAGGACGCCAAGGATTTTGACGATGCCGTCTTGGTGAAGCGCCGCGGCTTGGCATTTACCTTGTTTGTGGCGATTGCTGATGTAAGCGCGCATGTCGGCGTTGGCGATGTCATCGACCGAGAAGCGCGTAGCCGCGGCACTTCGGTGTATTTTCCGGGCCGCGTTCTGCCGATGCTACCGCATCGCCTATCCGATGATTTGTGCTCCCTGCGACCTCAGGTGGACCGCGCCGTGCTGGTCTGTGAGCTCAAGGTGTCGCGGCGTGGACGCCTGACGGGGTATCGCTTTTTCCCGGCGACCATTCACTCCCATGCGCGCTTGACCTACAACCAGGTGGCGCAGGCCTTAGAAGACCAGCATCCCAAGCAGTGGTCAGCCAGCGTTAGCCGTAATGTGAACAACCTCGCCAAATTGCATAGTGCGCTGCAGGAGCAGAGAGAAATACGCGGCGCTTTAGACTTTGCCAGTCGCGAGCTCACTGTGGAGCTGGATGATGATGGTCAGGTTGCGGCCCTGGCGAGGCCGCAGCGCAATGTGGCTCACCGCATCATCGAAGAGTGCATGATTCTGGCCAATGTGGCGGCAGCGCAGGCTTTAAGGCGCGCTAAGCAGCCATTCTTGGCGCGCATCCACGAGCCGCCCCCTGCCGAAAAGCTGGCCGCGCTGCGCGAATTTCTCGCCATGCAGGGTATGCAGCTGAGTGGTGGGGTGTCGCCTAGTCCCAAAGATTATGCGCAGGTGCTGGCGCAGGCCGGCGATTCCCCGCAGGCGGCAACCATACAAATGGCCGTGCTGCAGAGCTTGCAACAAGCGGTCTATGCCCCGTCCGATGCTGGTCATTTTGGCTTGGCTTTGGACGACTACGCCCATTTCACCAGCCCAATCCGGCGTTACCCAGACCTCATCGTGCACCGAGCCTTATATGCCATGCTCGGCGGCCCCAGCATGCCGCAAGAACAATGGGAGCAACTCGGGCAGCAACTTTCCGCTTTGGAGCGTCGTGCGGATAAGGCCAGTTGGGCAGTGCTGGAGGCCCTGAAGTTCGATCTTTTGGAACACCGCCTTGGTGAAACCCTGCCCGGCGTGGTGGGCGGCGTGACTGATTTCGGGTTGTTCGTAGAGTTACCGGAGTACGCTGTTTCGGGATTGGTGCACATCAGTGAACTGGGCTCAGACTACTTTGTCTATGACCCGGAGGCGCGGTTGCTGCGTGGTCGACGGTCCGGGCAGACCTTTCGCCTCGGGCAAACGCTGGATGTTCGTATCGCGGCAGTCAATCCCGCTGCCCGCAAGTTAGACTTAGTGCCTGCCAACGCGCGTAGCAAAACGCGCCAGTCATCCAAAAGGAGAAGACGATGAAGACATTGCCAGCATTACGCCACGCTGTATTGGTTGCGGCAGTGGGAAGTACTGTGGTCGTAACCGGCTGTGCCACCGATGACCCGAACCGCCGGGCCAAAACCGGGGCTGCTGTGGGGGCGTTGATCGGCGCCGTGGCTGGTCACCAGGTGGATGGCGATAAAGGCCGTTATGTGGGCGCAGTGGTTGGTGCTATTGCCGGCGGTGCGGCTGGTAACTACATGGACAAACAGCAGGCAGAGCTGGAGCGTGAATTAGCGGCTGAGGCGGCGCGCAATGAGTTACGCATTACCCGTATGACCGGGGATGCGCTGCGGGTTGGGGTTGCCTCGGATGTGTCTTTTGATTTCGATAGCGCAGCCATTCGTAGCGATGCCCAGGCGACCTACGCCAAGATCGCTCAGGTGCTCAAGGATTACGATAAAACCGTCATCCATGTGGTGGGGCATACGGATTCCACCGGCTCCGAGGCATACAACATGCGCTTGTCCGAACAGCGCGCCAATTCCGTGGCCACAGTGCTACGCGGTAATGGTGTGGTGCCCGCGCGCATCCTGACTGAGGGACGCGGAGAAAGCGAACCTGTGGCCGACAACAGCACGGCGGCAGGGCAAGCTCGCAATCGACGTGTGGATATCGTGATCAAGGCCATTGTTGAAGGCAATGAAGCGGCTGCTTACACCCCGCCGCCCAACTTGGGGTCCTAAGTTACTTGGTCCAATACCCTGGGCGTAGTGCCGACGTAGCCGGCATCCATGCCTGCGCTGCTGCGCTGGAGGCGGGTCGGGTCGTCGCCCTGATGTTGACGGACCGCGATCTGAATAAGCGTCAGCAAGCGCTGGCCCAGCAGGCCCAACAAGCCGGAATTGCCGTGCTGCGCGCCGATGCCACCACCCTGGTGACGGCTGCGCCGCCCGGTTTGCGCCATCAAGGGGCGGTGGCTTGGTTGGCTACAGCTGCGTCCGCTGGTCAGGCCGCGGAGGCCCCGCGCGAGTCGGAGTTAGCGGCTTGGGTGGCCTCCGCACCTGCGCCGGCGCGGATTTTAGTCCTGGACGGTATCGAAGATCCGCGCAACCTGGGCGCGTGTTTAAGGGCCGCCGACGGAGCCGGAGTGCAGCTGGTACTCATACCGCAGGCGCGTTCCGCGCCCTTGACAGCGGTGGCGCGTAAGACCGCGGCGGGTGCGGCGGAGAGCCTGCCCTTATGTTCGGTGAGTAACTTGGCGCGAGCCCTGGAACAGCTGCGTAGCGCTGGTGTATGGGTGGTGGGTTTGGCCGATGAGGCCGATCAATCGTTATACGCGGCTGATTTGTCTGGGCCCGTGGCCATCGTGATGGGCAATGAAGGGCAGGGGCTGCGTCGACTAACGCGCGATCTTTGCGATCTGACTGTCAGTATTCCCATGTTGGGACATGTCAGCAGCCTCAATGTTGCGGTCGCAACCGGTGTGGTCCTCTACGAAGTGTGCCGCCAGAGCCCAGGCTAAACCCGCAGCTGGCATCCGGCCTAGCGTTGGCCCAAAGCCCTAAGCTTTGAGTTGCCTCAGCTCTGATCCTTTCTTTTCTGAGCGCTACCGTTCTATAATGGCCGGCTTCGCAGCCAGTGTTGGCTACGAAGCCTTGTCCCACCGCGTTACGCGGGGGACTGTACCGCTAACGGAACATCCATAAGGTTGACATGAGACATTACGAAATCGTGTTCCTGGTCCATCCGGATCAGAGTGAACAAGTGCCGGCCATGCTTGAGCGCTATAAAAGCGTGATCGAGGCTGCCGAGGGCCAAGTGCACCGCAGTGAAGATTGGGGCCGCCGCCAACTGGCTTTCCCTCTGCAGAAGCTGCATAAGGCGCATTACGCGCTGATGAATATTGAAGCCAATCAAGACACCCTGGACGAGCTGGTTCAAGGCTTCCGCTTCAACGACGCCATCCTGCGCCATTTGGTCGTCCGCCGCGATGGGCCAATCACCGAGCAGTCTCCTTTGGCTAAGGAAGAAGAAATCAAGCAGGCTAACAAGGCTAAAGCTCAAGCAGAGTTGAGCCGATCTGATAATGACAACGAGTCCAGCGAAGCGGCCGAAACGCCAGCGGACTCTGCTGATAACAGCTCCGAGGAATCCCGCTAATGTCGCGTTACTCCCGTCGCCGCAAGGTATGTAAGTTCACCGCCGAAGGCGTGGAAGAGATCGACTACAAAGATCTGAACACGCTCAAGCAGTACATTTTGGACAACGGCAAGATTGTCCCTAGCCGGGTCACTGGCACCAAAGCCCGCTATCAGCGTCAGCTGTCTAAGGCGATCCGCCGGGCGCGCTACTTGGCTCTATTGCCCTACACCGACCGTCACTTCTAAGGAGATCCGGGAATGCAAGTCATTTTGTTATCGCGGATTCGCAACCTGGGTGACCTGGGCGATACCGTTAAAGTTCGTGCCGGCTACGGCCGCAATTTCCTGATTCCCCAAGGTTTGGCATTGCCGGCCAACAAGGAAAACGTGGAAGTTTTCGCTGCACGTAAAGCAGAGCTGATTAAAAAGGCTGAGGACTCCATGAACGCAGCCAAA
This sequence comes from Oceanococcus sp. HetDA_MAG_MS8, assembly GCA_019192445.1. Lineage (NCBI taxonomy): Bacteria > Pseudomonadati > Pseudomonadota > Gammaproteobacteria > Chromatiales > Oceanococcaceae > Oceanococcus > Oceanococcus sp. HetDA_MAG_MS8. The sequence goes on from JAHCMK010000001.1 coordinate 212,486, forward strand.
ATGCGTCATGCCCAAATTGATGGCAAGCGCGTTTCGGTGACCGTGCGTGCATCCGAAGAAGGCAAGCTCTACGGGTCTGTCGCGGCCGCGCAAATCGCTGAAGCCGCTTCGGCTGCCGGCATTGAGGTGGAAGCTAAGGAAGTGGTTCTAGAGCAAGCTTTCCGCGAAGTGGGCGAGTTTGAGGCCATTGTTGCTTTGCACCCTGATGTGGAAGCCAAGCTCATCGTAGAAATCACCGCTCAAGCGGTGAACTAAAGGCGAGGCTGCAGTCTTCACCAAATTGGCTGCTTGATAGCCCGGTTTGGTGAACATTGGCTGAGCCGGGGCTTTGCTCCGCGCAACGATTCTGGAAGCCGATGGCTGCATTGCAGGCATCGGCTTTTTTGTTGCAAGGGCTGCCAGCGTAGATGCTGGCAGGCTGGCCGGCGCGGTGGAGACTCAAGGGCGTGCAGCTTGCCCTTCGCCTTTGTCTGCGCGCGCCGAAGCGGCGTCGTTGCCGCATGACATGAGGCGGTGGCGTGCAGGCGCTAAGCGCAAAACTTTGTGGGTCGGGCATAAGGTGCAGCGCTGATGCGCGGCCTCAGTGGCCAAGTTCCAGAAAGTGAGCCGGTGCGCAATGATGTGGTGAAGAACTTTTAACAGCGCTGCTGAAGCGGGATAGACTTTGCGCATGGATGAAACCCTGAACCGAGGCTCTAAAGCTCCACCGCACAATCTCATGGCGGAGCGCAGTGTACTGGGCGCCCTCTTGCTGGGTGGCCGGCATTACGACGCCGTGGCCGAAAGGTTAATTGCCGAGGACTTTTATCGGCGCGAGCATCGAGACATCTGGGCGGCCGCCAATGAGCTGGGCAAGCGCGGCCAGGCCATCGATCCGGTGACCATTGCCGAAATCTTGGAGGCTAAAGATCGCCTGGAAGCCTGCGGTGGCTTGCCTTATTTGGTGGAGTTGTCTCAGCAAACCCCCGCGGCTGTGAACGCAGTGGCTTATGCCGACATTGTTCGCGAGCATGCCGTACGCCGCAGCCTCATCAATGCGGCGACCGACATCATCGAAAAGGTGCATGCTCGAGAGCATGATGAAACCAAGGATCTGCTGGATTTTGCCGAGCAGCAGGTGTTTCATATTGCGGACCGCCGCTCGGCATCAGATAACAAGGGCGTTCGTCTTATCGATGTACTGCCTGCGGCCGTCGAAGAAATTCGCCTGGTTGCTGAAAGCAAAGGCGTAGCCGGCTTGCCGACGGGGATTAGCCGTTTTGACGAGATGACCACTGGCCTCCGCCCTGGTGACCTGGTCGTTGTGGCGGGACGACCCGCGATGGGTAAAACCTCCTTGGCGATGAACTGGGCTGAACATGCGGCGTTGCACTCTAAAATTACGGTTGCGGTGTTTTCGCTAGAAATGCCAGCGCAGCAGTTGGCGATGCGCCTGATCGCATCCCATGGCCGTATCAACCAGCAGGCCCTGCGGAGCGGTGAGTTAAGCAAGGAGGATTGGGCGCGTATCAATTCTGCTGCGCACACTTTGCGCGACGCGAAAATCGTGATCGATGACTCCGGTGCGCTGTCACCGCAGGATTTACGCAACAAGGCGCGTCGTATCAAGCGAGAACATGGGCTGGGTCTGATCCTGGTGGATTACCTGCAGCTGATGGAGGTGCCGGGTTCCAAAGAAAACCGGACCAACGACATTGCCCAGATCTCGCGCTCCATGAAGACCTTAGCCAAGGAGCTAGAGGTGCCGATCATCGCCTTGTCGCAGCTCAACCGCGGGGTGGAGCAGCGCGACAACAAGCGTCCACGTATGGCGGACCTGCGCGAGTCTGGCGGTATTGAGCAGGACGCGGATTTGATCACCTTCATCTACCGTGACGAGGTGTACAACGAGGATAGCCCGGACAAAGGCACGGCAGAGCTCATTATCGCTAAGCAGCGTAATGGCCCCATTGGAACGGTGCGGACCTCCTTCCTAGGGCACCTGACTCGCTTCGAGAATCTGGCAACCTACAGCTACGATGCCGAATTTGATAGCTAATGGCCTGAATGGAACCGGCAGGTCAGATCAGTACGGCGGAGCAGTAGCGGCCGTGGATTTATGCTCTTAGGCGGCCGGGTGCGTGCGCTAGTCGACCTGAGCGCACTACGACATAATCTGGCGCAGCTCCAGGCTCTGGCGCCGCAGGCCCAGCTTATGCCTGTGATCAAGGCCGATGCTTATGGTCATGGAGCCGTACGTGTGGCGATGGCACTGCAAGATCGCGTGCCCATGTTTGCTGTGGCCGCGGTGAGCGAAGCTGTCGCTCTGCGCGAGGCCGGCGTGCAATCGCGAATTTGCATCTTGGGCGGTATCCAGGATGCCAGTCAGTGGCAGTTATGCCAAAGCCAGCGCTTTTTGCCTGTGGTCCACGCTCAGTGGCAGTGGGAGCAACTCCAAGCACTGCCAAGCCCGCCGGGTTTTTGGCTGAAGTTTGATACAGGCATGGGGCGGCTAGGCTTCGCTGCGAATCAGGCAGCGACGCTCTCCGCGCAATTGCGTGCTGCGCCGGCTTTGGCCTCAGGGCTGCAGGGTGTAATGACACATTTGGCCTGCGCGGATAGCCAAGACGCAGAGCACACCCAGGCCCAACTGCGCTGTTGGGAAGATCTGTATCAGACCCACTTTTCGGATTACGACCCCTCGACGGCAAACTCTGCCGCCTTGCTGCAATGGCCGCAGACCCGGCGGGGCTGGGTGCGACCGGGTTTGTGTCTGTACGGAGTGTCTCCGCTGGCTGAGGGGGCCAGCCATCCATCCTTACGTCCGGCACTCAGGCTGGAAGCCCGTGTGCTGGATGTGAAAACACTCCCGGCTGGACACAGCGTTGGCTATGGTGCGATTTGGCAGGCACCGCGCGACTGTAGGGTGGCCGTGGTGGCGATTGGCTATGCCGATGGCCTGGTGCGTCTCCTGGGCGAGGATAGAGGCATGTGGTTGGCCGCGGCTGGCGGTCAGCGATTGCCGCTGCGTGGGCGGATTTCCATGGATATGTGCGTGGTAGAGCTACCATCGACGACCAAGGTACAGGCAGGGGACTGGCTGGGAGTCTGGGGCCCCCGAGCCATGCCGGTGAATGAAGTGGCGCGGCGGGCACAAACTCTATCCTATGAGCTACTCACGGGGCTTCGTGGGCGCGTTGCTCATCTTGAAGCTGAGACCGATCCTAGCGAGGCTGGTATCCGTGGCTAAAGACAAAACCCAATTTGAGTGCAGCGAATGTGGTGCGCTGAGCCCGCGCTGGGCTGGTCAATGCGCCCAATGTGGGGCCTGGAACACCCTGCAAGAGGCGCGTATTTCGGCAAAAGCCAGCGCCAGCCAGCAGTCTGGCCGTGGAGGACGCAGCTGGGCCGGGGAAAGCCGCTTGGAGTCCTTGGATGGCCCGCAAAGTGAAGCCCCCCAACGCTTGCCTACGGGTTTTGTCGAACTGGATCGTGTTCTCGGTGGTGGCTTGGTGCCTGGCGCGGTGATCCTGCTCGGTGGCGACCCCGGCATTGGTAAATCCACCTTGCTGTTGCAGATGCTGCTGCGCCTCAAAGATGTGGCGCGCGTGTATGTGACCGGGGAGGAGTCAGTGGGGCAGGTGCGGGCACGTGCCCAACGCTTACAAGAGCCTAGCGCCGATGTGGCGTTATTGGCCGAAACTGAGGTTGAGTCGGTCTTGGAAACCGTGAATGGCAACGATTGTCAGGTTTTGGCGGTGGACTCCATTCAAACGCTGTTTGCTCGCGAACTCAGTTCGGCCCCAGGCTCGGTGGCTCAGCTACGCGAATGTGCAGCGCAGTTGGTGCGCTATGCCAAGCAGCGCGGCGTAGTGGTGCTGCTAGTGGGGCATGTCACCAAAGAGGGCGTGATTGCCGGGCCGCGTGTGTTGGAGCACATGGTGGATACGGTGCTGTATTTCGAATCTGACCCTGGCGGACGTTTACGCATGATTCGGGCGGCCAAAAATCGTTTTGGTGCCGTCAACGAGCTTGGTTTCTTCGCCATGCGAGAGCAGGGCTTGGCCGAGGTGAAGAATCCTTCGGCAATCTTCCTCGCACGCCGTCCAGACCCGGTGCCGGGTAGTGTGGTGGTGGTTGCCCGTGAGGGTACGCGGCCCTTACTGATCGAGGTACAGGCGCTCACGGATGAAGGCAATGCGCGGCGGGTCACCGTCGGCGTGGATACCAACCGCCTCGCCATGTTGTTGGCGGTATTGCATCGTCACGCCCAGGTGGATGTGGCGGGCCAGGATGTGTTCATCAATGTGGTCGGCGGGGTGCAGGTTCGAGAAACGGCTTGGGACTTGGCGGCGGTGCTGGCCATCATGAGCTCTTTTCGCGACCGCGCTTTACCCTTGGATTTGGCGGTGTTCGGCGAGATTGGTCTAGCCGGCGAGCTGCGACCAGTGGCAGGTGGCGAGGAGCGCATTGAGGAGGCGCGCAAACAGGGCTTCAAGAGGCTGATCGTGCCCCAGGCCAACGCTCCTAGGCGCAGTCCGCCGGGTTTGGAGATTCATGCCGTTGCCTCATTGGCGCAAGCTCTGGACGCCGCCAGAGATATGCTCAGTTAAGCTGGATTCCCCACCGCATCGACCAACGCGAGCGCCTCGCTTAAAGCCTGCTGCACTTAGGCCGATTTACGAGGCGCCTCGATGCGTACCGATTCGATGACATGCGCGGCGACCGCAACAATTTCAATACGGTAATCGCCCAGCCTGAGGCTGTGTCCGGGTTCGGGAAAAGTTTCCAGCTGATTGAGGATGAGGCCGTTGAGCGTGCGTGCCGACGATGAGGGTAAGGCCCAGCCCATGGAGCGGTTGAGGTAACGCACACTGCTTTTGGCATCGACCAGGTAACGTCCGTCTGGCTCCATTTTGACCCGCCGATTGCGGGTGGCTGGGTCGGTGGTGAATTCACCGACGATTTCTTCCAAGATGTCCTCCAGAGTGACCAAACCCTGGATGTCCCCGTACTCGTCAACAACGAAGCCTATTCTGCGCCGCTGGTTTTGGAAGTTCAGTAACTGCTGATTCAGAGCCGTTCCTTCGGGAATGAAATAGGGCTCCCGGGCCTGGGCCAGCAGGCTTTCCCGGTCAAGTTGCCCTTCGGCCAGCATGGGCAGCAGACGCCGCACATGAATAATGCCGCGCAGATCGTCAATAGAGCCTTCGTAGAGCGGTAGCCGTGTATGTTGGCTGCGTTGGATCATCTCCAGGCAGCCGGTCCAGTCTTCACTGATATCCACACCCTGAATTTCATTGCGCGGAATCATGATGTCTTCGACCGTGGCTTTTTCGAGGTCGAGTAGGGAGAGCAGCATGGCCTGGTGGCGGCGCGGCATCATGGCGCGGGTTTCGGCCACCACCGTCCGCAGCTCTTCGGTAGACAGGTTGTGCTGCTCAGCATCTTCGGGCTTCACCCCCAAGAGGCGCAGCAGCATGCGCGCGAGGAAGGTGATCAAAACCACGACGGGGTAGAGCACCAACTGCAAGGGTCCGTAAATACGGCTGGCAGGGAAGGCGAGCCGTTCTGGATGCAATGCACCCAGAGTTTTGGGGGTGACCTCGGCAAAAATCAGAATTGCTGCCGTCAGTAAGCCTGTGGCGATAGCAATACCGGGTTCGCCAAACAGGCGCAGACCCAAAATGGTGCTAATGGCAGAGGCAAGAATGTTGACAAAGTTATTGCCGAGCAGGATGACGCCAATCAGACGATCCTGCCGCTCTAGGAGTTGCAGAGCGCGTTGTGCGCCACGATGGCCGCCGCGGGCCAAGTGCTGGGCCTTGTATCGATTCAGCGCCATCAGCGCGGTTTCGGAGCCAGAGAAAAAGGCCGACAGCCCCAGCAGAAAAACTAGCGCCAGTAGAAGGGCGCCAGTAGACACATCGTCCAAGCGAGCAAATCTTGATCAGGGATTAGATAGTGTTTCTAGGCAGAGCGAGCGCCCTTGTCAAGCGCTCTACGACTCCGGCCTCTCAACTCCAATGCGAGGCCAACACATATTCCAGGACGAACTTCACGCCCACATAGCCTACGAACAGCGCCAGCCAAGCCGCGGCGATCCAGCGCAGTGCGACTCCACCTCGCCATCCGCGCAGCGCTTGACCGGCCAACAAGGTGCCAAAGAGCACGGCGGCAATCAGGGTAAATGCTGTTTTGTGCGCAAGATGCTGAGCGAAAAAGTTCTCTACAAAGAGGAAGCCGGTAGCAATCCCACCAATGAGGAGTAGCCAGCCCAGGCCAATGAGCCTAAAGGTGCTGCGCTCTAATTCCAGCAGCGGCGCCGCCAGCAGGGGTTTCTTGTGTTTACGTAGATGGCGGGCCTGCAAGGTGCAGGCGATGGATTGCATGGCCGCCAAGCTCAGCACTGCCCAAGCCAGCATGCTGAGCAGAATATGCACGCGCAAGGCCGGTGTGAGTTGCGCAACATGCGTACTGGCGGGTGTGGGTAGCAGCAAGCCTATCGGTATGACCAGCGCCACAGTGCCCCAAATCACGCGATCGAGGCCGCGCAAATACAGGCGTTGCCGCAGAACCAAATGCGCAGCAGCGATCAGCCAGGCAAACAAAGCCACGCTGGATCCTAAGCCCAGGCGCCATCCCTGCGGCTCCACCACCTCGGCTTGCAGGCCCAAGGCAGTGAGCAGTGCGCCCAGCATGACAAGCATGAGGGCGGGCAGCGCTCGTTGATAAGGCTGACTAATCGCGGCGGCAGCAAAAGCGGCCCCGGCACTAATTGCGGCGAAGGTGATGTTCACTCGGTAATATTGTCACAGCGCGCGGCGCAACTCACGTATTTGTTTCCACCCGGCTCCGATGGCGGCGGTGGAACTTCATGATGGTTTATCGATGTTCGAATCCCTTTCAGAGAATCTCCAGTCCACCCTTAAGAATCTGCGCGGCCAAGGCAGGCTTACCGAAGACAATATCGCCGACGCCCTGCGCGCCGTGCGGCGGTCGTTATTGGAGGCGGACGTTGCCCTGGAAGTGGTGCGGGATTTCATTGCCAAAGTCCGCGAACAGGCGCTGGGAGAAGCCGTCCGCAGCAGCCTAACTCCAGGTCAGGAGTTCATCTCCATTCTGCAACGTGAACTGGTTCAGGCATTGGGTGGTGAGTCCCAAGGCTTGGATCTACGCGCCCAGCCGCCAGCAATTATTCTGCTGGCCGGTTTGCAGGGTGCGGGTAAAACCACCAGCGCCGGCAAGCTGGCGCGTTACCTCCATGCGCAAAAGAAGCGTGTGCTCATGGTCAGCGCCGACGTTTATCGCCCGGCAGCCATCGAACAGCTGGCCACTTTAGGGCAGCAGTTGCAGATCGATGTGCAGCCCTCGTCGGCGTTGCAGGCACCCAGTGCCATTGCTGATGAGGCTTTAGAGCGAGCGAAGCGCGAGTTCTATGATGTTTTGATTGTGGACACTGCCGGCCGGACCAGCATCGACGAAAAGATGATGGCGGAGATTGCCGGTCTGCATCAGCAGCTGGCGCCGGCAGAAACCTTGTTTGTGCTGGATGCCATGACTGGCCAGGATGCGGCGCGCACCGCGCAGGCCTTTGACCAAGCGGTACCCTTGACCGGGGTGATTCTGACCAAGGTGGATGGCGATGCACGGGGTGGTGCGGCGCTGTCGGTACGCCATATCACCGGTAAGCCCATCAAGTTCTTGGGCGTGGGTGAAAAACTCGAAGCCCTGGAGGCCTTCCATCCGGACCGCTTGGCCTCACGCATTCTGGGTATGGGCGATGTGCTCAGCCTGATTGAAGAAGCCGAGCAGAAAATTGACCGGCAGAAGGCAGAGAAGCTGGCCCGCAAGCTGCAAAAAGGGGGTGGCTTCGATTTAGACGACTACCGCGACCAGCTGCTGCAGATGCAGAAGATGGGCGGTATTGGCGCGATGATGGATAAGCTGCCAGGGATGGGGCAACTCCCTGCGCAGGTGAAGAACCAAGTGAACGACAAAGAGTTCATGCGCAATGTGGCCATCATCAACTCCATGACCAGGCAAGAGCGCCGTTTTCCAGCGGTGATCAAAGCCTCGAGGAAAAAGCGGATTGCTGCCGGCTCCGGAACGCAAGTCCAGGACGTGAACCGCTTGCTCAAGCAGTTCACGCAGATGCAGGGCATGATGAAAAAAATGCGCGGTGGCGGCATGAAGAAAATGATGCGGGCCATGGCTGGGCGCATGCCTCCCGGCATGATGGGGCCAGGTGGTCCTGGCCGCCCTGGTGGCTTCTAAGCAGGCCGCACACTTTGAGCGAGCCATGCTCGCTTTCTTGTATTGACGAACTAGAGAGTCACAATGGATTTATTGGCTTTGTATGCCCGTATGAGCAAAGTCCCAGGGGGCAAGGCGGCGTTTTCAAAAATGGTGGCCTTGAAGGCGCCCTATTTTCGGACCGTGAGCCCAGTGTTGGAAGAGCTGAGTGCGCAGCAAGTTCGCGCGCGCTTGCGCAAGCGCTGGTCGGTAACCAATCACATCGGCACAGTGCATGCCATTGCTATGTGCAACCTCGCCGAGTTCACTGGTGGTTTACTCACCGAGGTGGCGTGTCCGCCAAGCGCCCGTTGGATTCCCAAGGGTATGCAGGTGGAGTACTTGGCCAAGGCCAACACCGACCTGGTGGGCACAGCGCAGTTCCCGGCTGATGTGGACTGGAGTGTGGCGCAGACGGTTGCTGTTCCGGTCGAGGTGTGTGACCGGGAAGGAACCCCCGTTTTTCGGGCCAGTATCGATATGTACTGCAGCCCTAAGCCCGCGGCGTCCAAGGCCGCATAAGGCTCGCATTCCATCGGAGACAGCCTGATTGGCACGCGGTTTGCTACATCGAGTCTGTCTCCCTGGTACGTTGATCGTGCCAATTTTGAGAGGGAAGTGCTTAAGGATTGAGCACTTCCCTCTTTTTTTTGCGAGAACCGGCGAGGAGCTGCCCACCTTCCGTATGCGCGTGTTGGGCCGTCGGGCTCGCTACCCTTGGCGCCGCTGCGCGGTGTCCTTCGGCACCAAGGCCGAACGCGATCCCAACGGCCCAACACGCGCAGGGAGCCTCTCTGCGCCGTCCGTCCCGCGAAGCGGCGCGGGGGACACAGGCGCAGACTACGCCGCCAGGCGTTCGGGCCCTAGGCCATAAAGCCCGTTCCAGCTTCCTCTAGTCGGCATAGGATGTTGATAGGGGCGTTCTCAGTATCCGCGCTCGAGGATGGGCTTTAGGTAGTGGCCGGTGTGCGAGTTGGGATTGGCCGCTACCTCTTCCGGGGTGCCAGTGGCGACGATCTGCCCGCCGCCTGCACCGCCCTCGGGCCCCAGATCGACCAGCCAGTCTGCCGTCTTGATGACATCCAGATTGTGCTCGATAACCACCACCGTATTGCCGTGGTCGCGCAAGCGATGCAGCACCTGCAGCAATTGCTCCACGTCATGGAAGTGCAGGCCGGTGGTGGGCTCATCCAGGATGTATAAGGTTTTGCCTGTATCGCGCCGCGACAGCTCCTTGGCGAGCTTGACGCGTTGTGCCTCACCACCTGACAAGGTCGTCGCGCTCTGGCCCAAAGTGATGTAGCTCAAGCCTACATCCATCAAGGTCACCAATTTGCGCTTCAAGGCGGGCACGGGGCCGAAGAACTCCACCGCGTCCTCGACCGTCATCTCGAGGACCTCGGCAATGGTTTTACCCTTGTAGCGAATATCCAGAGTTTCGCGGTTATAGCGGTGGCCCTGGCACACTTCGCAGAGCACATACACATCGGGTAGGAAGTGCATTTCCACCTTGATCAGCCCATCGCCCTGGCAGGCCTCGCAACGCCCGCCTTTGACGTTGAAGGAAAAACGACCTGGTGTGTAGCCCCGCGCGCGGGCCTCGGGCACGCCTGCGAAGAGTTCGCGAATGCCCGTAAACAAACCAATGTAGGTGGCCGGGTTGGAGCGCGGAGTCCGCCCGATGGGGCTTTGGTCAATGCCAATGACCTTATCGAGTTGATCCAGACCGCGAACCTTGTCCACTGGTGCGTTGGGTAGGCTGGCTCTATTGAGCTCGCGCGCGGCGATGGGGTAGAGGGTGTCGTTGATGAGGGTGGATTTCCCGCTACCCGACACCCCCGTGATGCAGATCAGGCAACCCAGGGGTAGCTCTACATCGACCTGCTGCAGGTTGTTCCCGCTGGCGCCCTCAATGCGGAGAACGCGCTGCGCATCTGGAGCCTGCCGAGGCTCTGGGATGCTGATGCGACGCTCGCCACTGAGATATTGACCCGTGAGCGATGCCGGAGTCTGGATCACTTCTTCTGGCGTTCCCGCAGCAACGACTTCGCCGCCATGCACACCGGCCCTTGGGCCAATATCGAGCACATGGTCTGCACAGCGAATGGCATCTTCGTCATGCTCGACCACAAGCACTGTATTGCCCAGGTCACGCAGACGCACTAAGGTATCGATGAGGCGTTGGTTATCGCGCTGGTGTAAGCCAATCGAGGGTTCATCGAGTACATACAGCACCCCAACCAAACCCGCCCCAATCTGGCTAGCCAGCCGGATGCGCTGAGACTCGCCCCCGGACAGAGTTTCGGCCGCGCGGTCTAGGCTCAGATAGTCCAATCCCACATTGTTCAAAAAGGACAAGCGCAGGCCGATCTCTTTGAGCACGGGGCGGGCGATTTCGGCCTGTTGCCCTGGTAATTCCATCTTCTCGAAATGGGCCAGCGCATCGGCAATGGACATGCGCGATATTTGCGGCAAGGTGCTGCTCGCGACCTGCACAGCGGAGGCAGCCCTGTTGAGGCGACTGCCGTCACAAGCGGAGCAGGGCTGGTTCGAACGATAACGGGCCAGCTCTTCTCGCACGGCGTCCGATTCGGTTTCGCGATAACGCCGCTCCAAGTTCGGCACAATGCCTTCAAAGGTATGGTTGCGGACTTTGCGCCGACCGCGCAGGTCGGGGTATTCAAAGCGAATTTTGGTACGCCCACTGCCATACAAGACCACCTCCCGATGCTTGGGGGGCAGGTCCTGAAAAGGCATTTCCAGGTCGATGTCGTAATGCTCAGATAAACCTGTGAGCAGCGCGTAGTAATAGGGATTGCGCCGGTCCCAGCCGCGAATGGCGCCATCAGCCAAAGCCGCTTTGGGATTGGCCACGATGCGGTCGGCATCGAAGACCGAAGTGGTTCCCAGGCCATCGCAGGAGCTACAGGCCCCATGCGGGCTATTAAAGGAAAACAAACGCGGTTCCAGCTCCTGCAGGGTAAAGCCGCATTCAGGGCAGGCAAAACGCGCCGAAAAGGTATGTTCTTGGGCATCCCCTGACGCGCGCCATGGCGCGACAATGGCCAAACCATCGGCCAGACGCAGGGCTGTTTCAAAGCTCTCGGCCAGGCGCTGCGCCTGATCGCTACGCACTTTGAAGCGGTCGATCACCACATCGACATCATGCTGGGTTTTAGGGTTCAGGCTCGGAAGCTCATCGAGCTCATGGAGTTCGCCATCGACTCGAATACGAATAAAGCCTTCGGCTCTGAGCTGCTCCAACAATTGGCGGTGCTCGCCTTTACGGCCCCGAATAATGGGGGCCAGTAACATCCAGGCGCTGTCTTCGGGTAGCTGCAGCACGCTATCCACCATCTGACTCACCGTTTTGGCGGTGAGGGAAATGTGGTGATCCGGACAATAGGGCACACCCACCCGGGCAAAGAGCAGGCGCAGGTAATCCTGAATTTCGGTCACCGTACCCACGGTAGAGCGTGGGTTGTGGCTGGTAGATTTCTGCTCAATGGAAATAGCGGGGGATAAGCCTTCGATGCTGTCCACATCGGGCTTATCCATCATCGACAAAAACTGCCGTGCGTAGGCAGACAAAGACTCCACATAGCGCCGCTGCCCCTCGGCATAAATGGTGTCGAAGGCGAGAGAACTCTTGCCAGAGCCAGACAGCCCGGTAATGACAACTAGCTTGTCGCGCGGGATGTCCACGCTGAGGTCACGCAAGTTATGGGTGCGCGCACCGCGCACGCTAATGGTCTTCATAGTCCGCTGGGGCCAGGGTGGGGGAGCAAACTTGGTACTATAAAACGATTACTTCGGATGAGTTGTGTCTTCCGACTTGGGGTCAAGCGAGTGCGTAAAGAGCATTCGCGCCGGATTTTCCATTTGTTGCAATTGCAAAGACTTTGAACGCTGAGCCATCCCTGTCTATGAGTCGCGCCGAAAGGCGCATAACGGCCACGCTGGCACTGATGCTGCTGTGCCGCATGTTGGGCTTGTTCATGGTCCTGCCGGTGCTCTCGCCATGGGCCTTGGAGTTGGCGGGTGAGCCAGGGCTTGCCGTGGGGCTGGCTGTGGGCGTGTACGGGCTCACCCAAGCCTTGCTCCAAATTCCGTTGGGCTGGCTGTCCGACCATATTGGCCGTAAGCCGGTGATTGTGGGGGGCTTACTCTGCTTCGTCGCGGGAAGCGCTATCTGTGCCCAGGCGGATACTGTGCAGGGCTTGGTGCTGGGCCGATTGGCCCAGGGTGGTGGAGCCATTGCAGCCACATCGACGGCCCTGCTGGCCGATTTACTCCGGGCCCAGGTTCGCTCGACGGCCATGGCGGTGGTGGGCATTAGTGTGGCCGGGGCTTTTGCACTGTCTTTGTTGCTGGGGCCGGCTCTACTTGGCTGGACCGGCGTGCCGGGCCTGTTTTGGTTGGCCACGGTAATGGGCCTGATTGCCATTAGCCTGCTTGCAACGCTGCCTGCGGCACCCGCCATCGTCGCTGGTGCGGAAGATGCGCCGGATAAACCCCAGGGTGCCAATGCCCTCATTCTCGGTATCGGTAGCCTGCACGCAGCACTGGCCTTTTTATTCGTGGTCTTACCGCTGGAAATCGACGCAGCCGCCGGTGGTCAAGCCCAAATGCAATGGCGTATTTGGCTGCCCACCGTGGCCTTGTCATTGGTGGTGGTATTTCCCATGCTCCGCGTGGTGGAAAAACGGGGCTGGGAATGGCGATCTATGCCTTGGGCTTTTGCTCTCATGGCCTTAGCCACAGGCGCTTTGGGCGTTGTTCCCGACTGGGGTTTGGTCGCCGTGCTCTCGTTATACTTCGCCGCGTTTAATTTTTTGGAGGCCAGCCTGCCGGCGCTGCTCAGTCGCTTGGTGGGTCAGGGTCGGCGCGGACGCATCATGGGTCAGTTCAGCGCGGCGCAGTTTCTGGGCATTTTTGTGGGTGGTGCCATCGCTGGTGCGGTGCACGCGCAAGCCGGCGCCGCCTGGAGCATGCTGGTCTCGGCCTTATTGCTGGTCCCGGCGTGGGTCGCTGTGTGGCTACCAGCCCGGCGCGCTTGGCGTAATGAACCCATCGGCCAGGCAGGCTAAGGACTACATCCATTTTCAATGCAGCTGTCCGCATTATGGACTTGCCTGCGTTCTCCCGAACACGCATCGTTACAACGACACGCAATAGGACTACAGCTATGGCACGAGGAATTAACAAAGTTATTTTGGTGGGTAATCTGGGCGCCGACCCGGAAACCCGCTATACCCAATCCGGCTCGGCCGTCTGCAATGTGCGCATTGCGACTTCGGAGTCCTGGAAGGACAAACAAACCGGCGAAAACCAAGAACGTACCGAATGGCACCAGGTGGTGTTCTTCGGTCGTCTAGGCGAGATCGCCGCCGAATACCTGCGTAAGGGCAGCCAGATTTACGTCGAAGGGAGCCTGCGTACCCGCAAATGGCAGGGCAAAGACGGCCAAGACCGTTACACCACCGAGATCATCGGCAATGAAATGCAGATGCTGGGCAGCCGCGGCGGCGGCATGGGTGGCGGAGACGGTGGCGGTTATGGTGGCGGGCAGCGTAGCCAAGCCCCCCAATCAGCCCCGCAGCGCAGCGCAGCCCCAGTGGTCAACGACGACATTGATAGTGACGACTTGCCCTTCTGACCATGGGAATATCTAGAAAGTGTAGAAAACCTCACAATACTTCGTATAAAGCCCCATTCTATGGGGCTTTATACTTATGACGCGTTCGGTATGCCTCCGGACGTAAAATAGCTGCGGTACGATTAAACTGCAGCGTGCATCCTTTCTGAGCAAAAGGTAAATGAATGACCTTACTCAGCCCAGAAAAATGCCCCAATACCCCTACATCGCAACAGGCCGTCGAGGCGGCGCGTTAGGACAAGTTAGTTGAAAGACGTTGTCGTGAACTCATTGGTGAGGAGTGTTGGCGATCAAGTGGACTGCGAATCCTGCAGTAGCAAGTGTTGCCCAAAGGCACGAATCTGTGTAGTGCCAACGAAATAGACGTCTTTCGATATCGCCCATCCTCCTAGGGAATGACCGCGCAAGGTCATGGGCAGCAGCGTTGAGCCGAGCATACGAAATGGCGAAATGTGCAGATCAGAGCAATCTCTCTGCATTGAATTTGTGAAACAGTACGGCAGGTTGAAGCGTAATTTCGGACCAGTACTTTTCTCGAGTTCCTGCGCCAGAAACGCATACGTCCTAGTTGATTCCCGCCGAGAAAATATGCTTGAAGCGCCAAAGTACGAAGTTAAGCCATAACAACATCAAAGATCCCCAATAGGACGCTTCCAGCGCCTATTACATACGAAGGTTTAGCAACGCTTAGTGGCCTACTTCCGGTTGCCTGCCTTTTCGCTCGTAAACCTGGGCTTCGACTAGTGGTTCTCTCGAATCCTACGACATCATTCATTCGCCTTTGGAGGATGATTGCAGCAGACCGATGGTCAGTCCTGACTATCGGATGCTAGCCATAGTTGTGGACGAGTCATAAGTAATAGTTTTATCGTAATCGCTACAGCGGTGGGCATCGACCTGCGTAAGCAACCTGGTTGGTATCGGGTGCAGAGTTGGAGCTCCATAACTAGGTAGATACAGAAAGCGAAACACTAGAGATCGTTAAGGGTCAGAAGCATGGTGACTAAGACCCGGCTTACGCTGCGTCCTGGCCAAAAAGGAACTAAAAAGCTTGTTCAGGAGTATGGCGATAAGCTGGTTGCTGTTCGCTATCTATATGATTGCGATAAGGGCAGAAGAATCAAAACAATAGAACTGGTTGTTGAGGATATTCCTTGGCTGGAGGGGAAGTCTTCACCCCGGTAATGTAGGATTAAGGGTGTTTAATGAACGGCACCGGCCGGCTTTGGCGGAGAAAAAGCGCATTCAGCGGCGTCCAAACCCCGCTCCCTGCGGAATCTGCATATGCATGTAGATGCAACGAACAATTTATTGACGAACTGCTGGTAAGTCGTCGTCATATCCGGGAGACTCGGGCACCGTTTATCCGACAATGAAGTGCGCTGAAGGGAGGGCTGATGCGCCGGAGGGATTTCGATGCGTGGTCCGCGATGCCGGGGCAACCGTCGTTGATATTGACAACGGTTCGCGCCGGGTCAGTTCCCATGAGCATCAGGGAATAGACCGTTGGCTCTTCGCTCCCCATCAACTGTTCTTGCAGCCATGGCAATGGTCATGGCTACGTTTGATGTGGGAGCTGCGGTTGACGTTGATATCCGAGCGGCGTCGAATTTGGTTCCTGGCTCTGCCCGAGCGAGCTATGTCGCTGCCTTAAGCGACTGCAACGCCGTCGTCCGAATCGAGGTCGGAAGCGTCGGCCAGACAGCGTCCGTTTCCAGAAGCCAGCTTCAAGCCACTATTGGCGGGGGAGCTGATTGTGAGTACCCCTTCGTCGTTGCTGGTGCGAACAGACTCTCACCGAGCGTCAGAGTATTTGGAGAATCTGGCCAGCTCGCTGAATTGACAGAGAGCTTTGCCTTCGAGCGGGAGTCTCCGAGCGTAACCAGTCTTGAGGTTGCCTTGGACGGTGCTGCAGGCTCCGCTCAGTTTCTCAATCTGACCGTTTTCGCGAATGACGATATCGATTTACAGGCGATAAGGGTTACCGCCTTGGGCCTGCGCGCTTCACAACTGCGTGCGGTCGGTGGCGTTATTGAGCGGGCACGGGAAGGCGCATTCCTGAATGCTGTCGATATTCCTGTTTACCCGCATGTCGAAGGCCAGACCGAGTTCAATGTTGCGCTGCCGCTGGAGGTGGCCCTAGCGCCTGATGAAATCGCCGCGGATGGCGTCGTACTGCTGAACGTTTCCGCAGTCGATGCTTCCGGAAATCAGAGTGGTTTTTCGGCGATCCGATTCACTGGTTCTGACGTGGCCGAAGATGCGCTGTCGCTCAGAGTTGAGCCAGAGACAATTACCTTCAGCAATATCCTGGAGTCTGCTGCGCTGTCGCCACTCGTGAATTTTGAGTTTCGCGGTGAGGTGCCTTTAAGGGGGCGGGGTACCGGCGTGACTTATCGTTCGCTCGACACTGAGAGTGTCGCAGTGACCGACGCGGGTGTGGTGTTGCCCCTTGCCGAGACATCTCAGGGCCCAGTCAATATTGAAGTGTCGTACCCGGGTCTGGAGCCGATCCTTGTCCCGGTGAGCGTTGACTTCAGCAAAGTGGTCACGGGTCTGGAACTGGATGGCCTGGACGGCCAGGGCCGTTTTACTGTGCCGAGCCTGAATGAATGGGTCGAGGGCCCCATTGTCCGCGTGCGCTTCGATGACGGATCGTCGACTCGATTAACGGAGTTGGTGTCCCTGAGCACGCCGGTGCGAAGCGACCTCAGCCCTTTGCTCGAAGTCGATGATCGGCGTCGGTTTAGAGCTGCGGCATCTTTTGCTGCCGATCAGCAGAGCGCAGTGCAGTTCGTATGGCCAGCTGACCCCAGCATTTCCGTGGGTTTTGGTGTTCATGCCATAGATGCGCTTCCGAGTGTGGAGGTGCTGGGGCCGGATACCGCGGTCGCGGGCGAGCAGGTGCCCATTAGGGCGGTTGCCACCGATGATGTCTCCGTCAGCGCAGTCGAGTTTCGCGTTGATGGTGCCGTGGTTGGTCGACGGGAAGCGCCGCCCTATGAACTTTCTCTGGGAATGTCCGCATCCGACAGTGGCCGCGTGCTGGTGATTGACGCTATCGCCATTGACAGCGCCGGCCAGCAAGGGTTCTCGCTTCCCAAAAATGTGGTCGTCAGAGCCATCAGCGACCCCACACCGCCTGAGTTGGTATTCGAGAGCCCCCGGGTCGGTCAGCGGGTGGTCGAGTCCACCCCGCTCACCGTGCAAGTCGCCAGGGAAGTCGATATTTCTCGCCCTGAGGATTATCGCCCGGAGCATTCGTACATCGATTTCTATTTTGATGGGCGTAAGGTTGCCGAGAGCTTCTTCCCGGAACTCGAGTCGCGAAATATTCTCGGTACGCCGACGATATTTGAAGTGTGGCGGGCGCAACTGGAGGCGCCGGATATCAGCGTTAATGAAACCGGTTTAACCGTGTCTGCAACGGCTTATGGTGTTGCCGGTGGCGAACGAGTCCTGTCGGACGTCCTCGTACGGGTGGTTGAGAATACCCCAGCGCAAATCCGTATCGAAGCACTCACCGATGGCTCTGAGCTGAGTGCTGGTCGCGCTTATCCGATCACTTTGGAGTTTGACGACGACACCCTTTACCTGGGGGCCGATATTGAGTTACTGCTGGACGGGGTGCCGATTGCCAGCGCCGGATTTACTTTGCCGCCTGAGGACAGAACCGAGGATGCATTGGTACGCCAACAGGGTACAAGCACTTTTGTTTTTGCCCCGACGGCAGATCAAGTAGGGGATGCACCGAGGTTGCAGGCCCGCATTCAGGACTTTCATGGCGCTGTCAGCTTGTCACCCCATGTCGACGTGACCATCCGCGCCAATCAAGGACCAACGGCGACGATGGTCAGCCCGGTCGAGGGCGCCCGCTACGTCTCCGGTTCCAGCATTCCTTTGCGTGCTGCTGCGGCCGACGATGTAGGCGTGGAGCGGATTGATTTCTATGTAGATAACGTGCTCATAGGCACCGATACAAGTACCCCTTTTGCAGTGGAGTTCGCGTCGCCGGAGGACATTCCTCAGGAGCAGTTGTTCTCCGCACACTGCGTTGCTTACGACAGTGCGGGGCAGACAGTGCAATGCCCAGCGGTGTCCTTTGTGGTCGGCCTGGACGAAGAGCCGCCGGTGGTCAATGTCTCCTCTCCGCCCATCACGGCCACGGAGGCCGGGGTGAGTCTTGCGGAGGTGGTCGAGAGCGATACTTTTGTTCTCAAAGTCACTGGATTTGACAATGTGGGTGCGACGCAGGTCAGGCTCTCTGGCGTTGCCCGCCAAGGTGGTACCTACCATCTGACCGGTGACTCTGCAGACGTCCTTAGCGGCGACGACTTCCCTTTGGAGCAGATTCCCGGGGTTCTGAACGCTTACTCGGCAGCACAGGTTGTTCGTGCGCCCGCGCATTCGGGTATTCCCGACGACTTTCGTGACCGCTACCCCATCGAGGTGGAAGTCACTGATGCCACCGGCAATCGTTCTGTAGCCGAGGTCACAATTGCTGTTGTTACCGACGCACCGCCCCGAGTGGTCTCAGCGGTCACACCCAGAAGCGCATTTTATTCGCGTGATGAGGTTGTGGTTGATGTCCTGGCGGAGGACGACCGGAGCGTGGTCGCGTTGCGACTGGAACTCAGAGAGCCGCAGTCCGGCAATGTGCTGGCCAGCCTCAGCGCCGATTCTTCCAATGGCCTGCTGCCTGGCGCTGCGGTTCAGAACAGCTTCGTGTTGGACCTCGCGTCCTTGATGCTGGACAACTCGGCTGCCAGCCTCGAATTGCAGGCGGTGGCAACCGATGTAACGGGTCAGGATTCCCCCCCGTTCACGCTCCCCTTGCAGATTCTGGAGGATCGTTTTGCACCCCGCCTGGGTTTGAATGATCCCATCCCCGGAAGCCGTCTCTACCGTGGACAGGATGTGTTCTTTGCTTGGAAGGTGGTCGACGAGTCCGTTGTCACCGAACTGCGTTTTGAACTGTCCTCGGGAGGTCCCGCTCAGGTTTCCGCACCCAATTCCCTGGCAAGCGAGGGACAGTTTGCCTACCGCATTCCCGAGGACGTGGCCGCAGACTCCCTGGTGGTGACCTCGGTGGTGACAGATGTCTTCGGCAATAGCGAAACACAGGAGTGGAGCTATCCCCTGAGTGACGATGCCGCGCCGGAGGTCAGCATACGCAGCCCCGCGTCCGGAAGCCGCGTAGTAGAGGGCGAGCCCTTTACTGCCGTTGCGCTGGTGACGGATGACCGTGGTGTCGTGTCGGTCGAGTTTGCAATGGCCGTGGATGGCATTGAGGTGGAATCTCTGGTGCTGGACGGTACTGAGATTGCGTCGACTATCGAGGAAGGGGATTTTGTTAGTGCCGCATTACGTACACCGCATCGTCCCGAGGGCGCGACCGTCAGCCTGATCGTGCGTGCGGTAGATTCTGTTGGACAGGTCGGTGTCTCGCAGATTGCCATTGAAGTTGTGGACGATGCGGAGCCGCCGCGGGTACAGCTTGTTGAGCCGGAGTCGGGCTTGGCGCTGATACCCGGCGATGCATTTCCCATCGAAGCTGTAGCTGAGGACAATCTCTATGTCGACACGATTCAGCCAGTCCTGTTGGATGCCTCCGGCGAAGGTATCCCAATCGAGTGGGAGTCCCTGGTTCGAACCGACCGCATCGAACGTCAAACTGCACCGAACCCCAACAGCTTTGGCGAAGTCATCGTCGGCGAGCGCTTTTTCTCCAATCTCAATGGTCAGTTGCGCTTACCAGACAATCTGCTGGAGCGGGCCGGCGAGCGTCTACGGTTTCGCATTGACATTGCCGACCGCGGCATCAACAACGCCTCCTCGAGGGAAGTGGAAATTCTTCTGCTGGCTGATGAAGAGGCGCCGCAAATCAGCCTCGCTTCGCCGCTGGAAAGTCTGGTGGAGGGTGAGCCCGCAGAACTGAATGTGGATGTTATCGACAATGTCGGTCTGGTCCGGGTGGAGGCCAGCATTGTTGATCCTGTATCCGAGGAACTGCTCAGCGCCACCGATTTAAGCGGTGCCAAGACCTGGAGTGTGCAAGAGAACATTGACCTCGGCGCTTATGCCGCAGGTACCGAGATTTCACTGCAAATCGTCGCCGAAGACACCTCCGGGAATGTGGGCACTGCCAGCCGCGTCCTTCGTATCGAGCCGGATACCGCGCCTTCATTGCGTGTACTGGACCAGTTTCCCGCCAGTCCCATGCGTGGCGCTACTTTGGCGCAATGGGTGGAAGTTGAAGATGACCTGAGCAGCCCCAGTCAGCCTGTGGTGGCGTTGACGATGCATACCTCGCTACTCGATGCGAGCACCCGCTCGGTTGTTGGTCTGGCCGAAGCCCGTCCGGCTGCGATGCCGGACTCGAGCCCGCCCTACCGTCCTTGGGTCGGGATTGAGTATCCAGAAGCCGCTCTGGATCTGGCGCTGGAAATCGCCGATGTCGCCTACCTGGAAATTAGCCAAGGGCAATTGAGACAGGCACCCTGGCCGAAGGTGCTGGCTGGGGATTTGCACCTTTCGCTGCCGCCGGGTCACAGCGTAAATTACTTGGTCACCGTGGAGCGTGATGCTCTGTGTACCGCTCCTGGCGCAAGCCAAGTCCCCATGGAGGTTATTTCCTTTGATGACTGGATTGCTGACCGGTCAATCTCCAGCGTGGCAATTGAACCGATTATCACCGGCCCCGATGGCGATATTGTGTCGTCGCCGATTCAGGAAATCCGCTTGGATCTGGGCAAACTCGAAGGCGTTACCGAGTTCGTTGGCGACGTTTCTGAATATGAGCTAACGCCGACTTATCGCATCACACTGACGCTGGTGCAGAACCGATCGGGTGAGCCGGGTAGCGGCTTCATCAGTGCCGACGTTATGCGTCTGCTGGACCAATCTGATCTCAATACGGAGTTCTTTGGCACGCTTTCCCGGGTGCCGGCGATTGCCGGGTTACGGGGGGTGACGACACTGGGTCATGCGGTTGACCGGCGAAGTCTGGAGCGCGGAGAGCAGGAACTCAGCCCCCTGCGGGCGGGCGTGGTGGACTCAGACCTTGACCCCCCAACAATTGCGATTGAATACCCTCAGCAGGGTCGTTCAGTCGTGCCCGGTGAACGTCTCCCGATTCGCGCTGCGGTGGAGGACCAAAGCAGTGGCCCAGCCGTCGTGGACTGGTCCTTGACCGGCTTTGCCGAGTCTGCGCGCCGCAATTACGTCGACTTTGCTCAAAGCTCCGTATCCAATTCCGTGCAGATTCCGGATCATCTGCAGGCCGGCTTATTACAACTTGTGGCCACGGTACGCGACGAGGGCGGAATCCTGGGTTCTGCTGAGGTTGACTTGCGGGTCGTCGCTGATCTTCCGCCCGAGATCTCTTTATCTGAATTTGCCAGCGAATACCTCGACGGCCGCTATCAACGGGTGCTGGAAGATGCGGCGCGTGTGGAGTATGCCGAGTTCTTTGTGCGCACTGGTGAGCAATTCCGCCTGACCACGGCATTGAACGACGACGCCGGGTTGACCCGCTTCTCGATGTACCGGGTTGAAGCTGACGGGAGCCGGACCGAGATTCTTCGACAGACCTGGGCCCAGCAATGCCCCGAGCCCACCCTGCGGGCTGAGGTGGTCGAGGCGGAACTGGTATTTGACCAAGCGGAACCGACCCGCTATGTGCTTGAGGCCGAGGACACGCGCGCGCAGGTCCAGCAACGCCAGATCCTGATCAACCCGCTGGTCAATATGGCACCCAGCCTGCGCATCGTGACGCCGGCTGAGCAGCAGTTGTTCGCCGCCGGTACCTTCCGGGTGCTGGTGGGCGTTGCGGCTACGGATGACCGGGCACTGGGCATCAACGCACTGGAGGTGCAGGCCAACGGCGTGCCGCTGGCTCGGGCACCACAGAGCGTTACGAACATCAATGGCGACCTTGGTGGCGCGGGTGTCATCAACCAGGCATTCGCAGAGATTTACGACGAAATCGAAGCCAACTATTCCGTCGAGTTCGCGAATGAGCATGGCCGCCGGGAGAGCCGGCATGCACTGGAGCTGGCCCACATTTTTGAAGTGCCTGCAGGCCTCATTCGGGCCGATGAACCCGTACAGATCGTCGCTGTTGTTCGCGATTCCGAGGGGGCAATTGGCCGGCACGCCATTGAGGTGTTGGGCGCAGCGGACGATATTGTTCCTGAAGTGGCGGTGACCGCACCAGAGCCGGGTTTTGGGGCTATTGAGGCCACAACCTTCGGCATGGCGCTGCGGGCATACGACAACGTCAAAGTCGCCCGCATTGAAATCTACGCGGCCTATGGTGTGGCCCTGCCCGACGGCGAGTATCGCCAGACAGAGTTCGGCAATCCAATACGGGTCATTGAAGACGTGCCCGCGCGCGATGATCTGCCGATATCCACGGTCAATATCGACACACCCGTATACGAACAACTGGTGAGTACCGGACGTGTTCCGGAGATCGCCGAGCTTTTCCCGGGGCTGGTTCTTAGTGGTGAGGAGTCCTTTGATCGTTGGCTACGTCTTGTCGTGCGGGATGCGTCTGGTAATCAGCGCATACGTGAGTTCAGCGTGCCCATTCGCGTTGATGAGCGTCCGACGCTGGATCTGGTGGAGCCGTCGGCCGGGGAGGCATTGGTTGAGGATGCCATCGTCCCGGTTAACGTCCTGGCCTTCGACGATGTTGGCGTGGCTTATGTGGAGCTCACTGCGCGGCATGGTAGTGACGTGGTTTATTCCTTGCGGATTACCCAGCCGCCCTACAGCTTCCTGGTTCCGGTGCCGGCATACCAACCGGGGGGAGCAAGCGGTACCAATCAACTGACGCTGGAGTTGCAGGCCCTGGACACCTACGGGGTAGTTCATGGGGATCTGGACCGCCATTTAGCTCAGGAGTCGAGAGCATTTCCGATTGTCCAGGACCAGCCTCCGAGTGTTGCGATCGGCACACCGGTTGACGGTACTGTTGTGCTAGAGGGTGAGTTTGTTCTCGTCCAGGTAAACGCAGTGGACGATGTTGGTATAGAGCGGGTGTCCCTCCAGGTCGACGGACTGGTGAGCGGCGAGCGGACCTTTACCGACACCGAGTATCCCTTTGAGTTCTTGTTCCAGACGCCATACGGCCAAGCGGGCCAGGATATTGAACTAGGTGCCATCGCCATTGAACGTCGCTTCACGGGCGAAGCACGCACCGCGATTACGCCGCGTCCGGTGAGGTTGACAGTAGACACCGATGTCGATGCGCCCGCGGTCACGTTGATTCAGCCTGCGCTCACCGGTACTGCCGTTGCCGAGCGTCAGCCGATTCCCTTTCTGGCCAATGTGACAGATAACGTCGCGGTGACGCAGGTGCGGGTCGAACTGAGTGCCGATGTCAACGCGGATGGTGCCTTTACCGAAGCAGAGAGCGTTCTACTGCAGTTCATCGGTCAGGCACCCTACAGCGGACAACTACCTACCCGCACCTTGGCGGAGTACCTCGGTACGGAGACGCCAGCCACGGATGTCCTGGACCTGCGTTTTTCGATTACCGCGATTGACGGCGCGGGCAATGAAACGATCGTCCGGCGCAATGTGCTGCTGCAACGCAATCAACCTCCTATCGTCGAGGACATCAACGTGCTCGATTCACGGGGGTTCAGGATACCTGCGCCTGTAGCGGGGCTTGCCGAAGGGCGCGAGTTTTTGGCTCAGGTTCTGGTGCGCGACCCTGAAGCCGGTGTGGATAGCGTTGAGCTTTTTGCCGGTGTGACAGAAAACGGAGTGCTTCCGGAAACACTAGAGTCTCTTGGCACTGATGTGGCCGCGCCCTTCAGTTTCCACACCGAGATGCCCCTGGCGGCAGTTGGCGAGAAGGTGGTGTTGAGGGCGCGGGCACGGGATATCGCCGGCTTCGAGTCGCCACTTTCAGCATCTCTTGAATTGGAGGTTCTGCCTGATGAGCCGCCACTCGCAACAATCGTCAAGCCGGCGAATGACGACAGCGTGGTCATCGATGGCGAAGACGTCGAGGTTTTGGTCGAAGCACTGGATGATCTGGGGTCTAAGGGCATTGATCGGGTTGTCTTCTATGTGAATGAAACGCCGGTTGCGACGGTCCGCAACTCCCAGTCCGAGATTGCGGGGCTCGCCAACCAGGACAATATCTACGGCACGCGGATCGCACCTCCGCCGGGGACGCAGGGTTTCCTGGTGCATGCGGAGGTCTTTGACGTTCGCGGTCAACGCACGGTGACGGACCCGGTAAGAATCGGCCAGGTTGAAGATACGGTTCGTCCGCAGATCGCCATATTGTCCCCTGCAAATGGAGAGATCCTGAGCGCTGGCGAGCCGCTAAGAGCCGTGGTCAGCGTTCGCGACATCGGCGATTCAGCCAATCGCAGCGTAGATGCCTATTGGGTACGTGAAGCACAAGACGCACAAGGGCTATGGCAGCCCCTGGATGAGGCGAATCTGATCCTGCGCCGCGATGATACCCGCCCGGCAGGAGATCTGACGCCGGTGAGCGACCCAGATGAACACCGCTACATTTACTGGGCTGACTTCGCCGATGGCGCCATTTTGCGCCGCAGCCTGGAGCCCCGTGAACGCCTGCGTTTGGTGACCACGGTCACGACGCCTAATCACACGGTCGTTGCAGAGTCGGTACATGAAGTGGGCCTGCCCATTTCCGAACGGCGCTTCTTCGCGCCGGTTGCACCGACCACCGAGGCGGCGCGCAGTCTGGCGCAATCCGTTTTCTATACCGCTGTCGATCAATTCCGCGGTCCAGAGCGTACCGGTGCTTTGGTTGGTGTGTGGTCCACGCGCAATCCGCTATACCTGGAGGCCGATCTTGGCTACTTGGGTGAGGATCTTTACCGGCCTTACAGCGGGCTCTTTATTGCCGATATCAGCAACGAGGGTGAGCTTGACGATAACCGCCTCTTCGTCCATTCCGAATTGCTGGCGGGCAGTAGCGAGATATTCGCCGGCACCATCGGGGAGGTTCACGCCGATGCAGATTTCGTCATTGCAAGCAAATCCGGAGACCTGATACCGGCAGATGACGATGGTGCTTTTGTCGCTGCATTGCGCGAGCAGATTGCCCTGGAGCCCGAT
This sequence comes from Oceanococcus sp. HetDA_MAG_MS8, assembly GCA_019192445.1. Classification (NCBI taxonomy): domain Bacteria; kingdom Pseudomonadati; phylum Pseudomonadota; class Gammaproteobacteria; order Chromatiales; family Oceanococcaceae; genus Oceanococcus; species Oceanococcus sp. HetDA_MAG_MS8. The sequence goes on from JAHCMK010000001.1 coordinate 237,534, forward strand.
ACCGGGGCCGAGTACAGCACGCCGAGTGGTGCGGAGCTATTGATTTTTACCGCCCGTAATGGCGATGGCCAGTTCGGTCTGCCTTATCTGTTGGCGGGTCGTATCGATTTACCGTTTGCCGACGTCTACGGCTTGGATCGCAAGGATGATCTGGTGCTGGTCGCCAACGGTCTTGGCGGCGTTCAGGTCATTGACATCAGCAGTGTCACTGCGCCCTATCGGGTCGCCTTCATCCGCCCGAATGGTCTCGCCCGTGATGTGGTCGTTGATGGTCGCTTTGCTTACGTGGCAGCCTCGCAGGAAGGTGTTGTGGTTGTCGACTTGGAGGACCCGGAGCTACCCATCGTTTCGCGCATCGATACTTTGGGCATTGCCAACCGATTAGCCCACAGTGGCGACCGGCTTTATGTCACAGACATGGCTGGTGCGGGTGGTGGTGCCCGGCTCAACGTTCTCAGTGTGGCTGATCCCTATCAGCCTCTGTTGTTACGCAGCATTGACCTGCTGCCTGCACGCGAGGACTTTGCGCCGGATGGCGCCTACGATGTGAGTGTTGTTGGCGAGCAGGCGTACGTAACGGTTCACTACGCCGACCAGGAAGATCGGCCCAGACAGTCGATTGTGGAAGTAATCGACCTCGCAGCGGTGGATGACCCACGTGTTGATGCCACTATCCCGGCGGTCGTCCACCGGGAAGTCCTGGGGGCGGACTTCGGCGCCCGCGGGCTTACTGTGGCCCGTGGCGGCGTACAAGTTGCCGGAGGGCAGCAAGGCGTGGTGCGTCTGGATCTGCCCTACCTGACCGTGCTTTCGAATGCCCCCGTTGACGCACAGCGCGCAGTGTCTACGGCGTTAACGCAGATCGACATCGAGTTGTCCGATGTATTGGCGCCAGGCGTCGCTCTGGCGGATTTCATTCGCGTCATGCAGGGTGACCCGGTTCTCGGCATTGATGTCAGCGAGAGCTTCGCCATGCGCTTTGCCAGTCGCGACGGGGAACCAGCGCGCCGCTTCATCGAGTTGGTCCGCCAGCCGCAACAGGAACTGCTGCCCAATACGGTGTATCACGTTGTCATCGATCAAGGCCTGACGGCCTTGTCAGGAGAGAGCCTGGCATCGACCTACGAATTTGGCTTCCAGACCTCGGCGGCGGGCACCGCCGCTGCGCCCTCGCTGGTCACGGTCTCACCGGCACATGGGGCGATCCGCGGGGGTACGGAGATTATCGTCAGGGGTCATGACTTTGGTGCTGCACCCCGTCTGTTCCTGGGGGGACAGGAGCTGGTTGTCCAGCGGGTGGAAGCCGCCACGGCTGAGGATCCTTATGAGCGGCTGCATGCCGTGACCGTTCCCAACGTGGCCGGCCCTGCCGCTCTGCGCGTGATCAACGATGCCGGTCTCGCCGACATGGCAATCGGCGCATTTTCCTACCTGGACCTGCTGGATCTGTCGTTCATCTCTCCGCCAGTGGTGCGTATAGACCAGTCCGGCGAAGGCGACGTGGTGGAGATCGTCGGATTTGGATTCGAGCCCGATCTGAGGCTGCGCGCTTGGCAGAGCGGACGCGAGGAGACTGCGGTCGAGTTCAGCGTGGACGGAGATACGCTGCAACTGCTCAGCACGCAGAGATTGCGCTGGGTGGTACCTGATTTCGGCGAACGTTTCCGTGGCTTTGTCGACATAGAGCTGAGCCGCCCGGGCGGTGACAAGCGCTTCGCCAGTCGCGCCCTCTTCTACGGACAAATGGAACTGCAGCGGCGGCTCGAGACCACGCAGCCGCTGACCTTTGACCAGCTGCAGCAGGTGGATGGGGGTTGGTCTAATTTTATTCCGGATCCACTCAAGCTCCCCCCCGGGAAGGTGGTGGATATCGCACATGACCCGGAACTGGATCTGGTTTACGTGCTCGGGCAGGGGCGGAGTGGCGAAAGACTGAGCGACGATGTGACGGCATCCGAGGAGCAGCTTCGCCAAGTGGTCCCACCGGGGTGGATTTCTTTGGTCAGTTATCAAGCCGGCGTCTCCGAAGCAGCCCCAATGCATGGATTGGGTTACTTCAACCTGCCGCAGGATTTGGTCCCCACCGCCATGTGGCTGGGTGATACACATCTGTATGTGTTGGCTGTAGGTCGTGAGTACCCGCTGCTGAATACCACCTATGAGGGGCAGAGCTGGCTGTTGGTTTATGACCGGGAGGACCGGGTGCCCGGAGCGGGGCCCGACCCCGATGGCCGCGATCGGGATATCTTGAATGCCGTGCGCCTGGAATTAGGGCAGCCAGCCAATCTGATCGCGGGCCGGGGTGACTTGTTGTTCGTCGCCGCCGGCCCCGCGCCAGGATTTCGATTCCTTGACCGGGATGAGGATCCAAGAGTCGCCGTGATCGGCGTACAGGATCCCCTCAGGCCCAGTGTTGTTCGCTACCTGGAAACCGGACGTATTGCCGGCCGGTCGGTACCGCTGGCACCCCGTAAGCTGCTAACCAGTAGTGACAAACTGCTAGTTTCCGGTTCGTCCACGGCCTTTGTGTTCGATTTATTGCAGAGCGCGCTGCCGCAAATTGCAACTGCCGCGCTGCCGGCAGTACCGGGAGTCATAGAGGATCGGGAGGTGGTGTTTGGTACCGGTGTTCGCAGTGGTTCCCTGACGGACCCGGTGATGCTCGATTTTGGTAATTCGGCAAACCTGGCTGAACTGGCACGCTACGAAAATCGGGGTTTCAGTCTTCCTGGGAGTGCGACGGCGTCGGATGCGTTTAGCACCTTGGGTGCGGTCGCTTCTCGGTTCAGTCCCCCACTTGGCGATCCGCTGGCAGGGGCGTATTTGGGGCTATTTGATGCCGGCGACTCCGACGAGATTGCCCTGGTTGACGCGCTGCGCTTGTCTACACGTAAAAACACGCCCGTAGATAAATTGATTGTGGGTCAGGACGGCGTTCTGCTCGGTGTGCAGCAGTTTCCTGACGGCGACGCGATTGGCGAAAGCCGCAGTGAATTGTGGTTGCTGGATCACCTGGTCCTGGATTTGGCTCTCAGCGAGCCCAGAGATGGTGCTGTGGGTGTCTCTCCGGACGTGCGGATTCTGCTTCAGTTCAACCGTGCTCCGCAGCCGCCAGCTGGCGAGTCAGTTGGTGTTTTCCTCACCCGCTACCTGTCTCTGCTACGGGATGATGGCAGTGATCATGGGCAGGACATCGCGTTCACCATCGAACCCGACCCCGAAGACCCAACACGGTTCCACTTGTTACCCGCGACCGAATTGGCGCCAGCAGCAGACTACAGCCTGCAGTTTCGGCCGGAGTTGGGTAGCCGTCGTACGGATGGCCTGTTCAGTCGCCAAGTTGCATTCCAGACAGCCGGTGCCAGCGGTCCGGCACCGGAGTTGCTCCGGGTCAACCCCTTCAGCGTGGACGTGCGTGGTGGCACGGTGCAATTGGAGGTGCGGCACGCCAATGCAGCCAGCATATTGGTTGGGGGTGAAACGGCGATCGTGCTTTCCGCAGAAGCGCTGGATGCCGAGGTCAGCCGACTGACTGTAGAGGTGCCGTCCGCACTACCGGGACCGGCCGCGGTTACCGTGGTTAATGGCAGCGGAGCGCAGGATACGCGAATCGGGGCCCTGGTATATGGGGACCCTCTGTTGGCGACCACCGTGCTGCCGGTTGCCGGGACGTTGAATGGCGGTACGGTCGTGCGCATCAGTGGTCGTGGGTTCCCTAGTGGGGGAGAGGGCCTCAGCGTCACATTCGGCGACACCCCGGCAACCGCAGTGACGGTGCTCAGCGGTGAACTGCTGGAGGCAGTTACCCCCGCAGGGCGAATCGGTCCTGTCGATGTCAGCCTAAAAACCGAGGCGGGCAGCGCGGTGACACTGGACGCCGGTTTTCGCTATCTGCAGCCCATCCAGGCCAATGTCCAGGGCGATTTTGCTGAAACGGGTGAAGATCCACCGGTTTACGACGCAACCCTGGATCCCACAGAGACCTTCCTGATCACCGCACAGGGCGGCGCCGGCGTCGTCATTTACAACATTGCGGCTTCGACCTTTACTGGAGATCCGGAGAATCCGCTGAATCCGGACGCACTACGCGACGAGATTGATCGCGATGGTAATGGAATTGATGACAGGATCGCCGCTCAAATCGAGTTACCTGCTCCGTACGAGGCCTACGGTGTCGATGCCTACTTTGAGCGCGCCTACGATCGCCTGTTTGTTGCCGCAGGTACACCCCAAGGCGATGCAGCGCGCTTGTTCATTATCGGATTTGATGCAGGTGCCCTGGACCGCTCGCAGATCATCGCTGAGTTACCGCTGCCGGGTCGCTTTGCGCGGGGAATCGAAGTAGAAAACAAACGCGGTGTGATTGCGCTGGCTGATGCTGGTCTGGGCTTCGTCGATGTACACCTGCAGGCGAAGGCCTTCCTGAATGGCCGTATAGATACAGACGGCGCGCCAACACTGGATGTGACGCGGTTGCCATACCGTCAGGGCTATGGCGACGTTTATCTGGCGGTTAGCGGAAACTACGACGTACCAAGCAATCGCCTGATTGATGGCGATGATCGTGACACCGGGGCCCTCTACGTTGTCGAGCAGTCGGCCGTTGAAGGCCTGCGTATTCTGGGCTCGGTCAGAGGGCCCGCGAGCCGGGTGCAGACTGATGGCCAATATGCCTATCTGGCCTCGGGTGATGGCGGCATGGCTGTTGTGGATCTCAATGATCTGACCGCACCACAGATTGTCTCAAGGGTTCCAGGAAACGTTCAGGATATTGCTCGCACTGGTCACCAAGTACATATTGTCCAGAGTGACGGCAATATACTGACTGTTGACGTCAGCGACCCGCTCGAGCCGCAAGTCCTGGATGGACTGGAGGCCTTCCCAGGCAATGGGATTGAAGCCTTGGCAGCATCGGCTTTTGCCGTGGTGGGTGCCGGACGCACGGATACTGCGCAAACGGCTGTGCAGGTCAACCCGGACGCAGCGCTGAAGATTCACGCGGTGGCGCCTGCCAGTGGCATTTTGGACCGCGATCCGGATGGTCGTGTCAGGGCCACGCTGCGTTTCAATAAGGCCATTGATCTGTGGCCGCCGAACACAGGGTTATTCCGTATAGAGGACGCCGCCGGTTCCCTGCCGCTGACTGTGGAGCTGGTCAACAACGACGCGCACCTAGACTTACAAAACCCCGGTTCAATCGCTCCCGGTACGCCGCTGGAAGTAGTTGCCCTGGCCGGAGTCGAAAGCGTCAAACCGCTTCCGGAAGGGCGTTCGCAAAGGTTGTATGAGTTGGCGCAGACCCAGCGCTTCCCAATAGTCTATCGGGGTGCGCCGCAGAGTCCGCCGGAGATTGTCGATGTTGTGCCGCGTCGTGTGCCGCTGGGTGCAGAAACGCAGATCACCGTCTCCGCGCTGAACGTCAGCCTGGACCCGCAGCAGACGCGCCTGCAGATTGGCGGCGCCGAGGTTGCAGTGATCTCCGCGCGTTCTGATGCGGAAAACGACCGGGTCGTTCTGCTGACAGCGCTGGTTCCGGTGGTGGAGTATCCCGGACTGTATGACGTGGTGTTGTCCACGGAACGGGATGGTATCCGCGAGGCCGACACCCTGTATGGCGGACTCGCGATCGACACCGCCATCCAGATAGATGGCGCTTCTCCGCGTTGGGGTGCTGTTGATGGGGGCACGACGGTGACAATCCGTGGCCGCGGATTCGAGCCGGGAAATACGGTGGTCGACTTTGCCGAGGTGCTGTTCGGCGACACGCCAGCGAGATCCGTACGGGTATTGGCAGACGACCTGATGGAAGTGCAGGCACCACGTGGAGCTCCGGGGCGCGTTGATATCGTCCTGCGTGACCGCTACGGCAACGAAGCCCGCCTGGAAGACGGCTTTGGCTTTGGCTTGCGCCAGCTTTCCACCCGCGAGGCACAAGCCATCAATCCACGGCATGTGATTGTTGATGAAGTGACCGGTGTGGCGCTGACCGATGCCGGCTACTTCGACATCGCCAAGGCCCAGGTCTGGCCGCCAGATCCGGTTATTGCGGCCAGTTTCGACATCAATGACCCCCAGCAGATGCTCCTTGTCGGTGGCAACAACGCCCTGCCAGCAGGTGAGGAAGCGCGGCGCGCCATCGAAAGTCATACGCGGTTTATCGGGCTACTGGGAAAGAGTAAAAGCGGTGCGCTCTCCGAAGAGGAGGCCGTCGAGTTCGAGCAATTGAAACTCCAGGCATTACCGACAGCGATGGATTCAGCGGCGCTGGACGCCCGGCTGGAAGATCCGCAGGCGCGCCGACTCTACGCCGCTTCCGGTGTCGGGGGTCTCTCCATTCTAAATCTGGATGATGGCAACGGCTTGCAACTCATAGGACGGGAGTACGAGGGGTATAGCGAATTCTTGAGCCTGGACGTGCAGGCCGCTGAGGAGTGGGTACTGGTGTCGAGGATGGCCGGCACGAAGGAGCCACCTGAGGGTATCGACTGCAAGAGTCTAGATCCCGAGGCGGAGCTGCCCGAGTTGTATGCGCTCAGCACCAGCGTTGAATCAGATCCCGTTGGGTTGGGGCCGTTGGGCGTAAACGGCTCCATAGGACTACTGTCCTCTGGATGGGCCTACGCTGGCGGATGGTCCCGCTCACGGGTCTGGACGCTGCCGTGTCGATGGGATGCAACCACTGCAGGTGGGCCCTTAAGGCCAAAAGAGCAGGTTGAGTATCGAGTGGAAATGCTGGATTTGTATGATCCGGTCGTCCGCGATACCTGGGTGGTGGCAGACAACGTTGTTGATCTGGCCGTGTATGGCGAATACCTGCTAGCGGCACTTCAAAATGGTGAAGTCTGGATCCGCCATCGGGAGCGCACGGCGGAGTTTGCCCGGATCGTGCTCGACACCGACCTCCAGTTTGGCTTGGGGCATCCGCAACACCTGCAGGTCCTGGGTAATCTGCTGTTTATTGGCGCCCGCGTGCCTGTGGTGGTGGACCTGAGTGAGCCTTTGCAACCGAAGGTTCTTTCGGCAGGAAATACCGAAAGCGCTGCAGGCATGGCTGTATTCAGTGGCCGGTTAATCGCCGCCGGTGAGACCTTGCTAAGGCAATTCGAGTTGCCGGGGGCGCTCGTGACCCGCAGTTCGGTACCCGAAGCGGGTTGGTTGGCAGCCAATGATGCGCTGCAACTGGACTTCAATGAGCCCATCACCCGCGAGTCACTGCTCAATACCGACAACCTAAGCCTCACTTCATCCACAGGAACACCTGTCGCGGTGACTGTGGAAGCATTGGGCGATACACCGGACAGCGCCTCGAGTATCCGCTTGGATTTCTCTCGGGAGCCAGGAGAAATCTACACGCTGCGCCTGCAAGACCTGCGCAACCTGCGCGGTGGCTCGCTATGGACGCCCTATGTGCTCCGCATTCAAACGGCATCGGCGCCCGCCGTTCAGCCCAAGATCACAGAGGTTCTGGGCGGCAAGCAGCACTTTGGCGATCAAACGCCGATAGACATCTATGGCAGCGGTTTTCGTGCTCAGGGCATCGTTGCACAGGTCGACAGCTTCGAGGTTCCGCTGGAGGTCCTAAGCGAGGAGCATCTACGGATTCCCGCGGGCAGTCTGGATTTACTCCCATTGCAGGCTGGTGTGCATCACTTGCGTTTGCGTGATGGCGAGCTGCAGGCCGATCGTTTGGGCGCGATCATGCTTGCCGAGGAGCCCAGCGGTACAGCATTTGAGTTATCGCAGAATTCCGTCTCCACCGCGGGTGGTGAAGTTGTACGCATACGGGCATCCCGACCGGCCTTCCTGCCGGGGGCCAATGTCATCCTGCGCTCCGCCTCCGGCAGCGAAATACGTACCACCGAGCTGACGCCCGGCGTGTTTGTGAATGACCTGAAAGACAATGTGCGCGACCCGAGTACTCTGGAATTTCGGGCGCCAGCGGTAGTCGAGGTCGGTACGTATCAGGTGTTTGTAGCTGCGGGCAGCCGGGAATGGCAGGTTGGTGAGCTGGCTTACAACCTGGGTAGCGGGCGCCGCTTCGAGCTGCCGAACTATCCACCCCTGGTAGCCGGTGCGATGCACTTCCGCGATCACTGGCTCTTTGTCGGGATCAAGGACGGCCTTGAGCCCAGCGCGGTCAATCGCTTCCTCCTGCCCTCCGGGCTCGAGGTCTATGATCTCAGCGTTCCCGAGCAGCCCTTGCGGGTGGCCCAAATGCCGATCGACGATCCGGTGCTGGGCATAGACAGTTTTGGCAACACGCTCTATTTGGCGGCATCTCAGACGGGCTTGGTGGTCGTCGACATTACCGACCCAACGCAGCCGTACACCGTCGCCTCGCAAGCCACCCCGGGCAGCGTCGCGACGGATGTGGCGGTCAACCCCGCCTTGGGCGTGCTGGCGCTTGCAGTTGCCAATGATCTGGGCTCTGGGGTGATTCGCTTTGTTGATCCAACCGATCCATTGTTGGATGCGCCGACAAATATCCCGCCAATCTCCTTGAGCGGCGATGAGCGGGCGCAGCCCGTGGATATTGAATGGCAGGGGGACCAACTCTACGCCCTGCTACGCAAGGACGACGTACTCATCCTGGCGGTTTTCGAACTGAACTCCGGGAGCTGGACACGGGTGGAGCACCACGTACCGCAGGTCCAGTCGGAGTGGCTGGACGACGTGTCGATGGTCGTGCTCCACGGTCAGGTTCTGGTCGGTAGCGAAGCCGGCTACGTGGTGTTGCAGAGCGCGGAGCCAGGGGGCTCCTATACCGCGACTTATTGGCAGGACCAGCCGCCGGTCGCCAACTATGGCGAAGTGTTTGCGGTTGGTGGAGCGCTGTATGTCGCTGCCGACACCGGACCTGTAGCTGTGCCGCCCTCGGCATTGGCGGTGGTTGGCGTGGCGCCGGAAGAGGGAGCGCAATTGGGTCATGGAGACGCCATCCACATCCAGTTCTCGGATCTGATCAACACTGATCCGGCGGTGGTCAATGCGGGCATCCAGATACTTGACGGGAGTGGTCAGCCCTGGCCGGGCGGAAGCTACGAAGTCATTGCCGAAAATACAGTGGATGGCGGCGTTATCACTGTACGGTTGGCGGATACGGAGCTGCCGGCGGGAACGGCTCGCGTGCAGATTGGGACAGCCATCCGCGATCTGCCTGGGAACCCCTTACTCCAGCCCGTGGTGCAAAGCTACGCGATCTTCAATGGGCAGCGGCCGCGGGTGGTTGGTGTCTCCCGCGAGGAAAACGGGGTGGAAGGAATGCACTACTTCCACGCGGATGGCACAGAGACCGGCCTCATTCAAGGATCGGGTTTTGGCAGCGATAGCACGGCCTTGCAAATCTGGGTTGGGCAACAGGCGTTGTCGCCGGCGGACATTCTGACCGTTAGCGATGAACAGATTCGGTTCGCGATGCCCAATCTGGGACTGGGCTTCTCTTCCGCAGCTTTGCCGGTCAGCGTCGCACGTGGTGCCGCGCAGGACCGACTGAACGGTGCGGTGGTCATTGCACCGCGTATTGTTTTGGATGACGTTCTGCCCGATGTTGGCCCGCCGCAAGGCGGCAACCTGGTTGAGTTGTTTGGATTTGGATTCGCGCCTGGAATGCAGGTGCGATTCAATGGGGTTACGGCAGCAGATACTCGGGTCCTGAGCACCAACCGCCTGGTGGTACGGGCTCCTGCCGGTAGTTTTGGCTTCGCGGATGTGGCCATTGCATCGGCGATATTCCCCACTGAAGAGGCCATCCTGGCTGCGGCCTACTTTTATGCGGCGAGTGAGACCGGTCGCGCAGACCTGCCTGAGGATGCATCCGCACCCATTTCGGCCATGGCATACCGCAATCAGTTGGTATATGCAGTCACCGGCGGCAGTTATCAGGCCATTGATGCGCAGGGCCGGATCCTTCAGAACTTAAATTCGAATTCAGGCCGGCTGATCGTGGCAGATGTGAGTGACCCGGTACGGCCGCAAATTCTGGGGCGGGAGTTTGCAGGTGACCTGCTGCCCTATTTCTTCGACGAGCGTTTGAGTCCTGATGGGCTGCGCGACTTGGTGCTCAGCGGTCAAGAGCTCTTCGCCATAGGCGCTGACCGTCTGTTCCAATTTGATGTCAGCTTGCCTACAGATCCGCAGCTGCTTGCTGAGCACGCCACACCGGGGCAGCGGATTCTGTCCATCTCGGCGGATCGCGGCCTAGTGTATCTGGGCGGCGAATTCGGATTGCAACTGCTGCGTATTGAGGCTGATCGGCGTCTGCGGTTATTGAACGAGATTCCGGTTGCCCAGTTGGGCGGTGTCCCGGTGGACATCGTTCAAGACGGCGATAGCCTGTGGTTGTTACTGGCCGAACAAGGACGTGCTGTACAGATTGAGCTCATGTCCGGCGAGTTCCGCATCGTCAATCATGTGAATCTCGTGGATCCTTCGGGCGTCGCCATCGATGGCCAGCGCATACTCCGCGTATCCGACCTGTTGCTGGTCAGTACCGGGGTGCAGGGCACCGTCGTCGCCTATTTCCTCAAGCCGGACGGAAGTTCAGAAGCGGTGGCCGACCTCAGCCTGGCGTACTTGCTGCAGGGCGGGGATTTCTTCGCGGGCAACATGACCCTGGTTGGTCAGACCCTGTACGTCTCTGGTGGACAAGGAGATCTACAGCAGTTTGATATCTCAGACTGGCTGGATAACCGATTCAGAACGCGTCTGGAACTGGCGAACTATATCCGCTTGCTGGGCGACGTGCGGGCCGCCGTTGTGGGCCCGGATGCCATATTTGCCGGTACAGCCTTCGTCTATTCGGATCAGGAGCCCCTTGAGAACCCGCTACCCCCGGGTACGCTCTTCAATGCCCTTGGTGGCTCAGTGAATACCGTGCTTGAGTCCGGCTTGAATGTCCTCGAACAACGACCTGCAGTGCGTGGTGCTCTGGCAACCGATGCAGCCATTGAGGTGCAATTCAATCAGGTCCTGGATATTGATCAGTTGCGCAACGTCGGTGCCGATCTGGCGCGATTGACACTGTCTGGAGCACCTGTGGAGGGCCTGGTGTCAGCCACGGTCAACAATGCCGGATCGCGGCTGATTTTCCGCCCCATCCAAGAGCTGCAAGTTGGCCGGGAGTATCGATTCACCTTGGATGCAGCTTGGCGCGACCTTGCCGGTAGCGCCTTGGGCAGTGATTACAGTTTCCGCTTTGTCGCAGTAGATGCCCGTGAGCCGGCGGTGGAATCTATTTCCGGCGCGGCCGTCAGCTGGCGGGGCGGAGACCAAATCACACTATATGGCCAGGATCTGGATGGCGTACAGCAGGTTCAAATTGGCGATGTTGTGATTGGTGCTGTCGATTTCCTCGAGCAGCATCCTGATCGCCTTGTCCTGCTTTTACCGGCATTGCCAGAGCCGCCGGAACGGAACCGGCTGTTGGGCATCCGCGTGGATTCCGCCGCTGGATCTGCCACCTTGCCGGCCGCAGTCAATTTCGTCACCGACCCAAGCATTGACGAAATCGGCGCCTACGATATGACCGCTGAGCGGTTTGATCCCGGGCAGCGTCAGTTCCTGTTCAACGCCAGCGAATACGCGGCGATCATGGGCCGGGGTCTGGGTCCCTTCACCGAGGTGCGGATCAACGATCGGGCTGCGCAGTCGGTTTCGCTGGTGGAGCCAGGGCTGCTGGTATTTGCCATTCCCGGTGACACGGTCGGGCCACTGCTGGTGTCCGTGAGCAACCTCAGCAGCCGCAATGATTCGGTCACTGACCAAAGTCTGGAAGTGGTCATGCGCGGTGCCATAGACACCAGCGCTGGAGATTTTGTATCCCGGGATGGAAACCTGCTGTTGACCTGTGCTCAGGTGCGTTGCCAGCTGCTGGCCACACCAGACGATGGGCTATCGGTGTTCCTGAGTGACTTTGAATGGCCTGAGGTTCCGACGGCGATGGCCATGGCAAACGGTTTTGCCGCTGCGGTGGGCGAGGTCTCAGGGGAGATCATGGTTGCCGACCTGAGCAATATCTATCAGCCGGTAATCAGCAACCGTATCCCGAATCCCCGACAAGTGGTTCATGCACGGATTCGGGTCAGTGGTGGCAACTTTGTCACCTACGCTGCTGACCGTATTTCCGTCGGTAATCTTTCAGGCTCTGGCTGGCTGGACATCAGCCTGGCTGAAACCATCGTTGATGCGGTCGTGGACGGCGGGCTGCTTTACCTGCTGACCGACTCGGGGTTGCAGATACGAGAGCTGCGCCAACCGGAGTCGCCCGTTTTGGAGTACAGCCTTGGCTGGTTTGGTGCTGAAAATTTACGCTTGGCGAGTCAACGTCTGGCCGTTTTCGGTGCAGATCAAGTCGAAATATTCGACCGCAAAGTCGAGGCGACGCCCGCTCTGCTCTCCCTGGGCCGGACTGCAATCCCGGGGCTTGCAGATCTGATATTGAATGGGGAGTTGCTGGCTGCGGCCTTTGCCGGCGGCGAGATGCGGCAGATTTACGATATCGACCTCACGGATACGGGGCTGGTTTTGCAGCCATTGCTCCGGTTGGATGAACAGGGCAACCAATGGACGGCATTCAATGCTGAACGTCTGGAGTGGGTCAGGGCGGGGCAACTGCGCTTTGTCAATGTTCCGCTGAATAATATCCATGATCTTCTGCCCGCTTCCGGGCTTCTATCAGAGCCATTCGAGTCGGTCGCTCTACAGGTGGCTGGTTCAGCCGAAGCCTGGACCAATGTGGGCCTTAGCGTTGTGCGAACCTTCGATGGTTCCGCACTGGCGGGTGTGTCGCAGGTGCTTGGCGATGAGCTGAGTTTCCAGGTTGTAGGCGATGAATACCTGGCCGGCGAGAGCTATACGCTGCAGTTGTTCAATCCGCCGGCTCGCCGCATAGACGGCGGTGAGGTCACCTTCGAGCTGCCATGGCACTTGCAAGCTGCTGATCTCTTCGGCCTTGCGGAAGTCCGGGTGGACGCCATCCGGCCCCAGCAGGTAGTGACCGGAACCGCTACACGATTCTCGGTAATTGGGGCTGGTCTCAACAGCATTGACAGCCTCAGCATCAACGGTGTCGACGTGCCTGCAGCGAATTGGCAGGTGAGTGAGGCTGGTCGACAACTGGACTTCGACCTGGTACTGCCGCAGGACGGTATCGGTAACCTGGTCATAACCCATGCTGGTGGTGAGACCGTGCTTCCCGCGGCCGTGCGCGCCAGCCCGGCATTGACGCTCACCCGTATTCGTACTGAGCACCCGCAGGCCGACAACTTGGTCAGCGACACTGGCGGCACGACGGTAGTCCTGGAAGGGCAGGGCTTTGACGGTGAGCTCAGGCTCTACTGGGTGGAGGATGGCCAGGAAGTCCTTCTTGATGAGCTGAACCGTATCGCTGCGATCAGCGTCAGCGAAAGCGATGTGCGCTTCGTCAGCCCGCCAGGCGTCCCGGGGCGCCAATATCGCGTTGCCATGGCGCGCCCCGCGACCAGAGACGAAGTAATCTCGCCCGATCTGGTTACCGTCGTCGACGATACGGCTCCAAGACTGCTGTCAGTGGAGGCTCCGAGCGCGGGCGAGCCTCTACGGCTGGTCTTCGATGAGCCCGTCACAGTAGACGGCACCGCTCAGGTTGAAGTGGATGTGCTGGATTACAGTGGCACGCCAGCATTGGATTTAAGCAACGAATTCGTTCTTAGCAGCAACGGGAATTCCCTATCTCTGGGGCAGGAGCAAGGACTGCCCCTGGAAGACAATCGCCGTTATCGCTTTAGGCTTGGCACGGTCCGTGACGCAGCGGGCAACCTGGCCGCCGACGACGGCAATATGCTCCTGGCAGGAAACTTCACGCTGGCGGTTTTGACGGCCGACACCCTGGCGCCACGGGGTTTGGGGTTGGTGCGGGCTGCGGATGATCAGGTGGTTGACGCGGCCATGGTTTTGACCCGTGGCCGGGAATACACCTTCCGTCCCGGGGCAGAAGACAACGTCTCGCCAGCAGAAAGTATTAGCTTCGAATACCGCTTGTCGGAAGACGGCGGGGTGGTTTTTGGGGCTTGGAAGCAGGTTAAGGACGGTCAGTTCAAGGTGCCTATCCGGGCCGGTACCCAGGCCCTATCCTTGCTGTTGCAGGCACGCGATGGTGCTACGCGAATTGCGCGTCAGCGGTTCGATGTGGCGGTGACCGATCCCCAGTTCTTCATTCAGCCCGTGTACACGGTGCCCGGCAGTGTAGAAGAGATCACACGGGCGGATATCCGCTTCGACTTCAGCGGTGACGTCGATCTGGTCCAATCCGCGGAAATGCGCGTATTTGATCGCTGGTTCCCAGTCAATGTGCAGCCATTGGCAGCGGATCAGGCAACGACGTCCTTGTCCTACCTCAATCCCAAACTGCGCGATGTGGATGGCGACCTCGTCCCGGTTCGTCTGCGCCTTGATTTTGGAATCGGCGAAGTATTTGCTGATGATGCCTATCCGCTGGTCCTTGACGCGACGCCACCGACACTGAACATCGTATCGCCAGCCGATGGCGATCAGGTTCCGATCGGTGACCCCGTGGACATTCTGCTGCAGTCCTTCGACCGCTATGGTGTGGAGCGAGTGGAAGTCGACCTCAACGGTGCGGGCTTCAACGCGATTCAGCCGGCGAATCGCTTCCGCTTCACCCCTCAATCCGCCGACCCGATCACCGTTTCCGCCCGCGCGGTGGACTCCAATGAGCTGGTCAGCCCGGTGCGCAGTGTCACGCTGCAGCCCTATGACGCAAGCCTGGGCGAGCCTCGCCTGGAGTTTGTCGCACCGAGCAATGGATCCACTTTCCGGGAAGGGGAGAGCGTGGCTTTGGAGCTGTTGATCAACAATGTGGATCAAGCGGAGCTCTATCTCGACATCGGTGGCGTCGTTGACGACCCCGCCAATCCACAACCGATCGCTATCAGTCACGGGCCAGAGGATCCTGAGCGCATTGTTGTCGAAGCGGTGATGCCGGCTCTGGAAGACAACGCCGTTGTCATCGCGCGCGTACAGTCCGGTGCCCTCAGGGACCGTCTCTTCCTCAATGTCCTGCAGGACGCCGGGGTGGAGCAGGATCCGGAGTTTTTGCTCCGGCCCGATCTCAGCGTCCTGGGAGGAACGGAACTTTGGGTTGAGGTTCGCGCACCGGAAGAAATGGAGGATTTCGATGCGTCCTCCACCGTCGCATTCTACGATCCGGCAAATACCACGCCGTCCCTCACACTCCCGATCAACCAGGGGCCACGCGGCGTACCTCTAAGCAATGATGGGGATGACATCCTTCTGCGCGCATTTTTGCGTGATCGCTCACAGAATGAGCGCATCACCGAGCGTAATTTGAGCAAGCAACCCTATTTGCGCCGCGGTATCGAGGTTCTGGTCGGCATTACGGATCCTGCACAGCGGCTGGCGGATATGACGATTCTTCCAGGTGCCGTTTCCGGGCAGGATTCGCTCTACTACGCGACGAATCGTGATGGCGGTGGTTATGGGGTCCACGGTCCATCCGGGTTGGTGACAGAGGGCGACGGAGAACTGATGTCTCTGAGCTTTACTGGCTCCATGCTTGTAGCGGCAGTGCGCAATGCGGGTCAAGACCTGCTGCAGACATGGCGGCTGGATGCACAGGGCTTGACAGAGCCGGTGGCGCTGCCCCTGGCCGGGGAATACCTGGGGGCCGTCGGTGACTGGGTGTGGCTACGCCACGGCCGATTGGTCAGCCCCTACTTGTTTGCCGACGCCCGCCTGTTGGATGCCGCAGGAATCTCTATCGATGAGCCCTGGGTCAGTACCGCCGTGACGGGTAATCGGCTGGTTCTGCTCACGGAGACCGGGCTGTACGTTCTGGAGGCCGTCGGGGAGGGCCTCCCGCGCGCTGAAGTTCTGGCTTATTTCCCCGTTGCCAATGGCCGCGCTGTGATGGCATCTGGCCAGCGCATTGTGGTTCAGGCCGATGCGGAGTTGATTGGGTTCGATTTTGAATTGCTTGCTGGGTTGCTGGAGCGGTATCGGGTGCCGTTGGCGCCTGAGCTTATCGATCATCGCTTCGATGGTGAGTTGCTGTGGTTGAATCTGGATGATCCGCAATTGGGCCCAAGCTGGCAGGCCTATCTCCAGGGCGAACTGGTCGGGATATTGCGCGAGGACATGACCAAAATCCGTATGGGTGGTGATGGCCTCTACGGATTTGATGGTGCAGATCGTCAATTGTGGCGGCGTTCCTTCCAGGCCCAGGGCGCTCCGGCGTTCAGTGGTCTAAGCGCCGTTGATCTGCCCACCGGCGTCGCGGTACATGGCATCGAGGACACGGAAGTAAGCGGTGGGGTCGGCCTATTTGTCGGCGACCAAAACGCTCGCCGGCTGGCGTATCAGCCCACCTGGCTCGATGGCGAGCCGATCCTTTTCGTTCCCTACAAGGAGTTGGACGGCAACGAGTTGCGGATTGTCCGCATCGACCGCGCCGGTAATAGCAGCACCTTTATCCATGTCCCGGACGCGGCTTCCCGCGTGCTCGGAGACACCACGGTGCCGGCTGACGGTGCCAGTGTGGCTGCTGGAGCCCACATCCTGCATCGTTTGCCGCTGTCACCGGACAGCCGCGTTCGTGAACAGGCCATCGTCGCTACGGACGCCATTTATGTCGCTGGCCAGGTATCACCCTATGAGGGCGCAGTCTGGCGTACGGTGCCGGCGGCGGATACCGATAGCTTTGACCGTGTTGCGGACGGTCAGGTCATCTCCGGTCATATTCTGAGCGTGCAGCCCAATGCCGTGGGCGATGAAGTGCTGCGCATCGTCACTCCGGCCAATAATGCGACGGTAACGGAGGCGGAGCCCTTCACGGTTCGCTACCGGGCCAGCAATGACGCAGGGGATTTGCGCTATGTAGAGGTCCGACTTCTGGACTTCAACGAGCAACTCCTGGAGCGGCTTGTGCTGCGCGACGCGGAAGGGGTGCTGAGCATTCGTGCGCCTGCGGCCGAGGCGACTGAAAGCCTGCGCCTCGCTATCCGCGCCTACTACGGTGCAGCCTTCAACTACAGCGAAGATCTTCGTCTGCTGCGGTTGGTGCCTCGCTTTAACGCCACCCGAATGAACGTGCAGGGCCTTACGGCGCAATCGCTGGCCGGTAGTCTGCTGGAGCTCAGTCATGCTGACCTGGAAAGCGCTGAGGTCACAGCGTCCCTTGCCGTTTACGATGCTGATGGTGTGCTCCTGTCCAGTGGTTCAGACTCGCTGCAAATGGTGGTGCCGAACCGTCCGGGCCAAAGGCTGAATGTCGTCGCAGAACTAACGGACATCTACGGGAATACCCAACGCGAGGAGTACGGTGTTGACATCATCGACACCCTGCGAATTCAGGCCGCGTCGGCACCATCCTTTGATACAGCGCTGCCCTTGGTCGGTGGGGCCTACCTGGCTCGCGATCGCCATCTGATGGATCTGTCGGGGGCTGTGATGTATACCGCTGATGGACCGATAACCGCCATGGCCCATCTGGGTGAGCGCTTGGTCCTGGCGCTGGATGGAATAGGGCTGGTAGTGGTGAACCCTGCCGATCCCAATAATCCCTTCCGGCGTGAGGCGACTTATGCACTCAATGCGCGCGTCAGCCACGTGGCAATCCGGGGTAATGAAGCGCTCATTGCCCTGAATGGCACTCTGCAGGCCTTAAGGGTGCGTGGCAACACCTTTGAGCCGACGCAGATCACCGGAGGATCAACCGGTATTACGGGTGGGGTTGTGGACATGGCGCCCATCGAAGGGGGCTGGTTCGTACTGGGCAGCAGCGGATGGCTCCAATTGGAATCCCGCGGTACAGGTCTGCACGTCAGCCGTTCTCGTCAAGGTCGGTTTACCGCCACGGTTCGGTTGCGTGAACACAACCTGCTAACGGACCCCCAGGGCCGTGTGTGGGTGGTCGGCGATGACGGTAGCGAGCAGCGCTTTGATCTGGATGTCCGGGCTGACCGGTTGATTGCGCTGCAGGGCTGGGTGTTGGCCTTGTCCGCCGCCGAGGACCGGGTACAGGTTCTGGATCTGCGCGACCCGCAACAGCCGCAACGTGTGGGTGGCTTCAGCGTTGCACTTCCCGCTGATGTCAGTGCGGCGCGACTGCTTGCGGGCTCGGTCTACACCGGCGCCAGTCAGTTGCAGGTGGTTTACCCGGCGGGTGCAGCTACGGTGAGATACCAAACCTCGCGTCCTCGGGGAATTTTGCGGGATGTGGCAGCCAGCGCTGGCAGATACTTCGCCGCTGCCGACTTCTATGGCGCTCTGGAGTACCGGTTTACTGCAGAGAATGGGTGGGAAGAGCGGGTAATTCCGGCTGCGGCCTACGAAGAGTCAGCCACGGCTGTGGAAGCGGCAATGGGCATTGGGTACCTGTTACAACCCAATGCCGAACGTGTGGTACTAACCAGTGCCCCGCGCCAGCCGGTGATTTCGGGCCTTGCCTATGAGCGGCTTGCGCTGAGCGACACCGGCGTGGTGGTGAGTGCCGGCAACACGCTGCAGATTGCCAGTCGTGCAGATCCAAGCCTGCAAAGCAGTCTGAGCGTGGGCGACGGCAACCCCATTACCGCTCTCGCCACAGCGGGCGGGATTATTTTTGCGGCGACTGCAGATGGCGGGCTTTACAGGGTCGATGCCCCGCCGCCGCCGTTTATACCTGCAGAGGCTGAGATCGTCCGCCTGATTAACGCCACAGAGCCGATCAGGCATCTGCAAGCCGATTCGGATTACCTGTACTACGCCATCGCCGACGAGCTGCATAGGTTGTCTTTATTCGAGCTCGCCGGCGACATCATGGTGTTTGCTCAGGACATCACTGCACTGGCGCTGAACTCGGGTAAGATCCAGGTTGCCATAGGATCTGAATTGCGTCTGGTTGATACCTTGGGCTGGCAGGAAGTGGGTCAACCCTTCGTCGTCCAAAGTGAGGTGGATGCAGCGGCATTGGCGGACAATCGCGCCATTGTCAGCACCGTTGGACGTGGCGCAACGATCCTTGAGTGGAGCCCGGCCACGCTGGGTGGAGACCCCTCTCTAAGCAGCCCCCGGTCTGGCCAGGTATTTGGTCAGAACGAGCAGATTCATCTGCGGCTGACCGACCCCGCCGGTCTGGCGGCAGTGCGTTATCGGATTGGCGGACGTGTGGTCGCACAGTCCTATCAAACGCCATTCTCGACCGCGGTAAATGTGCCCGCCTTCCTACGGAATGGCCAGCCCTTCGACATCGAGGTCGAAGCACAAACGATCAATGGCGACATCATTCAGTCCCAGCCACGTCGAGTGGTACTGCAAGGGGAGGGGCTGCCCAGCAATGCATTCAGGGTGCGCCTGGCTGTCGATGAACTGATCCGCAACCGCTATGTACCGCGGCCAATGGAGATTCGGGCCCTGGTCATCGACAGTTCCCAGCCTGTGGAGCAGGTGGAATTTTATGAGTCGACGTCCCTAGACGGGCCCTATCAATTGATGTCGCGCCATTTCGGTCCGGACTACGTCATCTACAAGAGCTATCCGTTTGGCTACACAGGTTTTCTGAAAGCCCGCGCCGTGGATGTGCATGGCAATGTGGTCGAGTCCACACCACAGGATGTGGTGCGGTTGACTGATCCCTTCGCGCCGGACGGAGAAATCAGTTTGCAGCCACCCGAGGTGCTAAAAGACGGAGCGCCTGTAGGCGGCCAGCCCTTCCAGGTAAGGACCGTGCTTGAGGATACCGGCAGCGGGGTTGAGATCGCCTTCCTGCGTCGCAATGGTCTGATTGTGGCGGTCGCCCTCGACGGTGATGACCTGCTCTACACCGAGGCCAACCCCGTGACCGGTGAGCAGTACAGCTACGAGGCTCAGATCATTGACTACAGTGGCAATGAGCGCAGAGTGAGCGCCAGTTTCACGGCAGGACGTGATCTGCCACCAGAGATAACCGAGCTCGGTGCCAGCCCGGCTACCGTGCGCGAGCAATCACGGTTCAATCTGAGCGCCAGAGCCGAAGACGACTTTGGTATCGCCCGCTGGACAATTATCTGGAACGGCGAGCAGCAGGTAATCCCAGCGCTTGTTTCTGATCAGGCTGTGGCCTCGTTGAGCCGTAACATCCAGGACCCAAGAGTCGAACGTATCGGTTCAGCCCTGGTGGTGCCGTTGATCGTCCGCGCCGAAGACAGCCAGGGTCAGAGCGTTGAACAGCGGCTGGATGTGAACGTTGTCCCTGACCTGCCACCGGATGCCTCTGAACTGAACATTGTGGCGCCCAGCAGCGGATTCTTCGATGCACGACTCAACCTGCAAATCTCGGGTTTGTTCGCGGCCGATGACAGCAATGGCGAACTGGCCGTGGATTTGGTGGAGCACAACGGGCAGAAGCGCATAATCAAGCTTCTCCAGGGTCTGGCAGGGTTCAGAAATACCTTCAACTCGACCATTCAGCGCCAATTGCGCAACGCCGATGATCCTGAGCTGTTGTTCAGCATTCGTTTGACCGACGGCCTGGGTCAAACGGATGAGAGTGAGGTGTACAGCATCTCGCTGTCGCAATTACCCCACCACATTGCCTACGCCAATCCGGATGGTGACCCTTCGCTGGATGCCGATGTTGTGGCCATTGGTGACACCCTGCGCTCGCAGGTATTGCTCACCGATCGCAGTGGCCGCCCGGTGGAGCGGGTGCCCGTTGCCTGGTGCCTGGTGTCGGTTGCTGCTGTTCCCGAATCCGCCAGTGCGTCCTGTAGGGGTGTGGCACGGATCGGTTCGGCGTTGACGGGCAGTAGTGGTCTCGCCCTCTACGACTATGCTGTCGCTCAAATTCCGGCCGGCTCCTACTGGTTGGTTGCTGAAACCTACTCGGACGGTGGCTTTGTTCTGGAAAACTCGTTGCGCGCCGTGCGGCCATTGCGGGTGGACCCGGGCCGTAGCGAGCGTATTCAGCTCAGCTTGTCGGCTGACGACGGCCCCGGCTCATGTGCAGCGGGTACTGGCGATAGCTTCCGCGTCGTCGCCCAGGGCCAATTCACCGTGGAGGCGCTGGCAGTGGATGCGGCCGGGAACCCGGCCACGCTGGATGCACCGCTCAGCATCGGGCTGAGGATTGCGCATCCGGAGTTTCATTTCCCGGTGGCGGATGGTGTCAGCGTGCGTCAACTCTACGTCGACAACCAGCTGGTGGGCGAGGAAGCGGTTGTTGAGATCACGCGTGGCCAAACAAGCCTGCCCATCGTGGCCAGTACCCGTGCAGACGACTATGCCATCGAATTGTTTGACCCCGCGGGCGCCGGATTAAGCTTCTGTCAGGAAGGTTGCGACCTGGCTGAGCTGCGGCTTGAAGTGGTGGCCGGGGCTCCAGCTGCGTTGCGGTTGGTTCAGTCCGGGCTGCGCGAGATGGCGCCTGGCCGCGCCAATGTGCTCGAATCCGCTGATGCGGTGATATTCGACCTGAACATGGTGGACCGCTTTGGCAATACCACCGTTTGCGCCGCGCCACTTGAGGCAACGTTGGCCGTGAACGGGCAGGCGCTGCTGGCCAGTGCCGACGTCGAATTGCCCGATCTGCAGCTCCAAAGCCTCTGTGCCGATCCCGGGAAGGAGCTGGAACCAGTAGAAGCCCTCGATCCCGTGATCCTGGTCGAGCATGGCCAAGCGCAGTTTGCGGTGTATACCACCGCCGTGGAGGAGGTCACCCTCGGTGTGACCCCGGACGCGTCGCTCAGTGGCGCGCCGGTGATTGAAGAGACCATGCAGTTCCTGCGTCGCCCGCCAGCGATAGCTGAGCTGCGCTTTGCGAGAGTCGCAGATACCGAAACCGCACCCTTGCAACTGCGATTCACGGAGGCGGTTGAGGATGCCGGGGGTACCTTCCCACTGCAGGTGTTTGACGCAACTGAAGATCAACTGCTCGAGGGTGCATTTGTGGTCGATCAGGACCTAGTCAGCTTCCTCCCGGTTACACCCGTACCCCTTGGGCACGAAGTGCTGGTCCGTACGGATGAATCCAGTCTGATCAGCCAGGAATCCCGGCACTCAGTACTGGCGCAGGAGTTGAACACGCGCGCCCCGGATTTGCGTCTGGATGCGGTTGAATCGCCTTACTTCATCGCCGAGCATGGTTTGGCTCCGCCGCTGACCTTTGCGCCTGATGTCCACCCTGGCCAACTGTCAACAGGTTATCTGTGGTGGGGCGAATCCTGCGCTGATCTGGACGCCGAGATTGAACATTTTGTTAGATGCGATCAATCCGATGTACCACCAGCCACGACCGTTGTCTTTGATTGGAGCAATGGCGTTTCGGCCGATTTGACTACAGCGGGTGAAATTACGGATGGCATGCCCTTGGTCCTTACCCTCAGCGGCACTCCGGAGAGCCCAATCTTTGCGGCAAATTGCGTCCAGCGCACCGCACTCCTTGCTGCGGGAGACCTTGACGACGACGGCCTGGATAACGCCTTCGAATTGGCACAGGGTCTAGACCCAGGCCGTATCGACTCCGATGGCAACGGGATTGCGGATATTGATGAGGATAGTGATGGCGATGGCCTTTCCAACGGCGAGGAGCTCGCGCTGGGAACCGACCCTGAGGGAGCCGACAGCGACAGCGATGGATTGCCGGATGGTGTCGAAGTCAGTACCCATGGTAGTGATCCCTTACTTGCGGATACCGACGCGGATGGCCTGGATGATGGTGTTGAAGTAGGCATCGGCAGTTCGCCCGTACAGTTTGGCGCGGCTGTGGCCGATTACGTGACTCAGCTGTTTGTGAGCCCTGCAGCGGTGGTCGTCACCTTCGGGCCTGATCCCGTACCCGTCGCACTGCAGGTAACGGCACAGTTGTTAATCGACAGCGTCGACTACACCCTGAACGTCAGTTCTGGGGCATTTGGGACGAACTACTCCGTTGATGACCCCGCCGTCGCCAGCGTCTCTCCCGATGGTGTCTTGCAGGTGGCCGCAGTCGGCGAGGCCATTGTTCAAGTCAACCTCGGGTCGGCTTCGCAATCGGTGAACCTGGTCGTGTCGCCGCCCGATGACGGAGCCCAGGGCGAGTTTGCGCTGATGCCGATGGTCCCGACCCAAGCCCTGTACGCGGGTGTAGACCGGACAGTGCTCTGGTTCGAACTCAATACCGATGTGCCGGTAGAGCAGATACTCGAACTGCGTCTGGACGGTGTGGCGCTGCCCTTCGCGATCGAAGAAAATGAATCTGGGTTTGTGCAGACTCTTCGAGTTGAGATTGTCGGCCCGGCGCTCGCTTCGACCATGGGCGAGTTTGCCGTCGATGTGCAGACCTGGGGCTCGACCGAGATAACCACCTTCGAGCATCGCGTCGTACCTGTAACGGATCCGCCGCCAGCCTTCACTAACCCACCAGGCAGTGTGGCCCTGAGCGTTGGCGATGCGCTACGGCTGCCCGAAGAGCTAACGGACCCCGGCGGCAATACGCTCTCCGTGGCCTACTTGGTCAACGGCGTGCCACCGGGCCTGCAGACCCCGGCTGCATGCGACAACCCTGTTGCTGCCTACCAAGGTGGTTTCGCCGATGGCTATGAATATGGGGCCAATCAAGACATCTATTTCTTCGGCGAAACCGCGGGGCAGAGCTACTCTGCCTTTGCCACCGCCTTGCAAACAGATGCTTATTTCGAGGGCTACATTGCCGGTTATCTGGCGGGTGACGATGAATACGATGCGGATGCCGATAAGTTCGGAAGTGCGGCCCATCGGTCGGCCAATGGAGAGGCGGAGTGGCCCCTGACGGACTCGCCGGATTGTGAGGTGTTCTCCTTGTACGTTGATGACTTTGGTGGCGACCCCGCTGCTCCAGAGGATTTCCGAAACTTCTTGCTGGAAGAAGGCCGTGGCTTTGGCTTTGACGACGGCGACTCAGATGGCGATGAATTCGACTTCGAAGGAGCGGACTTTGAGGCGCTGGCCAATTATTTCGGGGCAGCCTTTGATCCGTCGTTTGTCATCGAGTCCGGACAACTGCAAGCCGGCGTGCTGCGTTATTCCTGCAGTTACCGAACCCATGAATGGCTGGAGGAAGGGTATCTGCGTGGTTACGTCCGCGATGGCTTCGCCTGGTGGGCGCGTGAGGCTGTGCTGGCGACCAGTGGAGGCCCGTCCGGCCCGGCGGAATGCGAGGCCTATGAGTACCTGCCGGAGCTCGCCCAGGATGCTGAACGCCGCTGGCCGATCATGGAGCGCGACCGGCAGATGCGTTCTGTGCGTGCTCAAACCGGCTATGGACTGCGCGAAGGGGATGTTGGTGCCGGCCAGACGCTGTCGGTTGTCGTAACGGAACAGACTTCGAATCCATTTGCCCCACGGATCACGCAATACGACTTGAACCTGGATGTGGCGCCGCGTACCGAACCGTGGGAGTTGCCCAATTCAGTCATCTTCGTGCCTCCGCTTGCCGAGCCCGTTGTCTACAACACCAACTTCAGCTTCCCACTCGGCGGAACGGACATACGCTTCCGCACGGATACCGTGGTGGAAAGCTGGTATGACGAAGACTTCTTCGAAGCATACTGGTATCTGGGCGACGGTAATGGCACCTTGGAGACGGCGGATGGCCAGACCTTCCGAGTGCCTTCGGAAGATACGGATTTCTTCCTGGAGGCCTTGCTCTGGGACGTGCTTGGCAACACCGGTATGGAAACCGGAACTAGTACTCTGGATTTAGAGCTGCTCACGCCGAGTGACGACGCCTTCTACTCCGTGCCTATTGAGGTTGTCGCTGACCCTGCACCGATATTGCGAGTTGAGGATGATGACAACGCACTGATCCTGGCTCAGGGTTCCCAACGGCACATTGAGGTGGCGGTGTCCGATCCGGGGCGCAACGTGGTCGATCTTGCCTTGGTTCTGTTCGACGATTCGGGTGAGCGGGTCGCGACCATTGGCCAGCAGCGATTTGCCGACTTTGAGAAAAGCGGTGGGCTCTGGTTGGAAGAATGGGATGGCCGCCTGACGGTTGACAGCTGGCGATTCCGGCTGCCGGCCTACGTAGGTGCGAATCTGCCCACCGGCGACTACACAATGCGGGTTTTGGCGACGGACTCCGCCAACGACGTATTCAACGGTGCTGAGTATGTATTCGGTGGCGAGGAAGCTGGTGATTACTTTTCCAGCGGCTCTGAACCGATCAGCGTACGTATTGATCCCCCATTGGTACCGCCCCGACTCGCCTTGGCGCTGCCCGACTACGGTATTCCGGTGGGCGAGCAAATCCCTGTCCAGATAGGGGTCGACTACCTTGGTCAGTTGCAGACACTGGACATCGATCTCCTCAGAGGCGGGGACATCCTGGAATCCTTGGCGATTGATCTCAGTGACAGCGCCGGCAGCTTCGATCACCAGGTGTTGCTAAGCATTCCTGCCACGGCCAACGTGGGCGAGGTATTAACGGTTCAGGCGCGTTTGGGTAGCTCGGGCGAAGTTCTGGCGGAAGATTCGGGAGTAATCCGTGTTGGCGAATGGGGTGAGCGGGCGATCACCGTCAGCGATATGCAGACCGCTGACGACGGCTACCGCTTCGCGAACGTTGAGGTCGCTGCGGGTGGCGTGCTGTACCTCATCGATCCATCTTTGCCCTTGAACCACTTGCGCATCGCGAGCGGTGGTCTGGTCATCACCGGGCAGCCGCCCGCCGTCGATGAGTACGGTTATGTCGAGTTTGGCGATACCGGCACGCCACTCGGTGAGCTGGTGCTCAAGGATGAGCTAATCATTGAAGCCGGGGCTGAGTTGCGGGTCGCGCAACATGCTCTGGATATACGCTCCACCCGCGACCACGGTGGTGGCAACGACGCCTACGGCAACTTCCGACGTCCGCTGTTTCCGGGCGCAAACGAAGGCGGCCTTGGTGGTGGCGCATTGAGAATTGTTGCGGCGCGCGCCCAGATCGACGGCGTTATCCGCGCCGACGGCGAACCTGTGGTGAGCGATGGGTTTGGCTGCAACGGCGGCGCTGGTGGTTCACTCCTACTAGAGGTGGGCGATATCAATGGCAGCGGCGAGTTGTCTGCTGATGGTGCACTGAGCGGCGAATGTGGGCCCTCGGCGGGCGGACGGATTGCCGTGATGTACTCACGTTACACCGGCACTGCCGGATCACTATCTGTCTCAATGCAGTTCAGCGCTGAAGCCGGTGTCAGTTTGTTCGACCCGGAATCAGGGCCAGACGGCTCACCCGGTACCGTCTATCTTTATGGTCCGCAAAACACCTACGGTGATTTGATTATTGGGCGTGGGGGTAGCTCGTCTGGTTTCGGGCCGGCGCCCACACCGCTTGGCCAGGTGGGTTTTGCACGCATCGATAGCGCTCAGCCTTTGGGGGATGATCGTTGGGTGCTCCATGCAAGCGAGATTCGAAACTTTGGTGAGGGCCTTGTTTCCTACACTTTCCCTGGCTGGCCGGTTGCAAACCGTGCCGCCTGGGAGAGCGGCCTGATAGGACAGTTCGTCAGCCTGAACGCCTATGATCCCAATGCGCCGATACTCGAGATTCTGGACAACACGGCTGACTCGCTGGTTGTGGAGTCCATCCAGGATCTGGGTGCCTACGTGGGCGGAAACATGCTTGGCGTGGTGCGGTTGGATAGCTTGACCATGGCTGAAGGCGGCTCAATCGGTGGCATGGATCAGATATACGCGGGTTCCTTCGACATTGTCGGTTTCGATAACGTCCGCGAACTGACCTGGCTTGAAGACGAGTACGACCTGGGCGGTGAGCTCGCGCCGATACGGATGCTTCGCTCTGATCAGAGTGCCGATATCGGTGAATACCTTCAGCAAGGCGACGGCATGCAGGTCTACATCGGCGACCTCACGGCCAGCTCTGTAAGCGTCGATTGCGCTGGTTGCGGTGTGTCGCCTCAATTGACGATCTACGGCAACCTCAACGTCAGTGGTGGCATAAGCACCCTATCGGGCAGCGTGAACGTCTATGGGGATGCCACGGTACAGGATGCAGTGATTTCCGGCTCCGGTGCATTGCGGGTGGATCGTTCTTTGACCACCGAGTTTGACCTCAGTGTCAACGGCGCGACTCTGGAAGCAGCAGACCTCTACCTTAACGGCCAGCTGTTTGCCAGCGATGGGGCAAGGTTGCGGGTTGACGATGAAGCAATCATCACCGGCGGCGTCCAACTATCGAGCCAGGCTGAGATGACCGCCGGTGTGCTGATCTCCGGTACGGATCTGAATCTAGATGATGGAGTGTCGGTATCGGCAACCGACATCATCGTTGAAGGTGGCGGCCAGTTGCTTGCGGAGCGCGATTCCGAGCTCCGTGCCGAGGGTGAGTTGATCGTCTCCGGCAACCTGCTGGGTAGCAGCGGAGCACGTTTTGACGCGCAGAAAATCACAGCGCCCTTCATTCAGCTCGATGGACAAACCGGTCAGGTACACCTGGCGAGTACGCAGATAGATAGTTCCAACGTGGTTCTGCTGGCAACGGACGTCTCTGCCTACAATGGCTCGCCACTGCTCGGCCGCGCTCTTGCCACCCCAAGCTTCCAGTTGTCAGCCCCGGGTGGAACCGTGTTCGTCGATGCGGCATCCGTGATCGATCTATCCCGCGTTGCCAGTGTGCAACATGACCCGTTCCCGCCCTGCGTGGGTACGGGGCAGTTGCGCTCACATGCCGGCTTCATCGCCGGAGATAACTGTGCGCACGGCCGCTATGACATGGCTACCACCTATGGGCAGGGTGATGAGCGTACCTATAGCTGGAGCGGAAACTGGAGGTACTACGGCTATCTGGGCGGGGGCTCTGTTTCGATCATGGCAGATAGCGTGCAACTGCAAGGCGCTGTGCGGGCTAGTTCCGATCGCGGCGCTGGGGGCAGTATCCGTATTGAAGCCCGGCTACTGGGCGGCGCTCCCATCATCGAGGCAACTTCGCAAAGCGCATATGGAGGCGGTGGCCGCATCGTCATCCGAGCTGATGACCGCAGTGGCTTCAACGAAACTCTGAGGGCAAACGGCAGTGCAGCCGGAACTGTCTTTGTGGGCGCGCTTGACCCCGCGCTTGCGGGCCGATTGGTGGTCGACAACCAGGGCACATTCGCCGCGACGGGATCGACGCCAGTCCGTGCAATGGGGCGCCGTCCGATTACTGCGGTTAGCGACCTGGGCAACTCACTCTGGCGCATAGAGGTGGCCAATGCCGGCTGGGATGTTCCCGGCGTGCTGGACAACGGTCTGGTGGGTCGCCAGGTCAGTCTGCAGGCGGCCGATCCCGATGCTCCCTTGTTCGAGGTTGTAAACAACGATGCCAGCAGCCTGACTATACGCAGTACCGCCGGTGGCTTGAGCGGTGTGGTGGGTCAAGACCTCATTGGCGTCCACGTGTTCGAGCAACTGGTGGTCGACGGGGGGGCATTCCTCGACTTTGCCGACGATCGCGTGGTGGTTTTGGACCCCGCCAACTCCTTTATCCAGCCGGGACGCCTTCAGGCTGCTCCCGATAGCCAACTTGATTAAGACCGAGAGAATGTTATGCGCAAGTTATCTTTTCTAATTCCCTTGGCCTTCGCGTTGACATGCAGTAGCTGCAGCCGTTTGGAGTCCTGGCTTCCCGGTGGGGGTGTCCCGGAGGGGCATGTGGCGGTGGTCAATGGGGACGCTGTGCCGGAAGAACTCTTCGCGGGACATCTGCAGTACAAGAACCTCAAGCCGCGCACCGAGCGGCAACGGCAGCGAATGCTCGATGACTACCTTCAGCGGGAGGCCCTGACCCGCATTATCAGCAGTCAGAAGGACTTTGATGCGGCAGCGGTTCAGGCTGAGTTGGATGATCTGCGACGCGAAGTGATCATCAGTCGCTACTTCGAACGGCATCTGAACTCCGTCGTTGATGACCAGGCGATACGCAGCTATTTCGACAACCACCCCGAAGAGTTTGCGCAACGCAAGGTGCGCGTTGCGCATGTTCTGGTTCGGCTCAATCGCACGATGAACGAGCAGGAACGGCAGGCTCGGCTGACAACCGCGCGTGAAGCACACGCACTTCTGCGCCGTGGAGACGAATTTGCCGAAGTCGCAGCCGCTTATTCCGAGGATGCGGTCTCAGTTAAAAATGGTGGCGATCTCGGTTGGCTGCGCGAAGGGGCCATCAGTCCAACGTTTTCGCAGATGGCATTCAGTCTGCAGCCCGGTGAAATCAGCGAGCCCTTTGAAACCACCTTTGGCTACCACGTCATCAAGGTTCTGGAGGCGCCGTCGGTCATCCGTCAGCCCTTCGCCGCTGTCAAGGGGAACATCCGTCATCAGCTGCGGGCTCAAGCAAAGGAGCAGGAAATCGCGCGCTTATTGGGCCAGATCGAGATTGTCAAAGCCGATGTTGATGCTGAGGCCGCGCAATGACAGGCCTGGGAATGATTGCAGCGGCCATGCTGCTCGCAGCCTGCAGCGATCCGGAACCGGCTGCACAGACTGCGGCAGCTAAACCTCCTGAGGATGCTCTCGCGATGGTTAACGGAAAAGCGGTGACTGAGGCGGACGTCGAATATGAAGTGAATCGGATGCTGGGCCAGACCGCTCCGTTGGTCGCAGATGACAGCGTACAACGCCGGGTGCTCGAGTCGCTGGTTGCCGGTAGAGCCATTGCCGACCGCCGGTTACAAGAGCTTGACAAGCGATCATTGCGACGCATTGACCAACAAGTGGAAGCCTACCGCGTACAACTGCTGGTTGAGGATTACCTGCGGGAACATGCGGTTATCGCCCCGGTGACGGCGAATGAGGTAAGAGCGTATTACCAGGCCCATCCGAAGAGTTTCGGCCAGGAACAGGTCAAGGTATACGAGTACCTGCGCTTGCATTCGGGCCTAAGTGACGCGGATCGTGCGTCTGCGCTGCAGCGGCTGGCTGTAGCCGGCGCGCAGGCCGACTGGTCGGACTATGCGCAAGGCCATACACAGTGGCTGGAGCATGGTCGCGGCCGTAGTGATGGGCCGCAGTTGGAGCCGGCTTTGGCGAGCGCACTGCGTAAGCTGGGGGCAGATGCTGTCAGCGGCGTTGTGATGGTGGATGGGCGCGCACATCGTTTGCGCGTGACGGCCGTACAAGAACTGCCGGCGACTCCGCTGGAGGAGGTCCGTGACGAGATTCGCCGCATTCTTGCCGCGCAAAGGATGCGGGAGTCCGTCAAAGTCTTGTCCTCAGAGGTGCTTATGCAGGCCCGGGTGATTTACCGGGAGGCTGTACAGCCGTGAAGAACCAGGGGCTCTCTACCGTCGCAGGCATGCTAAGCCAGTGGGGCAGGCTCGTCCTCTGCCTGGCCGTGTGTATAGGTAGTGGGGTCCCATCGGCGCAAGCTCAACCTGCGGCGAGCTTCGAGGATGCAAGCGACTGGAGCAGCTCCCAGGCGTCTTTAAGTAATGTCAGTTCGCCGGTTACTGAAGGGGCTGCTGCGCTGGCCGTCCCAATGGGCGGCTACGTGTCCGTGCGTTCCCGTGCATTTAGTGTGGGCAGCGATCTCGTTGTAGGTCAGTCCCCAGAGCAACTGCAGGTCGACCTGTATATCCCTGCTAGCCATTCCGCGTGGATTGGCTACATCGAGTTGGTAATACGGATTCCGGAGGCCGGACTATGGTGGGAGGCTCACGATCGTATCCAGCTTGCTAGTTCAGCCAAAGGGCAATACGTTACGCACACCTTCGAGTTGCGTGACTCGGTAAAAAACGCCCTGCCATCGGCATCCCAAGTTGAGATCATTCTCAACCTGAACGCCAATTCAGCACCAGACCCCTGGCTGCTGGATCATATCCGCGTTCCTGGTGCCAGTCCCCCGCCAACGCCCACACCGAGCCCCGAGCCCAGTCCTGATCCAGCGCCGGCGCCGGTCGAGTTGGGGGAGTGGAACCCCCGGTTTGTCGATGTCGGTGTTCCCAGCAGCCTCTACGCCCCCGCAGGGTGGCCGGTCGCTACAGAACTCGTCGGTTATGACCAGGCATTGCTTGCGCTCACGAGCAATGGTGATGGCACGTGGACGGTATTGGGAGCTGTTGGCGGCAGCAGTATTGTTACAGCGCGCGCTCGGGTCGGCGGTGTTGATGTGGAGCGCAGCTTTGTTATCGGTATTCACGACCCGGCCTATGCGGAACTATTGGGCTTCGAAAACCCTGATTTGTGGTCGGCAGACGGGGATGCGCTGTATGCCGTGTCCGTCCCAGATGCGCTGCAAGGTGAAAAGGCGCTGGCTGTTCCCATCAGTGGCTATACCCGTCTGACAAGCACTGCCTTTGCCCCTGCCCAGTTTGGAATAAGCGCAGCTAATGGTGACCTACTGCGACTGCGGGCGCGCCTGCCGGCTGATCAAAACGGCTGGCCGGGAACCATCGACGTCGTGTTGCGCAGGCCATCGCAATCTCTGTGGTGGGAGGCACTCGGTCAGCATAGCTTTAGCCAGCAAGGGGAGTTCGTAACTTTTGAGTTCGCGCTGACAGCAGCTGCGGTGGCGGCCTTGGGGCCTGGCGCGGCAGACATGGAGGTGATCATCAACGTAAATGGGGCGGATGGCGCGTCGCCCTATGTTCTAGATTATCTGGAGATTGGTAGCCGGCAAATTGCGGATGAACCAGAGCCACCGCCGGCCGGGGTTGTCGCAAACTTCAGCCTGGGGGCCGCCGCAGATTACAACGCCTTGGTGTTTGAGGGTTTTTCGGCCACATCGTCCAAAACCGAAGGGCGTTTGTTTGCCGGTGCGAATCTTTCGATCAACAACTACAGTGTGGCCGACCGCATTACCGATGACCCACCAGGGGCGACGCTAGTCGCCGGTGGCGACATCAGCTTCTCCAGTGGCAGGGTTTATGTAGGCGATATCGTCGCGGGTGGTGCTGCGGACATTGGTGACCCTGTGCGCAACGGTATGGCGCCTGGAGCACAGATTCTGGAGTACGCGCCATTGCCTCTGGACATCGAGGACACCCAGTCCGAGCTCCTCGCACTCGCAGACTGGTTGGCGACCTTGCCGGCCAATGGCAGCGCCGAATTCTCTTTTGGTGGTCTGTCCCTCAGCGGGGACGGCGCGTCCGATTTGCAGATTTTCGAGTTGTCAGGCGCCGAGGTGCTAACGGCTCACACCTTTGCGCTTAGCGGCATTCCTGAGAACGCTCACATTGTGTTCAATATCGACGGCGAACAAACGGGCCTTACCAACATGGGTCTGGGTAGCCTGACCGCACATCGCGAACGTACGGTATTCAACTTTTATCAGGCGACCACTCTGGAGCTGCGCGGGGTAGACGTTCAGGGCTCTGTGCTGGCGCCTAGAGCGGATATCAGTCAGCCACAGGGAGCACTGAACGGCACCATCGTCAGTCAAAGCTGGAACGGGACCATGTCCTTGGCGCATGTACCCTTTGAACCCTATACCGGCGTTGGCCGCGAAGCGCCGGAATTTGTCACCGATCCGCCGACCACCGCCTTCGTCGATCAGCAGTATCGATATCTGGCTGATGCGATTACCCAGCCTGCCAATCAGAGCGTCAGCTATGAGTTACTCGATGCTCCGCAGGGAATGAGCATCAGCCTGATGACTGGGGAGGTTTTGTGGACGCCGGTAGCGGGGCAGGTGGGTGTGGTCTCGGTATCGATCAGCGCCACAGATGAGGCCGGTCTCAGCGCGATACAAAACTTCGAGATTCAGGTCATCCAGCCCAACCGGCGCCCACAGGCGCAGGCGCAGTCATTGCAAACCAACCAGGACCAGTCGCTGCCATTGATCCTGGCAGGTAATGATGCTGATGCTGATGCCTTGAGTTATCGCTTGCTCAGTGCTCCGCAGAACGGCGAACTCTCCGGCACACCTCCAGAGCTGATCTATACCCCTAATCCCGGTTTCTATGGGGAGGATGAATTCGACTTTGCCGTTAGCGACGCCGAATTCGAATCTGACCCGGCCACGGTGAGCATCACGGTCGTTGCTGATGACCTCGATGGCGACGGGATCCCCGACGACCAGGACGAGGATCGCGACGGGGATGGTGTCAACAACGAAGTGGATGCCTTCCCCGACAACCCTGGCGAGTGGTTGGATAGTGATGGGGATGGAATTGGCAACAATTCGGACCCCGACCGTGACGGTGACGGAGTACCCAATGCCGCCGACGCCTTCCCCGATGACCCCAGCGAAAGCCGCGACAGCGATGGGGACGGAATTGGTGACAATAGTGACCCTGATCGCGATGGCGACGGCGTCCCGAATGCTGCAGACGCCTTCCCGGATGATCCCACGGAAAGCCAGGACAGCGACGGCGACGGCATTGGCGACAACAGTGACCCGGATCGCGACGGCGATGGCGTCGACAACGATGCCGATGTATTCCCGGATGATCCCACCGAGTCCGCAGACCTGGATGGCGACGGCATCGGCGACAACAGTGATCCCGACCGCGATGGCGATGGCGTCGGCAATGACGCGGACGTTTTCCCCGATGACCCGAATGAGTCCACCGACCTCGACGGCGATGGTATTGGTGACAACAGTGACCCGGATCGCGACGGCGATGGCGTCGACAACGATGCCGATGTATTCCCGGATGACCCCACCGAGTCCGCAGACCTGGATGGTGACGGCATCGGCGACAACAGTGACCCAGACCGCGACGGGGACGGGGTGGATAACGCCGACGACACCTACCCGGACGACGCTACCCGTGATCGGCTGGAAACCCCGCAAGCACCCTCAGTGGCGGTTCAGGACCAGGCTCTGGAAATCTCCTGGTCGGAACACCCCGACCCGGCAGTGGTGGCGGGTTTCCATGTTTACCGGCAACCCGCCGGAGGGGCTGATGAGCAGCGTCTAACGCCCGGCCCCGTTACGGAAAACGTATACGTGGACACCACCGTTGTGAATGGTGGCGCCTACCTGTATCGGATCACGGCTGTGGATGCAGCCGGTCGCGAAAGCCTGCCCAGCGAAGCAGCGCAGGGCTTTATCGCCTACAACCGCCAAGCCGTAGAGGAGCTGACCTTGGTTCGCGATGGCCCTGATGCCGTAGCGAACTGGGCCGTCAATCCGGAGGTGGACGCTTATCGCATCTACCGCGAGCAGGACGCAGTGCCGTCAGAGCTGCTGGCGACGGTTGCCGACAACACCTACACCGATACCACGCCGGACTGGCGCCAGCGCTACCTGTACTCCGTGGCGACCATTCGCCGTTTCGACAACCCCTTCAGCGGTGAAACCGAAACCGTTCAAGGTCCGCTTTCCGACCCCCTCGAGTTCCTGCCATTGCCGCCCTTGGTGCTGAGCCTGGAGAGTGCCGAGGAAGTGAGCCCGGGCCAGTGGCGGCAAATTGTTGCAGCCGGCCATGCTGACGTGACGGGGACCTATGCTGATGCTGTGGATACGCTGGAGCTGCTGTTCCAAAGCGCCAACCATCAGTCCACCGTTAGGCCCGCGGAGGGGCGCTTTGCCGTGCGTCTGCCACTGGCCAGCACCACCGAAGTCTGGCAGGTGCGTCTGCGCGAAACCCGATTTGCAGATCGCGAGGCGGCGCTGGAACTGACCACGCAGCCAGATACGCTGGGCCCGACCGTGAGCATCGATGGCGAAGCCGAGCGGGAGACCAGCCAGAACACGGTGTTCCTGTCCGGTCAGGCGGTGGATGCCGAAGGCGAGGTGAGCACCATCGTTGCCCTGAGTGATCGTGTAGAGGGTGTGGAGGTCGAGGCCAACCTCGATGCCGAGGGGCGGTTTACCGTGGAGTTCCCCTTGCTCTCCGGATTCAACCTCATCACCGTTCGCGCCGCAGATAGCGGCGGGAACATCGGTCAGGCACAGGTCAGCGTCCGGCGGGTTCCAGGGGCGGTGCCCGAAGTGTTTATCGACGCGCCCACCCCGGGTACCCGCACGCAAGAGCAGCAGATCTCGCTGAACGGGCGGGTGTATTCATCGCAAAGCAGCGACAACATCCGCCTCACGCTGGGCGCGCAGGTGGTATTTCCCAGCACCGATGCGACGGACGATACGCTGCATCTGTTCCAGTTTGAGCAGCTCAGGCTGGAACCTGGTGTCAACGTTTTACGCGTGGTGGCTACCAGCCCCGGGGGCAGTGACGAGGCCAGCGTGGCCATATTCCAGGGTGAAGAGGATGGCGCCGGTGGCGAAGACGGTGCCCCGCTGCTGGAGGTGACCGAGCCGCGCACCCAAAGGGTCTTCAATACCACGCCAGTACCGATCAACGGCCGGGTGATAGCCGAGGTAGGCCCGCTAACGCTGACCATCAATGGCGCGCAGGTGGCTCTGGCTACACAGGATCAACTCGACAGCTCCTTCCAGACCATGGCTGACCTGAACCCCGATGGCAGCCCCACCAGCTTTAGCTTGGCGCTGACCGATGGCGCAGGCCGCACCGCTGAGCAGGTGCTGGAACTCAGCCTGGACAACACGCTGCCAGTGATCCGCCTGGACAATACCCTACAAGCACCCCCGACGGTGAATACCGTACTGGAGCAGCCGTTGGTGCTCACCGGCCAGGTGAGTGATACGGATCTGACCGGCTTCGAAATCAACGGCGTCAGCGTGGCTTTGGAACCTGGTACCGATGATGACGAATTTATCTTCCGGCATGAGGTGACCCTGGCTGCCGATACAGTCGAAACGCTGACCTTGGTGGCCTGGGATCAGGCCGGCAATCGCAGCGAAGAATCCTATGATGTCCAGGCGGGGCAAGATATCGCCTTGGAATTTGTGCGCCCGCGCACCGACAGCAGCCTGACCCTGCCAGCATCCACCTCGCAGCTGACGGTCACCGTGCGGCTGAGCGGCTCCTTGACCCCGGCCCGCATTCTGTTGCAAATGGACGACGCGCCCGCGGTGACAGCCACGGGCAGCAGCGAGCTGTGGAGCGCCGAATTGCCGCTGGCGGATTTTGCCGGCAACCGCACACTGCGAGCAGTGGCCGAGGATGACCAGGGCGAGGTGTTGGTGGCCGCCACCACCCAGATCACATTGATTAACGAAGACAGCATCCCGCTGGACATCAGCCGCAGCGAACCAGCGATCTCCGCGGCTGATGTACCTCCCACGGCTGATGTGCAATTGTTCTTCAACCGGCCTGTGGACATGACCCAGCTGGACATCCAGATACGCGAAACCGTCCATGGCTTCGATTTCCTGCCGCCGCGGGATGCCGGTGGTGATTTCCCCTTGCTCGACAACATCGAGCCAATTGAAGTCCACCGCGACCTGCAGCCCGTGGCCGGCAGGCTGGCACAGGCCATCGACCGTCGCAATGTCGGCTTTTTACCCGAACGTGATTTCGCCTACGGCGCCACGATCTTTGTTGATGTGAGCTATGCAGGACAACTCATTCGCCGATACCAGTTCCAGATTCGCCCCACGCCAACCCTGGTGCAGGGTGTGGTGCTGAACACCGGCATGGCGCCCCTGGCCGGCATGCGCGTGGATCTGCCGGCCCTGGGACTGTCTACCCGTACCGACGGGAATGGTGCCTACTTCTTCGGTTTTGGTGCGACCACGCCACACCTGCCTGGTGGCCGCTATGAGTTGCGGGTCAATAACGATCTGGAGCGACCACAATACGGTGAATTCATCAACTCGGTCAGCCTGCAGGATGGCCGCTTCAACGATGTGGGACTGGTCCGGCTGGCCCGCATCAACCCCGATGTCCCCTACCGCCCGCTCGCCAGCGGGCAGGCTGAAGTGGTACTGGATAGCGGCGATCTGCGTCTGGATTTAACCGCCGTCGAGCTCTCATTTGCCGACCGGCGGCGCCAGGGCCTGGCGCATGTGCAATTCCTGCGCGCCGATGATGTACTGGTACGCCGGCATGTCGCCGCCACGCCGAACTGGCTCTATGCCGTGCAGCCACAGGGCATCGAAGTCGAAGGCGAGCTGGGCCTGAATATCAATCTGCCTGGCTACTTTGGCGACAAATCCTATCTGCCGCCCAATGGCACCTATGTGTTGCTGGTGGGTCGTGATCCTGGCTCCCTCATGCTGGTGCCGACTGGTGTTGGCGTTATCAACGCCGGCCGACTGCAGTCATTACGTAGCGAATATCAATTGCTGGATTACATCGGCTACAGCCTCTCCGGCACCGATGACCAGGCGCAGGCACGGCTGAAGGCCTACGCCGATGGAGAAACCTCGTTGTATGACTTACTACGCCTGGTGGGGGGCTGAGTAGCGATGCAAGTTTGCCTGTCCCGAGTGAGTCAGCTGGCGCTACTGATGCTGCTGTGCCTGCCATCAGCGTTGTGGGCGCAGGCGCCCACGTCACCGCTGCCGATTTACTGGCGCTACTCGGCCTCGGGCTATGTACTGGCCACCGGCTTGGTGCGCGATGAGGCCGGCAACCCGGTTTGGGTGGAAATCGACGAAAGTCAAAGCGACCCCACCCAGCAGCAACAGCCCTTGCCCAACCAGCCACCCCCTGATGCCCAGGTTTTGAGCGGCCCCCTGGTGCAGGCTGCACTGGCGGAATATGCCGACTTTGTCAGCGGTGACAGCCCCTACCGGGATGCTTATCAGATACTGGATCGGGCGGCGTACAACCAGCGGGCCGAGGCTGGTTTTGGCACAGCCCGGGTGCAGCGCAATGGGCAGTGGGTGGACGAGCCGATCACCAGCCCGCCGCTGAGCGCCAACTGGGTCATGAGTGTGGTGATTCGTGACCCCGCCACAGTGACTGACCCGCAGGCACTGCCGCCGGAAGGCTTGGTATTGCTCCAATCGCCTATCG
The DNA here is from genome assembly GCA_019192445.1 of Oceanococcus sp. HetDA_MAG_MS8. Classification (NCBI taxonomy): domain Bacteria; kingdom Pseudomonadati; phylum Pseudomonadota; class Gammaproteobacteria; order Chromatiales; family Oceanococcaceae; genus Oceanococcus; species Oceanococcus sp. HetDA_MAG_MS8. Next base: position 275,267 of record JAHCMK010000001.1, read on the forward strand.
ATCTGGGCAGCGCCCCCACCAGCATCCCTGGTGACACGGTATCGGTGATTGTGGATGCGCAGGGCCGGCTGCTGCATAGCTCGCCGTTGCCGGTTGGTTTTCAAACCGACTTTTTCGACCCGCCGTTGCAAACCCCGCTGGACCGTCAGCGCATGAATGCCGAGATGGACGAACGCGTGCTCAATGGGCTGTCCGGGGTGCGGGTGCGCAACTCGCTGGACTGGAACGCGCAGGCGCTGAGCGCGCCAGAAACCGGCGGCTACCGCCTGAGTTACCTGGGCGTGCCATGCCCCTGCACCGCTTTCAGCCATGACACGGTGATTACCGGCACCGTGCCCTACCGCAGCTTCAACCCCAAGAGCCCCTCGGGGCAGGGGATTTACACCATAGCCACACCCCAGAGTAATACCTGTATCGGCTATGCCCATTGTGATTTGCCGGCCCCCGTGGGGTCGGTGGGCGGCACGCTGGGCAGCCGGGTGGCCGGTATTGTGGCCACCCTGGCCGAGCCACCGCGGCTGCGCCGAGATCTGCGTTTGGACTCGGTGCTGCTCAGCGGTATCGGCCGCCTTACCGCCGGTGTGGAGCTGGGGCCGGTGGACTACAGCGACCAGCGCCAAAGCTACGACCCCGGCGCCAGCTTTGCCAATTGCGCCGCTGGGGAGGTATTCGCTACCGACCTTGATGGCGATGGTGACGACGACCGCGCCTGCCTGGGCCAAACCCCCGAGCAGGCCGGCCGGGTGTTTGTGTACCTGGGCGGGGCGCCCGTGCAGGCCGTTGATTCCGCCGAGCGGCCCTGCGACCCCTTTGCCGACGGTGCCCAATGCACTTTCATCAATTTCGACCTCAGCCGAGCGCCGGATACCCTGCCTGACCTGCAAAGCCGTGGGCTGTTGCAACGCCTGAGTGAGGACGACCTGCGCAATACCGATATCTACGTTTATCGGGCATCCACCGGCGAGTTGTTGGCCGAGCGCCTGGGGCTGGGCGATGACCCCGAGCGCTGGATCTTTGACCAGGCCGATGTGGTGCAGGGCGAAACGGCGTTTCGCTACCAGACCCTGCTGCGGGGCACCGACGTGCGGTTTCGGCAGGCGTTTTTGGGCTTGGGCGCCGACAAGGTCCCCGACGAGCAGGAGCCCACCCGCAGCAGCCTCACCCGGGGTGAGCAGCTCCAGGTGGTCGCCATCAACCGCCCCACCGGGTATATCGGCACCACCACGGTGTCCTACGACCAGCAGGGCCTGCAGGTGATTGTGCCCGACCTGGAGCTGCAGCCGCCCCGTCTGCGTATCCGTGCCACCCGCAAACGGGTGGACCAGCTGGGCCTGACCCAGGGCAGTGAAGCCCTGCATCTGATTACCGGCGAAGGGGTAGGCCTCACCGATGATGTCTACATCGAGATTGAAACCGAATGGACCGATGCCGATGGCCGCCCCCTGCCGCAGGGCCTGGCCGAGGACGGCTACAGCGGGCTGCTGTACAAGAGTGTGGAAGGCGACAGCCTGACCCCGGACGCCGCCTGTGGTGCCGACGCCGCCCAGCTCACCATCCGCCCCGGGGTGCACAAACAACTGCTGCGCCTGAATGACGACTGCGGCCTGCAGGCCGAGCATTACTACCTGTACGTGTGCGGCTACCCCATTCACCGCCCCGGCCGCAGCCGCTGCTACGACTTTGCCGGCCCGGGCCGGCCGAAGTACTACACCCCGGTGCAGGTGCCCCTGCTGGACGAGGCCAGCACCCGCGCCCAGGACCGCGCCTGGCGCGCCCTGCGCCGCGAGGGCAACCAGATCGACCGCCCCGAGCCGGTGTACCAATGGGTGTACCGGCCCGAGTTTCAGTTTTCGGTGTTTGATTTGGAGGTGGCTGCCATCAACCGCGAGCTTCCGGACGGGGACCTGACCAACGTCCGGGATTTGCCGCTGGCCGTGCTGGGTGGCACCGAAAGCGCCGTCGAGCTGCTCTACGACTTGCAGGCCCCTGGTAATGATGAAGCAGCGCCCCCCTTGGCAGTCTTCGGGCCCCATGCCGAGGCCGACCGCGGCCTGCTGTTTGTGCTGGGTGAAGAGGAGGTGCCGGTCACGCTGGGTACCGATGGCGCCATCCGCTTTGAGAATATCGACCACATACTCTCTTTGGAGCCGGCGGATCTGGTCACCCTGCGTTTGGTGCAGAACCAGGACCCGACCAACATCCTGTGGCAGTTTGCGTTCAAGACCGAAGGCTGTGACATCGGCTCATACTCCTACCAAAGCACGGATATGGAGGTCGCGGCCAATCCGCCATTGGCGCTGCAGCGGCAGTACTGCACCACCAACCTGCCCAACCGGGACGATGAAGAAGAAACCGAGCCCGTTCAGCGCAAATCCAGCGGGGTTTTTGCCAGCTCTCAAGAATTCGGGCGGGGTAGTGGTCATTCCTATGCGCTTTTCCTGCGCCACGGTGCCTTGGATGGCAGTGGTAAGACTTTGGAGCTGGTGTTTCCAAGGGGGGAGTCCATCCGTTATGAGCGCGTGGCCGGCGACACCGTGCGCGATTCCGAGTACACACACACGCAATCTCCCGGTGCATTCTTTGCCAGCCGCCTTGCTTACAGCGAAGATTTGGGCGAGTTTGTACTGACACTGCGAGATGGGATGCAATATCGCTTTGCGGCCAGCGACGGCAGCAAGCTCACCACCATGATTGACCGTAACGGCAACACCGTCACCATTGAGCGTGATCGCGGCCGCATGCTAGCGGTGCGCGCGGCCCATGGGCGTGAAATCACCTTTACCCATACGGCTGCCGGGCTGATCAGTACCGCGACCGACCAAAGCGGTCGGGAGGTGCGCTACAGCTACGATGCCGATGGTCGGCTGGAAGCGGTCGATTTTCCAGACGGCACCGGCGAGAGCTACCGCTACGACGACCTCGATCGCATGGTCCAGGTCATCGACCGGCGCGGTAATCCCGCGGTGCAAAACACCTTCGATGTGGACGGGCGCTTGAGCCGCCAGGTGCGGGCCGATAATGCCATTACGCGCATGGACTACGAAGAGGCCGGCTCGGGTGCGGTCGCCAGCCGCCAGACCCTCAATGCGCGCGGCATCACCACCCGCCATCGCTACAACACCGCGGGCTATCCGGTCGCCCGTACCGAGGCATTGGGAACCCCGGTAGAGCGAACCATCCTCTACGAACGCGCAGCCCGCAGCGAGCGAGTCACGGCCATGACTGACGCCCTGGGAAGACGCACCACCTACGCCTATGACACCGCCGGCAATCTCATCCAGCTCACGCTGCTGGCCGACACCCCCGAGGCCGCGACCTACCGCTTCAGCTACGAGCCCAGCTTTAACCAGCTGACCCAGGTGACCAACCCGCTGGGCCAGACCACCCGCATGGCCTACGATGAGCAGGGCAACCTCATAGAGGTGATCGATGCCAGCGGCCGCCGGACCCGGATGTCCCACGATGCGGAAGGGCGGATAGTCGAAGTGCTGGATGGTTTGAATCACGCTCTGCAAATGAGCTACAGCGGCGCCGACCTGCAGGCGGTGACGGATGCCCTGGGTCGCACCACGCAGATGGGGCACGATGCCCTGGGCCGGATGACACACTTTGAGGACCCCCGCGGCATCCAGACCTTTTTCACCTACGACCCCGAAGACCGTTTGACGCAAATCACCGATGCCCTGGGCGGCATCACCACCATGGATTACGACAATGCCGGCAACCTGATCGGGTTCACCGACCCCCGCCAGGCGGGCACCCACGGCTTTGGCTATGACGCCGTGGACCGGCAGATCACCATGGTCGACCCCCTCAATGCCGCCACCCAGGAAACCTGGGCTTATGACAACAATGGCAACGTCATCACCCGGGTGGACCGCAAGGGCCAGCACACCAGCTACAGCTATGACGCACTGGATCGCCTGACCCGGGTGGTCTACGCCGACGGCGGGCAGGTGGATCTGGTGTGGGATGCCGGTGATCGTTTGATCGAGCTGTCCGACTCCGTAGGCGGCGTGATCACCCGCAGTTATGATCTACGCGACCGCCTGGTGCGGGAAGTCACGCCTCAAGGCGAGGTGCGCTATGAATACGATGCCGCCAATCGGCGTACCGCCATGGAGCTGGGCAACGGCGCCCGCTGGGAGTACGGCTACGATCCGGCCGGCCGACTGCTGTCCGTGAGCCACCCGCAGGGCGCCGTGAGCTATGCCTATGATGCCGCAGGCCGCATGACCACCGTGAATCTGCCCAACCAAGTCATTGCAAGCTATAGCTACGATGCCGCCAACCAGATCACCCGCATTGCCTATAGCCGCGCTGGAGTGGAGATCGGCGACCTGAGCTACAGCTACGATGCGGCCGGTCGGCGCATCAGCCAGGGCGGCAGCCTGGCGAGACTGGGAACCTCAGGCGAGGACTTCGATGCCACCTATGATGCCGCTAACCGCTTAATCACCTTTAACGGCCAACCTCTGAGCTACGACCCCAATGGCAATCTGCTATCCGGTTTGGGCCAAAGTTACATCTGGGATGCCCGTGACCAGCTGAGTCAGACCGCAGACCTCAGCTTTTCCTACGACGCTTTGGGCCGCCGAACCCAGCGCACCGACGCCACCGCCACCACGGGTTATCTGCACGATGGTGCCAACCCCATTCAAGTGGATCAGACCCTGATGCTCTCTGGTCTGGGACTGGATGCCTTTGCCGCAGAGATCACCCCGAGCGGCACCCAAACCTACATTCGTGACGCCCTGGGGAGTGTACTGGCCATGGTGGATGACACTGGAGCCACCACCGGGGAGAACCGCTACAGCGCCTACGGTCAAACCACCAGCACCGGAGAGGCCTCCCAATTCGCCTATACCGGTCGTGAGGAAGATGCCGAAGACCTTTATTTCTACCGGGCCCGTTACTACTCGCCGGTGCTAAGCCGGTTTCTGAGTGAGGACCCGATTGGTCTTCTGGGGGGAAGCAACCTATATGGGTATGTGGGTGGTGATCCTTTGCGGTTCGCTGACCCACTTGGCTTACAGCAAACACTGTTTGGCTTCACGCAAAGCCAGGCGCAGTATTACGCTGTGATGACGCAAATCAATCAATACAATCGGGAGCAGGCTCCTCAGAAAAGACAGTTTGCGCTAAACTACTGCGCGGCTGTGACTGGCTTCGGCGCTCTATATTTTCCGCCATTAGGTCTTGCGTCATTCGCATTTTCCGGAATGGCAATAGCCGACAAGTGGTTAACTACAGGCGAGCCGGATTATTTTGGCGCTGCTCTTTCTCTAGGCTCGGTCGGGTTCGTTCGTTCCGTGGTTGGGTTGACTAAAGCCCCGGCCGCTGTTGTTGACTTCTCTGATGAGTTTGCAATCTTCCTAGATGCAGGAAACGCTACGCGCTCTGCAGTACTCGTACTTGAACCGTCTTCACCACTCACAACGGAGTCTTGTATTGATTGTGAATGATTGGCCCTATTCATAACGGCCTTCATGAATTCAGCATGATGACAATGGAGGCCATGGCGAAATATAAATGAGGGGTCAAGTGTAAGGTGTAAATCTGACGTTCGGCATTCCTATAACGGTGAATTCAGGTGGTTCATCGTCTTTTCGATGTGTGGGTGGAAATCTGCCTTTATTGTTTTTGTGATGGGTTGGTATTTTTGGGGGTATGGGGGTTAGAAATATATATGGATACAGGCCGTGCCAAAGGATAGGTGTCCTGAGAAACCCTTGATTGCGGGTAGTCGATGGGTATGTTTAATTGTCCTGCACTTTTCGGTGTTTATTGGGGTTTTTTATTTATGGATTTTGCGCGGTGAGGTTCGTTTGCCTGACGTATTTCTACTGGGCGCGTCACTATGGATGAATGAAAGGAACCTTCGCACGGGCGCCGTTGGAATTGGTTCGCACGTTATGAGTTACACAAGTTCTCCCTTTCAATATTGGTTGTTTGTAGTGGGTTGGTATGGTATTGCCGCGTTTTTTATATGGTTTTCGATGCTTGAATGAAAGGGGTAAATTATAAATGGTTTTGGACTGCAAATTAAGTCTTTCGGTTGGTGAGGGTTTTCGGGTGCATGGCTGAGGGTATAATCGTCGGAGCCGGGCTTTGGCGGGAAGGGTTCTAGTTTTGGAGCACGTCTGTTTTTTTGTCAGACGCGTATATGTATTTATGAGTCTGTTTTTGGGCGGGTGAGACATGATCGAACTGAGAAAGACGTTCATCGCTATATGGTGGATCACCCTGTCGACGGTTGCTACAGGGCAGCTCGCCGACTACGTTTACGATGATTTAAACCGCCTTGTAGGTGTTGTCGTGCCCGCAGAAGATCTTGCGGTGGTGTATCGGTACGATGCTGCCGGCAATATTTCCTCCCGTCGTTTCTACAATGATTCGGAGTTGGTTATGCACGGTTTCTCCCCAGCTTTCGGCACGGTGGGCCAGGAGCTCACCGTTTACGGAACCGGTTTTGGCGAAAACCCTGCAGACATCAGTGTGACGGTTGCCGGGGTGGAAACAACACCGACCCAGGTAATCCCAAACCGTGTGGTGGTCGCAATTCCCGCGGGCGCGGATGGTGGAGTTGTATCGCTGACAACGCCTCAAGGAACAGTGTCGAGCGATCAGGTTTTTCGGCTGAGGCCCTAACATCATCGCGGTTTTATCACCCGCGGTTATGATCTACGCGACCGCCTGGTGCGGGAAGTCACGCCACAAGGCGAGGTGCGCTATGAATACGATGCCGCCAATCGGCGTACCGCCATGGAGCTGGGCAACGGCGCCCGCTGGGAGTACGGCTATGACCCTGCGGGCCGGCTGCTGTCGGTGAGCCACCCGCAGGGAGCCGTGAGCTACGCCTACGATGCCGCAGGCCGCATGACCACCGTGAATCGGCCCAACCAGGTCATTGCAAGCTATAGCTACGATGCCGCCAACCAGATCACCCGCATTACCTATAGCCGCGCCGGAATGGAGATCGGCGACCTGAGCTATAGCTACGATGCGGCCGGTCGGCGCATCAGCCAGGGCGGCAGCCTGGCGAGACTGGGAGCCTCGGGTGAGGACTTCGATGCCACCTATGACGCCGCCAACCGCTTGATCACCTTTAACGGCCAACCACTGAGCTACGACCCCAATGGCAACCTGCTATCGGGCCTGGGCCAAAGCTATGTCTGGGATGCCCGTGACCAGCTGAGTCAGACCGCAGACCTGAGCTTTGCCTATGACGCCCTGGGTAGGAGGACCCAGCGCAGCGACGCCACCGCCACCACGGGTTATCTGCACGATGGTGCCAACCCCATTCAAGTGGATCAGACCCTGATGCTCTCTGGTCTGGGACTGGATGCCTTTGCCGCAGAGATCACCCCGAGCGGCACCCAAACCTACATTCGTGACGCCCTGGGGAGTGTACTGGCCATGGTGGATGACACTGGAGCCACCACCGGGGAGAACCGCTACAGCGCCTACGGTCAAACCACCACCACCGGAGAGGCCTCCCAATTCGCCTATACCGGTCGTGAGAAAGATGCCGCAGACCTGTACTACTACCGGGCTAGATACTACTCACCGGTATTGAGCCGGTTCCTCAGTGAAGACCCTATAGGCTTACGGGGTGGCAGCAATGTGTATGGGTATGTGAGTGGTGATCCAATCTCGTTTAATGACCCTCTAGGTCTGGTTGAATGGGCTGGCACGTATGTAAGTTACTCCTTGGGGGCGCAGGGTAGTGGTGGATCATATTTTCTCTTTAATTTGACTTCCGAGTGCGTAGGTGATTACAAGGTCAATCTAAGACTGAGGGCCGCAGCGGTAGGTTTGTCATTGTTTAGTCTTCCGGTTGGTGTGGTGGGCGGAAATATAAGTTTTGATGATCCGTGGGATTTTATTGATACCGGCGCATTAGCGGGCCCATTTACGTTCGCTGGCTCTTCAGTAAATATTGGAATCGGTGTGTCAGCAGGCGTAATAAATCTTGGTGATGCTACGACTGGGATCGATATGTCGCTAAGTGCGGGTGTTGGTTGGACCCTGATGGACATCATGGTGGGGAGATCTGAAATTGTCCCTGAGTCCGTTAACCGGATTGAATGTATTTGTTCGGACTGAAGCGCTCCATGTTGATTTTTATGGCTTTCCTTGTCTGGGGTTTGTACGCTATCCTTTCTTGCTATCTAATGTTGCAAATACGGTTGAACTATGGAGATATATATAAGAAATATGGGAGCCCTCCTGTATTTCTTAGTTCGCCTGCACAGATTCCGTTTATTTATGATTTCGTGTTGATGGGAGATTACAAACAAGAGCCCGTTGATCGTGAGATAAGGGGTTTGTGCGCTGCGCTTCGCTTTTTGTTCTTTGCTGGTGTTGTCGTTTTGGTTATCATATTTTTTTCGTAGAATTAGTGATGCATGGTTTTCGTTAGTGGTAGGTAGGTGGATGATTTAAAAATAGTATGGGTCGTAATAAATGGTGTCGGACTGCTTTTAGAACCAACAAGCCTAAGTGTGAGTCCTTCTTCAATCCTGGCTTGTGCTGGTGATTTTTCTGGTCGCCCCATGGCAGAGGTGGTATATGCTTAAAGAAACGCCTGATAGGTTTGTCGAGTTCTATATAAGTCTGTTTCGGATGGGTGAGACATGATCGAACTGAGAAAGACGTTCATCGCTATATGGTGGATCACCCTGTCGACGGTTGCTATTGGGCAACCCGCCGACTACATTTACGATGATTTAAACCGCCTGGTAGGTGTTGTCGTTCCCGCAGAAGATCGTGCGGTGGTGTATCGATACGATGCAGCCGGCAATATGTCGTCCCGACGTTCCTACAATGATTCGGAGCTGGTATTGCACGGCTTCTCCCCAGCTTTCGGCACTGTGGGCCAAGAGCTCACCGTCTACGGAACCGGTTTTGGCGAAAACCCGGCAGGCGTCAGTGTGGCAGTTGCCGGGGTGGAGGCGACGCCAAGCCAGGTAACCCCAACCCGTGTGGTCGTCTCCATTCCAGCGGGAGCGGATGGTGGAGTTGTATCGCTGACAACACCTCAAGGAACAGTGACGAGCGACCAGATTTTTCGACTGAGGCCCTAACGTCATCGCGGTTTTATTACCCGCAGTTATGATCTACGGGACCGCCTGGTGCGGGAAGTCACGCCACAAGGCGAGGTGCGCTATGAATACGACGCCGCCAATCGGCGTACCGCCATGGAGCTGGGCAACGGCGCCCGCTGGGAGTACGGCTACGACCCTGCTGGCCGACTGCTGTCGGTGAGCCACCCGCAGGGAGCCGTGAGCTATGCCTACGATGCCGCGGGCCGCATGACCACCGTGAATCTGCCCCACCAGGTCATTGCAAGCTATAGCTACGATGCCGCCAACCAGATCACCGGCATTACCTATAGCCGCGCTGGAGTGGAGATCGGCGACCTGAGCTATAGCTACGATGATGCCGGTCGGCGCATCAGCCAGGGCGGCAGCCTGGCCCGTTTGGGGGAATCCGGCCCCGACTTCGATGCCACCTATGACGCCGCCAACCGCTTGATCACCTTTAACGGCCAACCACTGAGCTACGACCCTAACGGCAACCTGCTATCAGGTCTGGGCCAAAGCTATGTCTGGAATGCGCGTGACCAGCTGAGTCAGACCGCAGACCTCAGCTTTTCCTACGACGCTTTGGGCCGCCGAACCCAGCGCACCGACGCCACCGCCACCACGGGTTATCTGCACGATGGTGCCAACCCCATTCAAGTGGATCAGACCCTGATGCTCTCTGGTCTGGGACTGGATGCCTTTGCCGCAGAGATCACCCCGAGCGGCACCCAAACCTACATTCGTGACGCCCTGGGGAGTGTACTGGCCATGGTGGATGACACTGGAGCCACCACCGGGGAGAACCGCTACAGCGCCTACGGTCAAACCACCACCACCGGAGAGGCCTCCCAATTCGCCTATACCGGTCGTGAGGAAGATGCCGATGACCTGTACTTCTACCGGGCGCGCTACTACTCGCCGGTGCTGAGCAGGTTCCTCAGTGAAGACCCTATAGGCTTACAGGGTGGCAGCAATGTGTATGGGTATGTGAGTGGCGATCCTCTGCGATTTACTGATCCGCTGGGGCTTGAGCCTGGTTTATTCGGCTTGACGGCAAATGATGTAAGAGCCATGTCTCCATTGGCTTCGCTACCTCCGGACGTTGCGGCGGAAGCAAGGAACGCATATTTCAATTCGCAGCCGGTGGAGTTCGAGAAGGCGAAAGTGCAGTTCGTCGACTACAGTAAGTGTGTTTTAAAGTGTGAAGGGAGGGTCATCATTGAGGAGGGTGGGACTCGACTTCTCGAGAAAACCTTATCTGATGCTGCGCAATGCGTGGCGACACATGGAGATACACCCGGCGCGAGAAAAGTGGCTAAATTTTTTGGAAAGAAAGCGATACCTTTGGTTGGGCAGCTATCGACAGTTTACTCAGGAGTGCAGGCCTTGGGGTGCTTTTATGTCTGTCAATAGAGGGAGATCTGACAAAGAAAGGGTCACGCTGAAAGCTGTAGTTCAGATGGCTTTCCTTATAGTTGGTTTTCTTTTATTTGTTGCGGCCGTTATCACGATTAAGTGCCGTACCACTGTGTGGATGTTTGATTTAAAGTAGTGATTCATGTACTTGAAAGGCGTATTGATTTCTGATGTGGGCTTATTTATGATGGGCATGTAAATGAAGGATAGATATCCGGCCAATGTCTATCGGTCAGGCGCGCCATATCGTAAGCTTCCGCCTCTAGCTTGCGTATCATTTTTCGCGTCGAGTGCGGCAACCGCGGACAAATTCAGGACTACAGGCGAACTGGATGGTTATAGTGTGGTTCTTTCTGTGGGTTCCCTGGGCTTTGTTCGTGAGGGCGTGAGATTGACCAAAGCTCCAACTGCTGTTATTGATTTTTCCGGAGAATTCGCAACCTTTTTGGATGCAGGAAATGCTACACGGTCTGCGCTACACGCAGCTGAATCGTGTGTCGACTGTGAGTGATGAGAGGGCATAGGGCTGGTTAGTGCCAAAAGACAAGTATCCTGAAGAGCCTATGATCGAAGGGCGCCTTTGGGTGAGTGTAATTGTCGTGCACATTTCGATATCCCTTGGGGTGGTAGCATGGTTGATGGTCCGGGGTGAGGTGCGCCTAATTGGAGTATTTACCCTTACTGTTGCGCTTTGGATGAACGAAAGAAATCTGCGCCAAGGCGCCGTTGGGGTTAATGCGCATGTAATGAGCTACAAAAGCTCGCCTTTTCAGTATTGGTTGTTTATATTTGGTTGGTATAGTGCTGCTGGCTTTGGCGTTTATTTGGCTTTTTTGGAATGAATAAATGGGGTCGGAATGCTTTTAGAACCAATAAGCCTAGGTGTGAGTCCTTATTCGGCCCGGACCTGTGCTGGTAACTATTCCGGCTGCCCCATGCCGGAGGTGGTATATGATTAAAGAATCGCCTGATAGGTTTGCCGAATCCTATATAAGTTTGTTTCGGATGGGTGAGACATGATCGAACTGAGAAAGACGTTCATCGCTATATGGTGGATCACCCTGTCGACGGTTGCTATTGGGCAACCCGCCGACTACATTTACGATGATTTAAACCGCCTGGTAGGTGTTGTCGTTCCCGCAGAAGATCGTGCGGTGGTGTATCGATACGATGCTGCCGGCAATATATCTTCCCGGCGTTCCTACAACGCTTCCGAGTTGGTTTTGCACGGTTTCTCTCCAGCTTTCGGCACGGTGGGCCAAGAGCTCACCGTCTACGGAACCGGTTTTGGCGAAAACCCGGCAGACGTCAGTGTGACAGTTGCCGGGGTGGAAACGACGCCGAGCCAAGTAACCCCAACCCGTGTGGTGGTCGCAATTCCCGCGGGCGCGGGTGGTGGAGTTGTATCGCTGATAACGCCTCAAGGAACAGTGACGAGCGATCAGGTTTTTCGGCTGCGACCGTGACGCCATATGCGTACTCAGATCGGCATAGCCTCAGTATGCGCTTGCTGTCGGTTCGTCGGGCTTAGGGTATGCAGGGCAAAGGCGAAGCTCATTGTGATGCATGCCAACGACCTCATGTGGGCCGTCGCAGGCGGTTTAACGGGGCTTGCCCACAGCGTAGGTTTGCTCCAAGTAGGTGATGATGGCGTCGGACTCGAAGAGTTCCATGCCAGTGTTGGGGTCGATGAGGTAGGGCACCTGGACCTTGCCGGTACGTTCTAGTAAGGCCACGCGGTTACGCCCTTCCACCGGGAGGTCGGGGAAAAACTGGGCACGGATTTCCGGCGGGCCCATGTCTTCCCAGCGGGCCTTGGCCATATTTCGCAGCACATAAGCCAGCTCCAGTTCGCAGAGGCGTTCACGGACCAGGCGGGAGAAGGGGCTGGATTCAAAGCTGTAAAGCTCGAGCGCCAATTCTGGAGATCGCGCATGGCGTGCCCGCAGGCCACGATGGAGGCGGGGTAGGGAGGCCGCTTGGCTACGCAGCGCGTCTACGCGGCGGAGTAGGCCTTGAGGTGCTTTGCGCTGGCCGTACTCTTGATAAAGGTAGTCGATGATCTGCCGCGACTCGAGCAATGTGGTGTCGGTGTTCGGATCTAGCAGAAGAGGGAACTGCATACTGCCACTGCGGCTTTGGGCCTCCTCGCGATAACGTTGACCGCGTTTGGGGCAGGGTTTAATCAATACATCTAAATCGAGCTCGGTCAGAGCCTCACGCACCAAGCGGCAGTATGGACAGGCCTCAAACTCGTAGAGCACCAGCATCTGTTCGGGTTGGCGGGGAGCCGGGCGAAAGGCTGCCGTGCCTTTCCAGGCGGCCAAGCTACTGCTGGCCAGAGAGCTACCAATATCGAATGCGCGGGCGAACATAGGGGCAGATCCTGCAGGGTTGAACTTTATTATGCCGCGCTCTGCTCCTCGCCGACGGCAATGTCACCATGCTCATGCGCATCTTCCAAGCGCACGGCCTCACGAATCTGGTCGATGTTCTCCCGCAGGGCATCGGCAATCAGCTCATCGGTCCGTTCATCCAGCAAGGCCTCGTGCCCGATGCGCAAGGAGGCGGCGACGGCCGCATCAACGACCAACCCGTAAAACGGCAGCCGGGAGAATCTCTTTAGCTCTGGGTCGGCGCGGAGCTTTTCACCCAGCATAGAGCGGAGTTCGGGTTCGTTATTGGCCAGGGCATTGGCAATGTTGCGGGTGTAGGTGCCCTTGACGAGTACTGCGGCCACTTCATCGAGCACGGCGACGGTAATGACTCCGGAAAGGCTTTTGACCAGCCGGTAGCGCAAGGATTGCACCAGCTGGTGAAAGGTATGTTCCCCCCAGATACGATCGACCGCGCCACCAAAGCGCCCCAGTAGCACAATGATGCGCACCACACGGATCAGCCTGAAGGCACGCAGTGCTGGATGGGAGGCTGGCACCATGCCCAAGATTTCGTACCAGTTGCGCAGGATGAAGCCCAGGCGATCGGGGCTGCGCCATACGCGTAAGCAGAACTCCAAGGCAAAGCTGGCGCAGATGGCAAGGTCCGCCCGCAGTAGCAGTTGCCGGGTGACGCGGTCTGGGTGCCCCCAGGTATCCCAGCTGAGCAGGCCCATGGAGACCAATGCTAAGGCCAGCATCAGCCAATCCAGCAGCCCTACGCTGCGGTCCTGGCTATTCATGGTGCTCATGGGCGAGAGACGGTCAGAAGCCTAGCAGGTCGCTGTAGACCTAGATCGCCATGCTTTGATCATCGGCATCCTCTTGTCCCAGCGCGCTTGGTGGCACATGAGACAGGCGCCTGAGGGTCTGCGCAAAGCGCCGAGCATTAGGCTTGAGATGACTGATTTTGTAAGCCTCGCCAAACACGGGGCACTTGAGGCGGGTGACGTCCACGGCGCGGCCCACGTATTCGGCGCCCAGGGAACGCAAATGGCGAATGAAGCGCTGGTTGTCGGCAGCAACGTCGTAATACAGGTGATGCAGGCCGGCATGGTGCGCTTGCAGGTGCAAAACAGCGTGTAATAGCACGCCAGCACCCTTATTCATGTATTGGTCCAGAATGACGATGGCTACATCCGCTGCATCGGGCTCATGTTCCAGCCGTTGATAGCGGGCAACTCCTATACCGGGCTGGTCCGGGGCATTCAGGTCGGCTGCCCCCCAGGCCACCTCATGGGTGCCGTCGGCGTGGGTGACCTGCTCAATGATTTGGGCCGTGGTTTGCTCGCCGTCAAAAGGGAATTTACGGCGGGAGGCCAGGTGGGACAAATGATCCAAGCCCTGGTGCAGCCGGGGCGCATCTTCCGGGCGCAGAGGGCGCACAAAGCTAGGGGTGCCATCGTCGAGGGCGAATTCAAAGCCCTCGGTCGGCAATGGGCGGCTATGCAGATAATCCCAGATCAGCACGATGGCGATCTCCTCGCTGAGCATGTGGTTTCAGCATAACAGCGCCAGCGCCTTGCAGCAGGCCAAAAAAAACTGCGCCCGAGCAGCAAAGCTTCGGGCGCAGTGTGTCGCTCTACGGTGTTCAGGCTTCTAACTTGTACTCGGCGAATTGCTGGCGCAGCGTCATTTTCTGCACTTTGCCAGTCGCGCCATGCGGTAGTTCATCGACAATTTCGACCGCATCGGGTGTCCACCATTTGGCAATTTTGCCCTCAAAGAAGTCGATCAAAGCCTGCTTATCGATGCTGTGGCCAGGCTTAGCCACAGCAATCAGCAGCGGCCGCTCGTCCCACTTGGGATGCGGGACGGCAATCACGGCGGCTTCTGCGACGTCGGGGTGACTCATGGCCACGTTTTCCAGATCGATGGAGCTGATCCATTCGCCTCCAGACTTAATCACGTCCTTGGTGCGGTCGGTGATTTGCATAAAGCCTAGCTTGTCGATGGTGGCTACATCGCCAGTGTCAAACCAGCCGGCATCATCCAGTGCAGCGACGTCATCGCGCTTGTAATACCCCGAAATCACCCAGGGGCCACGCACTTTCAAGGAACCAGACGCCTCTCCATCCCATGGGAGTTCTTGGCCTTGCTCATCGAAGATGGACATTTCCACCGGGAAGACGGTGCGACCTTGCTTGGCCCGTGCTTTCCAGTATTGCTCCTCGGGCAGGTCTTCCATTCCGGGGCGCAGGGTGTTGACGGTGCCAATGGGGCTCATTTCCGTCATGCCCCAGGCGTGAATAATTTCGACCCCGTAATCCTCGAGGTATTTGCGCATCAGTGACGGTGGGCAAGCGGAACCGCCCACACCCATGCGCTGGAGCTCTTCGACCCGTTGGCCGCTGCTTTCCATGTAGTTGAGCAGGCCCAGCCAGACGGTGGGTACGCCCAGGCCTAGCGTCACTTTCTCTGCGTTGATCAGCTTACATAAGGTCTCGCCATCGCCCATTTTGGGGCCCGGGAAGACTAGCTTGGCGCCCACCATCGGAGCCACGTAGGGAATGCTCCAGGCATTGACGTGAAACATGGGGACCACGGGCAAAATGCAATCGGTGGAGCCTAGGCAGAGCACGTCCTTTTGGGCCGCAGCCATGGCGTGCAGCACAGTCGAGCGATGCGAATACAGCACGCCTTTGGGGTTGCCCGTAGTGCCCGAGGTGTAACACAGCGAGCTAGCAGCGTTCTCGTCGAGTTCTGGCCAGGGGTAATCAGTGGACTTGCCGGCAATTAACTCTTCATAGCAGAGCAGTTCCACACCCTCTGGAGCATCCGGCATGGCGTCTTTAGGCGCCAAGACAATGCCGCCCTTCAATTGCGGAGCATGCGCTTTGACGGCTGCCAGCAAGGGGACGAACATGGGGTCCAGTAACAGCCACTGATCCTCGGCATGATTGAGGATGTAAGCCAACTGCTCTGGGTGCAGACGGGGGTTGATGGTATGCAGGACCGCGCCCATGCATGACACACCATAGTAGGTCTCAAAGTGGCGATAGTCATTCCACGCTAAGGTGGCGACCCGATCCCCTTCACTGACTCCTAAGTCTTTGAGTGCGTGTGCTAATTGCGCAGCTCGGCCCAGCGCTTCGCCCATAGTGGTGCGGTGCTGCGGGTTGTCCGCGGTCACCGAGACGATTTCTACATCGGGGTTATTGCGCTGTGCGTGCCGCAGAATAGACGTAATCGTCAACGGCATTGCCATCATCTGACCGTGCATGGTTTGTCTCCTCATTGTCGGGGGAGGCGGGCAGGCCCGCCTGAGCTAGCGTTCCAGCAAATCGAGCTTGCCAGGTTTGCCGTCCCACTCAGTTGCATCGGCTGGTGGCTCTTTACGCTCACTAATCACCGGCCATTGCGCTGAGAGTTCGGCATTTAAATCCAGAAAATGGACCTGCGCTTCAGGCAGGTCGTCTTCCGCATAAATTGCGTTCGCGGGGCACTCTGGCTCACACAAAGTGCAGTCAATGCACTCTTCAGGGTCAATCACCAAGAAGTTGGGTCCTTCGTGGAAGCAGTCCACAGGACAGACTTCTACACAGTCTGTGTATTTGCACTTGATGCAGTTTTCGGTAACGACAAAAGCCATGGGTCGAGGTCAGAGAGCCGAGTAGTGGCGCAATTGTAGCGGCGTGATCAGTTGTCGTCAGTGAGACGATGCGGGAAATGGGTGAAATCTTCGGTGTGGAAGTTAAATTGGCCCCGCCGACGATCCTCGAAAAAGCGCTTCAAGGTGAACCGAACGGTGGCGAACGCGAGGTCATCCCACGGGACTTCATCTTCGTCCAACAACATAATTTCGGTACTTTCCGGCGTGATCTCGAAGCTGGAACTGCGCATCTCGGCCAAATAAAACAGATGAATCTGACCGATGTAGAGCACATTGATGAACGAGAACAGGGGGCCAATGTCCACCTCTGAGCGCGCTTCTTCCCAGGTTTCGCGCGCCGCACCCTGGATACAGGATTCGCCCAGCTCCAAGAAGCCGGCCGGCAATGTCCAGTGTCCCAAGCGTGGCTCTATGCCCCGCTTACAGAGCATGATCTTGCCTTCCCATTGCGGAATACAGCCGGTCACGACTTTGGGGTTGACGTAATGCACGTGGCCGCACTGGCGGCACACCATACGAGGCATTTGATCACCCTCAGGGGTGCTTTGATGCAGGGTGCCCCCGCAGACTTGGCAGTGGTTCAAAGGCGGTTGCATGTCTAGGGGGCTAGCGCGAAGGCGAGATTTCTTGTCATCATTACGCAGTATATTCACCAAAGAACGAGTGTGTGCATTCAGCACACACCACTATTCCGCTTGAGGGGACCAACTGGGATGAAAAAAACACACTGGCAGGCTTTGCTGGCTGGAATTGGCGTTGCGGGCAGTGCCTGGGTCGGTAGCGCGTCTGCATTGGATCTTTACGCTGGAGCTAGTTATTTACTGGCCGACGTTGCGTTGGAGCAAGATTTTGACCCGCCCGGTCGTGAGGATCGCCCGGACTCCGTGGTGCGCACTGTTCGTTCAGACTCCGATGGCTCGGCCATCATGGCGCATGTGGGCATGTGGTTGAACGAAAGTTTTGCTGTGGAGTTTCGCGGGGCTTTTCCGAGTGATGACGCAGAGCTGCCGGGGAGTGGTCAAGACACGAGTGAGGGCAACGCGGAAGCTGAAGAGCTCTACGGGGTCTACATCCTGCCCAAAGCCGAGCCCTTTTCCTGGGTGGATATGGTCTTTCCGATTGGCTACACCTTCTCCAAGGTGACCGCGCCGGTAGAGAACGACAACCAGGAAGTGAACCTGCAAACTCTGGAAGGCGACAGCCTGTCCTACGGCGTGGATTTGCGCTTTCGCGTCGGCAAGTTCTTCGCGAACGAAGATTCCATTCTGGGGAGCTTGAGTGTGAACACCGGCTTTATGATGTACACCGATGATGAAGCCCTGGAAGTGCTGGGCTATAACGCGGGTGTGCAGCTGGGTATGCGCTTTTGATGGACGCCGCATCACCACGGCGTGGATGATTTCTAAGAGCGGCTCCCTTTGGGAGCCGTTTTTATTTGCGCTGCCTCATGGCGATTCTTAGAACGGCCAGATGAACGGAGCAGCGAGGGTGGCGACCACCACGATGAGCAAATTCATGGGGATGCCCACGCGGAGAAAATCCGTCATGGTGTAACGTCCTGCGCCATACACCATGAGATTGGTCTGATAGCCCAAGGGCGTGGCGAAGCTTGCCGAAGCCGCAATCATCAGCACCATCACAAAGGGAAGAGGGTCGGCGTTGAGTTCAGCGGCGGTCGCTATTGCAATGGGGAAGCCAATGACAGCAGCCGCGTTATTGGTCACAAACTCGGTCAGAATTGAGGCGCTCAAAGCGATCAGACCCAGAGCCAGCCAGGGGTGATCCCCCACCAAGCCCACCAGTGTCCCGGCCAAGGCCCGCGCGGCACCAGTATCCCCCAGGGCTCGTCCTAGCCCAAAAGCCGCGCCAATGGTAATCAGCAGCGGAAAATCGATCTGCGCCAAAGCGGCTCTTTGGCTGCAACAACGGGTGAGCAGCATAAGCCCGCCAGCAACCAAAGCAGCCTCCAACATGGGCAGTACGCCGGTGCCAGCCAAGGCCACCATGCCGGCTAGAATGCCCAGGGCGATTCCTGCGCGGTCTTGGTTGGGCGGGGCGGCACCATCGATTTGAGAGACTAAAAAGAAATCTCGCGAGTTGCGCATGCCCACGACAAAGGAGGGCAGACATTCCACCAATAACGCATCACCAGGTTGGAGAACAATGTCTCCAATGCGTTCCCGTAGACGCTCCCCGTTTCTGGACACCGCGATAATGGCGGCGTTGTAGCGGGTACGGAATTGTCCCTCACGAATGGTTCGGCCAGCCACCGCACATTCCGGGGCCACCACGGCTTCAGCCAAGATGCGCGCCGACCGGTCAGATTGCAGCTTGAAAATTTGGTTGGTTGCCAGTTGCAAGCCTGGAATGCGCTGCAAGTCGACCACAGAGTCGACCACGCCTACGAAGATGAGTTGATCTCCGGCTTCCAGGACTTGGTCCGGCCCAACCATGGGCAGGGTTTGCCCCCGTCGGTTGATCTCTAGTAGGTAGAGTTGTGGCAAATGGCGCAATCCAGCCGCTTCTACAGTTTTTCCCACCAGTGGGCCCTTGTCGGCGACGACCATTTCCACGGCATATTCCCGAGGGTTATGGCTGGGGCTGGCATCCCCGCGTTGGCGGGGCAGGAGTACCGGGCCGACTAGCATGAGGAATAAGGCACCGACGGTAGCGCAGATCAGGCCCAAGGGCGTGATGGCGAAAAGGCCCAAGCTGTCCCGGCCAGATTCGATCCAGAGGCCATGCACGACCAAATTGGTACTCGTGCCGATCATGGTGCACAAGCCGCCCAGGATGGCCAGGTAGGACAAAGGAATCAGAATCTGGCTCAGCGCAAAGCGGCGCGTGCGCGCCCAGTCGCTTACGATAGGAATGAGCATGGCCACAACTGGGGTGTTGTTCAGGAAGGCCGAGGCGCCCATCACCGGAGCGATAAGGCGCATCCGCGCAGCATGCGCATCCTCCGGGGTGCCGAGAACGCTGCGTGCTAAGAGGGCTAGAGCTCCGGTCTGTCGTAGCCCGGCTACCAGAACAAACAGGGCCGCAATGGTCACCAAACCGGGGTTGCCGAAGCCAGCCAATGCAGCCGGTGCTGAGACGATGTCTAACACCATGAGTAGGGTGAGGCCGGCAAGCAGGATGAGGTAGGGCTGTGCCCGACCCCAGACCAATCCCGCGAAACACGCCATGACCACGGCCACAGCGATCCAAGCATCCAATGTCATGCTCTGATGGTCCTAATCTGGCAAAGGTTATTGCTTCAGCCTGTAGCCGCTGCGAAAAATCCAGCCAACGAGCACTAGGCCCAGGCCAAGCAAAACGCTGCAGAACAGTAGGCTGATCACGATATCCACATCACCCTGGCCGTAGAAGCACCAGCGAAACCCGCTGATCAGATACACGAAGGGGTTGAGTAAGGTCACCGATTGCCAAAAAGGCGGGAGCATGTCGACGGCATAAAAAGCGCCGCCCAGAAAGGTTAAGGGTGTGGCAACCAATAAGGGGAAAAACTGCAGCTGCTCAAAGCTTTGTGCCCAGATTCCCACAATAAAGCCCAGCAGGCTAAAGGTCAGCGCCATCAGCACCAGATACAGCAGCATGGCTACGGGGTGCTGGATTTCCAGGTCCACGAAAAGCGCCCCCGTGCCCAAGATGACCAGCCCAATGAGAATGGATTTGGTGGCCGCGGCCCCCACATACCCGGTGAGGGTTTCCACCGGCGACAGTGGGGCTGACAGAATCTCGTAAATGGTTCCCGAGAACTGCGGAAAGTAAATGCCAAAAGACGCATTAGATAGGCTCTGGGTGAAGATGGTGAGCATCATTAAACCCGGCACGATAAAGGCCCCATAAGGAACGCCATTGACCGCGCTCATACGTTCGCCAATGGCCGCACCAAACACCACAAAGTACAAGGTGGTGGTGAGGACAGGAGCAAATAGGCTCTGCCACAGGGTGCGCTTCCAGCGCGCCATCTCGAATGCATAGATGGCCCAGACACCGCGACGATTCATGCGGCCTCCTGTTCGTTGAGCAAACCCACAAAAATATCTTCCAAAGAGCTCTCGCTGGTGCGAATGTCCCGGTAGGCAATACCCAATTCCTGAACCCGAGCTAAAAAGCGCGGAATGAGCTGTGTATCGGTTTGGGCATCGAAGTGCAGAACCAGTTCTTCGCCCTCACGGTCTAGACGGACGTCCCAAGGACCGATATCGGCGGGGGGACGATCCAAGGCCTGCTCCAAATGTAAGCGAAGTTCCCGGCGGCCCAGCTGTCGCATCAACACGGCCGTGTCTTCTACGAGGCGGAGCTGGCCTTGTTGGATAATCCCGACCCGATCCGCAAGCTCTTGCGCTTCTTGGATGTAGTGAGTGGTCAGAACGATGGTGACTCCGCGTTGGCGTAGGCGCTCCACCTGCTCCCAGAGTGTGCGCCGTAGCTCGACGTCGACCCCGGCCGTGGGCTCGTCCAGGAAAAGAATGCGGGGCTGGTGGGCCAGCGCCTTGGCGATGAGCAGGCGACGCTTCATGCCGCCAGAGAGCATGCGGATCTGCGTGTTCTTCTTGTCCCACAGCGATAAATCACGCAATACCCCTTCCAAATAGGCGTCGTCGGGGCCTAAGCCGAACAAGCCGCGCGAAAAGCGCACGGTGGCCCAAACTGTCTCAAAAGCATCGGTGTGCAACTCCTGAGGAACTAGGCCAATCAATTTGCGGGCTTCACGATAGTCGGCTTGATGATCATGGCCATGCACCTTCACGGTGCCCTGGCTGGCGGTGACGATGCCGCAAATAATGCTGATCATGGTGGTCTTGCCGGCGCCATTAGGTCCGAGCAGAGCAAATATCTCGCCAGCGGCAATACTCAGCGACACCTGATTCAGGGCGTGGTGGCCATTGCCATAGCGTTTGCTGAGATCACGAATCTCCAGGGCAGGGATAGAGTCCATGGGGTGATACGACAAAAAGCAGCCCGCAGCATACGGCCCCTGCTGTACAAATGCAGCCTGCGCCCAGCCAACTTGCTAGGCTAGGGTGGCTCATAACGCGAATAGGACGACTGTATGACTGCCGGGGAGATGCATCCCACTGCTAAGGCATTGCTGGAGGCACATGTGGCCTTTCTGCGCCAGCAGTGCCAAGGCACCGCCTTGCGTCGATTAATTGATGCGCAGGTAGAGGGGCTACTGGACGACATTTCCTCCATGCAGTTCGCCCAGCTCATCGATGCTGAGCGTCTGCGGTCGGTGGCGGTGTATAGCGTACAGCGACTGGATCTCGGGCCCGGTCTGGCTGAGCTGGTTGGGGTGATGGCACGGCAAATTTACAGTGACCCCATCCACGATGAGTGCACTTTGGGCGATGTGGTGCCGGATGCCGCCTTCGAGGTGTTCTCGGATCAGCTGCTGCAGCTACAGGCTTTGCGTGAGGCTGTGATCGAATTATTGGTGAGTAACGCCGTATTTCGCGATCTCACCCAAGAACTGCTGCTTGGCGGCTTGCTGCGCTACTTGGACCAAACCGCGCAATCCTGGAATTTGCCGCGTGCTAGTTCTGCCGTATTGCTGGGGCGGGATTTGTTGGAGAAGCTTCGCTCCAAACTGGGCCAGGCGCTGGAGCAACAACTCAAGGAGTTTGTAGCGAACCAAACACGGGCGCATGCCGACAGTGCCCGCCAGTTTTTGCGTCACGCGCTGGATGACGCTGCCTTAAAACAGATTCTCAGAGGAGCGTGGGAGCACATCGAAGATGAGCCCATTGCCGGGTTTCGCGAGGTGCTGAGTACGGAGCAAGTGCAAGACTTGGCCATGCTTGGAACCGCCTTTTGGAAAGAGTTTCGGCAGACCGATTTCATGGCGGCGCTGATAGAGGCAGGTGTCGATGGCTTTTATGCGCGTCACTCGCAGTCCAGCGTGCAGCTCATTCTGGATGAGTTGGGGGTGACCTCGGAGCTGCTGCGAACGGTGTGCTCGCAGACCCTGCCTGGGTTGCTGAAGCAGTTAGACAATGCCGGTGTTCTGGAGCGCATGCTAAGGCGGTTGCTGGTGGACTTTTATTCCAGCCCCGAGGCGCGCTCTGTGCTGGAGTCAGCGGCGGTATCCTCCGCGTAGTCTGCAACAGCGAGGAGCTGCATGGTCGCATGCTGCGCCGGTTCGCTGCGCGACCTCCATGGAGGCCGCCGCTATCAGCGGGCAGCAGTGCGTTAATAGCGCACACGGCTGCCGCGCTCACTGAGACTGTGATGGCTGCACTCCTGCTGCCATTGAGCTCTGAGGCCCTACGCGCTTTCGCTGAGCCCCATGGCCTCATCCTCTGTGGAAGAGCGAAGGGCTGAGCAAGCTAGCCTGGTCTGCGGCGCCGGATGGCTGATGCGGGCGCTGAGTCAGGTCTGCGGCGCTGAGTGCAGTAGATCCAGCAGCTCTGGCTCCAGCCAAGACTCCAAGCGCCAGTTGTGCACATAACCACAATGGCCGCCATAACGGTGTTCGCGAATGGTCAGCCGTGGGCTTGCTTTGGCGACCGCGCGAACCTCTTGGATCGGAATTAAGGCGTCGTCCGCAGAGCTGATGATGGTGGTTGGCGTGGCCAAGTCCGCGAAGCGCTCAGCGACCAAGGTGTACTCTGCAAAATAGGCCTGGCGGGAGGCAAAGCCACAGTAGCGGGTGGCGAACTTGTCCGTGACGGCCAGCAAGGAGCGGTCTTGTAACAAATCGGCGTAATCGGGGCCATCGGGCCAAGCTTGGCGTTTGGCAGCAATGGTCTGCCGCCACTTGCGTAGGAAATACGGCAGGTAAAGCTTGGCCGCGTCTAGGGCGCGCGTTGTGGTTTCGGGGTTCATCACGGGGTTCACCGCAATGACTTGGCCTAAGGCCAGTTGCTCTTTGGGGGCCGCGATGGCCAAGCGTAGGCTGAAGTTCCCGCCTAGGGAAAAGCCCACTAAGGCGTCGAAATCCCCCCAAAGCTGCTGCAAGGCGCGAACGGCGCCATACACCTCATCCATCCGCGCGGAGTGAAAGGGTTCAGGATTGAGGTGATGGGTGCCGCCATGGTCACGCAAGTTCAATCGAGCCACGCTGTAGCCAGCATCAAACAGGCGACTGCCTAAGCTGTGCAGATAGACCGAGTCGTGGCTGCCCTCCCAGCCATGAAGGAGCAGCACCCGGCCGCGCTCGGCTTCAGTTTGGGCGCTTAGCCTGGCGGCTAAACGGACGCCTTGGCCGGCATCCAGTATGTGCTCCTGCGCCGCGCGGTCCAGATTCGGGCGCCGCCGCTTGTTCCAGCGGCGGCGTAGCGGGCTGCTGGCCAAATAGCTCTGTACAAATGGTCCCCGTAAACCCGGCACTGGACGGGTGTGTGCAGCTGTCATAGCGAACTCCCTAGGCCGTCTAAGGCCGGCACGCGCGGGCTGGGCCGCTAGCGAAGCCCGAGCGCGTTGGGAGGCCGCTGTGGGTCATGCTTCCGCGGCCTCGCGCAGCAAGTTGTTGATGCCCACTTTTGCCCGGGTTTGAGCGGTGACTTTTTTGACGATAACCGCGCAGTTGAGGTTATACACGCCGCCAGGCCCATTTTTCGGGAGGGAGCCCGCAACCACCACACTGCCCGCAGGAACGCGGCCATAGTGAATCTCACCGCTGTCGCGGTCGAAGATGGGGGTGCTTTGGCCGATAAAGACTCCCATCGAAATGACGCTGCCACGCTCCACGATGACGCCTTCGACGATTTCTGAGCGGGCGCCAATAAAGCAGTCATCTTCGATAATGGTGGGATTGGCTTGGAGTGGCTCCAACACACCACCGATGCCAACTCCGCCGGATAGGTGCACATTTTTACCAATTTGCGCGCATGAGCCCACTGTGGCCCATGTATCTACCATGGTGCCCTGGTCCACATAGGCGCCGATGTTCACATAAGAGGGCATCAGCACTGCACCGGGGGCAATGTATGAGCCCTTGCGGACCATCGCCGGGGGAACCACCCGGGCTCCCAGTGCTTGGAAGTCCGCTTCGCTCCAGCCAGCAAACTTGGAATCGACTTTGTCGAAATAGCGCGTTTCCGCGCCGTCCATGAGGCGATTGGGGTTCAAGCGAAAGGACAGGAGTACGGCTTTTTTCGCCCATTGGTTGACCACCCAACCCTCGCTACCGGGCTGCGCAACCCGAAGACTGCCGTCATCCAGGCTGGCCAAGGCTTGGTCTACGGCCTCACGCAATTCGCCAGGCGCATTATCGGCGCTGATATTGGCAGCGTTGTCAAAGGCGGTTTCGATCAGTTCTTGGGTGGCGCTCAATGGTCTTCCTTCAGGCTTGGGCTATGGCGGCGATGAGGTCATCGCGCAGGGTGTGAAACAGTGCAGGGTCGCTCAGGGGGCGGCCCAGGGTATCGGTAAAGTGGAATAGGTCTTCGGCGCGCTCACCAATGGTGCCCACCTTGGCCGAGCGTAGGTTGAGGTTGTGGCGATGTAACACCTGACCCACGCAGGACAGCAAACCTGGGCGGTCATTGGCGACCAGCTCCAATATGGAGTAACGGCCTTGAGCGTCGTTGCGGAAGAAGATTTGTGTGGGCGTATCGAAATGACGTTGGCGGGAACTAATCCGCCGGGTGACACGCGTATCGATGTCCTCAGGGTGGTCCAGGGCGTCGCGTAAGGCCTGCTCAATTTCGCTGATGCGACTCGCGTCCTGAACATCGTTGCCGTCGGCGTCGGTTACGGCATAGCTATCGGCAGTCCAGCCATCCGTGGTGTTGGAAATGCGCGCATCCAAAATATTGAAGCCAGCGCGAGCGAGAACGGCGGTACAAACCGCAAACAAGCCTGCTACGTCTGGGGCGTGAATGAACACCACCATGCCGCGACCGGTTTCGGAGCGGATCGCGATCGTAGTTTGGCCCTGGGCTTGATGCAGCACCTGACAATGCCAGCAGAGCTCGTCTGCGTTATGGCGGAGCAGGTGCTCTTCTTCCAGGCGCTGCAGTAGGCCCTCCGCCTGCTCTTTGGTGATGCCGCTCGCTTGGAGGAGCTCTACGGTGGCCTCCGCACGCTGGCGGATAAGATCGGCCTCGCGCAGGGGCTGGCCCTCACTGAGGGTCCGCTTGGTAGCAATAAACAAGCTGCGCAGTAGCCCTGCTTTGAAGCCATTCCAAAGCTTGGGATTCGTGGCGCGAATGTCGCAGACCGTGAGCAAGTACAAGTACCGCAGGTGCTCTAAGTCTGGAATCTTCTCGGCGAAGGCATTGATGACGTCGGGGTCAGACACGTCTTCGCGCTGCGCCGTGAGGCTCATCAGCAAGTGATTGCGCACCAACCAGGCCACGGTTTGTTGGTCGGCTGTGGACAGGCCATGTTCCCGGCAGAAGTTGATGGCATCGTCGGCGCCCAGGTCGGAATGGTCGCCGCCGCGGCCTTTGGCAATATCGTGAAACAAACCGGCCAGCGTGAGCAGCTCCGGCTTATCAACTTCCGCGTAGAGTGCGCTGAAATCAGGGAACTCCTGCGCAAACTCTGGCACGGCCAGTCGGCGCAGGTTGCGTACGACAAACAGCGTGTGCTCGTCCACCGTGAGCTGGTGAAAGAGGTCGTACTGCATACGCCCAATAATGCGACCAAACGGAGGCAGGTAGCGACCGAGAATTCCGTAGCGGTTCATCCGCCGTAGGCTGTGCAGTACGCCGCGAGGCATGCGCAGGATTTGCATGAACAAAGCGCGTGTATCACCACGGCTGCGAAAGCCGGCGTCGATCAAGTTACGATCCCGGCGGAGTAGGCGCAGCGTCTGCGCTGACATGCCTTTAATCTGAGCCTCGTTCTCCGCCCATAACTTGAATATCCGCAGCAGATTCAGAGGGTTGTCACGGAAGACCTCGTCATCGCGGGTGACCAGGTACTGGCCTTGCACCGCGAAGTCGGCATCCAGGGAATGACCGTGCTCTGGATCACCTTCTACCTGCTCTTCAAACAGCTGTAAGAAAATGTCGTTGAGCACCGACAGCATCTTGATGGTGCGGTAGTACAGCTGCATAAATTGCTCAACCGCGAGGTTGGCGCTTTGATCGGCATAACCGTAAAGCCCGGCAATTTGCACCTGGTGGTCAAAGAGTAAGCGGTCTTCACGGCGCCCCGTGAGCATGTGCAATGCAAAGCGCACTCTCCACAGCTGATTCCGACCATTACGAAGATCGCTGACCTCCGTGGGAGTGAGCAGATTCTGCTGCGCCAAATCCTCCAGCTTGCCCGTGCCGTAAAGGCGCTGAGATAGCCACAAAATCATTTGCAGATCACGCAGACCGCCTGGGCCTTCTTTGACATTGGGCTCCAACTTGTAGGCCGTGTCATCAAAGCGTTTGTAACGTGCGACCTGCTCGTCACGTTTGGCCTGGAAGAAGTCGTAGGCAGGCCAACACCGCTCTGGGCTGACCGACTCCGCCAATTGATTGGATAGCTCGAGCTGTCCGCATAAATGCCGCGCCTCCATGAGGTTGGTGACGACGGTGATATCAGCCGCGGCTTCGCTGGCGCATTCATCTAGGGATCGAACGCTATGCCCCAGCTCCAGGCCGCAATCCCAGCACAGCCCTACGAAAGCCTCTAAGCCCTGGCGGGTCGCATCGTCCAAGCGCTCCGGGGTGAGCAGCAGCACGTCAATATCGGAATGTGGCAGCAATTCAGCACGGCCATAACCGCCAACCGCAAGCAGAGCGCAGGCCGCCTGGCCTACGGTCGCCAGCCAGGCGCGCTGGAGTACCAAATCTACGATTTCCGTGTACTCGGCAATGAGCTCCGCAGCTTCGGTTTGCTCGCGAAAGGCCTGAAAATGTTGCTCGCGAACCCACTGCAGGGTGCTGCGCCAACGCGGTGCATCGGGCGCACCATCTGCAGGGCCTAAGCGATCAAGCAGGTCTTCGGTTGCGACGATATGGGCATTGCTCAGAATAGTCACAGGACTTCGTCCGGGCGTTGAGTTAAGACTTCATAGCCGTTCGCGGTGACGAGCACGGTGTGTTCCCATTGGGCAGATAAGGAGCGATCTCGGGTAACCACAGTCCATTGATCACTTAAGAGTTTCACTTCACGTCGTCCTGCGTTGAGCATGGGCTCAATGGTGAAGCACATGCCCTCACGCAGCTCCATACCATCGCCACGTTGACCGTAGTGAAGGATTTGCGGGTCTTCATGAAAGGCGCGGCCAATGCCATGTCCACAGTACTCACGGACTACCGAGAAGCGTGCCGCGTCTGCGACTTCTTGAATGATGGCGCCAAGGTCGCCGAGCCGCAGGCCTGGGCGAACGGCGTGAATACCAGCAAGCATTGCTTCGCGCGTCACTTCGCACAACCGACGGGCACGAATGGAGGGTTCGCCCACATAGAACATTTTGCTGGTGTCGCCATGGAACCCATCTTTGATGACGGTGACATCGATGTTGATGATGTCTCCATCGCGCAGCTTCTTAGGTCCTGGAATGCCATGACAGACCACATGATTCACTGAGGTGCAGATGGACTTGGGGAAGCCGCGGTAATTCAGTGGGGCGGGAATGCTGCCGAGTTCGTCAACAATGTAATTGTGGCAGCGCTGATCTAATTCCTCCGTTGTTACGCCAGGGCGAACATAGGGGGCAATCATGTCCAGCACTTGGGCGGCCAGGCGTCCGGCCGTGCGCATGGCATCTTGTTCTTCGGGGGTCTTAATCGTTACGGACATGCTCAATGGGGAATCAGCAGCGCCAAGCTGTAAGCCGGCCTGAGTCGATCCCCGGTGCTGGTTTTGGGTAGCCCGGTATGGTATAAATCGCGCCTCTTCGCTGCAATGGCTAACGGCTCCCTAAGGGACGCCAAATGTCTGCGGAGTGAGGAAGAAACTGACTTCGTGCCGCTTTCAATCCCGGGAACGCATTCGCGTTACCAGGCCTCTTCGGGGTCCCTGCCTGCGCAGGGCGAAGGGGTCAGAGGCGGCATTTGTTACAACCCCTAACAACGGAAAATACAGACTATGTCGCAAGTGACTATGCGTCAGCTTTTGGAAGCTGGTGCGCATTTTGGCCATCGTACCCGCTACTGGAACCCCCAGATGCGCCCTTACATCTTCGGCGCGCGGAACAAGATTCACATCATCAACCTGGAAGAAACGCTGCCTTTGCTGCGTGAAGCCTGCAATGCGGCCGGCCGCGTTGCTGCGGATGGCGGCAAGATTCTCTTCGTGGGTACCAAGCGTGCGGCCCAAGACATCGTGGCCGAAGAAGCAGCGCGCTGTGATATGCCCTACGTGAATCGGCGTTGGTTGGGCGGAATGCTGACCAACTTCAAGACAGTCAAGGGCTCGATCAAGCGTATGCAAGAGCTGCGCGAGCGCTTGGATGAAACCCAGACCAAATACCAAATCAATAAAAAAGAGCGTCTGTCGCTGACTCGTGAGTACGAAAAGCTGCTCTCCAGCTTGGGCGGTATCGAGCAAATGACCAGCTTGCCTGACGCGCTCTTCGTGATTGACGTGGGCTATGAAAACATCGCCATCAACGAGGCCCGTAAATTGGGTATTCCGGTGATCGGCATTGTCGACACCAACAACTCTCCTGAAGGCGTTGACATTGTGGTGCCCGGCAACGATGACGCTATCCGTGCTATTGCCGTTTATGCCCGCGCTATTGCGGACGCAGTGAGCGACGCTCATGGCAGCAAAACCGAAGCTCCGCGCGACGCTGAGCCAACGGACGCTGCCGAGTCGACCGACGCCCCGGCCTAACTTTTCACACCAACGATTTCGAGAACAATGGCAATTACAGCATCTTTAGTTAAAGAGCTTCGCGAGCGTACTGGCGCCGCCATGATGGATTGCAAGCGTGCCTTGCAGGCTACCGATGGGGACCTGGAAGCTGCGGTTGAAAAAATGCGAGCCGACGGTCAGGCCAAGGCTGACAAAAAGGCCAGCCGGGTTGCCGCCGAAGGCGTCGTGCGTATCGCCGTGTCTGAAGACGGCAGTGCGGCCGCGATGGTGGAGCTCAACTGTGAGACGGACTTCGTTGCCAAAAACGAAGACTTTCTGGCCTTGGCCGATAAGGCCGCGCAGATGGCTTTGAGCACCAAGACCGACGATGTAGACGCTCTCCTGGCACAGGAAGCCGATGGCCAGGCTCTAGATGCCACGCGTCGCGACCTCATCGCCAAGCTTGGCGAGAACATGACCTTACGTCGTGTGGTGTTGCTGAGCGCCGATGGCCGCATCGGTAGCTACATCCATGGTGGCAAAATTGGTGTTTTGGTGGCGTTCCAAGGTGGCGACGAGGCTTTGGGCCTTGACTTGGCACTGCATATCGCTGCTAGCAACCCGGCCTTCCTGGACGAAAACAGCGTCGATCCACAGGCCTTGGAAGACGAGAAGCGCGTGCTGATGGCCCAGGCCGAAGGCTCGGGCAAGCCGGTTGAGATCATCGAGAAGATGGTTCAGGGACGTTTGCGCAAGTACCTGGGTGAGATCACTCTGGTGGGCCAGCCCTTCGTTAAAGATCCTGACCTCACCGTAGGCAAGTTGCTGGAGCAAAAAGGCGCCAGCGTGCTTAGCTACCAGCGTCTGGTGGTGGGTGAGGGCATTGAGAAGGAAGAGAGCAACTTCGCCGATGAGGTCGCCGCGCAAGCCGCCGCAGCGAAGTAAGTGCTTGTGAAGCCTCTGTGCACTCTGGCGTCGACTCTATAGGGTCGGGCGTCCCAAGGCCCCGGTTTCCGGGGCCTTGTTGTATGCAATAGGGGCAACAGAGCTCTTCGTTTTGGTGGAGCTTGGTTTATGGTCCAAGCTCAGTGGATAATGGTGGGTTAGTGGGTATTTGCTTGTCTGCCTGGTCCGCTCAACCCTCTATGCACCGGCGCATTCGCCTCTGTTGGTTTGCTGCGTGACCGCCTCTTCACGCTACTTGTTTAAATAAGGCCATCGCTACGCCATGACTCAAGCCGCTGACTATCAATATCGCCGCGTACTGCTCAAGCTGTCGGGCGAAGCACTTATGGGTGACCATGACTACGGTATCGATCCCGCTGTATTGAACTTCATCGCCGACGAAATCAAGCCATTGATTGATGACGGAATCGAAGTGGCCATTGTTGTGGGTGGCGGCAATATCTTCCGCGGAGCTGGTCTTGCCGGCGAGGGAGTGGACCGGGTGACCGGTGACCACATGGGGATGTTGGCAACAGTCATGAACGCGCTGGCGATGCAAGACGCTTTAGAGCGGCATGGTTTGGATTGCCGCGTGCAATCCGCCCTCAGGATTAATCAAGTGTGCGAAGACTACATCCGGCGCCGTGCGGAGCGTCATCTGCAAAAGGGCAGGGTTGTGATCTTCGCGTCCGGAACCGGGAACCCCTTCTTTACTACAGACAGCGCCGCAGCACTGCGCGCCGTGGAGATCAGCGCCGATCTGATGCTTAAGGCGACCAAAGTGGACGGGGTTTACGATTCCGACCCGGTGCAGAACCCCGAAGCGGAGCGTTACGTGCGAATCAGCTACGATGATGTGTTACGTGAGGACTTACGGGTTATGGACCAGACGGCCATCGTGATGCTGCGCGATCAAGGATTGCCGCTGATGGTTTATGACATGACCCGTGCAGGTGATTTGCAACGAATTCTGCGTGGCGATACCACCGTCGGCACGCGAGTAGACGCAGGAACACAGTGAATGTTTGAAGACATTAAAAAAGACGCGAAGTCGCGCATGAGCAAGAGTGTGGACAATCTCCGCCAAGAGCTCTCCAAATTGCGTACCGGAAGGGCCCATGTGTCCTTGCTGGACCACGTGACTGTGGATTACTACGGTTCGGATGTGCCCTTGTCGCAGTGCGCGAATATTGTTGCTGAGGACGCTCGTACCATCAGCATCACGCCCTGGGAGCGCGATATGGTGGGCAAGATCGAAAAAGCCATTCTGAGCTCGGATCTGGGCTTGAACCCGAATACTGCCGGCACGACCATGCGTATTGTGGTTCCGCCTCTGACCGAAGAGCGCCGCCGCGATCTGGTCAAGGTCATGCGCGCTGAAGGCGAAAACGCCAAGATCGCGGTGCGTAACATCCGCCGTGATGCGAATAATGAGCTCAAAGAGCTGGTCAAAGAGAAATTGATCAGTGAGGACGACGAGCGCCGGGGTAATACCGAGGTGCAAAAACTCACGGACGCTGCCGTGGCTGAGGTGGACCAAATTCTCGATGCCAAAGAGCAGGAGATGATGCAGGTCTGATGAACCCGGGGATCGCTGGCGGCCCACATCATGTCGCCATCATCATGGATGGCAACGGCCGTTGGGCGCGCTCGCGGGGTAGGCCGCGTGGCTTCGGCCACCGCGCCGGAGGGCAAGCCGCCCGTCGAATCATTGAACACGCCAGTGACATCGGCCTGTCTGCGCTCACGCTGTATGCCTTCTCTGCGGAGAACTGGCAGCGCCCGCCGGCGGAGGTGTCCTTGTTGATGGAGTTGCTGTTGGTCACCCTCCGCAACGACATCCAGGAGTTTCACAAGCGCGGAGCCCGCCTGCGCATTATCGGTGATCGCGGGCGCTTTGCCCGTGAGCTCCAAGATGAAATGGAGCGCGCTGAGGAGCTCACTGCCGATAATCAGGGCATGGCCTTAAACATCGCCGCAGGCTACGGTAGCCAGCAAGACATCACTCAGGCCGTGCGTGATTTGGCGCTGGCGGTGGAGCGGGGAGATATGCAGGCGCATGACATTCGCCCGGAGCATGTTCAGCAGAGGTTGGCATTGGCCGGCATGCCGCCGGTGGATCTCTTTATTCGTACCGGCGGAGAATCCAGATTGAGTAATTTTTTACTCTGGGAGTTGGCCTACACCGAGCTGTACTTCAGCGACCAATTCTGGCCGGATTTTGGGGCGCGTGATCTGGATGAGGCCATCGCTTGGTATCAAGGGCGTGAGCGCCGCTTTGGCCGCGTAGAGGCGAGATCATGCTCCTAACGCGCCTACTCACCGCATTGGCGCTCATTCCGCTGGTGGTGGCGGCGGTCCTCTGGCTGCCACCAGCCGGGCTCGCGGTTCTGCTGGCATTGGTCGCCGCAGGTTCGGCTTGGGAATGGTCCCAATTTGCTTTGCATCCGCGCCGTGGTCGTTTGAGTTATGCCTTGGGGGTTGGCTTGCTGGCCGTATTGCTGCCACTTCAGCCCTGGTTGACCGCCGTGCTGGGCTGTGTTTTTTGGTTGTCGATGCTCATCTGGCTGGGCGTTTTTCCCCGCGGTATTCGGCAGGGAATCACGCAGCCCGCGCTGCGGCTGTTGATTGGGGCAGCGCTGTTGGTGCTCTTTGCCGCCGGGGCTTTGGCGATGGCACTGGAGCCGGCCGGCCGCGAATTAATCCTCATCACCTTGGTCCTGGTGTGGGCCATGGATGTTGGTGGCTACTTTGCAGGTAAGCGCTTTGGTCGCCGTCGGCTCGCTCCGTTGATCAGCCCGAACAAATCCTGGGAAGGTTTCTGGGGCGGGGCAGTGCTTGCCGCCATCGTGGCAGTGGTGGCCGCCTATGGCGTGCTCGGTCTGAGCGGCGCCTCGGCTATGGGGTTCGTGGGATTGGCCATGGTCGTTGCCATGCTCTCTGTGATTGGCGACCTGACCGAAAGCATGTTCAAGCGCCAAACTGGCATTAAGGACTCAGGGACACTACTTCCAGGCCACGGCGGCTTGCTTGATCGGCTCGATAGCACCTATGCGGCGATGCCGCTCATGCTCGCGGGCTCTTTGCTGCTGGAGGCCGTTTAATGCGCGGTATAGCGATTCTCGGTGCCACCGGCAGCATTGGTCGCAGTACCTTGGATGTGGTGGCACGTGCCCCAGAGGCCTTCTCGGTAGAAGTGCTCAGCGCCCAGCGAAACGTCGATGCGATGGCCGAGTTGGTGCAGCGTTTCCGGCCCCGCTTGGCCATTATGGTGGATGCCGATGCGGCGGCTGCCCTGCGCGATCGGATACACGATCTGTGTCCGGTCCTGAGTGGTCCTCAGGCCTTGGTGGAAGGGGTACAGCAGCCG
Source organism: Oceanococcus sp. HetDA_MAG_MS8 (assembly GCA_019192445.1). Lineage (NCBI taxonomy): Bacteria > Pseudomonadati > Pseudomonadota > Gammaproteobacteria > Chromatiales > Oceanococcaceae > Oceanococcus > Oceanococcus sp. HetDA_MAG_MS8. The sequence continues at coordinate 308,834 of JAHCMK010000001.1, forward strand.
GGCGTGGATATGGTGATGGTCGCCATTGTGGGAGCCTGCGGCTTAGCTCCGACATTGGCTGCCGCGCAGGCCGGCCACGACATTCTTCTGGCAACCAAAGAGGCCTTGGTGACAGCTGGTCCACTGCTGCTGGCAGCGGCAGATGCGGGTCAAGCCCGTCTGTTGCCCATCGACAGTGAACATAACGCCATCTTTCAGTGTCTACCTCAGGATTACCGTTGTGGTCAGCGTCCACAGGGGGTCCGGCGCCTCATACTCACAGCGTCCGGTGGCCCCTTCAGGAATTGGTCCTTAGAGGCCATGGCGCAGGCCACGCCAGCACAGGCTGTTGCACACCCCAAATGGGATATGGGCCGAAAAATATCTGTGGATTCCGCAACAATGATGAACAAGGGCCTGGAGCTGATCGAGGCGGCCTATTTGTATGATTTGCCGGCGGCGAGTGTGGATATTTTGATTCATCCGCAAAGCATTGTGCATTCCTTGGTGGAGTACGCGGATGGCAGCCAGCTGGCTCAGCTGGGCTCCACGGATATGCGTATTCCCATTGCTCATGCCTTACATTTCCCGGAGCGGGGCCCGTCTGGAGCTCAGAGCCTCGACCTGGCTCAGGTGGGGCAATTGGAATTCTCGGCGCCGGACACCCAGCGCTTTCCCGCATTACGTTTGGCTCGGGCCGCACTCGAAAGCGGTGGTATTGCCCCGGCGGTCCTCAATGCCGCCAATGAAATTGCGGTTGCTGGTTTCTTGGAGCAGCGCATTGGCTTTGGCGATATCAGCGCTTTGGTGGAACACACCTTGGAGACCTCACAGGCTTGGTCTCAGGACCTGCCGGACTTAGAAGCGGCGATTGCCGTCGACGCCCGCGCGCGGGACGTGGCGCGCCAGTGGGAGGCGGCGCATGCCTGAGTTTGTACAGTCCGTACTCGGTTTTGTGCTGGCCATTGGCATATTGGTCACCTTCCATGAGTTTGGTCATTACTGGGTGGCACGACGCTGCGGCGTGCGCGTGCTGTGCTTCTCCATTGGCTTCGGAAAGCCCTTATGGTCTCGGGTTGCCAAGGATGGAACCCGCTGGCAGGTGGCTGCCATTCCTCTGGGCGGCTACGTCAAAATGTTGGACGAACGCGAAGCGCCGGTGCCGGAGGAGCAGAGGCATGCTGCGTTCAATCGCAAACCGGTTTTGCAGCGCATTGCTATCGTGGCAGCAGGGCCACTGGCGAACTTCTTCTTAGCCATTATCTTCTACGCCCTGGTGCAAATGATTGGCCAACCGGCATTGCGCCCGGTCCTCGGCCCAATACCGACGCCATCCGCCGCGGCTCAAGCTGGCGTGCAGGAGGGCGATACCCTGCTGCAAGTCGCCGGCCAGGACGTTGCCACCTGGGATCGCGCTCGGCTGCGGCTACTCGAAGCGTCCTTGGGTGCGCAGTCCTTGCCCATCGTTCTGCAACGTGGTTCGGATCAGCAGCTGAGCGTGTCATTAGCACTGGTGAACGCGCCGACCGAGCCCTTGGAGTTTTTTGATTATCTTGGCTTGGTCCCACCGCAGGTGCGCTTAGAGCCTATTCTGGGCCAGATATTGGCCGACTCTCCGGCCGATCGCGCCGGACTAAGAGTTGGAGACCGCATCAGCAGTTTGGATGCGCGCGCGGTGGACTCCTGGCGGGAGCTAGTGATGCTCATTCGCGAGCGTCCAGGGCAAACCGTTCGCTTGGTTGTTGAGCGCGAAGACACGCAGCAACAGGTCTCCCTGCAGTTGGCGGAGGTCATGACCGAGCAAGGCCCAGTGGGTCAATTGGGTGCAGGCGTGGCTGAGCAGGCTCATCTATGGCAGGATTTCCGGTTTATTCATCGGCTGGGGCCTGTCCAGAGTGTGTGGGCGGGAGTGGAACAAACCCTGAGCATGTCTGTACTGACGGTCAAAATGCTCTGGCGGATGGTGTTAGGCGAAGTTTCGGTAAAAAACCTCTCCGGACCTTTGTCTATTGCGGAATTTGCTGGGGTGTCTGCTGCGGCGGGCATCGTTAGTTTTTTGGGATTTTTGGCGTTGATCAGCGTCAGCCTTGGGGTGCTCAATCTGCTGCCGGTTCCGGTATTAGATGGGGGACATCTGCTGTATTACGGCATTGAGGCAATCAAAGGCTCGCCATTATCAGAGCGTGCGCAAAGCCTAGGCCACAGTGTGGGCCTGGCCATGTTGCTCGGTTTGATGACGGTGGCGTTGTACAACGACCTAGCGCGGCTACTGAGTTGAGCCGCGTTCGCTGCGAAGGCAATCGGATCGCCTGGACGACAACATAAGTGACTAATTGGATTAAGACGCAGCGTTTGCTAACGCTGTTCGGACAGCTTTTGGTTTTAAGCTGGGGCCTGGTCTCTACGGCCTGGGCTCTAGACCCATTTCGCGTCGGCGACATTCGCGCCGAGGGCTTAGTGCGGCTCGAGGAGTCGACCATCTTCTCCTACCTGCCTTTGACGCCTGGAGATGAGCTCAACGCAGCCACCTCCCGTCAGTCGATTCGCGCCCTCTATCAAACCGGTTTGTTCGACAACGTGGTTTTGCGCCGCGAGGGCGATACCCTCATCGTGGAGGTGTCGGAGCGCCCCCTGATCTCGTCCTTTGAGATCGAAGGGAATGATAAAGTCAGTGGTGACGAGTTCGATGAGGCCTTGCGGCAGTCTGGCCTGGTCGAAGGCGAGATTTTTCGCCAGCTTTTGCTGGACCAAGTTGAACAAGAGATTCGTAACCAATACTTCGCGAACGGCTACTACTCGGTATTGGTAGAAACAACGATTACGGAAGAGCCGAACAACCGGGTGAGTTTGAAGATTGATGTGGACGAGGGTAGTCAGGCCCGGATTCGCGACATCAATATTGTGGGTAACGAAGCCTTCACGGATGCCGAGCTTTTAGAGAATTTTGAACTCGAGGCTACCAAAGCCTATAAATTCTTCGGCGCCAAGGACAAGTACTCCAAGCAGCAAATGCTGGGTGATTTAGAGGGCTTGAACTCTTACTACAAAGACCGCGGTTACCTGCGCTTTGATATTGAATCGGTTCAGGTCGCGATGACTCCGGACCGGCAGGGGATCTTCGTCACCATTAATGTGGACGAAGGAGAAACTTATGAAGTGCAGGAGCTGCGCTTTGCTGGTGAGCTTATCGTTGATGAAAGCGTACTTCGCCGTCTGGCGCCAATTCCTCCAGGGTCAATTTTCTCGCTGAAGGCTGCAACCGACGCGGCTGAGCGAATGACGGTGGCCTACTCCAATATTGGCTATGCCTTCGCCGAAGTGAATCCACTGCCCGAGCCAGTAGAAGACAGCGACAACGCCGTCATTTTGAACTTTATGGTGGAGCCTGGACCGCGTACCTATGTGCGGCGGGTGAATTTTGCTGGCCACCTGCGCACCAACGACGAAACCTTGCGTCGGGAAATGCGCCAGTTTGAAGGGGCGGTGTACTCACAAAACTTGGTGGAGCTCTCGCGTACGCGCTTGCAGCGGCTGCCGTTTTTACAGGCGGTGGAGGTCAGTACCGACCCCGTTCCTGGAACGGACGACTTGGTCGATGTGAACTTCACCGTTGAAGAGCGCGCACCAGGCAGTGTGCAGTTCGGCGTGGGCTTTTCCGGCTTACAGGGCTTTCTCATTAACGGCAGCCTGACCCATACCAACTTTATGGGGACGGGGAATCGCGTGGCGCTGAACCTGGAAAACAACCAGGTCGCGGATACCATCAGTGCCAGTTGGACCGACCCTTATGCAACCCCGGATGGGCTGGCGCGCACGGTGGCAGCCACCTACCGTCGCTCGCAGGGCATTATCCGGTTTGCATCTGGCTTCGATTCCAACACCTTGTCGGGCTCACTGACCTACGGTATCCCCATCAGTGAGTTCGCCAGCATTCGCGCAGGTTTCGGGGTCGATGCTGTCGCGGTGACCACCTTTGCCGGTAGCACGGCCGACGAAGTCTTGGAGTTCGTATCGCGTAACGGTAGCCGGTTCAATACCTACGAGTTCCGCACCGGTTTTACCCAAGACAGTCGTAACCGAACTTTCTTTGCGAGCCGGGGTGCGTTGCATCGACTCAACCTGGATGTGATTTTGCCGGGCAGCGATATTGAATACATTCGCGCTTCGTATACCTGGCAGCAGTACATCCCCATGTACAAATCCCTGTTTGCCGAGCTCAACACCTCTTTAGGCTTGGTTGAGGGTTACGGCGACACAGAAATCGTGCCGCCTTACGAGAACTTCTTTGCGGGTGGCGCTCGCTCGGTGCGTGGTTTCCGCCCTGGTACTTTGGGGCCGCGGGATTCCAATGGTTTTGCTTTTGGCGGCAACCTGCGGACGACGCTGCAAGCCAACCTCATCCTGCCAACGCCCTTGGAATCCAACAACAAATCCACGCGGTTGTCTGTTTTCTACGATATCGGCAACGTGTTTGCCAATCGTGAAGCCTTTGATACCGCTGAACTGCGGTCAGCCGTTGGTGTCGCATTTCAATGGTTCACTCCCTTCCTGGGGTTGTTGGAATTGTCTTATGCACAGCCGCTGGATGCGCAGCCCTTTGATAGGGAAGACCGCTTCCAGATTGATTTCGGCGCCGGTTTTTAAATCTGTCTGATTATGGGTATTGAAAGTATGTTCAAAGTTCGCCTCATTACACTCACCTTGCTGACGGCCTTGGTCGTGCCTGCGGCATGGGCCGAGGTGCAGATCGCGGTCATTAACTCGCAGCGTTTGCTCACCGAATCACCGCAGTATCGAGCCGCGGGCGAGTCGATGAAAAAAGAGTTTCAAAGTCGTGCGGATGACCTGGAAAAAGAAGCGCGAGATCTGGCCGAAGATCTGCAGCGATTCAAAAAAGATGCCGACATCATGTCGTCCACCGAGCGTGCTGCGCGTGAGAAAGAGTTGAATACGCGGCGCATCGACATTTCCTACTCAGAGCGCAAGCTCAAAGAGGACGTGGCCGTTCGCGAGCGGGAGCTAACCCAGAAGCTGATGGCTGAGTTCCAACAAGTGATAGAGCAGGTTGCCAAAGAAGGGAAATACACGGTGGTGCTACAAGATCCCGTGTATGCGGTGGACAGTGCAGACATCACGGGCACCGTTTTAGACCGGCTTAAGAAGAAACGCTAAGTCGCCGGTTTCGCCCATGGATTTGCTCACACTGCTTGAGCGCGTTGGTGTCCAGCCCACGCGCCATCCGCAGGCCAATCCTGATATCACCGGAGTGTGTTCACTGCAGCCGGGTCAGGCGCAGGGTGTGGCGTGGTGTGGTTCGCCGCGTTATAAAGACGCCGCTCAGTCCAGCCAGGCGGCGGCCGTCCTGGTGCCACAAAATTGGACGGTAGACTGGCCCAACGCCGTGTTTGTGGCCGACCCACAGGCCGCGTTTGCGGCGGTAGCCCAGGAGTTTGAGCAAGACCAAAGACCGGCGCCCGGCATCCATCCGACTGCTTGTATTGACCCCACAGCGCAGCTTGGAGACGGCGTCAGGGTTGGTCCAGGTGTGGTCATTGAGGCCCAGGCGCGCATCGGAGACGCGGTGTCGCTCGGCGCTCACTGTTATGTTGGCGCTGGGGTGAGTATTGGCGCGCACAGTGATCTTCACCCCCGGGTTACCGTGCGTAGCCGGGCAAACATTGGTGAACGCGCGCTCATACTTAGCGGCGCAGTGATCGGTAGCCGGGGGTTTGGCAACTATCATGACGGCCAGGCTTGGCGGGCGATTCCCCAAGTGGGCTCAGTGCAGATTGGCAATGGGGTAGAAATCGGGGCGAATACGACCATCGACTGTGGTGCACTGGAAGACACAGTGATCGGTGATAACGTACGCATAGACAATCAATGTCAAATCGCCCACAACGTGCAGATTGGAGCGCAAACGGCTATTGCGGCGCAGGTCGGAATTGCTGGGTCGACTCGCATCGGTCAGGGCTGCATGATTGGTGGCCAAGCCGGCATCTCAGGGCATATTGAGATAGCCGACAGGGTCATCCTGAACGGAGGCGCAGTGGTGCTGCAGTCGATCACGGAATCTGGTCAGTACGGCTCGGGAACGCCTTTGCTTGCTGTTGGTGCATTTCGACGTTTGCTTGTTCTGCTGCGGCGGTTGGAGCCGCGTCTGAAGGCATTGGAAAAGGCGGTATCGCGTGGCTGAGCGTATAGACATTGACCTTGATGACATCCGGCGGCTGTTGCCGCACCGCTACCCATTTTTGCTGGTCGATCGTGTGCTGGAGTGCGTGATTGGTGAACGCATCGTGGCCTTGAAGAACATCAGTCACAACGAAAGTCAGTTCCAAGGTCATTTCCCGGAGCGGCCCATCATGCCGGGGGTGTTAATACTGGAAGCCATGGCTCAAGCCTGCGGTTTGCTGGCTTCTGCCACCGCCGAGGAGGGACCCGAGCAGGGCACCATTATGGTCTTTGCTGGCATCGACCGAGCACGTTTCAAGCGTCAGGTCGTCCCTGGTGACCAAGTGCGGCTAGAGGCCACATTGGTGAAGCGCAAGCGCGATATTTGGAAGTTCTCTGCTCATGCCAGTGTGGATGAGGCCATCGTCTGCACCGCAGACATGATGTGTGCGAATCAACGATTGGAGGCCATGCGTAAATGACGCAAGCGCTCATCAGCCCACAGGCTTATGTGGACCCTAAAGCGGAGCTGGATAGCAGCGTTGAGGTCGGCCCCTTTTGTTATGTCGGCCCGCAGGTCCAGATCGGCCCGCAGACACGGTTGGTGGCCAATGTCGCGGTGCGTGGCCCGACCAAGATTGGTGCGCGCAACACCATTCATCCCTTTGCTTCCATTGGTGGTGATCCCCAGGACCTCACTTGGTCCGATGCGCCTGTCCACCTCGATATTGGCGACGACAACACGATTTTTGAGTTCGTCACCTTTAACCGTGGCACGCCCAAGGAAGAAAGTCGGACCCGCATCGGCGACCGCAACTTCATGATGGCTTATGTCCATATTGCGCATGATTGTGTGGTGGGTAACGATACGGTGCTCGCCAACAACACAACCTTGGCCGGGCATGTGCACATTCATGACCACGCCATTTGTGGGGGCTTTACCGCCATTCACCAGTTTTGCCATGTGGGCGCCTACGCCTACCTAGGGCACGGCGGTGCGGTGGTGCGCGATGTGCCGCCCTATGTCATGGTGTCCGACTACCCTCAGCGCCCACGCGGCATCAACAAAGTTGGGCTGGAACGCAAGGGCTTTTCTGCCGAGCGCATCCGCCGAATTCGTGAAGCCTTCAAGGTGCTCTACAAACAAGATCTAAGTTTGGAAGATGCCATTGCCCGTATCCGTGAGTTGGCTGATGCCGGCGATACCGACGGGGATTTGCGCCGCTTTTTAGACTTTATTAGCGCGTCAAAGCGGTCCATCATTCGTTAAACACTCGTGTGCACTGTGCACACCAGAGGTCATTACTGTGCCGGCACGTCGTTTGGCCATTGTGGCCGGGGAAAGTTCTGGGGATCAATTGGGTGCGGGTCTGGTTCGGGCTCTGCGTGAACGCCATCCGGACTTGATCATTGAGGGGGTTGCGGGACCGCACCTGCAAGCCGCCGGCTGTACTCCCTTAGCCCAAGCCGAGGAACTGGCGGTCATGGGCCTAGCGGAAGTTCTGCCTGAGGTGGCCCGTATCTGGCGTTTGCGTCAACGGCTGCTCAAGCATTGGCGGGATAACCCGCCGGATGCCTTTGTCGGCATTGATGCACCTGACTTCAACTTGGGCCTGGAGCGCCGCCTCAAAGATCAAGGCATTCCCGTCGTGCACTACGTAAGCCCTACGGTCTGGGCGTGGCGACCGCAGCGGGTGCATAAAGTGAACCGTGCCGCCCATGGTTTGCTGTGTTTGTTTCCTTTTGAGCCCGAGTGTTACCAAGAGCTGCCTATACAAACGGCCTATGTCGGTCATCCTTTTGCGCATGCCATGCGCAAGTTGCCAACGGCGGCCACCTTGCGCAAGCAGCTGCAGGTGGATTCGAGCGCCCCTGTACTGGCACTCGTGCCAGGCAGCCGTAGCGGCGAAATTGAACGCAATGCCCCAGTGATGTTTGAGGCCGCCGCAGCTTGGCAACAAGACAACCCCCGGCTGCAGTTGTTACTGGCCGCCGCAGACGCTAAACGGGCCGAGCAGCTCCAAGCTCTTAGCCAGCAATGGGGCCATCGCTTGAGCGTCACCATCACAACAGGTCGTATGCGCGAGGTTCTTTGCGCATCCGACGTGGCCTGGGTCACATCCGGCACCGCCACTCTCGAGACCCTCTTGAGCCAAACTCCGATGGTGGTGCTGTACAGGGCCGCTGCCAGTACCAATTTTCTATTGCGCGGCTTAGGGATGCTGCAATCTCGTTTTGTGTCAATGCCGAACATTCTGGCTGGCCGCAGCGTTGTTCCAGAGCTGCTACAAGAGCAAGCGCAGCCAGAGGCCTTGCTGCGTGCTGGTCGTTTATTGCTAGACAATGCCGGTGCGCGGGAGGCGCAACTCCAGGCTTTCGCGCAGATTAGCGAAGGTTTGCTGCAAGATACCGACCAGTTGGCGGCCGAGTTCGTGGAGGATATATGCGGGTGGGTGTAGATGAAGCTGGACGCGGTCCTTTAGCGGGTCCAGTGGTGGCCGCCGCCGTCATTCTTGCCGAGCCCATTACAGGCTTGAATGACTCCAAAAAACTCAGCCCTAAGCGCCGAGATGAGCTCGCAGAACTCATTCGTGAACAGGCTCAGGCTTGGGCCATTGCGGAGGCGAGTGCGGCTGAAATTGACGCATTGAACATTCACCATGCCACCCTGCTGGCCATGCGCAGGGCGGTAGAGGCCCTGCCGGAAATGGCTTCAGAAGCATTGGTGGATGGGCGTTTTGTGCCTAGCTTGAGCATGCCGGCGCGGGCCATAGTGGGTGGCGACGCGAAGGTCGCAGAGATCTCCGCTGCGTCAATTTTGGCGAAAACGCATCGCGATGCCATATTGGTGGGCCTAGATAGCCAATTTCCAGAATATGGCTTCGCCAAACACAAGGGATATCCCACTCCAGCTCATTTACAAGCGCTGCATCAGCATGGCCCTTGCGCGGCTCACCGACGCAGCTTTGCTCCTGTGGCGCAGGTGAGTCTCGCCCTGTGAGTACCGACTTCGTCCATTTGCGCCTGCATAGCGAATACTCCTTGTGCGACAGCATGGTGCGCATCAAGCCCGGCGTGGCTGCTGTGGCTGCAGCTGGCCAGGCCGCGGTAGGACTCACGGATGCCGGCAACGTTTTTGCCCTCGTCAAGTTTTATCAGGCAGCTCGGAGCGTCGGCGTTAAACCCTTGGCGGGAGCCGAGGTTCGCGTGCGGACTCCTCAGGGTCATGACCTGATCCTGCTCCTGTACTGCCGCAGCCGGGTCGGCTTGACCAGCCTGTCGAGGCTGCTCACACGCGTGCACCTTGAGGGCCGTGAGGACCCAGATAACCCGCGTCTGGAATGGTCATGGATGGCGGAGCAGGGGGCGCGCGATGACCTTGAATGCATTGTTTGCAGTGGTGATGCGCAGGCCGGAACGTGGTTGGCTGCGGCGGATCAAACCAGCCTAGAGCCATGGCTTGTTGAGTTGGCGCAGCTGTTCCCGCAGCGCTGTTGGATGGGTTTGGAGCGACTTGGACGTGACCGTGATGAGGCCGTCGTCGCCGCTGCGGTGGAACTGGCGCTGAAATACGACTGGCCGCTGCTAGCGCTGAATCAGGTCTGTTTTCTCGGTGCGGAGGATTTTGAAGCTCATGAGGCTCGGGTCTGCATCTACCAGGGGGAGAGGCTGGACGACCCTCAGCGTCCCCGTCGCCACACGCCAGAGCAATATCTGAAGTCTGGCGCGCAGATGCTGGAGTTGTTTGCTGACGTTCCTGAGGCTGTCCATAACACGGTGATCTTCGCCCAACGTTGTAACCTTCTGCTGCGTCTGGGCCATAACGTCTTGCCGGAGTTTCCTACGCCTCATGGGGAGTCGGCGGAGGATTATTTAGAGACTATTTCCAAGGACGGACTCGAGGAGCGCTTGGCCAAGGGCGTGTTGCACGCCAGCCGCGAAGAGTATGAACAGCGCCTGCAGCGGGAGCTGGGCGTTATCAACCAGATGGGTTTCCCCGGTTACTTCCTCATCGTGGCCGACTTTATTCGTTGGTCACGCGATAACGGCGTTCCCGTGGGTCCAGGTCGGGGCTCCGGGGCCGGAAGCCTAGTCGCCTGGGTATTGGGGATTACCGACCTGGACCCGCTACAGTTCGACTTGCTCTTCGAGCGCTTCCTCAACCCAGAACGGGTGTCGATGCCTGACTTCGATGTGGATTTCTGCATCGAAGGTCGAGACCGGGTGATCGACTATGTCGCACAGACCTACGGTCGCGATCAGGTCTCCCAAATCATCACCTACGGCTCCATGGCCGCCAAAGCTGTGGTGCGAGACACCGGGCGGGTGTTGGGTCATGGCTACGGTTATGTGGATGGTATCGCCAGACTCATTCCGCCCACGCTGGGGATTAGCCTGAGCGAGGCCTTGAAGGAATCGGCGGAGCTGCAAAATCGGTATCAAAACGAAGAGGAGGTAACCGAACTCGTTGATACCGCTTTGAAGCTGGAGGGTCTGGCGCGCAACGCCGGAAAACACGCCGGGGGTGTTGTCATCGCTCCGGGACCACTGACGGAGTTCTGCCCCTTATATGTGGACCCCGAAGGCCATCCAGTCACGCAGTTCGACAAGGACGACGTTGAATCGGTCGGTTTGGTCAAGTTTGACTTCTTGGGCCTTAAAACCCTCACCGTTGTTGATCGCGCCGAAGCATTGGTCAATGCGCGGCGCGAACGCGAAGGCTTGGAAGCGGTTGATATTCGGTATTTGGCTATCGATGATCCGGCCGTTTACGAGCTGCTGTGTTCCGGGCGAGTTACAGCCTGCTTCCAAATCGAATCCGCTGGGATGCGTCGCTTGGTGCGTGACCTGCGTCCGGATTGCTTCGACGACATCATCTCTCTGCTGGCCCTGTTCCGCCCGGGGCCGCTGCAAACCGGCATGGTGGAGGACTTCGTTAAACGTAAGCATGGCGAAGCCGAAATCAGTTATCCCCATCCGTCATTAGAGCCGATCCTCAAGCCCACCTACGGCGTCATCCTGTATCAGGAACAGGTGATGCAGATTGCACAGGTACTCTCCGGTTACACCCTGGGGGGCGCCGACCTGTTGCGGCGTGCCATGGGCAAGAAAAAGCCGGAGGTCATGGCCAAAGAACGTGGCAAGTTCGTGCAGGGGGCGCAGGACAATGGGGTTGACGGTCAGCTGGCGGGGCAAATTTTTGACTTGATCGAAAAATTTGCCGGCTATGGTTTCAATAAGTCACACAGTGCAGCCTATGCCTATGTGGCTTATCAGACCGCTTGGCTGAAAGTTCATTACCCCGCCGAATTTCTCTGCGCCACCTTATCCGCAGATTTGGATAACACCGAAAAGCTGGTGCCATTGATTGCGGACTGCCGAGAATGGCAGGTCCGCGTCCTGCCGCCCTGCGTGAATCACTCCGCCCTGCAATTCACGGTCCCGGCGCCCATGACCATCCGTTATGGTTTGGGGGCGCTCAAAGGCGTGGGCCGCGGCGTGGTGGAAGCACTGATTGCCGAGCGTGAGGCCCATGGGCCATTTGCCGACATGTTTGACTTGGTCAATCGTTGTGATTTACGCAAGTTGAATAAACGCGTCTTGGAGGCTTTGATCAAAGGCGGCGCCTTGGACAGCTTCGAGCCGAACCGCAAGACCTTGCTGAAGAATCTGGACTTGGCTGTGGGTTGGGCCGAGCAGCAGCACAGCCAGCGCGAAACTGGGCAGATCGACATCTTTGGAGGTGCGGCCGATGTGCCAGCGGCGCAGCCGCCAGCCTTGCAGGCGGCGCCGCCCATGAGCGCTGCTGACACCCTAAGGATGGAGCAGGAGGGTCTGGGGCTTTATTTGACCGTGCATCCTATGGATCCCTGGCGCCGCGAGTTTGCCCCACTGGCATCCAACAGTATTGCTGGGATGATCGACAACGGCGCTCCCAGCATGGAGCGGGGCGGCCGCAGCCGAGGGCGTGAGGTGGTGGCCGCAGGCGTGCTCGTGGACCTCCGTGTTTTGGGTGAGCGCCGTGCTTTTGCCTCTTTGGATGACGGCAGTGGACGCTTGAGTCTGGCCTTTTTTGATGAAGACCTGCAGCGTTTCCGCCACTTGTTAGTCAAAGAGCAGCCCTTGCTGATTCATGGTCGGTTGAGTCTGGATAGCTACGACGACAGCTTTAGGCTCACGCCGCAGACCATCCTGGATTTACGCACGCTACGCGACGCCCACGCCATTGGTTTGCGAGTGCGCCCAGCCGCCCAGCTTGCCCCGGCTCAGCTGGAACGGATTCTCGCGCCGTTCCAGGACCCTACAGGGGTTGAGGTCGCGGTGGACTTCAAAGCCCCCCATGTTCGGGGCGAGCTCCTGCTACCCTCGCAGTGGAGGGTACGCCTAGACAGCACATTATTAGACGCATTGGATGCGCACCCTGACATACAATCGTTTCGGCCCTTATACCGACGGCCGGAGTGGAACAGCGACAGCATTGAGGCGGCCGCGTGAATCTAAAGTACTTGGAGTTCGAGCAGCCCATTGCGGAGCTCGAGAGTAAAATTGAACAGCTGCGGCAGGTGGCTGACGGGGATGTGGTGAATCTGAGTGAGGATATCAGCCGGCTGGAGCGCCGGGTGAGTCAACTCACCGAGGAAATTTTTGCCGACTTAAGCCCCTGGCAGGTCACCCAGGTGGCACGTCATCCCCAGCGGCCCTATTTCCTGGACTATGTGAAGCACTTATTCACAGAGTTCACAGAGTTGCACGGGGACCGTCATTTTCGCGATGACCAAGCCTTAATCGGGGGGTTAGCTCGCTTCGAGGGTCGCCCGGTGATGGTGATCGGGCACCAAAAAGGTCGTGACACCAAAGAAAAGGTGCGCCGCAACTTTGGCATGCCGCGCCCGGAGGGCTATCGAAAAGCCTTGCGCCTCATGAAGATGGCCGAAAAATTTGCGCTACCGATACTAACCTTCATCGACACTCCAGGAGCCTATCCAGGGATTGGCGCGGAGGAGCGTAATCAAAGCGAGGCCATTGCCCGGAATCTCTTTGAGATGAGTCAATTGCGCACGCCCATTTTGTGCACCGTCATTGGCGAGGGCGGCTCCGGCGGGGCGCTGGCGATTGGTGTGGGTGATCATGTCGCGATGTTGCAGTACAGCGTGTATTCGGTGATTTCACCCGAGGGCTGCGCCTCCATTCTTTGGAAAAAAGCGGCCCACGCGGAAGAAGCCGCAGCAGCCATGGGCATGACTGCAGATTCATTGCATGCTCTGGGCCTCATTGATGAGGTGATTGCCGAGCCGGCCGGAGGGGCTCATCGCGCGCCCCAAGATGCTGCAGCGCGTCTCGCCGATACCTTGCGCACGGGCTTAGACAAGCTCGGAAGAATGTCGCGCAGTGAGCTGACGGCGCGTCGCCAGCAGCGCTTGCTGGATTATGGAGACTATGTCGACGCCGGTTAATCCGGTGTTTGAAGGTCTGCAGCTACCGCAGGCCCATTCTTATTTGCTGGGCTTAAGTGGTGGCGTGGATTCCGCCGCCTTAGCGGCGCTGCTTGCGGGTCGTGTGCGCTTACGCTGTGTGCACGTGAACCACGGGCTGGGGCCGCATGCGCAGGAGTTGGAGCAGGCAGCGGTTGGAATTGCGCGGACGCTCGGGCTACCGCTGCAATGCCTGCAGCTGCGTGACGCTCCCAATGCGAACCAAGAGGCCTGGGCACGTGAGCGACGTTATGCGGCCTGTGCGCAGCTGCTGCGGCCCGGGGAAGTGCTATTGACGGCGCACCATGCCCAAGATCAGATTGAAACCTGGTTATTGGCCGCATTGCGCGGCAGCGGAGCTGTGGGCTTATCGGCAATGCCTGTGCTCAAACCCTTTGCCCGAGGGTGGCATGCGCGGCCGGCTTTGGCCCTACCGGCAGTTGAGTTGCAACAACAGGCCGCGGGGCTTCCTTGGATGGACGACCCCACTAATGCCGATCTAGAGCTTGCGCGCAATCGGGTGCGCGTTGAGCTATTGCCTCTGCTAGAGAAAATCCATCCACGTTCCCATGCGGCCTTGCTGCGCAGCGTTGATCTTGCGCAACAGCAAAGCCGTGAGTTGCGGTTTTGGCAGCAGGCATGGATCGAGCAGCATCTTGAGATGCAGCGGCAAGCCCTGCCGCTGCAGGCTCTACAGGAGCTGGCGGCTCCACCGCGTGAGGGTTTGCTGCATGCTGCGGTACGCAGTCTGGGCGCTCCGGCGATTCCACAGCGGGTGCTTTGGCAATGGCTCAAACAAATGCAGGCACCAGATGACCGTCAGCCAGCCCTGCATTGGTCGGGCTGGTCTTTACGCCGCTATCAGGGCTGGGTCTATGTTGTGCCGCCGCTGCCACCGCCTCCACAGGCTTTGGCCGTGAGTCAGGAGGGCTGGCAGGAATGGGTGGCTGGCAGTCGGGTGTATTGTCCGCAAGGGCAAGCTGGAACACTGCGTGGTGCTGATCGCACTGCAGCCAGCTTAAGTGCTGGACACCGTTCTAAGTTGCGCGTCAAGCGGGTTTTTTCCAGTCTGGGAGTGCCGCCTTGGCTGCGTTGCTACTGGCCTATGTTGTGGCAGGGGCATCAGCTATGCAGCGTTGCGGAATGGCGTGTTCACGGGATTGACGAGGCGCAGGTGCTGCGCTGGACGAATCTGCCAGAGTGGATTCGGCCTTGGGTGAGACAAGCCAGGGAGAAGCCATTGGGCTAAAATTGTTGAAACCCCACCTTGATATTGCTGTGCCGTCTCACGCCGCCACCAGATTTGTTTTTGTTACCGGAGGCGTTGTCTCCTCCTTGGGCAAGGGAATTGCCGCTGCATCTCTAGCCGCCTTGCTGGAGTCGCGCCACCTCAAAGTGGCGATGATCAAGCTTGATCCTTATCTTAATGTGGATGCGGGGACTATGAGTCCCTTCCAACATGGTGAGGTATACGTCACCCAGGATGGCGCCGAAACCGACCTGGATCTCGGCCATTACGAGCGTTTTCTACGCAGCAAAACCTCCCGTCACAGCAACTTCACCACAGGTCAGATCTATTCTGCAGTTCTTGAGAAAGAACGTCGTGGCGACTACTTAGGCGGTACCGTGCAGGTCATTCCGCACATTACCGACGAGATAAAACGGTGCATTCTGCAAGGTGCTGAGGGCGCCGATATTTGCATGGTGGAAATTGGCGGGACAGTCGGCGACATCGAGTCCTTGCCCTTTATGGAGGCCATCCGCCAGATGGGGGTGGAACTGGGCCGCGAGCGTGCGCTGTACATGCACCTGACCTTGGTTCCCTACATTCCATCCAGTGGTGAGATGAAGACCAAGCCCACCCAGCACTCCGTCAAAGAGCTGCGGGGTATTGGTATCCAGCCGGATATTTTGATTTGTCGCTCCGATCGCGCTTTGCCACCGAATGAGCGGCGCAAAATTGGATTGTTCTGCAACGTGCCAGATCGCGCCGTTATCAGCGCCCGCGATGTGAAAGATATCTACACCATCCCGGCCCATTTCCACCAACAGGGCCTGGACGAGCTGGTGGTGGAGCACTTCGGTATCGAGGCTAGCTCCGCAGATTTGTCGGATTGGGCGCATGTGATCGAGGCCCCAACTCGCCAAGACGCAGAGGTGACTGTCGCCATGGTGGGCAAATATGTGGACTTGGCCGATGCTTACAAATCGGTCAACGAGGCCTTGTATCACGCTGGAATCCACACCAATACCCGCGTCAACATTGAGTATGTGGATTCGGAGCAATTGGAGCGTGAAGGGACCGAGTTATTAGCCGGAGTCGATGCCATTTTGGTTCCTGGCGGCTTTGGCGAACGCGGCGTCGAAGGCAAAATTTCCGCAGTGCAGTTTGCCCGGGAGAACAACATCCCTTACCTGGGGATTTGTCTGGGTATGCAAGTGGCGGCTGTGGAGTTCGCTCGCCATGTTGCTGGCCTGCCACAGGCGCATTCTTCCGAGTTTGAGCCCGGCACACCGGACCCCGTGATTGCCTTGATTACCCAGTGGCATGCCGACGGGGGGGATGTGGTGGCCGCCGATACTTCCCGTAAGGGCGGCACCATGCGCCTTGGTGCACAGCGCTGCAACCTCAGCGCTGCGACCAAATCCTACGAGCTCTACGGTGCCGATCATATTGTTGAACGGCATCGCCACCGCTACGAGTTCAATAACACCTATCGGGAACGACTCGCTCAGGCTGGGTTGGTGTTTGCCGGCGAGCAACCCGATGATGAACTCGTCGAGATTATCGAGCTCGCCGATCATCCTTGGTTTGTGGCCTGTCAGTTCCACCCGGAATTTACCTCGACTCCACGGGACGGCCATCCGCTGTTCCGCGGCTTTATCAGCGCAGCACGCGAGCAAGCGGCGAAGGCGGATTGATATGACGCAAGCACTGACTCTGGCAGGGCAGAAGATAGGGCTGGATCAGCCCTTATTCCTGTTGGCCGGTCCCGACACCTTGGAAAGCCTAGACATGTGTTTGGAGGTGGCAGGAACGCTCAAAGAGATCTGCAGCCGGCTCGGAACACCCTATGTATTCAAGGGGTCTTTTGATAAGGCCAACCGGAGCTCTCACCGTTCATACCGCGGGCCAGGCATGGAAGAAGGGCTGCGCATGCTGCAGGCCATCAAAGACCAAATTGGTGTGCCGGTGATCACCGATGTCCATGAGGACACTCCTATTGAGGAGGTGGCCAGCGTGGTGGATGTCATACAAACGCCTGCGTTTTTGTGTCGGCAGACCAATTTTATGCAACGCGTCGCCCGCGCTGGTAAGCCGGTCAACGTCAAAAAAGGCCAATTCATGTCGCCCTGGGAGATGGGCAATGTGGTGGCGAAAATGCGTGAAGTGGCGCCAGACACGCCGTATTTCTTGTGTGAACGGGGCTTTTCCTTCGGCTACAACAATTTGGTCTGCGACATGCGCGGACTAGCGGCGATGCGCGAAACGGGCTGCCCGGTGGTCTTCGACTGCACCCACTCGGTACAGCTACCAGGTGGTCAGGGCCAATCCAGTGGCGGGCAACGGGAATATATTCCGGTGCTCAGCCGAGCGGCGGTTGGTGCCGGCGTGGCCGGGCTATTTATGGAGACCCACCCCAAGCCTGACGAAGCATTGTGCGATGGACCGAATTCCTGGCCCTTGCACTTGGCCGAGCCGCTGCTGGAAAGCCTGGTCGCTCTGGATCGAGCCGTTAAAGCCCAACCACTTGCCGAAAACTTAGTTTAACCCTGTGCTCTGGCGCACCTCGCCGAGCGAAATACATCAGCAAAGGAACCCTTGCGAATCATGACGATGAGCCAAATCAAAACCGTGCACGCACGTGAAGTGTTGGACTCTCGGGGCAACCCTACCGTTGAAGCGGATGTCTGTCTGGAAGATGGCAGCATGGGGCGGGCCATTGTTCCCTCGGGTGCCTCTACCGGTGCTCGTGAAGCCGTGGAACTGCGTGATGGCGACCCTGCGCGGTATTTGGGCAAGGGTGTTCGGCAGGCCGTGGCCAATGTGAACGGTGAGATTGCGCAGGCGCTGCAGGGGATGGATGCCCAAGACCAGCAGGCTGTGGATCAGCGCATGATCGAGCTTGACGGTAGCGAGAACAAGTCGCGGCTGGGGGCTAACGCGATTTTGGCGGTGTCCTTAGCCAGTGCCCAAGCCGCCGCGGCCCAGCGCAAGCTTCCCTTGTGGGCGACACTGGCCGGTGATGGGCCTTTAGACCTCCCCGTACCGATGATGAATGTCATTAACGGTGGCGCGCACGCTGATAACAACGTGGATATTCAGGAGTTCATGATTTTGCCGGTCGCGGCGCCAAGCTTCTCTGAGGCTCTGCGGGCGGGCACCGAAATCTTTCATGCCTTGAAAAGCGTGCTCAAGTCGCAGGGGTTGAATACTGCGGTGGGTGATGAAGGGGGATTTGCTCCAGACTTGCCATCCAATGCCGCTGCTATTGATGCCTTGGCCCAAGCGGTGGACAAAGCCGGATACAGCCTTGGCCAAGATATTTTGTTAGGGCTCGATGTCGCGAGCTCCGAATTCTACAAAGATGGCCGCTACGTCCTGGCCTCGGAAAATCGCCAGTTCGACAGTGCGGAGTTCTGTGATTATTTGAGCGAGCTGTGTTCCACCTATCCCATCATCACGGTTGAAGACGGCATGGCCGAGGATGATTGGGAAGGTTGGGCCACCCTGACTGAGCGTCTTGGCGACCGCGTGCAGTTGGTGGGAGATGATTTGTTTGTCACCAACCCGCGAATCCTCAAGCAGGGCATTGACCAGAAAGTGGCCAACTCTATTCTCATTAAGGTGAATCAAATTGGCACCTTGAGCGAAACCCTGGAAGCGATTCGCTTAGCAACCGACTCTGGCTACTCGGCCGTCGTCTCGCACCGGAGTGGTGAGACCGAGGATTGCGTGATTGCCGATCTGGCCGTGGCGACCTCAGCGACTCAGATCAAGACTGGTTCTCTTTGCCGCAGTGATCGTATGTCTAAGTACAACCAGCTGCTGCGCATCGAAGAGGCTCTGGGTTCGCGAGCCGGCTATCCGGGACTAAAGGCCTTCCCGGTGCCGCGGAGCTAAAGGGTCCGCTTGTGGCGCGCGCCTGGTTGGTACTCGGTGCCTTGGCATTGGTGTATCTGCAGGCGCGGCTATGGCTCATGCCCGGTAATTGGCGCGAGGTGTGGGTGTTGCAGGAAGAGTTGCTTGCAGTCGACCAGCACAATGAACACTTAGCCGCGCGTAACGCGGACGCTGAAGCATGGGTGCGCCTCCTCGATGGTGACCCGGCTAGTTTGGAGTTCCAAGCTCGGCATGACCTGGGCCTAGTTCGCCCCGGTGAAACCCTGTACGTTATTCCCCAATGACGGCGCCGCGAACTTGGGTCATCGTCCCAGCGGCAGGGCAGGGTAGCCGCATGGGCGCTGCAGTCCCTAAGCAGTATTTGCCGCTAGCGGGGGCAGCGGTGTTGGAGCGTACGCTGCGGGTGATTTTAGCCGCAGCTGAGCCCCACTCTCTGGTTGTCGCTGTCGATGCCGATGATGCCCGTTTCAGCCAACTTCCCAGCGCGCAAGACTCTCGCGTGCTGCGCGTGATCGGCGGGGCCACTAGGGCCGCCTCTGTGTGGGCGGCAATGCAGCAGATTGCTACTCAGGCCCAAGACCACGACTTGGTCTTGGTGCATGATGCGGCGCGCCCTCTTGTTGCCGCTGAAGATCTCCAGGCACTGCTGGCTTGTTTGCGTGATCAGCCCGAAGCTGGCGCCGTGCTTGCGGCGCCGGTGGCTGATACTTTAAAAAAAGGACTGAGTCACGGCGGCGTTGCGCGCGTGCAAAGCACGCTCAACCGTGACGGAGTCTGGGCGGCGCAAACTCCGCAAGGAGCACGTTTTGGCATTCTCTATCCAGTCTTGAAGCAGGCAGACCATCAGCAGATCACCGATGAAGCAATGGCATTAGAGGCCGAATCAGTACCCGTACTATTAGTGCCCGCGACGGCGCCGAATTTTAAACTGACCCACCCGCTAGATTTGGCTTTGGCCGAAGCCTGGCTTAACGCGAATCCACTGGAGCACAGGCAATGCGAATCCGTGTAGGGCAAGGATTAGACGTGCATGCCTTTGGCCCTGGTGACGCCGTGATGCTGGGCGGCGTGCGCATCGCCCATGATCAGGGCTTGATGGCGCATTCCGATGGGGATGTGTTGCTTCATGCACTCACCGACGCGATCTTGGGCGCGGCTGCCCTGGGCGATATTGGTCAGCATTTCCCCGATACCGATGCGCAATGGGCGGGCGCCGACAGCGGCGAACTCCTCCGGCAGGCCTGGGCCTCGGTCCAAGCTCAGGGTTGGTCCTTGGCCAATGCGGACCTCACGGTGATTGGTGAACGCCCTAAGGTGAACCCCCATCGGCAAAGCATTGTTCGCAGCGTTGCTGGTCTGCTTGGTGTCCCGCCGGCACATATCAACCTCAAAGCCACCACCACCGAAAAGCTGGGCTTTTTGGGGCGTCAGGAAGGCTTGGGGGCGATGGCATGTGTCCTGCTGTGCAGCGAGGACATGGGCGCTTAGGCGGGACTGGCGGAGGTCGAAGGCGGAATTAACGTGGCCCGCGTAGCAATGCCAAGATGGCGCCATGGCCACCAGACCAAGGCGGCGCTGAGGCATAGGCCAACACCTGATCGTTGCGCCGCAGGCCCACTTCCACCCGGCTTTTGAGGACCGGCTGACCGCCGGGCGAACGATTGCCCTTGCCGTGAATGATTTTGATGCAGCGCCAGCCGCGACGCTGGGCTTCCTCAAGCAATTGGCGCACGCTTTGCGCCGCCTCGGCGCGAGTTTGCCCATGCAGGTCGATGGTGGCCTGTATAGAAAACTCCCCCCGCCGCAGTCGCCGCATCTGCGCACGATTCACGCCAGGCCGCCGGTACTCGGCTTCTTCGCCAGTATCCAGCTCATCCGGGTCGATGATGCCATCCAGCGCATCTGGCATGACCGCAGCTTCATCCTCCAGCGTCTTCAGCGCGCCGTTAAGCCGCTTGGGCGGAGGCGCTGAACGCGGGGTATCCGGAAGTGGCTGTACGCCGTCTAGGGCTGCGGCCCATAAGTCGGCTTCGTCTTCGTGTTGTGAGTTCATTACTCTGTGGAAGGTTCGCCTTTTGGCTAACATAGCCGCTTTTTGTGGGGCGTGCATGCACATCCTTTTGGCGAACGACGACGGTATCCATGCGCGGGGTATTCGCACTTTGGCCCAGGCATTGCGCACCCAGGCGCGGGTCACCATGGTCGCGCCTGACCGCAATAGATCGGGGGCCAGCCATTCCTTGACCCTGGGACGCCCTTTGCGTCTGACCCAAGTTGCGGAGGGGGATTACACCGTCGATGGCACGCCAACCGACTGTGTACATCTAGGGCTGACCTCGGTTCTTGCGGATGATCCGCCAGATCTGGTGGTGTCCGGCATTAACCATGGGGCCAACCTTGGTGATGATGTGCTCTACAGCGGAACTGTGGCGGCCGCGATGGAAGGGCGGTTTTTGGGCTTGCCGGCTGTGGCAGTGAGTTTGGTTGGTCACGATCCTGCGCATTTTGAAACCGCCGCCGGTATGGTGCTAAAACTCTTGCAACAGCTGCCAGAGCACCCGCTGCCGCCGCAAACCATCTTGAATCTCAATGTGCCCGATCGTCCTTTAGAAGAGGTTCGCGGCTTTCAGGTCACTCGTTTGGGCCATCGCCATGTCGCCGAAGGAGTAATTGAAGACCGCGACCCGCGCGGACGGAAAATTTTCTGGGTCGGCCCTGCGGGTCCGGAACAGGATGCAGGCGAGGGCACCGATTTTCATGCCGTGAGCCGCGGGTTTGTGTCGATTACACCCCTCCATACAGACCTGACCCAGCGTGATTGCTTGGGTGATATTCGCTCCTGGCTGGATAGTCAGGCCAGCAACCAGGCCTAGGCCGAAGCATGAGCGTGCAGCGCGGCCTCAGACCCGAGTTTTATCGCGCCCGCCTGGTGCGCGACTTGCATGCGCGTGGTATTCCCACGCCCATTTGTGAGGCTCTGGGGCGGATTCCGCGGCATGAATTTGCCGGCAAGGGTTGGGACTTGGAGCAGGCCTACGCAGACATCACCTTGCCAATCGGCTATGGTCAAACCATCTCCCAGCCCTATGTTGTTGCCCGCATGACGCAGTTGTTGCTCGACGAATGTCAGCGTCGCTGCGTGCTGGAGGTGGGTACCGGCTGTGGTTATCAAACGGCGGTATTGGCGGCGCTGTGCGAGCGGGTGTACAGCGTGGAACGCATCAAAAGCCTGGCCGACTCGGCGCGAGCACGCTTACAGCAACTCGGTATCCTGAGGGTTTACACCCAGCATGGTGATGGCTTTGCCGGATGGCCACAGCAAGCGCCCTTCGATGGCATTGTGGTCACCGCAGCCGCCGCCCAGGTTCCTCCGGCCCTCATTCAACAATTGGCCATTGGTGGGCGCTTGGTCATGCCGGTCGGCGAGCCTGGCAGTCAGATTTTGATGACGATTGATCGTGCTGATGACCAAACTTTGCGGGTAGGCCGCTTTGATCCGGTCACCTTTGTACCGCTATTGCCGGAGCTGGAATGAAGCCGGGTGTATTTTCGCGTCTTTATAGCTGGACCCTAGCCCTGGCAGGGCATCCGCGTGCCCCGGCTTGGCTGACCACGGTGGCGGTGGCTGAGTCTTCCTTCTTCCCTGTGCCAGTCGATGTGATGTTGGCGCCAATGGTGTTGGCAAGACCGCAACGCGCCTGGGCCTTTGCGGCGCTGGCGACCATGGGCTCGGTAGCCGGCGGAGTATTGGGCTGGATGCTGGGCTTGTGGCTTATCGATAGCTTGCTTCCAGTGCTGCAGCAATGGGGTTATGCCGAGGCCTACGCGACCTCAAGGCGTTGGTTTGCCGATTACGGTTTTTGGGCTGTTTTTGCGGCTGGTTTTACACCCATTCCATTCAAGGTTTTCACGATTGCTGCGGGCGCGGCCAATATGTTGCTCCCGCTATTTATCGTTGCTAGCGTGGTGGGCCGAGGGGCGCGCTTTTTCTTGGTGGCAGCTTTGGTTCGCTGGGGCGGGCCAAAAATTGAACCCCAATTGGCGCGCTACGCCGATCAATTGGGTTGGGCCGTTCTCATACTATGCTTGTGCGCTTTCTTGTTTGTGCAGTTCTGGCATTGATGTTGAGTTGCAGCTCGCCGTGGCTGCAATTTCAGGAGGTGCCAGCAACCCACGTCGTTCAATCCGGTGAAACGCTGCACCAGTTGGCGTTTCAGTATCGATTGAACCCGCGCACCCTGGCCCAATGGAACGGGATCGGCAGGGATGCCCGCATTTATCGCGGCGGGGTTTTGCATCTTCGACCACCTTTGCCGGGACGTATGCACCCCGTGCACGCGCCTGGACAAGGTCGGGTGGCATCTACGAGCCGGCCGGCCACTCGCCCTCGGCAATCCACGCCCGCTGCGAAGCCCGCGGTCAAGCCATCCGTCGTGTCTCCCGCGCCATCGCCGGGGGCGCAGCCTATGACCCCGTCGATCCAAACGTCGCAAGCTGGCGGACCACGGCGCTGGCAGTGGCCGGTGCGTGGTGAATTACTTCGAGGCTTTGGTGGCGGTTCGGACGGGCTCGATATCAGCGTGCCTGCAGGAACGCCAGTGAAAGCGGCTGCCAGTGGCAAGGTGGTGTATGGCGGTAGTGCGCTCAAGGGTTATGGCCTGCTGCTCATTGTTCAACATGGCACGGAGCTGATGAGCGCCTATGCGCATACCTCTGAGCTACTGATCGGGGAAGGCGAGGCCGTAGAAGCTGGGCAAACCATTGCTCGCTCGGGCTTAGGGCCGTCTCAGGTGCCCCTGCTGCATTTTGAGGTACGCCGCAGTGGCCAGCCCATAGACCCATTACCGCTATTGCCGTCTCCGTAGCCTACGCTGCTACAGAGGGCAGGGCGGTCGCCGTTGTCTGCATGGCGATGAACTGTCACCGTTGTCTGACAACGAAGCAGGCGGTTGCTCCCGTATACTTGGCGGCTGCCTGATTTTTGATTCACCTACGGCAAGGGATTGTCCATGCAAAGTGTCTTTCCGCGCATTGAGCGCCTGCCACCCTACGCTCTGTCTTCTGTTACTGAAATGAAGAAGGCGGCGCGAGCCCGTGGTGAAGACATTATTGACTTTGGCATGGGGAACCCCGACCAACCCACGCCGCAGCATATTGTGGATAAGCTCACCGAAGCGGCCCAGCGCGGTGATACTCATCGCTACTCGGTCAGCCGTGGTATTCCGCGGCTGCGGCGGGCGATTTGTCATTGGTACAAAACCAAGTTCGACGTGGATTTAGACCCGGAGTCTGAGGCCATTGTCACCATCGGCTCTAAGGAAGGCTTAGCGCATTTGGCCCTGGCTACCTTGGGGCCAGGGGATGTGGTTTTGGTGCCGAACCCGGCTTATCCCATTCACCCTTATGGGGTGGTGATTGCTGGCGCGGATGTGCGTCACGTCAAAATGGTACCGGGTGGCGATTTTTTCGCGGAGCTCGAGGGCGCCATCAAAGAATCTTGGCCCAAGCCAAAGATGATGCTGCTGTCATTTCCGGCCAATCCCACCACGGAATGCGTGGACCTTGCCTTTTTTGAGCGTGCCGTGGCGATGGCTAAGGAGTACGGCCTGTGGATTGTGCAGGACATCGCCTATGCGGAGCTGTGCTTTGATGGCTATCAAGCCCCATCGATCTTGCAGGTGCCAGGAGCGCGTGATGTGGCCGTGGAATCTTATACCTTGTCCAAAAGCTACAACATGCCTGGCTGGCGGGTGGGGTTCATGTGTGGCAACAAAGAGCTGATCGCGGCTCTAGGACGAATCAAGTCCTACCTGGATTACGGCACCTTTACCCCCATCCAAGTCGCTGCCATCGCCGCTTTAGAAGGGCCACAAGATTGTGTGGACGAAATCCGCGAGATTTATCGCAAGCGTCGTGATGTGCTCTGCGATGGACTCAATGCCATGGCTTGGCCCGTCGAAAAACCTAAGGCCACCATGTTTGTTTGGGCCCGTATCCCGGAGCCCTTTGCTCAGATGGGCTCCTTGGAGTTCTCCATGAAATTATTAAAGGAGGCCAAGGTGGCCGTGTCTCCCGGTATTGGCTTTGGGCATCATGGTGACGGTTATGTTCGCTTCTCCTTAATTGAGAATGAGCACCGTACACGCCAGGCTTTGCGCGGCATTCGGAAGATGCTTGAGCGGGGGATGGACTAATGCAGCAGCCCCTCCGAATTGGTGTTTTAGGTCTAGGCACTGTCGGTGCCGGCACTTTGCGTGTGCTCAGTGACAACGCCGCAAGTATTCAGCAACGCGCTGGTCGGCCCCTAGAAGTAGTGGCGGCTGCAGTCCGTAATCCTGCTCAGCCTCGGGATTGCCAATTGGCCGGGCTCCGCCTGGAAACCGACCCTTTGGCCGTGGCTAGGGCCGATGATGTGGATGTGGTGGTCGAGCTCATCGGCGGCACAGACCGTGCCCGAGATGCGGTATTGGCGGCGCTAGCGGCGGGCAAGCCTGTGGTCACTGCGAATAAGGCTCTGATTGCAGAACATGGGCCCGAGATTTTCACGGCCGCACGCGAAACCGGGCAGCCCCTCGCTTTTGAGGCAGCGGTCGCAGGCGGTATTCCCATCATTAAAGCCGTCCGCGAGGGCCTTGCCGGAAACGCCATCACGGAGATCAATGGCCTCATCAACGGCACTACCAATTTCATTCTGACCAAAATGCAGGCCGAAGGCGCAGATTTTGGTCCAGTGCTGGAAGAGGCTCAGCAACTGGGCTATGCCGAAGCCGATCCCACCTTCGATGTGCAGGGTATCGATGCGGCGCATAAGCTTGCGATTCTCGCGATGCTGGGCTTTGACCTGCCCTTGGATCTACAGCGCATTCGGACGCGCGGTGTGGATCAAGTGGAATCGGCCGATTTGGATGCGGCTCAAGACCTGGGCTACCGGGTCAAGCATTTGGCGGTTGCGCGGCGTTCGGCCGATGGGGTGGAAATGTACGTGGAGCCCACCTTACTCCCCGAGGGCAGCTATTTGGCCAAAGTCGATGGCGTCATGAACGGGGTGGTTATTGCCGGGTCTGCTGTGGGTAGTGCTGGCTTTTATGGGCCTGGTGCTGGCGCGCTGGCGACGGCCTCCGCGGTGGTGGCGGACCTGATTGATGTGGCTCGCGGCCGCGTACTGCCGGGACCTGGACCGGGCGAGGCTCTGCCCTATGTAGAGCCAGAAACTGTGGTTAGCCAGCATTATCTGCGGCTCAAAGTCCGTGATGAGCCTGGTGTGCTGCAAACCATCACTGGTCTACTCGCCGATGCTCAGGTCAGCGTTGAATCGCTGATTCAAAAAGAGCTGGATGGGCAAAGCGCGCAGCTGGTGCTGTTAACCCACGAGGTCAGTCTGGGGACGATCCAGGATGTCCTCCAGCAACTGAATAATTTGGATTGTGTGCAGGCTCAGCCGGTGCACTTTCGTGTATCCAACCGGAATGATTGATGAAGGTTCCTGCCTACGAGGGGCTGATTGCCCGCTATCGCGACCGCTTACCGCTGCCTGATGATGCCCAGGCTGTAGCTCTGTGTGAGGGGCGCACACCGCTCATTCAGCTACACAATATTCCCCGAGATTTGGGTTTTTCTGGGCGAATCTTCGTCAAATATGAAGGCCTCAATCCCACGGGGTCCTTCAAAGACCGTGGTATGACCGTTGCGGTCACTGCGGCCAAACATGCTGGCTCTAAAGCGATTATTTGTGCGTCTACCGGCAATACCTCAGCGGCAGCAGCGGCTTATGCAGCGCGTGCGGGGATGACGGCCTTTGTGCTCATCCCTGAGGGCAAAATTGCCTTGGGCAAGCTGGCACAAGCGGGCATTACCGGCTGCGAGGTCATTCAAATTCGCGGCAACTTTGACGACGGTATGCGCATCGTGCGCGGCATGTCCGATGCCCTGCCCATCACGGTAGTGAACTCAATTAACCCTTGGCGATTGCAGGGCCAAAAGACCGCAGCATTCGAAATCATTGAAGAGCTAGGTGAGGCGCCCGACTATCACTGTCTGCCAGTAGGTAATGCTGGAAATATCTCAGCGTATTGGTTGGGCTATCGCGAGATGGCACCGGTGCAGCCGGATGAAACGGCCATTGCGCCCCCGGAATTTGAGTATCACCGCGCCGTTGTCACGGAGCGCCGGCCGGTGATGTGCGGTTATCAGGCTGCGGGCGCCGCGCCGTTTCTGAGAGGTGAGCCCGTGGCGCAGCCGGAGACCTTGGCGACGGCTATTCGCATCGGTAACCCACAAAGCTGGGCCCATGCGGAAACCGCAGTGCGTGAGTCCCAAGGCTGGTTCGATGAATTTGCCGATGAGGACATACTGGCCGCTCAGAAGCTGCTGGCGAGTCGCGAGGGCATATTCTGCGAGCCTGCCTCCGCCACCTCCGTGGCTGGAGCCATCCGCGATATCCAGCAAGGTCGAATCGCCAGCGGTAGCACGGTGGTGTGTACCTTGACCGGCCATGGTCTTAAGGATCCAGATATTGCTATTCGTCAGAGCAGCGCTGAGCCTACTGTGGTGGACGCCGAGCCCAATGCTGTTGAGGCGGCCTTGCGCGCTGCTATGTAAATCTGGCGCTGGGGCTGATGGCGCTACGGCGCAATAGGGGGCACAGGAGTCATTCTTATGAACGCGGCCATGAGCACGGCTCCAGACCCTAGTGTGGTGTTGCGCCCTGCGAACGCGGCTGTGGAGCAAACGCTGTTGCAGCGTGGTCTGTCGCCGCACTTGGCTCAGCTGCTGTCAGTGAGATTGACGCAGGTGGTTGAAGACGATTGCCTGTGGGCGGGCAAGTTGGCGCAGCTACCCAATCCCGATGCCATTCCTGACATGCAGACTGCTGTGGCTCGCTTGCAGCAGGCGGTGCAGCAGCAACAAGTTATCGTGCTGGCTGTTGACCACGATATGGATGGGCAGGCCAGCGCGGCGGTGCTGTGGACGGCCCTGGTTGAGCTTTTTGGCCATCCCGCCCCACACCTTCATGTGCTGAGTAGCCACAGGCTACGTGAAGGCTATGGCGTAACCGCTCCTCTGGTGGGACGCATTCTTGAGCTTCAGCCTGATTTGGTAATCACTGCTGATAAGGGCAGCAGCGATGAGCCTCGCTTGGCTCAGCTACGGCAAGCGGGTATCGACGTGATCGTAACGGACCATCACCTGGTGCCGGAGGAGGGTCCGCCAGCTTCCGCGTTAGCCTGTGTGAATCCGGCACGCCACGACTCCCATTACGATCCCACCATCTGCGGAGCTGCCGTGGCTTTTTTGGTCATGGCCCGCTTGCGTCAAGCGCTGGCAAAAGCCGAGCCGGAGAAGAGTTGGCCCAAAGTGACCGGGCTACTGGATTACGTAGCGGTAGCCACCATTGCCGACTGCGTCAGTCTGCGTCCTGATAGCGCCCAAGTGAATCGCATTTTGGTGCAAGCTGGCCTGCGCCGAATTCGCCAAGCGCAACGGCCATGTTGGGCAGTGTTTATGGAGGCTCAGGACGGCTATGTGGACTCTCAGGATATTGCCTTTAAGTTAGCTCCTGCGGTTGCAGCGGCAGGGCGGCTGGATTGGGCCGAACCCGGTTTTGATTTTCTGGTGTCCAAAAGTCGGTCTGAGGCTCAACGGGCCTGGGAGTGCTTACTCAGCGAGAATGCCGCGCGTAAGGCCATTGAGGCAGATATCCGCCAGCAAGCAGAAGCTCAGCTGACGCAGGAATCGCTGGGCGCATCCATTTGCCTGCACCTAGAGCAGGGTCATAGCGGCGTCCATGGCATTACTGCGAGTCGCTTGGTAGAGCGTTATGGTCGCCCGGTGGCCTTGTTTGCCCCGCGGCCAGATAGTGCCGGGCAACTGAGTGGCTCGCTGCGCAGCATTCCAGGCTTGCATCTGCGGCAGGTTCTGCAGGCGGTCGATGATGCCCATCCCGGCCTAATGCAGCGTTTCGGAGGGCATGCCGGAGCCGCCGGCGTGAGTCTAGTTGCAGAGAGTTTCGATGCCTTCAGTGTGAGCTTTGAACAGCAGTGCGCACAGGCCTTGGGGGAGCGTGACCTGAGTCCGGTTTGCTGGGTGGATGCCTGCGTGGACCTGGGTGAATGCAATGAGCAACTGGCGCGGGATTTGGAAAACCTAGACCCTTGGGGACGCGACTTTCCACTCCCGCAGTTTTGGCTCAAGGCGCAGGTGTCTGAGCTGCAAGCCATGGGTGATGGTCGGCATGCCAGACTCCATTTGCAAAGTGCTAGCGGCGCAAGACTCGAGGCTGTGTGGTTCCAAGCGCGGACTGATGCGCAATCCGCCTGGCCAGTACACAGAGACGAAGAGGTTGGCTTGGTGGTGAGGGTTGGCCTGAATCGTTGGCGGGGGCGTGAGCGGCTTCAAATCCAGGTGGTGTTGCGCGCCGATACGCAGCCGTTGCCCGCATCACCCCAAGCTGAAGCGTTGCCGGGGAGCTAGTTCAATTTCCGGCTCATGCACATGGCTGCCCATGATGTAGTTCACCCCCAATTGCCAGAGCCTTGCCATGGCGTTGGCACTGGTGACCCGCTCTGCAATGGTGGCAATGTTCTGCTGGCGCGCAACTTCCAAAATCTTGCTAAAGGAGCCCAGATTGGATTGGCTATCGACGATGGTCTGGGTGAAGTCGGCATGCAGTTTGACGAAGTCGATGGGCACGCGTTTGAGGATTTCGTGCGACTGGGTACTGATCCCGAAATGGTCCAGGGCAGTGGCGATGCCCATCTCGCGCAACTGCTCCAGCAACGCACGGCCTTGGCGCATCTGCGTTTGCAGCATGCGCTCCCGTAAGACGATGACCAAGGATTGTGGCTCCACCTGGGCGCCTTCCCAATGAGGCTTCAACCACTGCAGAAAATCGGTGTACTGAGTCAGAGTCGCCGCGTCCAAGCGCACAAAGAACACGCGCGGCGCTTCCTCCAGGCGCTTGAGGGCATGGCTGACCACCCAGCGATCGATGGAGGGCATCATGCCTTCCGCCTGTGCGGCAGGCATGAACTTGCGCGCGGGAATGACTTCGCCTTGGGTATCCCGAAGGCGCAGCAAAACATCCACATGCTCGCGAGGGTTATCACTGAGGCAGGCGATGTTCTGAAAAGCCAGGTCGAAGCGATCGTCGCTCATGGCTTCTCGCACCATGGCTGCCCAGCGCCGCTGTTCCTCACGGCGACGCACTTGTTCGGCATGGTCGCCGATGGTTTCCAAAGCTTGATTCACGCCCCGTTGGCGCAGGTCTGCCAGGGTCTGTTGGCCTTGGTTGAGTAGCGAATCCGGATCTCGTGGCGGTGGTGGCAAGGCCTGCACAGTGGCACTGGCGGTCGCCGCCACACTCTTATCGCCATGGTCGAAGTCGTGACGTCCGATTTGCCGTTGGCGGGCCTGTACCCACTCCTGCGCGGCCTCTAACGAGCTGACCTCTGCGGCAATCGCCACGCAGGCGCCGTCGAGCGGAGCCATTTGCATGCCGGGTAAGGGGTGCGCCGAAAGCAGGTCTAGAAACTGTGAGCGAATCTCATCCAAGCCCAGCAGTCCCAGGTGTTCTTCCAGTTCGCTGGGGTTGTCCAGGCCCATGTTGATGAGGACTAAAGGATGGCTGCTATCAATGCTGTGATGCGCGATCCATTGATGGAGCCGACGCCGCTGCTCGCCAACATTGCTCGCTTCCTGCACGCTTAAACCACGAATTTCTATGGCGGGCTCATCGTCGTGCTCTACGCCGCTGAGGCGCATCGGTAAGGCCTTGGCATCTGGACTATCGGTTAGCCAGGCGATGGGAGTGTCGATGCTGGTGTTGGGGTCTTTGCGTAGGGCTCGCATGGCGTCCCGCAGGGGGCCCGAGGATGTACTGGCAATGCAATCTAAGACGGGCATGGCAATAAGCGCTTCCCGGTCCCCTTGGCCCAGTTGCTGGGCTGCGGCCAAATTGCAATGCACGATGATGCCTTCCTGCACGATCACGATGGGTTGAGCTTGGTCTTCCATCGCTGCGGCATCCTTACGCGATTGTTCGCCCAACCTGTCGCGAAGTTGACTCAATTGGCGCAGCTGCGTGCTGATCTGCCACTCGCGCTCCATGATTAATGCACTCAAGGCCTGATCAGCTCGGCTGAGGAGGCCTTGAGCACCCATCTCAAGGGCTTCCCGCAGCTGGGTGGCATCAAAAGTATCTGCCCACACCAATATGGGTAGGCTGCCTTGTTGTTGGCGTAAGTCGCGCAGTAGCTCGCGTAGACGCACTCCCGGGTGATGGCTGTCGATAATGATTCCCAGTGCCGAGGGTGTCTCCTGCAACATCGACACCAGTGTTTCCGGGCCGGGCGCCACGACGACGCGGACACTATGACCACGCTGCCGTAGCGATGCCTCCAGCGAACTAGCGTCAGCAACGGTGTCTGCTAATAGCAGGCACTCGCCCTGTAAATGAGTAGCCAAGGGCTTGTTCATAGGTTCTTTCAGAGTCCTCTTCGCTACAGCTCACCGAGAATACCGGTCATCTGTACTCACACCTCAAGCACCCAAGCATAGCAATTGTCGCATTCCATCCTTGCTGCATTGCGCGCAGGCCCGGAGCACAGGCTATGTCTGGCGCATGAGAGGGGCGCTACGGGTGCATGGTGCGAGCGTTCTAGCTTTAGCGTTATCTGCGCAAAGCGGTGTTCAGCGCAGAATGGTTTTGTGCGCGCGGCCGGGTATTTCCCGCACCAGGCGTGGCAGCAAATAGCCGGGAAGCTGCTCCTGTAGCTGCGCATGCAAGGTCATGGCCTGTTGTTCTGGCAGGTCAAAATGCGCAGCCCCTTCAACCTTATCGAGCACATGCAGGTAATAGGGGAGAGTGCCGCTGCGAAAGAGGGCGTGGGAGAGCTGGGCCAGAGTATCTACGGCGTCATTGACCCCAGCAAGCAGAACCGCTTGGTTCAAAACTGGGCCAACTCGGCGCAGTTCGCTCAGGGCAGCGTCTACCGTGGCGTCTAACTCAGCGGGATGATTACTGTGGACGATGCTAATGACTTGTAGCCGACTGCGTTGCAATCGATTCACCAAGCTGGGAGTGACGCGCTGCGGAATCACGATGGGCAGGCGAGTGTGCAGCCTTAAAGTGCGTAGGTGCGGAATTTGTTCTAAGGCAGTGATCAGCTGGTTCAGCCGCTCATCATCGAGCATGAGCGGATCGCCCCCACTTAGGATGATCTCTTGGATGTCAGGCCGCTCTTGCAAGTGGTCCAGGGCGGGCTGTAAGCGACCCTGAGCATGCTCAGAGTAGGGAAATTCGCGTCTAAAGCAGTAGCGACAGTGAACCGCGCAGGCTTGGGTGGCGATAATCAGCGCTCGTCCGGCGTATTTGTGGATGAGGCCGGGCACGGGGGTGGCCTGGGTTTCCCCGACCGGATCCTTGCCAAAGCCTGTAGCCGCTACCGTTTCCGCAGCCTGGCTAAGGACTTGCAGTAATAGAGGGTCTTGAGCATCTCCCCAGCGCATACGACTGATGTAAGGCCAAGGCGCTAGCACCGGAAAATCAATGGACGGAATGGACTGAGTTGGCAGTCCACATGCCTCGCGTAGAGCCTTTGAACTACGCAGGGAGCGACGAAATTCCGCCTGCCAATCCGATAGTGGCTCTGGGGTAGGTACAATGTCGGGCCTCGTTCGATTATCAGAGGCTGCTGCCGCGGCCGGAGTCATCATGAGTAGTTATTCCACGAATCAATTTAAAGGCGGGCTGAAGATCCTGCTCGACGGCGAACCCTACAGCATTGTCGAGCACGAGATGGTCAAGCCTGGTAAGGGACAGGCTTTCTCCAGGGTCAAGGTGCGCAACCTCAAAAGCGGTCGCGTTGTTGAGAAGACCTTTAAATCGGGTGATTCCGTCGAAGCGGCAGATGTCATGGAAATTGATCTGCAGTACCTCTACTACGACGGTGAGTTTTGGACCTTCATGGAGCCCAACACCTTCGAGCAGTATCAAGCGGACGAAAACGCCATGGTAGAGGCTAAGAAGTGGATCCGTGAGCAGGATATGTGCACGATCATGCTTTACAACGGCTCGCCATTGACCGTTGAACCGCCGAATTTTGTGGAGTTAGAAGTCACCGAAACGGACCCCGGCGTGCGCGGTGATACCTCCGGCGGCGGTGGCAAGCCAGCCACCTTGGAAACCGGAACGGTGGTGCGTGTA
This sequence comes from Oceanococcus sp. HetDA_MAG_MS8, assembly GCA_019192445.1. Lineage (NCBI taxonomy): Bacteria > Pseudomonadati > Pseudomonadota > Gammaproteobacteria > Chromatiales > Oceanococcaceae > Oceanococcus > Oceanococcus sp. HetDA_MAG_MS8. Next base: position 341,787 of record JAHCMK010000001.1, read on the forward strand.
CCCCTGTTCATCGACATTGGCGACAAGCTCAAGATTGACACCCGCAGCGGCGAATACGTCTCTCGGGCCTAAAAACCAGGGTCCTAGACGGCGCTAACGTCCTTGAGGCTTGTGTTTGCGTTCTAGCTTTGACTGCCCATGGGCAGGAGCCAACATAGTGGATATTTCTTGGCGGCCCTCTGCTGATGCCCAAGCCTTGCAGCGCCGCGCCATGCGCCATCGTCTGCTGCGCGAGCGCTTTCACCGGCAGGGCGTCATGGAGGTGGATACGCCGGTACTGTCGGCCACCACCGCTCCAGACCCTCAGGTTCCTAGCTTGGCCACGCGGCACGCAGGGCATCGCTACTGGTTGCAGCCTTCGCCTGAACATCATATGAAGCGTCTGCTGGCGGCGGGCTCAGGGTCCATTTATCGACTGGGGAGCGTGTTTCGCGATGACCCTGTCGGGCGTTGGCACAGCCCAGAGTTTTGCATGCTGGAATGGTATCGCTGCGGCTTTGACGATACGCAGTTGATGCAGGATGTGGCGGAGTTGGTGGCCGAGCTTGGTGGCCCCGTAGAGCACACCGTCCGTTCTTACAGCGAGCTAGTGGCGGCGGCGCTGGGCGAGGACCCCTTGTTGGTCTCTTTGGCCGAATTGGGTCGGTTCTGCTCCAGCCATGGTCTGTATGAAGTCAGCGCCTTGGATCGGGATGCTTTGCTCGACTTTGTCATGGGCGTGGTGGTGGGGCCAAAACTCGGTCATGACGGCCTACAGTTCGTCAGCCGCTATCCGGCCACCCAAGCCGCCTTGGCCCGTTTGGATGATCAAGATCCGCGCTATGCACGGCGCTTCGAGCTGTACTGGCAAGGGGTGGAGCTGGCAAATGGTTTCTGGGAGCTGACTGACGCCTCCGAACAAGCCCAGCGTTGGCAGGACGAAGAACGCCAGCGCGAGGAGGCCGGCGCCACCAAAGTCGAGGCGGACGCTCGTTTGCTGGCGGCCTTGAAGCACGGTCTGCCCGATTGCGCCGGTGTGGCGTTGGGACTGGACCGGCTTTACGCCCTGCTAGATCAGGAGCCTAGCTTGGCTCCAGTACAAAGCTTTTCCTGGGAGATCGCTTGATGACTGTGTTGCTAACGGCGATTGGAGCCTTGCTGCTGGGGCCCTTGATTGTGGCGCCCTTGGAGGGGCGTGCCGGAGTTCGCAATACCCTGGACGGCTTCATCTTTGTCAGCATAGGCGGGTTGGTGGCCATCGACATACTGCCCCATGTGCTCAGCGATCTGGGCGTGTTGGGTTTGCTCCTGGTAGCTGTAGGGCTGTGGGGCCCGACTTGGCTGGAAGCGCGCTTTCGCAGAGCGGCCAAGCGCACGCATATTACGGTCATGGGCATTGCCTTGGTGGGCGTACTGGTGCACACCTTAGTGGATGGCGCTGCCCTGGAGGCGACTAACAACAATAGTTTGGTGGTGGCTGTGCTGCTCCATCGTTTGCCGGTGGGCATGGCCGTATGGTGGCTGCTGCGTCCCGTGTGGGGAACCACAGGGGCCTCAGTAGTGCTCCTAGCTATGGTTGTTGCTACCAGCGTCGGCTATCTGTTGGGTCATGGTTTTGCCGAGGGCGTGCCGGAGTTAGCCGTGCTGGAGGCCGTGGTAGCTGGCTCGGTGCTCCATGTGGTGTTCAACCGGCTGCATATCAGTGCTCAGGCCCAAGCCGAGCCCGTAGAACCCCGCGCCGAAGGGCTTGGGAACTTGCTGGGTTTGGCCTTCCTCAGCGCTGCCTTTGGTTTGGTTTGGCCCCCATCCGCGGCCGTACAGAGCGTCTTTCAAACCACGCTAGAGCTGACCTTGGTTGCCGCGCCGGCTTTGTTGCTTGGGTACACCCTGGCCGGCCTGCTAGGCGGTATGGTGCCGGTGCGTTCCTTGGCCTGGATTGGGCGCGGAGGCCCGGCGCGGCAGAGTGTGAACGGCATGGCCGTGGGCTTACCCTTGCCGGTATGTTCCTGTGGCGTGGTTCCTCTGTATCGCAGTCTGATGCAGCGTGGTGTTCCCCCCTCGGCAGGTCTGGCCTTTTTGATTGCCACACCGGAATTGGGTTTGGATGCACTCATTGTGTCCTGGCCCTTATTGGGTTGGGAGATGACCCTGGCGAGGTTGGTTGCGGCTGGCTTCATTGCCTGGTGTGTGGGCTGGATTCTGGGGCGGATGATGCCGGTGATTGATGCGCCCAAACCCCACTCCTGCGGGCATTGCCACTCCGACCCACTAGACGATGCCGCCGAAGCCAGTTGGTCTATGCAAGGCTTTAAACGCGGGCTGCGTTTTGGCTACACAGAGCTCTTCGACTCCACCATGCCTTGGTTGGTGGTGGGCCTCGTCATAGCAGCCGTCGCCGCTCCCTTGTTGCAACTGGTCCCGCAATGGCAGCTCCCCAGCTTGCTGGAGGTTGCAGCCTTTGCGCTGCTTGGGATGCCGGTCTACGTCTGCGCCACGGGCTCCACACCCATTGTGGCCATGATGTTGCTCAGCGGGGTATCGCCAGGCGCGGCCTTGGCCTTTCTGATCACGGGGCCAGCCACCAATCCGGCCACTTTTGGGGTGCTGAGGCAACTACACGGTAGTGCAGCCGCCCTTCGTTTTGGCTTAATGACCGCTGGACTCGCTCTGGTCGCCGGAGTGTTGTTGAACAGCGTGCCTGGGCTGGCAGTGGAACCCGCAGAAATTGGGATGGACCACCTGAACTGGTGGCATTGGCTGAGCTTTGCGGTTCTGGTGGGTCTGTGCGCCAGTGCCATCTGGCGGCGCGGCGCCCGTGCTTTGGTTGCTGAACTCTCAGTGGGCGCGCACGCCTAAACCTGTGGCAGCGTTAGCATGTGTGGCGTTTAGGAATGCTGCGCGGGCGCCGTTGTTGGAATCGCGGCTTTGAGTTTGGGCAGTGCCCAGGCCAAGGTCAGTCCGCGGCTGCAGACGTAGACCACAAAACACATCCAAAGCCCGCTGTAGTTGTGTGCGGCATAGCGGCTGAGTAGCACAAAGACCAGCGCGGAGAGCAGAGCGCTATTGCGCATGGCCGCAGTTTTCGAGGCGCCTATGAACACTCCATCGAGTTGAAAGGCTGTTGCGGAGAGGGCGATGTAAAGAGCCGCCCAATGCTGATGCTGCAGAGCAAAGCTTTGCACCTCGTCCAAGTCGGTGAGCAAGCTCAGCAAGGCCTCGCTGCTCATCATCACAAACATGGCCATAGCAATTGCGGAGAGCTGCGTGAGCAGCCAGGATTGGCGAATGATCTGGCTTAGCTTTTTGCCCTGCTTGGCGCCCATAGCCTGGCCCACCAAGGGTTCTGCCGCGTGGGCATAGCCATCCAGGACATAGGCGCTCAAGGTCACAAATTGTAGTAGCACATGGGTGGCGGCCAGAGCGACCGTTCCCTGAATGGCGGCCATATTCAAGAAATAGCCAAAACAAGCCAGCATGGCGAAGGTGCGCAGCAGCAGATGAATATTGGTCTGTAACAGGGCCAGCCAGGCTTCGCCATGCCAAAAATGCAGATCTTGATCGGTAGTGGGTGCTCGCAATCCTTGCGCTGAGGCTATGCGATAGCATCGCCACAGGGCCCAGGTGAGACCAGACCACTCTGCGACAACCGTGCCCCAGGCAATGCCAGCCAAGCCGTAGTCTTGACACCAGCCCCAGTAGAGGTCGAGCAGCACATTGACCACATTGAGCAGGAGTTGTACCCCCAGCACTTCGCGGGTGCGGCCCAGCCCAATTAACCAGCCCATCAAAGCGAAGGTCGCCAGGGCAGCGGGGGCGCCATTGAGGCGGATACTCACGTAGTCCAAGGCATAGGCCTCGGTCTGCACCGAAGCACTTAAGGCCCAGCCCAGTGCGGCGGCCAGGGGCTTTTGGGCGAGCACAAGCACTATGCCGGCCACAAATCCGAGCATCATGGCTCTAGCGCCGCTGAGCAGCACTTCGCCATGCTGACCGCGCCCAAGCATGAGCGCAACCCGGCCTGTGGTGCCCATGCGCAGAAAACCAAAACCCCAGTACAGAAAGTTAAAGCTCAAGGCCCCTAAGGCCAGCGCCGCTAGGGCGGCAGCACTGCCCTTATGGCCCATGACCGCCGTATCGACCAGCCCCAAGGTGGGCGTGGCCGCATTGGCGAGCATGATCGGCCATGCTAGCTGCAGCAGCCGTGAATAGCCTGGCGGCAAGGACATGTAGGGTCTCTGGGCTTGGCGAGCGGTCGCTAAGACTATGCCAAATGACTGCGCGTTGGATTACCTACTGCAGTACCTTGCGTAAGCTCAGCCGCACCGGAGGGTCATCCCGCTTTTGCTGTTCAGCGCGCACCACGGCATAAGACTGACTGGGGTCTAGCCAGAAGCGCGAAAAGCGATCTTCCGCGTCGATTCTTTCTACCCTCAAGGCTTCAATACGCCCGGCCGGCACTTCGACGGTTTCGGTATCCATGACCGCAAAGGTGTATTGATCCAGACCGTCGTCATCGACGAAGCTCAATTCCAAGGGTGCCAAGGTCTGTAGATCAGCTTCGGGGGGCTGGCCACACAGCCACCGCCGTACCCGCAGCTGCAGCAGCAAAGCATCGCTGAGCTCTGGTTGCAGGGCGATGTTTGCTTGGGCTGCGCCTTGAACCACGCCTTCGGCCCAATCAAAGACCAAGTCATAGTTCTCATCTTCGGCCCCAACCCCGGTGCGGTACTGGTGGTAGCTGTAGCTGCGCAAGGTGCCGTCGGGTAGTTGGCAGAACTCACTACTTTGAGTGGCAGGCCCGCTGAGCCAGCGCAAAAAGAAATAGGGGGTGGCGACCTGCTCAAGCACGTAGCAGCCTGCAGCTTGCCCAGGCTTCAAGCGGATTTGGCCGGTGCCCAACTTGGTGTCTCCACGCTGAACCAAGTATTCGTGGGCCTGAGGCTGTAAGGGCTCACAGGCTAAAGCCGCAGGGCTGAGGCTCATGGCGGCAGCAACGACAAATGTTCGGGCAAAAGGTGTACGCATAATGGGACTGCGACCGTGTGCAGAGGGCAAAGGTTCAGGCAGCGCCCATTGTTAACGATTTTTTGACCCAGGCCTAACTTTTGCGACCTCTGGCGATGGGGCCTCTCCAAACCCGCCGCTACCGGCCGATTAAAAACGCCTTGTGGATACCTCAGCCGCCTTGGTGGCTAGGGCTTGATCAGCCCGCGGGCAAGGAGCCGCTCGCGAAGTTTAGTGACGCGCTTTTGATTCACTTTGAAGTCGTACCAGCCTATGCGCCCTGAGGAGCGTATGGCGATATGCGCATCCTGGGGGCGCCAGTGCAGCTCCAGGTCGTCTTCATACCAACCCCAAGGGCTGCTGATGACAGCATGCAAGTAATGGCTACTGGTGGTAACCACAGCGGTGCGCTCCATCTGCGCAACACTCTCGACGATGGCTTGCCACTCGGTGTTGCTCATGGTCTTAGCCACTCCGAAACCCTGGTGATGGCGCGCGCTGGTCTTGGCCATGTCGCTGCTGAGGCAGCGCGGAGCTTTGGGGCAGGGTTGCAATTGGCCTTTTTGTAGACCTACGGCATGGGTGCGAAACCAACCCGGAGCGGCGCAAGCGCTTACACTCAGCAGGCTAATGAAGACGAGAATATGTCGCACGGGAGGACTCGGGGCTGGCATAGGCTCGTAGATACTCGGGCAGGCAGGGGTGCAGATGCAAACCGGCTCAGCCCTTTAGGACTATTGCGAGGAAGATACAGATGTCGACAAGGATTTCGGCGGGCGCGCGTTTTCGCCAGGCGATGCAGCGCGAACAGCCCTTACAGGTCGTGGGTGCGATTAACGCAAACCATGCATTGCTCGCGCAGCGCGCCGGTTTTGGGGCCATATATCTATCAGGTGGCGGAGTTGCTGCAGGATCCTTGGGCTTGCCGGATTTAGGCATTAGCGGTCTGGAAGATGTGCTGATTGATGTGCGCCGAATTACCGATGTATGTGATCTACCCTTGCTGGTAGATGTGGATACCGGCTTTGGGCCCAGCGCGTTCAACGTTGCGCGTACTGTGAAGAGCCTGATTAAGGCAGGCGCAGGGGCGATGCACATTGAAGATCAAGTCGGCGCCAAGCGCTGCGGTCATCGTCCAAACAAGGAAATTGTGGGTCAGCAGGAGATGGTGGATCGAATCAAGGCGGCTGTCGACGCACGCACCGATGACGATTTTGTGATTATGGCTAGAACCGATGCCTTGGCTGTAGAAGGCTTGGACTCCGCCATCGAACGCGCTCAGGCCTGCGTCGCCGCGGGGGCCGACATGATTTTTCCCGAGGCCATGACTGAACTAGGTATGTACAAGCAGTTCGCCGAGGCTGTGGGCGTCCCTGTTTTGGCCAACATTACGGAGTTTGGCGCTACGCCTCTGTACACCACCGAAGAGTTGGGTGCGCATGGGGTGGGCCTGGTGTTGTATCCCTTATCGGCTTTCCGTGCCATGAATAAGGCGGCCGACACGGTGTATCAAGCGATTCGACGTGATGGCACGCAAAAGAATGTGGTGGACCAAATGCAAACGCGCGCTGAGCTTTATGAGGCGATTGGCTACCATGACTACGAGCAAAAGCTAGACGCCATTTTCCGCGGTCAAGGCTGAGTAAGGCCTGAGCCCTGCGCACAACATGGGGTATCGTACCTTGTGTCAGTTATCGATGCGGGGATGGCGAATACTCAATAAGCGTCGCACAGGGGTGGACCGAGCATGGGGCCGCTGGCGAAGGCACAACCAAACCCTACAGGGATGTTTAGACAATGAGTGAGACACAACCAGGCTTCAAGCCCAAGAAATCCGTTGCGCTGTCGGGCGTTGCAGCTGGTAATACAGCGTTATGCACCGTGGGTAAGAGCGGCAATGACCTGCATTACCGCGGCTACGATATTTTGGACTTAGCCGAAACCTGCGAGTTTGAAGAAATTGCTCACCTGCTGGTGCACGGCAAGCTACCTACGGCGGCAGAGCTGCGCAGCTACAAGGCCAAGCTCAAACGCTTGCGGGGTCTGCCAGCTGCTGTGAAAGCCGCGTTGGAGGCGACCCCGGCCAATGCCCATCCTATGGATGTGATGCGCACCGGTGTGTCGGTGCTGGGCACGGTGTTGCCCGAGCGGGAAGATCATAACCACGCCGAAGCCAAAGATATCGCGGATCGGCTGATGGCCTCGTTAGGTTCCATGCTGTTGTATTGGTATCACTACAGCCAGAACGGCCGGCGGATTGAGGTGGAAACCGACGACGACTCCATTGGCGGACATTTCCTGCACCTGTTGCATGGTGAAGCTCCCAGCGAGAGTTGGGAACGGGCCATGCACACCAGCCTCATTCTCTACGCCGAGCATGAGTTCAATGCCTCCACCTTCACTTCGCGGGTCATCGCCGGCACTGGCTCGGATATGTACTCAGCGATTTGCGGCGGCATTGGCGCCTTGCGTGGACCTAAGCACGGCGGCGCCAATGAAGTGGCTTTCGATATCCAGAAGCGCTACGACAATGCCGATGAAGCCGAAGCCGATATCCGCGAGCGGGTGGGGCGCAAGGAAGTCATCATCGGCTTTGGTCATCCGGTTTACACCATCTCGGATCCGCGTAACAAAGTCATCAAGAAGGTGGCCGAGCAGCTCAGCGCCGAGCAAAAGAACATGAAGATGTTCCAGATTGCCGAGCGTTTGGAGTCGGTAATGTGGGACATTAAGAAGATGTTCCCTAACCTGGATTGGTTCAGTGCGGTCAGCTACCACATGATGGGTGTACCCACGGCCATGTTCACGCCCCTGTTTGTGATTGCGCGGGCCTCGGGTTGGAGCGCGCACATTATCGAGCAGCGTATGGATGGCAAGATTATTCGCCCCAGTGCGAATTACACCGGCCCTGAAAACCGCGGCTTTGTTCCCATCGATGAACGGGACTAAGTAGCTGCTGATTGATAAGCAGTCGCCCAAAAGAAAACCCGCGCCAATGGCGCGGGTATTTTTATGTCCACTTCGGCTGGCATCAGCCCCAACCGGAGCAGGGCGACTCCATAGAGTCGCCCCATCTCTTGAGACTTAGATCCAGCGCTTGCGGCGCAGCGCCAGAGGCAGTACCAGCAGGCTCAGCAGCAGCCAGTTCAGGCTGCCGCCGCGCAGGTTCAGACCACGCGACGGTACTTCGGTGGCCGCATCACGGCTCTCGGCCCCTGTCAGTGGCAAACCAAAGACCTGGAACTCCGAGATCCGGACTTCGTTCGGACGATTGCTTGCTGCGAAGGTCGCCAGCGCCTGCAGTTGCAGGTTGGAGCCGGTGTCGCAGTCGGCATCGTTGAGCGGATCGCCCGAAGGGTTGGCTTCACGCTGATAGTTGGGCTCACCCGTGCACTGGCTATCGCGCGTGATGATGCGCATATGCGTCGCTTCGGTGTCCGGGATATTGAAGTTCTTCAACTGCAACTTGGGCGCCTTGGGACGCAGGAAGGGGGCATGGAAGGCTTCGTCCGGGCTCTGATATACCACCTCGAAACCGGCGTCGGAGCTGCAATCCGCCTTGGCGGCGTCACAGGCTGCGATGTCGAAGCTGCGCAGGGCAGTGAAGCGGTTCTGACCTTCGGGGGTCAAGAAAGCCGATACATTGATGTCGGTGACCAGCGTGCGCTCGGCCAATGCCACAGTCACGGCACGACCTTCCACAAAGGCCCCTTCAGATTTGCCCTCGGCCAATGCGGCGTCGGTGGATTGCCAGTTGGTGGACTCGGTGTCGTCAATCAACTCCACCAGGTCCTCCGGCGTATCCGCAACACCGGAAGCCACCGCACCCTGGTGCACCGAAGCGACGTTCTTACGCAGATTGAAGGTCAAGCTGCGTTCCTCACCGGCAGCAAAGGTTTCGGTGAAGCGGGTGAGGCCGTAGCCGTCAGCCTGCACGAAGAACTCATAGGTGCCAGGCACAAAGTCGTGGAAACCTGCGAAGCCGCCGTTGGGGTCGGTATCCCCAATGGGGGTAATACGAGCTTCGTAGCGGCCGACGTAAATCGTAGCGATGGGGCTGGTTCCATCGTTGGCTTCAGTGGCAAAGGTAATTTTCGCCTCATCGTCACGTAGCGGTGAACTGAAGTCCCCACGTGGGTCTACATCGCCGGTGCCGGCTGAAAAAGCGTTCTCACCCATGCCGCGGCGGGCAAAGGCATCCCACATCTCGAACTGGTTTTCACCGCCGTAGCGGATCATGTCCGAGGCCAGCATGGCATCACGGGCATCCAGCATGCCGGGGTTGGCGGGCTGAATGACTAGACCGTCAAACAGCATCTGCACCCAGCGGCGGTTACCCGGGCAGGCATGCGAGCTACGAACGCCCATGCCACATTCCTTCTGAACTTTTTTGTCTTCGAAGGGGAACTGGTCCTGGAACTTGTCGATGAGGGCTTGGCGTACTTCATAGTTCACTGCACCCCAGATCTCGGAGTCCGCATGCGGGCTGCCGAGGCCATTCGGGTCGTATTGGAAGCTGGTGAAGTTCAGCGGGCTCTTATCAATGGCGTAGTTGCGAATGCCGGCTTCGGGGTCGCCCGTGACATACACGGACATAGCGAAGGGGCTTTCGTTGGAGATTGGAGTCAGATCAAAAGCTTGCAAGTACTCAATAGCTGTGAGGTCTGACCAGGCCTCGCCCATGTTGCCGCCTTGGCCGCCACCCAGTGGGCCATCCGGGCCACCCGTCATGCGGTTGGAGATGGCATGGGTATATTCGTGAATGATGATGGCCATGTCATAGGCCCCATCCACACAAGGCGTGTAAATGGCGCCAGGCAGGGACTGCCATAGGTATTGGTTGGTAATGCCCGGAATACCATCCTGCAAGGTGAGCTGGTTGGCATTGTCACGACCGTTCACCGTGAGTCGACCAGCTTGGGATTGACCGATTTCGGGGTCATTGGCGCGAGTAATCGCGGTATTGCCGAAGTTATGCACCTGCAGGTTGGAATTGACTTCGGTAAAGCCCAGCAAGTAGCTCCAATCATGCACGATGTTGTGCATGGCGAAGAGGTTTGCTGTCGCGGCTTCAAAGTCGGCCAAATTGCGGGTGGGGTCTACGAAGCTCAGTGGGTCACAGGCGGAGTCAAACCACGCATTGGTCCACTCGAAATCGTAAGTCCGTGTCGGTGAAACAGGACGTTGGACCACGGTATCTGGGGCGATAAAGTTGGCTTGAGAAACAGCGGTGCTAGCGTTGTTGCCATGGGTGGTGAAGGTAGGCACGCCCAGGTGGGTCTCATCCCAGGGGGCACGATTCAAGAACTCCCGTAGCTCGAAGCCTTCGCAGTCCTCGGGGCTCAAGCCTTCGCTGTCTTCGATGGGGTCTTCTTCACCCTCGGCGACGTTCCAGCAGTACAGCTCACGGGTGTCTTCACCAGGAACCTGGTTGGGGTTGCGAACATCGTTGGGCACGTTCGGGAACACCTTCCAGGCTGGGTTGCCCACATAGTGTTGCACGGCATTGTCACGGGTCCAGACCTTCCCGTTTAAAGCATCCACATGCAGGATGAAGGCTTGAGGATGGCCGCGATCATCGGTGTGTGCGGAGTCCAGCAGGGTGACCTCCCAGACATGGCGCAAGCCTTCGGCGGTGGGCAGGATGCGGGGGCGCACGCGCTGCACATCGCTGAGCAGTGAACTGCCAAAGGTAATGAAGTCGCCCAGCGCATCCGGCAGCAGCTCCAACTGACCCAGTTTCATCGCGACGTTTTCGGCACCGGTACGCAGTGCTGCGATGTCACTGAGGCTGCGGCTGTTGGTTACGCGCAGATCTTTGGCCAGGCTAGAGCCCACGAAAGCCACCCGGTTTTGCGGGTCCATCGCGACGGTCACCAAGCCTTCGCGACCGGCAAAGGGCAGCCCTTCCGCCGTTTGGCGCAGCAGCACTACGTGCGGCGGGTTTTTGTCCAGCGGCTCCAGGTTCTGCGCAATGCGCTTGAAGTCTGGCGACTCATACAAAGGGGAGACCCGGAGGGTTTCCATGCTATCGATGGCCGCTGCATTCAGGCCGAAGAGTTCGGCATTGGATTTCAACCAGGTGCGGGCAGCGCTGTCGGCATCACCGGAAATGGCCCCGCTGAGGAAGCCATTGAGCTTGCTCACCACCTTAGGGGTGCCATTAGGTCCAAAACGCACCGTGGCGCCCAGAGCATCAGCCAGTTGGAGCTGACGGGCGCTAGGCTGCAGGTCGGGCCCGCGTTCATCGAAGTGGGGGACGTATCCGGGGCCTTCGCCCTGGAAACCGTGGTATTTGAAAGCCGGAGCGGAGTGGCTGACCGCAGCGAGCGCTACAGCGGGGGCCAGCAACGCCGATGCGGCGAAGATCAAGGGTTTGCGCATTGCAAGTTCTCCTAGCCTGTAGCCAAGCGCCGCACCGACAACTTGTAAAAGGGGAGTTCGGTGGCAGCTTGGAACAGGGTGGTTCACGAAAAGGTTGGTGAGGTTCTCAGGAACACCAACACTGGTTTCACCTTAGCGCGACGGGGTGGCTTACACCACCCCGCACACTATCGGAAAAAGTTAGTACTTCCAGATCAGCTCCAGGTATCCGAACTGACCGGGGAGGTCATAGAGCGAAGCGTCATAGCCGTTCAAAGAACAGCTCACGCAAATGGGTGGGTCTTCGTCCAGCAGGTTGTTAATCCCCACCGAAAACTGCACATCACCATATTCCTGCGGCGCCCAGGTCAGGCGCACGTCATGGTAAACGCGGGGGTCTAGGCGGTTGGTGCCGGCGTCTTGGTTCCCACAGACCTCAAATGCAGCGACATCGCCACACTCTTCGGTAAGGGCGGAGAGGTAACGCAGCGAGTAACTGGCGGCGTAGTCATCCTTGCCCCAGTTCATTCTCAGGGTAGAGCGGTATTCCGGGATGCCGGAGTCATTGACTTCAACACCTACGCCGCGTGGTTCAGGAAGCCCTGTGGCTTTAGACCGTGCCGTAAAGCTTTCCGTTTTTGTGGTGAGCCAATCCATGCTGAACTGGCCAAAGGTTGTTGCTGGCGCAATCCAGGAGAGGGTGAGGTCGTAACCTGAGGTCTCCAGTTCACCAAGGTTGCGCAGAGTGTTATCGAAACCAGCGATGGCCCCGGTGCTGTTGCGCTGAATGCCGCTACAGAATGTCGGGTCATTGGTCTCGGCGCAGCGATCCAATTGGGTTTGGGCATCCAGGGCTTGAATAGCGCCATCGACTTCGATCTCGTAATAGGTCAGCTCAATGTCGAAACGCTGCGTGAAGGGAAGCGATTCGGCCCAGCCTGGGCTGTATACCAAGCCATAAGTCAGGCTGTCGGATGTCTCTGGCTCCAAGTTCTCATTGCCGCCGGTGCGCACGCTGATCTGCGGGTTGGCCTGTTCGTAGTTCGCAGGCACTCCTTGGTCAGCACAGTTCTGCTGGATGGCAGGGTCGGTTGGCTGCGAGCAGGGGTCATCCAAGGTGGCATCGAAGCGCGATGGGCTGCCGAAGAGCTCGCCCACGGACGGGGCTCGGAAGCCTTCGGCATAGGTGGCGCGCAACAAAATGTCACTGCTGGCCTGCCAACGCAGGCCGACCTTGTCGGCGGTGGTGGAGCCGAAAGTGGAGTAATCGGAATACCGCGTGGCCAGACTCAGATCTAGGGACTGAGCGCCGGGCAGGTCCCGAAGCAGGGGAATTGCTAGCTCCAAGTAGGCTTCTGCAACGTCATAACCGCCGGAGGTTGGCAGTGAGGGAACACCATTGCCCTCACCGCGCACAACGACTGGGTCTGGGCTGTAGCTACCGGCCAAATCGCGGTATTCCAAGCCGGCGGCAAACTGAAGATTGCCGGCTGGCAGATAGAACAGGCCACCGGAAAGGTTAGCCGTCACAGAATCCAGGGACTGTTCACTGCGTGCCACTTCGGTAAAGCCGATGTAGTCCAGCATGGCTGGAGTGATGGTTCCGGGGCCACCGAAGAGGTTGAGCGGGACGCAGGGGTCGGTGCAATTATCAACAGGCCCAACTGCCTGGGCGATGTTGGCAATGTTGTAAGTGCCTTGAGCCGTTTGGGTGGCGCTGGCACGGGAGCGAATCAGGTTCACATCCCAGAAGAAGGCCTGATCGAGCATGTCGAAGGCACCTTCTAAGCCAGCCGAGGCGTAGAGCATGCTGACTTTCTGGGTGAAAATGCGAGGGCCGCCTTCGATGGGGCGACGACCAATCAGGATGAGATTGTCGTTGGCGTCCAGAGTGAAGCCGAAGGGGTTGAAGGGATTGCTTTCGTCAACGCTTACCGTGTCGGCCAAGCCACCACTTCCGAAACCAGGGCCCAGGAAGATGGGTTCTGGTGCAGCACGGTTTTGCGACTCCCGACTATGGGCGACTAATTTCACGTTGGCCGTGATATCGGGGCTGATATCGAAGGCCGCCTGAGTAAAGAGGTTGCTGCGCTTTTGCGGAGTAAGCAGCAGGTTAAAGGGCGAGAAGTTGAAGCGATCGTCGTTGGTGAAAGGCTTGAACCCTTCTGGAAACTCCTGCACAAAGTCCGGGCCTGTAGCTGTTCCCAGAGCAGTGATGTCACACAGAGCACGGTCGCCTTGTCCGTCGCCGTCTGTGTCGGTTAATGGACATAAGCCATTTTCGTTGTCGCTACCTGGCTGATTAAAAAAGATGCTGCGCGTCGTTGGCGTCGCCGAGCTACCAAACGCCACACCGGTTCCCGGCACGGGTACCGAGGCAGGGCCGTAGGCGGCCGATGAGATGGCGTTTTGATCAAAGAAATTCAAATCAGCAAACCAGCGCATGCGCTTGGTGCTGTTTCCCAGGGAGATACCCAAGGTGGTGGTTTGGCCATCCCCTGTGGCTTGGTCGCCAGCGTAGAGGGTAGCCGTCACAGTATTGTTCTGGGACTTGCGCGTAACGATGTTCACCACGCCAGCAATGGCGTCCGCACCATAAAGTGCTGAGGCGCCATCGGTCAGAATTTCCACGCTCTCGATGGCTGAGAAGGGAATGGTGTTCAAATCAACCGCGGCGGACACGCCAGAAGCCGAGGTTTCGTTGATCCAGCGTTGGCCATCCACCAACACCAATACCCGCTGGGCCCCAAGATGGCGCAGGCTCACCGTTGTGGAACCGGCACCAACGCCGCCACCGTCGGCAGGGAAGCCGAAGTTGCCGCTGGAGTTGAAGCGGGTATTCAGCGAAGAGCCCGTTACTGGGAGTCGTTGAAGAATATCGCCGATAGAGGTGATACCAGACTCGGCCAACTCTTCTGCGGAGAAGGTCAGGACAGGCTTAGCCCCTTCCGTGTCTGTTTTTTTGATTCTCGACCCGGTGACCGAGATGGTGCTCAGAGACACAGAGTCTTCGGCGTCGCTTGCGTCCTGCGCGTAGGCAGGAATGCTCAGCGCCAAAGTGGCAGAAAAAATAGTCGAGCCGACCAAATGGCCGTAGCGCAATCGGTTCATGATTCCCCAAGTTATATATAAAAACCCCAAGCGCGGATTATGCGTTCCACAACATTAAAAATATACCCCCCGGCCACCGGCTAATGTAATAAAGTTACATAAAAGGCTGCTTGGGCATTCTTACGAACGCTGGGTTCGGTATCCGCTTGACCCGGAATAAGCAAAGACAGTGCCAAGGCTAAGGGGCACATGTTCGGCTAAAATAGGAACGAAACGCGCCTGTAGCTCAGTTGGATAGAGCAGCCGCCTTCTAAGCGGCCGGTCGGGGGTTCGAATCCTCCCAGGCGCGCCAGTTATTTGGCATACAGCTCAATGCCATAGCAGCCATAGGCGCGGGCATGGTGTTCTCACTCCCGACTGCGTCGGGGGTTGCTGGGGCCATCCGTGGCCCCAGCCCTGCGGGCTCGCGTTGCTCGCGTCAGCGGCCCGTCCTGGGCCGCTGGTCGAATCCTCCCAGGCGCACCATTCACAAGGCTGGACTTGGCTCTTGCCTCGCCAGCCACGGCGCCCAACAAGAAGGGTCTGGGCGTCTCAGCTCCGTGAGGGAATGGTACCCATTTGGGGGGTGAGGTTATGTGCGGGTCGGCGAGGGGTTACGGGCGCTGAAGACCTGCCGGCTGCCGGCTAATAAAAGGCCAAGAAAGACTAGGCCGAGAATGAGCCAGATCAGGCCGATTCCGGCGAATAGCACTGGTGCCTTCATCATCATCGACATCAGTGACTCTTGGTAATAAAAGAACCATTGATGATCGGCCGGGAAAACGACGGTGTGGAGCCAATAAAAAATGTCTTCGGCGCCGATGGCGAGGACGGCGATGAGGCCGCTGCCGAGGATGACGCCCAGTCCCATAACCCAGCGCCGGGCGCTCGGGGGGGGAAGCTTTGTGCGCCGCATGAAGATAGAGCACAGGATCAAACTCAGCAGTCCCAGGCCGGCAAGGGTTTCGTAAATGCTGACCACGCGAGCGACGTCTTCCAGGTGGACTACTTCTGCGGGGGTGAGCAAAGGGTAGCGGCGCCCGCTGCTCCGATCGGTATAGCGCAGCTCACGCAGGCCCTCACCATCGTTGCGTATGGCGCGGCCAATGCCGGCGAAGAGCTCTTGCCGAGTAGTCACATCCGTGGTGTGAAAGCCGGGTCGTGTGGGATTTTGCGGCCCAAAGGTTTCGATATTGCTATGCATCCCTAGCGGGTGGTACAGCCAGGGGTAAGCGAAATCCACCATGGCCAGCAGGCGCCAGGCCAGCAAGCTGGCGACGAGTAACACACTCATTGCCCATACGGTTTGAGTCAAGGCGCGGCTGACGGACCCGCGTTTACCAGGTGCTTTTTTCTTTCTCACTGCGCTGAGTATGCCTGTTGAATCAAAAGGTGCTGTTGCAAGGGCGGGGGCGCGAAAGAGCCTGCGTGGCGTGGTGTCTCATGCTTTTCCCGTCGCGCTGGGTAGGCAGAGAGGGTTCAGAGGTCTTGTGGTGAGTTGGGACGGTGAGATATGTCCACGCCCCCGGTATGATGGCTAACCGTACTGCCGATGCTAGCCTGAATGGGTTTCCTCATCGCTTAATTGTCATCATGGACGTCGAAGGCCTAGTACACGAGCGAAACCTCACAGAGTTCTTTACGGAAGAACGCTGCAGTATCGTGGAGTTATCCAATGATCCGCGCGACCCGGCGGTATCGATTGCTCAGGCGCGGGTTGCCCCCGGGGTGTGTACGCAATGGCATCGGCTGGAGGGCATTGTTGAGCGTTATGTCATTGTGTCGGGTCGTGGCGAGGCAGAAGTTGGCGATCAGGACGTCGCCCGTGTGGGCCCACAGGATGTGGTGTGGATACCAGCCGGGGCGCGTCAGCGTATCCGCAATATCGGTTCCGATGATCTGATCTTCTTGGCGATCTGTACGCCGCGCTTTATACCCAGTGCGTACACCCGTCTTGAAGATGCGCTCTGAACACGGCTCGGTTGTCGGTTGCGCAGTGATAAGCGAGAGGAGGTGTCTCTCGGAGGCCGCTCGGTGTACTCCGGTCCGTACGTGAGAGCGTGCTGCGTCGCTGCGGCCGATGTTGCCGTAGCGCCGTAGGCGCCTGGCCTGACTGTGGTCAATCGGCCATGGACGGCCGATTGAGGCTTGCCGCGACAGGAAGTCGCGTCAAGCCGACCACACCAAAGGCCAGGTGCCGGAGGCAACCGCGCAGCGGCGCGCAGGCATTGGCCGCAGTGATGCAGCACGCTGTCGGCTAAGGGCCCATACCAACCGAGCCGGTTCTGAGATGGTTCCATGGCTCTGACCGAACATAAAAAAGCCAGCTCAAAGGAGCTGGCTTTTATTGTGGTGAGCTGCGACTGAAAAACTACTCCCAGCCCAAGGTGTAGAGCAGCAAATTCGGGGAGCCGGTACGGGCATTGCTCACACGGCCCTCCGTGGCGGTGGCAGTGATCGCCGCTTCCACCTGGGCCGGGAGGGCCAAGGGATTGTTTGCCAGATACAAGGCAGCAGCGCCGGCCACATGGGGGGCCGCCATGGAGGTGCCACTTAGGCTGCGGCTGCCACCATCACTGCTATGACTGGCCGAGCGAATGCCTTGCCCAGGGGCGAAAAGATCCAAACAGGTGCCGAAGTTGGAAAAGCTGGAGCGCCGGTCATCTGAGCGTGTGGCACCCACGGTGACGGCTTCAGTGACACGCGCGGGGGAAGCGTTGCAGGCATTCTGGTTTTCGTTGCCTGCAGCCACCACATAGGTGATGCCGGTGGCAATCGATGCACGCACGGCCTCATCCAGTGGCTGGAATACACCGCCACCCAGGCTCATGTTCGCCACAGCCGGGCGTTGGGCGTTCAAAGTCACCCATTCCACCCCCAGCAGGATGTTCACAATGCTGGCGGAGCGCCCACAACCAAAGACCCGCACCGGGTGCAAAGTCACGCCCTTGGCCACGCCCCAGGTGCTGCCGCCGACGGTTCCGGCCACATGGGTGCCGTGCCCGTTGCAGTCTTCCACGTCGTCACCGGCTGGGGTACTGAGCAAGCCCCCGAGCAGGTCGAAAGGGCTGAAGCTGAACACAGTCCCGCCGGCATCGTTCGAGGTGTTGAAGCCCGAGCCAATGCGGCCGGCGAACTCGTTGTGGCTGCTGCGAATGCCGCTATCGATAATGTATGCATGCACATTGGCGGCATCTGTCTCGTAGCTGTAGCTGCCGTCCAGCGGGCGTTGTTGCTGGTCGACGCGGTCCAGCCCCCAGGTCGCATTGAACTGAGTGCTGAGGTTCAGGTCCACGAGGCCGTCGCGCTGAATGTAGCGAACGCGTGGATCGCGGCGCAGCAGCTCTAGGCCGGCTTCTCTAATCCCATCCACGACGACGGCCGCCAGCGAGGCGGTGAGGGTGGCGCGAGCCTGCGCGCCGCCGAGTTGAGCGATCTCGAAGGCGACCGTAGGAATCTGAGCAGTTGGGATACTGTCGTCGAGTACAACGATATGGCGTTGTCGCTCTGTGGGCCGATCTGGCGTGTAGATCGGTGCAGTATTGATTAGGTCCAAACCCACATAGGCTTGTGCCGGGGCTTGTAACATGGCGAGTAGCAATGCGGCTGCAGAAGCCGCGCGTTTCAGGGCGAGCATGGGCATTCGTAAACGTATTGTGTTGCAAAAGCAAAGAAAGGTTCTCGGCGCGGATACTAACTGATGACGTAGCCGCGCGGCTGACGTGAAGGTGGGCCTGGATAAACATGCAATCGTCATTTGTTCGTCGCGCTTAGTTGGTCAAAGCCTGAGGGGGTGTAGAGTTGCCGGCTGAACCTTAATAACCCCTGCCCGATGCGGATGGCCTTACAAGCTCAAGACGGCGAGAGCGATGGCAGACCGGCTGTGCAAGGCAACCCCATGCTGGCCTGGGATCGCTGGCACTCTGAAGTGCATAGAGATATTCCGCAGTTCTGCAGACGTGCCTTTTGGGGGCGCGGAGTGTGGCAGATCAACCGCCATGCATTGGGTTGGGATTTGCTCCGTGCACCCGTCAACCTCTTTGTGAGTCCGCTTTGGGTGGTGTTGCAGCTTTGCGCTTTTGGTCTAAAGCGTTGTGGGGCGGTCGCTTTGAGTCGACACTTCCGTCGCTGCCCGCCAGGTCTGAGGACGCGCGCACATGTCGAGATTGATCAACAATTGGGGGCCTGGCTCCTACGCGAGCGTCCCCCACTGAATAGCGCTCAGCAGAGGGTCTGGAATATTTGCCTGCTGCGTTATCAAGCCTCTCGTCAAGCCACAGCAGAAATACTGGCCAACCTCGTGGTTTTGACCCTTGGGGGAATGCTGTTCACGCAGTTCACGCCAGGCGGACTTGGGCTTGGTCGCGTAGTGGCGCAGCAATGGCATTTCGCGAGCGCGGTCGATCACTTCTGGGCAGGACAAACCTTAGGAAGGATCTGGTTCTCCGTGTTTCCACCAGATACACCTATGGTGCTCAGTGTGGTGTGCATCATGGGTGCGCTATGCATCATTGCCCTGGTCAGCGCGGCGGCGGGCTTCATGACCGACCCACTGCAGTATTTGTTGGGCTGGCATCAGAAACGCCTACAGCGTTTGGTGGGGGCTTTGCATCAAGGCTGTGCGAAGACTGCTGACAATTCTTACCAACCATCGGAGCCCTGGCTGGCGCGGTTGTTTGACGTCTTGGACTGGCTGCGTCTGGGGAGCTAGCCCCACGCGAAGCCTAGCCTCTCAGTCATGCGCCGGTCCTTCTGCGCGCAGGCCATCATCCCTTTGCAACATTTGGCCCTTAGCTTTGGCAATGAAGCGTTGCAAGACGTCGTTTCCATAGAAACGTCACATAAGTGTCACAAAGCGCACTTAGTCTTCTGCGAACCGAAAGGATTTCGGGGCGGCCGCATGCTCGGGAGTAGGGGCTGAAGCCGAAGTCGCATCTCCGCAGCATGCTGCGTTGTCGATCACCTAATAGTTTTTACCTGGCCATTTTATGACCAACACGCTGAAGGCGATTCTTCTGGGCTTCGGCCTGATCCTCAGTTCCCAGGCATTTGCTGACGAGCTGTTGGTTTATACCTTTTTTGAAGCTCGGCCCTTCAAAGGCCTAACGGTTAAGCTGAACGAGCGGACCTTGGGCGTAACGAACGACCAGGGTAGTGTGCGTGGCAAGTTGGAGGAAGGTAGTTATACCTTGTCGGTGCTTAAGGGCGCCGCGCTGTTGGCTGAAACACAAATCATCGTCGGTGATGACGAGAGTGCAGAGGTCAGTGTTGCTTTCGCGGACTTTGACTCCGAGCCGAAGATATCCGTAGCGACCTTTGACGAAGATGGACTAGCGACGGCGCTTACAGGGTCTATTCGAGGGCTCGTGACAGATGTTGACGGCACTCCGATCGCCGGAGCTGACGTTATGCCGGCATCTGGCAGTCCTTCAACGACCACCGGTGTCGACGGGCGGTTTAGCCTGGAACTACCGCGCGGTGTTTATAACCTCGAGGTCATTCACCCCGATTTCGAAACGGCGCGGGGTGACTCCATCCGGGTCGTTGCCAACGTTGGGGTCGCTGCAACAATCCGTTTACGTCGCAACGCGGCATTGAGCGCTGGCGGACTGACTGCGGACGACTTTGCTGACGTTGAAGAGGTTGAAGTAGTTGGTACTTTCAACCCCACTGAAGATGCCGCTGATCTGGAGAAGTTCTCAGTTGCGATCACGGACTCCATTAGCATCGAAGATTTGCTGCGTTTCGGCGATAGTGATGTTGCTGCAGCCCTCAAGCGTATTGTTGGTGTGGCGGTCACTGGGGGTAAGTATGCAAACGTGCGAGGCCTCGATGGGCGGTACATTTCAAGCACATTGAACCGCAGCTTAATGCCTAGTACCGACCCCTTCCGTCGGGACGTGCAGCTAGATTTGTTCCCATCGCAGATTCTCGGCAGCATTGAGATCCAAAAGAGCTACACGCCTGACCTGCCAGGTGATACCACGGGCGGCATCATCGCGATGACTTCACGGGATATCCCCGAAGAAGACGTTGCGGGTATATCGATATCGTTGGGGGCTCAAAACGGGGCAACTGGTCAAGATTTGCTGACCTATGACGGCAGTAGTACCGATTACTTAACCTTTGATGACGGTTTGCGAGAGCTACCGGGTGACGTTCGAGCGAACCTGAGCAACGGGAACTTTCAGTTTCAAATCTGCGATGTAGAGGGGCAGCCAAACTGTGTTCCTCAAGAAGAAGCGGCTAGGCTCGGCACCTTATTCCCAAATATCTACAACACTCAAACCGAGACGGCGACGCCCAATATTGGGGCGGCCGCGAAGTACGGCCGTCGTCTTGAGAAAGAGACGGGTGAGCTGGGTTTCTACGGATCAGTCACCTATGACCAAGGGTTCGGTTCCCGGCAGAACTACACCTTTGACACGCTGGACCGACGCGGTACCTCCGACTGGGATACCTTCCGATCGAGCCTTAATGGCTACTTCGTCGCCGGTTGGGTTTCTGACAACGGCTGGGATATCACGAGCAAAACCATCCTTCTTCGGGATGCGGAAGATCGCGCCACAATCAACGACGGCTTCAACATCGATGATGACTTTGAAGAGGTAACGACCTTTTTGGAGTGGATCGAGCGTCAGTTCATCGGTCAGCAGTTCGAGGGCAACATCTCCTTGTTCGGCAACCACACACTGTCTGCGCGGCTGGGATACACGCAAACGCGTCGCTTTTCTCCTGATCGTCGTGAGTACCAATACCGTAATGGTGGGTTAGAGGTGTCTCGCGTTGAACGCAGCTACTCAGATCTTGTCGAGGACGGGCTTGACCTTGGGCTGGATTATCAGTGGCCGATCCAAATCAACGATTGGTGGTACAGCAACTTTCGGTTTGGTGTGCTTCTCAATAGCCGCGATAGAGACAATGAACTTGTTCGAATCGGTGTGCGGCTGCGTGATCTCAGCACGGACCTGACACAGAATATTGAAACTCTGCTTCGTCCTGAGAACTTTGAAAACGGCACTTTTCGTCTTGACACCACCAAGACGGCACCAACGGATAGCTATTTAGCCACCCAAGATCTATTCGCCTTGTACGCAGGTACAGAGTCCGATATTGGTTACGACTGGACTGTTGTAGCGGGGTTGCGTCTGGAACAGTTCCAGATGGACCTCGATTATCCAAACTCGACGCGAGCATCTGATTCCGAGATTTCAGACCGCGACGACAGCGATATTTTGCCCACTGTCTCCGTTATCTACCGCTGGAGCGATGATCTTCAGTTTCGTGGTGGCTACAGCCAAACCCTCTCGCGCCCCAACATTACCGAACTTGCTGGGTCGCGATTTTTCGACCAAGAGGGTCGTGAATTTATTGGCTGCCCAGACTGCTTGAACAGTTCCATCCAGAACTTTGACCTGCGTGGTGAATATTACTTTGGCGATAAGGATTCCCTGTCCATCGCTTTGTTCCACAAGATTATCGAAGACCCATTAGAGCGGGCGGTATCTGATGGCTCTGGCTCAGCAGTGTTCTCACTGACCTTCAGAAACGGTGTTGAAGCCACCGTGCAAGGTATTGAGATCGATGCTTCGAAGCGGGTACTCGATGGAATTGATCATGTGGTGAGCATCAGCGGGAACGTCTCATTCATTGAGTCGGAAATCGAACTCGCAGGTCGTGGAGCCACGCTAGAAGGCATTCGGTTTCGTGAACTCCAGGGACAGTCCCCATTCTTGGCGAACTTCCAGGTGGCCTATGACAACTACGCCTGGGACTCCACATTCACCTTTGTTGCTAACTATTTCGATGATCGAATCGACGCGGTCGATCGGGCGCCAGCTGGGCCTATTGTTGAAACAGGGCGCTTGGATATCAACCTGAACGCGGAAAAGAATTTTCGCGATGGCTCCTCTTTGAGCTTTCGGGTGCGCAACCTCCTAAACGTCGATATCGAGCGGGTCCAAGCCGGGCGCGCTTATGAGCGGTTTAATCTCGGGACGGAGTTCTCCCTGGGTTACTCGCGTGAGTTTTAAGTTTCTTTTTTGCCAACACTCTGAAGAGAGGTAATCAACATGCAACGGTATACCCATGCATTGCTCGCAAGCGCTGTAGCCGCTGGCCTAGTGGCCTGCGGTGGAAGCAGCGGTAGTAACTCGTCTGCTAACCCCAGCCCGACGCCGACTGCCGCTCCTACGGCAACGCCAGCGCCAACCGCTACTCCAACACCAGCGCCTACGCCGGCACCGACGGCGTGTTCTGAGAGCTTCGTCAACTGCTCTGGAAACACGGCCTTCCTCGTCGGCACCATCGACAAGGACTTTACGCTGACCGCGGGCGTGAACTGGGTCATCTCCGGTACGGTGACCGTCGGTGAGGGCAACGAGCCTATTGCCGATAACGACGAGGCACAGGCACTAAAAGACAACGGTGTCACCCTCACCGTAGAGCCCGGCACAGATGTCCGTGCCACCGGTAACGGTATTCTGGTGGTGACCCGTGGTTCCAAGATGAACGCCGCCGGTACCCGTGAAAACCCCATTACCTTCAGCAGCGTCGACGAAGATTTCGATGGTCTGTCTGAGTGGGGTGGTGTTGTTCTTCAAGGCTTTGCACTGCAATTCGGCGCAGGTGGCACCGGCCCTTGTAACCAGCCTGGTGACACCTTCTGTAACCTCGCTGGCGAAGGCGGTGTTGGTTTCTTCGGTGGTACCGACGATGCCGATAACAGCGGAATCATCCGTTACGTTCGTATTGCAGAGGGTGGTCTTGTTGCTGGTCCTGCTGATGAAGTGAACGGACTCACCCTGCAGGGTGTGGGTCACGGCACCACCATCGAGTACGTCCAAGTTCACAACAATCTGGACGATGGCGTGGAATGGTTCGGTGGCACCGTGAACGCGAAGTACCTGGTGCTGACCGGTAACGATGACGATGACATCGACTTCGACGAAGGTTGGCGCGGTAACGTGCAGTACGCCATCGTTGCTAAGAGCCCCAATGCCAGCCCTGTCGGCGGTAACGATCCTCGCGGCATCGAAGCGAACAGCTCCGATGAAGATTACGTTGAAGAAACCAACGGTGCACTGGCCAACATCACCATCATTGGTAACAACGTAAACAACTTCGATGGTGGTGAGCCCGGCATGCGTCTGCGTGGTGCATTGACCGTCGCGATCTACAACACTGCGGTTACCGACTTCGACCGCGGCTGTGTTCGCATCGACGATGCAGATACTCCGGACGGCACTTTCTTCTCCGATGTGTCTTTCACCAATGTGTTCGGTAGCTGTGTGGGTGGCTTCTACGAGCCTAACCGCGATGGTCCTGCAGACCCTGAAGTGAACTCTGGCGCGCAAGCCATCTCCTTCGATAGTGCGCTTGCTATTACGGAGTCGTTTGCTGAACTTGGTGCTGCTACCGCAATTCCGGCTGTCGACAATGGATCTGGTTTTGCATTCGACGCTACTGACTACGTCGGTGCAGTCGAGCCAGGTACAGCTGAGGCAGATGCTTGGTGGAACGGCTGGATCATTCCTGGGTCCTTGCCGCAATAAGCGAGCTTAAGTAGCTCAACTGAAGTGCGGCGGCTCCCTTGATGGAGTCGCCGCATTCTTTCATTCGATTGGATATGCAAGTCATGAACTCGCTGCTCTCTTTGCTGCGCCCTGGCGCGGTACTCCTCGCCGCTGGTATGGGGCTCAGTGCTACTGTCCACGCCCAAAATCTCGATAAAGTTATTGAGGAAGGCCAGCAAAAAGTGCAGGCCAACCGTGAGTCCCAAGAACGTGTCAACGATCTTGTGGCCGAGAAACAACAGAAGCTTGTTCGTTACCGGGCTCTGCTGAAGCAGATTGAAGGCCTGGAGCAATACAACACACAGCTTCGCACCCAAATTCAGGGTCAAGAGGCGTTAATCACGCGTTTTGACCGCTCCATCGCGGAAGTGGCGACCATTGAGCGCCAAATGCTTCCGCTGATTCACCGCATGGCAGACAGTCTGGCTGCTTACGTGGATCTTGACCTGCCGTTCCATGAGGCCGAGCGCTTGGAGCGCTTGGAGTTCATCAACAAGTCGGTGAATCGAGCCGACCTAGATATTGGCGAGAAGTTTCGCCAGGTGATCGAGGCTTACCAGGTCGAAAGTGAGTACGGCCGCAAAATCGATACCTATACCGACATCGTGACCATTGATGGGCGTGAAGTTGAGGTCGATATTCTGCGCTTTGGTCGTATCGCGCTGGTCGCCCAAAGCAAAGACACGGCGACCACCGCGGTGTGGAATCAGGACCAAAAGTCTTGGCAAAAGCTCGATACCGGAACTTATCGGAACAGCATTCGTAAAGGGATTCTGATGGCCAAGAAGCAGGCCTCCATTGACCTTATTACCCTTCCCATCGCCGCACCGGAGGTGGCCCAATGACTGCGTCGATGATGAAGAAAGCTGCCGTTGTGGCCTTAGGCCTAGGTGCCGTGTTGCCTTTAGGCCTTGGTGCGGAAGAGCCTGTATCCATGGACGCGTTGCTGCAAGAGGTGCGTCAAGGTCGCTTGCAAGATGCTGCTGAGAACGCAGAGCGCGAGGCCAAATTTGAGCAAAACGTTGCCCAGCAGGATGCGCTTATTGCTCAGGCAGAAGCACGGATTGCTGAGCTGGAAGCCGTCAGCGCCGAGCTTGAAGAAACCTTCAACGCCAATGAGCTTTTGGTTGAGGAAAAGCGGACCCAGCGGAACGACCGGCTGGGATCGCTTAAAGAGCTGTTTGGACATCTCACATCTGGTGCTGGGGATCTGCGTGCGCGCTTGGACGTATCGCTGACATCCAGCCAGTTCTCGGGACGTCAGGAGTTCCTCGACGCCCTGATTGCCAAGATGAACGATGACACCGATCTTCCCTCCGTCGAGGAAATCGAGTCGCTCTGGTTTGAACTGCATCGTGAGATGACAGAGACCGGACGGATTGTGAAGTACAACACCAAGGTGGGTACTGAGCCCAGCCGCGAAGTGGTTCGCGTAGGTGTGTTTAACTTGGTATCCAACGGTGAATATCTGAGCTACGACGGTGCGACCGACACCACTTCGGTGCTCCCCCGTCAGCCCGAGGCTTACACCAGCGGCGCACGTAAGCTGCAAAACGCACAAGATGGGTTTGTGGCCTTAGGTGTAGATCCAACCGGTGCTTCTGGTGGTGGCTACCTCCGCGCGCTCATCAACAACCCCACACTCATTGAACGCTGGCATCAAGGCAAGCTGGTTGGCTACGTGATTACCGTTGTTGGGCTGATTGGTTTGCTCATTGCGGCTTGGCGTTTCGTTGCTCTGGCGCAGATTGAGTCCAAGGTTCGTCGTCAGCGAAATAGCGACACCCTAAGCTTAGATAACCCATTGGGGCGCGTGTTGAAAGTCGGTCAGGACAATGCCACCGACGACATTGAGACGCTAGAGGTGAAGCTGGGTGAAGCCATTATTAAAGAGCGCCCGCAGATCCAGAAAGGGCTACCCATCATCAAGATCATTTCCATGGTGGCGCCGCTCATGGGACTGCTTGGTACGGTCACCGGGATGATTATTGTGTTCCAAGCCATCACCATTTATGGCGCTGGCGATCCCAAGGCAATGGCGGGTGGTATCTCCAGTGCGCTGGTGACTACCGTGTTGGGCTTGGTCGTAGCCATTCCCATGTTGCTCTGCCATACCTTGTTGTTCACGCGGTCGCGGTCGATTCTGCAAATTATTGAAGAGCAGACGGCAGGGATTGTGGCGCAACGGGTTGGCCGCTAAAGCCGCTTAGGAGCAGCAGAGCATGTTGATATTTCTGCTCGATGCACAGGAGGCCATCCGCGACTTTTTTGGCGCGGGTGGTCCTATCCTGCTGCTGATTGCACTGCTCACATTCATCATGTGGATGATCATTCTGGAGCGGTCTGTCTACCTACAGCGCCCCTTCAAGAGTGAATTGGCCGACGCTGTGCAGGCTTTTGAGTCGCGTAAAGACCGTTACTCCTGGTATGGCGACGCGGTGCGGCGAATGTACGTGTCTGAGTTGCGAGTTGCCGTTAACCGCAACTTGAAGCTCATCAAAGTACTCATCGCTCTGTGTCCGTTGTTTGGCCTGCTGGGCACGGTCACCGGCATGATTGAAGTGTTTACGGTGTTGTCGATTACGGGTGGTGGAGATGCGCGTTCCATGGCGGGCGGCGTCTCTCGAGCCACGATTCCCACCATGGCTGGAATGGTGGCCGCGCTGAGTGGCGTATTCGGCAATACCTATGTGGATCGTATGGTGACCCGCCGTCGGGCCCGTATCGAAGCCGCACTCCCCCGACACCACCTCGAGCCTGTAGCTCAGGAGTCTTAAGTTATGGCCCGTTATTTAGTTAGTCAGGAAGAACCAGAAGAAGAGGGTGCAGTCGACCTCACGCCCATGTTGGATGTGGTGTTCATTATGCTCATCTTCTTCATTGTGACGGCCAGCTTTATTAAAGAAGCAGGCGTAGAGGTGAATCGTCCACAAGCCAACACGGCGGAGAATAAGAACGCTTCGGTACTGGTGGCCATCAACGCCGACAATTCCATCTACATGGACGGTCGCCGCATTGATGTGCGAGCTGTACGCGCCAACATTGAGCGTATGCATGCCGAGAATCCGGAAGGTTCGGTGATTATCCAGGCCGATGAACTGGCCTCGGTGAAAACCTTTACCGAAGTGCTTGATGCAGCCCGCCAAGTGGTCCCTCCCGAGCGCGTGTCCTTAGCGACACAGCAGTAATACAAGGGAGTTGCTGACATGCGCATGATGATGGTTCTGGTACCCGCGGCCCTTATCACCTTCAGTCTACAGATGGTGATGGTGTCATTGATCACATTTGCTGATCGTGAGCTTGATAAGACCCCGCCGATCAAATTGCCTGAAATTGGCATGCCCGAGATCGAGATCAAGACGCAAAAGGCCGTTGAAAAGCCTGAGAAGCCGGAGCTCGACGATACTCCTCCGCCCGAGGTTCCTGAGCAGGCCTTCGACAACATTGATGGCTCAGCAACCGTCGGCAACCTTGGGGCAGGTGATCTAGTCGCGGGTCTAGACCTGAGTATTGGTGCTGGGATTTCGGCCTCGGACGGCGAGTACCTGCCTATCGTGAAGGTGGCGCCGCAGTATCCGCGCCAAGCTCTGAAGCGCAAGCTAGAGGGTGACGTGGTGTTGGAGTACACGGTGTCGACCAATGGTTCTGTCAAGAACCCGAAAGTGCTGTTCAGTACTGATCCTGTCTTTAACAAGGCCGCTATGCAGTCGGCTCTTCGCTACAAGTACAAGCCTCGGGTTGTGGATGGACAGGCTTTGGAAGTTCCGGGTGTTCGCACTCGCATCAAGTTCCGCTTAGGAAGCTGATCTCAGATGAAGAAACAATCTGGCGACAAAGCCTTGCGGCAGTTCTTAGCTCAGCTGTTGTTCTGCCTGCCATTGCTGGCAGCTGCCTTATGGTTGAGCCCGGTCCAGGCGCAAGGTGCTTTGGACCCGAAGACATTTGACCAGCTCAGCAAGGCCCAGCGCCTGGCTGCGGAGGGTAACCATGACGACGCCATATACATTTTGGATCGCCTGCGCGATCGCGGGCGTCTCAATAGTTATGCGCGTTCGCAGTTGTGGAACTTTTATGCCTTCATCAATGCTAGTCGAGAAGAGTTTCAGACCGCTATCGACTACTACTACAAGGTTTTAGACGAAGAGGACGTTCCTGAAGGCCTAGTGCTCACTGCCAAGTACACCATTGGCCAACTGTATTTCCAACTCGAAAATTACGACGAATGCATTCGTTTCATCGAGGACTGGCTGAGTACGGCTGAGAAGTCCACGCCAACCGCACACATCATGTTGGCTCAGGCTTACTACCAGAAGCAGGATATGGATAAAGCCCTGCTGAACGTCAATCAGGCCATTGACTTACAGCGGGCCGAAAACAAAAAAATTCAGGAAGGATGGCTACGCCTTAAAGCGGTTTTGCATTACACCGACAAAGACTATGCGGCGACCGCGGAAGTCTACGAAGAGTTGGTGAGTAATTACCCGAAGAGCTCCTACATGAAGCAGCTTGCTGGCATGTACTCCGAGCTCGGGCGGGATGAGGAGCGCTTGGCGATCTTCGACGCTGTCTACCAACATGGTGACCTCAAAACCGAAAACGATGTACTGAACCTCGCTTATATGTGGCTAGGTGGCGCCGTTCCGTACAAAGCGGGTCGCATTATCGAAGACGGTATTGCTACTGGCACCATCGAAGAGTCTGAAAAGAACATTCAGACCCTGGCCAATGCTTGGGCGCAGGCGAATGCTTACGATAAAGCTGTTCCGACATTGACGCGTGCTGCCGAAATCACGGGCGAAGGTATTTTCCATGCTCGGCTCGCCGGGGTTCACTTCAATGCCGGGGAATACGATCTGGCGGCGAAGGCAGCGCAACGCGCAGCTGAGCTGGGTGGGCTGAAGAACCGTGAGGCGAACTTCTTGTTGATGGGAATGGCTCTCTTCAACCAGCGCAAGTACGAGCCGGCCCTGCAGGCTTTCCGTCAGGCCAAACAGGACAAGTCAACCTTCAAAGCGGCCTCTAAATGGGAAGAATACACCTTGGGGGAAATACGCCGTATCCGTCAGATTGCCCAGGCGCAGGAAGATTTGGAGCGCAGGACCCGCGAAGCTTTGGAAGCGCAAGAAAACAATCAGCGGGCACTAAGTTTTTGATTGGCTTTGCCTTAGTCTTAAATTCAGGCATGAGAAAAAGGGGCTATTAGCCCCTTTTTTTCCGCTCATTTTTCGACTAAGCGCTGGGAACAGGCCTCAATCTAATTTCGCAGGACACTTGTGCGGCATTGGCCAGTCAGCGGCTGCTGTGTCTAGTAAGGGTGGGTCGGCGTGGGCTGAGTGGCTTAGTGTGACGATCAGGCGCTGACATGTTATAAAGTACGGACGCCTTAAGCTGCAGGTTTGTGGCTTCCCCCATATAGAGGTCTGTGTTCGCGTCGGCAGTACTGTCTGTCTTGCGTGGTTATCCCAAAGTGGTGGCCATGTCTGCGTCCCGATCACTGACTCTTCCAATCTTGGGAGTTGCCCGACACGTAGCCCGGTTAGCGCCATCCCTGGAGGACAGTGAGGTTCAATCCGCTACAACCTTCAGATTGGCGCATATTCACATGCAGGCGGTTTGGTCCAACCTAGCAGCGTTGGGTCAGACCTAGGAGTTGGCCCCAGGAATGACATGGTCGGGTGGTATACAGCGCAGAGTTCGACCCAATCGACTCAGCAGCGCCCTCGTGATGTGCGCGTTAGTTGTCGCACAGGCGGCTTTATTGCTGCACGGATCGACGGCGATCTCGCACGACGAGTGTCAGACCTGCTCGTTAATACGCAGTTTAGACCACCAGCCCGCATTGCCCATTCAAGCCGCTTTCATGGCGGGCGTCGTTGCCGACTCGGACTGGTGTCTTGGGCAGGCTCCAAGCTTGCTCCTTGCACAAGACACCTTTCGCTGGCCAGCCCGGGGGCCGCCCCGGCCCTAGCGGCAGAGCGTTACCAAAGATGCTGACTGCTTTTTTGCGGTGCACACGCACCCTCCACTACTCGCTGGACTGGTTCTGACAGCGCCAACCGCGATCCAGTCTGCTCCGCCGCTGGCTTCATTTTCTACATCGTATGCCGGGCCGGCGCCCGGCTCCCTACTGTTGTTCGGCTGTTCCTGAAGCAGCCTTCCTAAAAGAGGCTCGAGAACTCATGATATTGAATAGAATCGCGGTACTCCCCGCCTTGATTGGTTCCGCAGTGTTACTGACGGCCTGTGGCGGCTCTGGTGGTGGCTCTGACGGCGACCCCAACACCTTGGATATTGGCTTGCCCGGTGGCCAAAAACTCGCGTTTCTGAACTCTGCAACCAGTGACTATCACAGTTACGACACAAGCAGCTACGCCATCACGGATTTGAACCTCGCCGCGCGCACTAGCGAAGATGGCGACGTACAAAGCATGTTGATCGAAGATACCTCCACTATTGGGCACTTTTTGCACTTTCCAGACCTTCGTGGGTCTGGTGAAGATGCCTCGATCTCAAACTGGTTCGCGCTGATGAAGCCCAGCTATGTTCCGGGGTCACCTATCGATGCCGATCAGTTTGTAAAGCTTGTTCACTTGCATGACGATGAACTCGCAGCGCACTCGTCTGATGAATACGTAGATCTCGAAGAGGGAAGCCAACGCGCTGAGTTCCTGGAGAGGTTGAACGCCTTTGTTCTTGAGCAGAACGACCTGAACCAAGAAGTGGTAGAGGCATTGTCTGCGGAAGGACAAACGCTTTGCCGCGCTTATGTAGACCCTTATGTGAAGAACGGCGTTGAAGGCGGTGACGGTCACGACCATGATCATGATCACGACGGGGACGACCACGATCATGACGGGGATGATCACGATCATGACGGGGATGATCACGATCATGACGGGGATGATCACGATCATGATGGGGATGATCACGCTCATGAGCATGGTGAGTTAGTCCACTTCGGCCTGACCGATTCTGGCCGCGTCTACTTCTTCCACGAAGAAGAAGATGGCCTCGAATCCTTCCAAGGTTTCGTTACTCTGAGTGGCGTGCAGAGCATCATGGACTGCGATAAAACGACCATCTCACGGATTAGTGATGAGGCGATCTTGGTGTTTGTTCCGGTCCCTGGCAACCCCATGATTTACATGGTTGATAACCATGGTGCCGACTGGCATGAGCACGAGAGCTGGGCTGTGGCTGAGCTCAATGGCCTGACGGCTGACATGATGGCCATTCTTCCAACCTCCGCTGATCACGATCACGATCATGAGGGCGATGACCATGACCACGATGATGATCATGACCATGACGATGATCACGATCATGATGATGACGATGATGGTCATGACGACGACGGAATGGGTTCGTAATTTCGCTTAGTCCCCCATTGCGGTTCCGGGGTTATTCCCGGAACCGCACTTTTTCGGCAAGGACGCCTGGTAATGAGGTGTAAACAAGGCGCTTTAAAGCGCGCAGCATTCTGCTGTTTACTCGGTTTGTGCGGACCCGCTCCGGCGCAGGTCGAGCTAGACGATATGGTGGTTGAGGGGGAGGCCGACACGGGCACCTCCGAAGACACCCGAAAACTCGAGCGTGGGGCTGCAAATGCCACCCTCGGAAGTTTTTTGGATGATATGCCCAATGTGGACTCGGCCAGCTATGGTGAGGGCGTGGGCCGACCAGTCGTGCGCGGCATGAGCGGCTATCGGGTCAAGATCCTGCAAAACGATAATGAGGTCAGTGATCTGTCGGCCATGAGCCAGGATCATGCCGTGGCTATTTCACCGGTCGCGGCCGAGCGCATTGAGCTACTCAAAGGGCCGGCATCACTGGTTTATGCGGCGCAATCTGGTGGTGTGATCCGGATTAGTGACGCTATGGACTTCCCCTTCAAAAAGCCTGGTTTGCACGGCGAAGTGGCGGGCAACGTGCGGGCTGACCCCGCGGGCTACAATCTGAATGGGCGGGTGTCCCAAGCATCGGACACCTGGGCCTTCCAACTGAGCGCGGTCGATCAATTCTCGGATCCTTACATTGATGGCAATGGTGACCGGGTGATTGATTCCGATGTGAACACCCAGCAGGCTCAGGCCGGCGTGGGTTGGCGGCCTACAGAATCGGGCGAGTTTCAGTTCCACTCCACGCTATTGCGCAAGGAATACGGAATACCCAATCGAACCATCGCACCTTCGCGTATTGATATGAGTCGGGACGACTTTGGTTTGCGCTACATCCATTTGCCGGCTCTAAGTTGGTTGGATGAATGGCGGGTCGACCTGCTGAGCAGTGATTATCTGCACTTCGAGAACGAAGGTGGGCGGCAAGACGGTGCCTTTAGTCAGGAGCAGGCCAATGCCGCTGTGGTGGGAGAGTGGGTCACCGGCAGCTGGCGTGGGGAAAGCCGTTTGGCCTATGTGCAAAGCGAGCTACAGGTCTGTCATGAGCACGGGGCCTGCGACGATTTTCAGGATGCCGTGCGCACGGGCCGTGAGCCTGGCGAGTCGGTACTGCAACAGGCTCAAAATAACGGGTTACCGTTTTCCCATGGCAACCCTTTGCCGACCACCAACACGCAAACGGTGCAGGCCTCGACGGCGGCAGTCTGGGACTACAGTACGCAGTACGAAGTGAGCCTCGGCGCGAATGTCCTCTTTCGTGACCTAAGCGCAGATCCAGCGGTGATCCAAGAACAATGGGTATTTCCGGCTCAGCTCGATCCCGATTTCTACCGCGATGAGGCCGAGATGGGCATGAGCATGTCCGCCAGCCTCAAGCGCTACGCGCAGGCGGACAAGCCCGGTTGGGTTGTTAGCCTGAGTTATATCGAGCGGCTGCCCAGCGTGGACGAGCTATTCTGGAACGGTTATCACCACGCCACCGACACCTATCTTTTTGGTGATCGGGACCTGAACACCGAACGTAGCTTGAACTTGGACCTGGATGTCAGTCAGGAATGGGGCGCGCATCGGGTTCAGTTGTCGGCGTTTTACTACGACTTTGGCGGCTATATCTTCCAGGACCAGGGTTTTGACGAGAACGGTGAGCCGCTGCGAGATCCCTTTCATTTGAGTAATGTCTGGTTTACGCGCCAAACAGATTCGGTGTTTTTTGGGGGGTCCATACGCTACGAGCATGATCTTTCGCAGTCTCGGAGTTTGCCTATGCAGGCTTGGTTTCAGGCCGATGTGTTGGATGCTCGCCAAGCCAACGGGGATGACCTTCCACGCACCGCGCCTGCCAACACCGAGCTGGGTTTGAGCTATGAGTCGCAGGATTGGTTCGCCTCATTGAGCTGGCGTCATGTCTTTGATGCCCGCGTCGTCGCACCCAATGAAACCGACACCGATGGTTATGACTGGGTGTCGCTATTCGTCTCTAAGACTTGGAGTTTGGGTGAGCAAAACCTAGCTCTTGAGCTTAAGGCCGAGAACCTGCTCGATGCCTTTGCGCAGAACCATATTTCGGTCATTAAGGATACTGCCCCGTTACCTGGGCGCCAGGTCTTCGCCGGATTGCGCTGGAGTTTCTGAAGGACCGTACGCTGAAGGTTGCCCGTCGCGGCGGCAATTCAGTGATTGCGCACTTCTGAGCGAGGGTTGAAGCCACGGTCGAAGGCGAGTTCGCAATTGAGACCCCTCGTCAGTGTTTATTCAGGATGATGAACTCAGGTCGAGATTGGCTTAAATTCTTCGCAAGTTATGAGCAAAAAAAAACCCGGCGCTATGGCCGGGTTTTTTCTTGGTATGTAGCTAAAGCTTTGCCAATTTACTTGGCAGCTTTGCGCTCCGCAGCCTCTTTAATGACCTCGTCGGCCACGTTCTTCGGACACGGAAGGTAGTGGCTGAACTCCATGGAGAACTGGCCACGCCCGGAGGTCATGGTGCGCAGATCGCCAATGTAGCCAAACATCTCTGAAAGAGGCACATCGGCTTTGATACGCACGCCAGTTGGGCCAGGCTCCTGTGACTTGATCATTCCGCGGCGGCGGTTCAAGTCACCAATGCAGTCACCTACATGGTCTTCAGGGGTGAAGACGTCAACCTTCATGATGGGCTCGAGCAGCTGAGGGCCTGCTTTGGGTAGCGATTGACGGTAGGCAGCTTTAGCGGCGATTTCGAAAGCAATAGCAGAGGAGTCCACCGCGTGGAAGGCGCCGTCGCGCAGGGTGACTTTGTAGTCCTGCATGGGGTAGCCAGCCAGAACGCCTTCGGCGCCCATGGATTCGAAGCCTTTTTGCACAGCTGGCCAAAATTCCCGCGGTACGTTACCGCCGACCACTTTGGACTCAAACTCAAAACCGGTACCCACTTCACCGGGCTCGATGGTGTAGTCGATCTTGGCGAACTGACCAGAACCACCTGACTGTTTCTTGTGGGTGTATGAGTCCTCAACTGGCATCGTGATGGATTCACGATAAGCCACCTGTGGGCGACCGACTTCCACGTCCACGCCGTAGGTGCGGCGCAGAATATCGACCTTCACGTCCAAGTGCAGTTCGCCCATACCCGCCAAGATGGTCTCGCCGGATTCTTCGTCGGTACGCACGGTGAAAGAAGGGTCCTCTTGCGACATTTTTTGCAGAGCAAGACCCATCTTCTCGTTGCCGCCTTTGTCTTTAGGCTTCACCGCCATCGAGATCACCGGATCCGGGAACACCATGGGCTCCAGCGTGGCTGGGTTCTTGGGGTCCGCCAAGGTGTGGCCGGTCTGCGTGTTTTTCATGCCCAATACGGCGACGATGTCGCCCGCTTGCGCGGATTCGAGCTCGATGCGCTCGTCGGCGTGCATTTCCACAATGCGGCCAATACGCTCGGTTTTACCGGTGTAAGTATTCAGCACCGTGTCGCCCTTGGCGATCGTTCCGGAATAAATTCGCACGAAGGTCAGGGCGCCAAAGCGGTCGTCCATGATCTTGAAGGCCAGGGCGCGCAGGGGTTTGCTGGCGTCCACGATGGCCTTACCGCCCGTCTCGTTACCTTCCAGGTCAACTTCCGGTTGGGGCTCGACCTCGGTCGGTGAGGGAAGGTAGTCCACGACGGCGTCCAGAACTAACTGAATGCCTTTGTTCTTGAAGGAAGAGCCACAGTAGGTGGGGAAGAAGTCCACAGCCAGGGTGCCTTTGCGAATGCAGCGCTTGAGGTCCTCAATGCTGGGTTCTTCGCCTTCGAGGTAGGCTTCCATGAGGTCGTCGTCTTGCTCGACGGCAGTTTCAACCAACTTCTCGCGCCATTCCTTGGCTTGGTCCATCAGCTCAGCCGGAATGTCAGTGATTTCGTAGTTGAGGGGGTCGCCGGTGGCGTCCCAGACCCAAGCCTGCATGTTCAGCAGATCGACAACACCGGTGAATTCATCTTCACGGCCAATGGGTAGCGTCATCACCAACGGGGTGGCGGCGAGCACGTCCTCCACCTGTTTAACAACGCGGAAGAAGTCGGCACCCAAACGATCCAGCTTGTTGACGTAAATCAAGCGGGACACGTTGGCGTCGTTGGCGTAGCGCCAGTTGGTTTCGGACTGGGGCTCTACGCCGCCTGAGCCGCAGAACACGCCCACGCCACCGTCGAGAACTTTGAGTGAACGGTACACCTCAATGGTGAAGTCCACGTGTCCTGGCGTGTCGATGATGTTGAAACGGTGATCTTTCCAGAAGGTGGAGGTCGCAGCAGACTGGATAGTGATACCGCGCTCGCGCTCCTGATCCATGAAGTCGGTGGTGGCCGCGCCATCGTGCACCTCGCCCATTTTGTGGATCTTGCCAGTCAGGCTGAGGATGCGCTCGGTGGTGGTGGTCTTACCTGCATCCACGTGGGCGAAGATGCCAATGTTTCGATATTTGCTGAGGTCGGTCATGGTTTATGGGTGGCTTTGGCCGTGATTGAAAAAAAACCGGCCGCGCAAGCAGGGCAAGCGCGGCGCGACTGTTTCTGAATTCTTGGGTCAACTTTGTGACTAACCCCCAATTTTAGCATTTCCATTGGCGAATGCCACTGATCGAGGTATTGGGCCCGTATCTTGCGCTACTATTCGCCGATGAGCCCTTGCGCACTCCAACTTGCCGCGCTGGTTTGGGTTTTCGCCCCCCTGCACCTGCACGATCATCACATGACTGACGATGGTGTCGAAGGGGCCGTGTGCGTTAGTTGCCCGATTGCTCAAAATCAAAGTGCGGGTATGCCCAACGCGGCTCTACAGATGCCACTGGCTGCCGAAGCAGAGTCTTTGGTGGAGGCGATGTGTCCCCAGGTTTTGGCATTGCGGCAAAGCTTAGGTCTTGAATCTCGAGGTCCACCTGGAATGTCTTGAAATCAACGTTGTTGTTCCTGCACCCATGCTTGACCGGCTGCCCCTGCGCCGGTGCTAACGATTGGTAGAGATCTCATGAAAACTTCCGCCCTTGTTCTTGGCAGCTTGCTCATAGCTGCCACTTGGTCTTCGTTTGCGGATGAAGTCGCCCCTGCGACCTCTGGCACTCAGCTGCCCACTGTGACGGTCACGGCAGATCCATTTGCCGATCGCAGCGCTGTTGAGGCTACCCAACCCGTGACCGTTCTATCCGGTGAGGAGCTAGCCCGCCAACGCGGTCAAACCATTGGTGAAACCCTGCAAAACCAACCAGGTGTGCATAGCGCCGATTTTGGCCTCGGTGCCAGTCGGCCGGTGATTCGCGGACAAAGCGGCCCCCGCGTCCGTGTGCTGGATGGCGGCCTGGGAGTCATCGACGCTTCTACCGTTAGTCCAGACCACAATGCCTCTGTCGAACCCTTTCGCGCGCAGCAGCTGGAAGTACTCAAGGGGCCAGCGAGCTTGCTCTATGGCTCAGGTGCGATTGGCGGCGTGATTAATGTGGTCAGCGACCTTTTGCCCTCGGCTCCTGTGGAGACCCTGAGTGGTTCTCTGGGCGGACGCTATTCCTCGGTCGACCAAGGACAAGCTGTGTTCGGCCATGCCGAGGGCGGCAATGGTCGCTGGGCATTTCATGTCGATGGACTGACCCGAGAAACGGAGAACTACGATATTCCGGGTCGGGCCGAGGCGGAAGAGCATGATCATGAGGATGAGCACGAGCATGACCACGCCACGCAGGCCAAGGCCGAAGAACACCATGCAGAGCATGACGATGCGGTGAGTGGCGTTGTACCGAGCTCCGCGACCTCAACGGACACCTTTGCGGCCGGCGTGTCCTATGTGGGCGAGCGCGGCTTCATTGGCTTTGGTGCGACCTCTTATGAAACGGTCTATGGCGTTCCGGGGCATGCGCATGGGGAGGAAGACCATGAAGAACACGGCGATGAACTGGCCAAGATTCTGCGTGGGTCGGCCAATAAGGCGGAAGAGGAGCACGCTGACGAGGAGCATGACCTCGACGCTGAGGAAGAAGTCTTCATTGATCTCATCCAGCGTCGTTATGAGTTGCGCGGGGGGCTGGATCAAGGCTTCGGATGGTTAGAGCGCGCACGGGGCAGCCTGGTTTTCACCGAGTATGAGCACCGGGAGATTGAGTCTGCCGGAGCTCACGGCGGAATGGCCGAAGAGCATGCTGATGGCGAAGAGCATGGGGATGATTCGGCCGAAGAACACGCTGAGGAGCATGGGCACATGCCGACGACCTTCAGTAACGACGGGGTGGAGTTTCGTGTGGAGCTCACCCATGTGCCCGTGTTCGGGGGCTGGCGCGGCGTGTTTGGCCTGCAAGCCGTGGAGCAGGAGTTCGCCGCGATTGGGGAAGAGGCCTTTGTGCCCGCCGTGGATACCAGCAATCTGGGGCTGTTCTGGGTAGAAGAGCGGCAGACGGTTCTAGGCCGATTCAGCGTGGGGGCGCGGCTGGAGACGGTGGAGCACCGTGCGTCTGGCACCAACCCGGACCGCGACTTTGAGCTGTATAACGTCTCCGCCGGCTGGCATGCCGAATTTGGGGTGGACGAGCACCTGAACCTGAACATCAGCCATGCCGAACGTGCGCCAGACATGTTGGAGCTCTACGCCAATGGGCCTCATCTGGCCACCCAGACCATCGAGCAGGGCGATGTGAACCTGAGCAAAGAGCGGGCGTTGAACGTGGACCTGGGTTGGTCTGGAAGCCGTGGGCAGCTGCATTGCGCCTTCGATGTGTTCTACACGCGTTATCAGGACTACATCTTTGCCGAAGAGCGGCACGCACATGCGGCGGAAGAGGATCACGCGGATGAGCATCACGCGGCGCATCATGACGAGGTCAAGCGCAGAGCTGCTGCGGCCAAGGCCGAGCATGAGCACGATGACGATCATGGACATGGCGAAGAGGGCCTGACGCCGGTTGCCTACGTCGCTGAGGACGCCGACTTCTACGGTTTTGAAGTCGAAGTGGGCTACCAGCTCAGCCCCATGCTCGACATCACCGCCTTTGCGGATTCGGTGCGCGCCGAGCGCGCGGATGGCAGCGTGTTGCCGCGCATCCCCGCAGATCGCCTAGGATTGCGGGTGGACGGTGTTCGAGGAGCCTGGAGTTACGGAGCCCGAGTGGTGCGGGTGGCCGAACAGGATCGGGCGACCGAACTGGAGGGCGCTACCGCCGGCTATACGCTGCTGGGTGCAGACCTTCGCTACAGCCTGCCGACCAGAGCGGGCGTCTTGGATCTGGCCCTACGTGGACGCAACCTGCTCGACGAGCAAGCGCGCAATCATGTCTCCTTCCTCAAAAACCAAGCGCCCCTACCAGGAGTGAACTTGATCTTTGACGCAGAACTGCGTTTCTAAAACGCGGGATCAAGCGGGCGTTCAGGAGCACGGTGTGGTGCAACGCCCGCACTCTTGGGCGCCCTTATAGATGGCGGCACACCGCGTTCTGACTCGCTGATATATAACGAACTTCGGAGACAGGACACTAGCGTTGGCCGTGCAGCGCGCCGTGGACTATGGCGAACTGGGTATGCGCTTCAGGTGGTTTCCATGGGGCAGCTCCATGGTCGGGCGAATTATCGCGTGCAAAGCATGTGTCACGAGCAGCCTGCATACTGGCGACAGACGACCCCGTTTTTACTGCTCATTTGCGACCCCGCATGACCAAAGCTGCTTTGCTCACTTTACTGCGCTCGGAAGGAGGAACAACCCTCTCGGTGGTGATACTGGGCGTCATCGCGGGCGAAGTGTTTGGCCATCCCATGGCCGGGTTGGCCTTAGCCTTGGCCGGTTTGCTGGCCATGCATTTATGGTACGCCGCACATTTGCGGCTGTGGCAGCAGTCTCCCAAGGCGAATGAGCTCCCTGCCGGATACGGCATTTGGGAGATCATTTACGACGACGCGTACATGCGCTACCGGCAGGCGCGCAAACGCAAGAAACGTCTGGCCGCCATTCTCAAGGAATTTCGTGCCTCCACCGGAGCACTTCCCGATGCTGCTGTTGTTTTGGACAAAAGTGCGCGTATCACTTGGTTTAATGCGGCCGCTAACCGCATGCTGGGGTTTCAAAGCAGCCGTGATGTGGGTCAGCGTGTGGCCAACCTGATTCGCAATCCGGACTTTTTGCAGTACTTGGAGTCTGAGGAGGGCGGGCCTGAGGGCGTGGAGATCCCCAGCCTTGAAAGCCCTGACAACACGCTCTGGGTACGTTTGGTGCCCTATGGCAAAAGCCAGCGTCTGCTCATTGCTCGGGACATTACCGATCGAAAGCGCATAGAGCAGATGCGGCGTGACTTCGTAAGTAACGCCTCACACGAACTACGAACGCCGTTGACGGTCGTTAGTGGGTATTTGGAAATGTTGGTGGCAGAGGCGGAGATGGCTGCGCCGGGTCTGGAGAGCTGGGCTCAGCCCTTACGCGAGATGCGGCGTCAATCTGCGCGTATGGAAAGCATTATTAAGGACATGCTGAAGTTGGCGCGCTTAGAGGCAAGCTCCCGCGTGGCGGAGCGTGAACCCATTTCAATGGCGCGATTACTGGGGGATGCAGTCAAAGAAGCGCAGGCTTTGAGTGATGGCCAGCACACGATTCATGCCGATATTGATGAGACGGTGGGCCTCTCGGGTCAGCCGGCGGAAATACAAAGTATTGCGGGAAATTTACTCTCGAATGCCGTGCGCTACACCCCGGAAGGGGGAGAGATATTCTTACGCTGGTACGCCGATGATGAGGGGCGTTGGTTGGAGGTACGAGACACCGGAATTGGCATTGACCCGCGCGACTTACCCCGGCTTACTGAGCGATTTTATCGTGCGGATGTGGCGCGCTCTCGTGAAACAGGGGGCACCGGGCTAGGCCTTGCCATCGTCAAGCATGCTCTAGAGCGGCATGACGCCGTGCTCCACGTGCAAAGTCAACAGGGCGAGGGAAGTTGCTTTCGCTGCCAATTCCCGACATGACACGCTTAGTCGCCAGTTTATGGATGGGCATGGCGATGGCCCTCGGCGCCTGTTCGGCACCCACATCAGTCTCGGGGCCGGATGCTACCACCGTAGCCGCACCAGCAAGCATGCCAGCCCAAGGCGCTGAACCTGCGGGAGGGAAGCTATCCGCATATCCGAGTTTTAGGCCACAGTGGAATCTGAGTGGGACCTTGAGCGCGGTGGGTTCAGACAGCATGTCCAACCTCATGGCCTTATGGAGTGAGGCTTACCGAAATGCGCATCCTGGGGTCAGAGTTCAGGTGCAAAGTGCTGGCTCAGCTACTGCCGCCCCGGCGCTCATTCAGGGAGTCGCTGACCTGGGGCCGATGAGCCGTTTGATGAGCGCTGATGAAGTGGAGCGTTTCACGCATCGCTATGGCTATGCCCCTCGCGCCGTTCCGGTGGCTCTGGATGCCCTGGCGGTCTATGTCCATCGCGATAACCCCCTGCCTGAGTTGGACTTGAGAAGCTTAGATGCCATTTTTGGGCGCAATTTCCGCTGTGGCGGGGAAGGCAGGATCGATCATTGGCAATCGTTGCTAGCGGCCGGCAGTGGCCTGTCCGGGAAGATGGTCCTGTACGGCAGAAACTCCGCGTCAGGGACCCATGCTTATTTTCGTTCCGCCGCCTTATGTGGGGGAGATTTTTTGGCACGCGTGAATGAGCAGCCGGGTTCTGCTTCGGTGGTGCAGGCCGTCGGCGCCAGTCTGCAGGCCATGGGCTATTCCAGCGCGGGCTACCTGACGCCTGGGGTTCGTGCGCTGCCTCTGAGGCGAGGGGCCGCCACGCAAGCGTTAGCACCGAGGCCGGAGTACATTCTCAGTGGGGCATATCCACTGTCCAGGACCTTGTACATCTACCTGAATATGCCGCCAGGCCGCAGCCTTTCGCCGGTAGTTGCGGATTTTTTGCGCATGGTGCTCTCGGCCGACGGTCAGTCGGTGGTGCGTAAAGATGGCTACGTTCCTTTGCCAGTCGACCGCGTAGTAGAGCTTCGGCAAACTCTGGGACTCACTCGGTCATGACGGACTTGCCCTTGCGCCAATGGCGGCGGCGTGGCCTAGACCAAGCGTTTCGGGCCTTGGTGCGCCTGGCAGGCGTGGTTGTGGTGGCCGTCCTCATCCTGCTTTTTGGCTATCTGTTGTCTGCGGTAGCCCCGCTGTTTCGTCCGGCATCACTCAGCTTGGTGTCGAGCCAGGCGGGCTTGGTGGCGCACGGTGAAACCGCATATTTGCAGGTTTTGAGTAATGGCAGCAGCGCGCTTCGCGTGAGCGCCGGTGGCCAGCTGGAATGGCTTGGTTTTGTGCCGGAGTTTGAGGTGCTCGCGCAGCTGAGTTTAGATAGGCCTGTAAGCTCGGTGCGACCGTTAACTACTTCTGGTCAACTGCTGGCACTGCAGACCGTTGATCAGCACCTGCAAGTCTGGGAGCTGCGACCAGCACTTTCTGGCAGCGATGCGTCAGCGTGGCAACAGCATCATCCGGAGCTGTTTGCGGCGGTATCTGTCTCTGAGGTGTGGGATATCCGGCGCAGCGAAGCCGGTTATCTCTTGGCCCAAGTCGCTGCTCAGTTCATCGAACTCCAACAGCTCTCGGCGGGGCAGGATCATCGCTCTTTGGCACGCATAGCCTTACCCGAAGAGATGGCTCAAGTGGATGAGCTGCACCTCGATCCTCAAGGTCAGTGGATGTTTGCGGTCGAACATGCCAGCGGCATCATTGCGGCTTGGTTGCTCGACTCAAAAGGCCAGAGCTTAGCGAGCATGCTGAGCCACGACCTGGGCCCGATCGCCCAGACGGAATTATTGGTCGGTGGTTTGAGCTTGGTTGTGCATACCGCCTCCGGAGATCTGCATAGAGTCTTTCCACAACGCCGCGCCAACGGTTGGGCTCTGTCCAGCACCCTGCAGTTTGAGCATTCTGGCCAGAGCAAAGGTGAGCTATTCGCGGAGGCGGGTCGGAGGGTGGTGTACTTTGCCGGCGCCGAGCAACTGACGATGTGGTTTGCTCAGCGTCCCAGAGCCCTACTGGAACAATCCTGGGAGCCGCCCTTGTCATTGGCCGTGAGTGTGGCGCCCAATGGGAGTTGGTTGCTAAGACAGACCCCAGAGGC
This sequence comes from Oceanococcus sp. HetDA_MAG_MS8, assembly GCA_019192445.1. Taxonomy (NCBI): domain Bacteria; kingdom Pseudomonadati; phylum Pseudomonadota; class Gammaproteobacteria; order Chromatiales; family Oceanococcaceae; genus Oceanococcus; species Oceanococcus sp. HetDA_MAG_MS8. The sequence continues at coordinate 384,271 of JAHCMK010000001.1, forward strand.
TTGGCAGCGCTATCAACTGAGCAATGCGCACCCAGAGCTGAGTCTTCGGTCTATTTGGTCCGAGCTGTGGTACGAGGCGTATGCCCAGCCTGCTCAAGTGTGGCAAGCCAGCAGTCATATGCTTGGCGCGGAGACCAAGCTGTCGCTTGCACCCCTCTTGCATGGCACCCTAAAAGCTGCCGTTTACGCCATGCTCTTTGCGGTGCCTCTAGCCATCGGTGCCGCTTTGTATTCGGCGTATTTTCTTGCGCCGAGATTACGCCAGCTTGTGAAGCCGGGCATAGAAATCATGGAGGCCTTACCCACTGTAGTCTTAGGCTTTATTGCTGGCTTGTGGTTGGCACCCTTACTGGAAGATGTGTTTGCGGCGGTCATGCTGTTCCTGATGCTGGCCGCAGTGACTTTGGCTTTGCTGGCCTCTCTTGGTCCACGCTTATTGCCTCAGCGTTGGCGGTTTGTGGTGTATGGCCGAGAGTTAATCTGGTTGATCCCCTTGTTCATCGTGCTTGTTGTGCTGGCAGCGTGGTGGGGGCCATTACTAGAGAGATATTGGTTCGATAGCAATCTCCTAGCCTGGGTTGCCGCAGCTATGGACATTTCTTATGCCCAGCGCAACGCAGTCATTGTGGGATTCGCTATGGGCTTTGCCATCATCCCCACCATCTATTCATTAGCAGAGGATGCGATTTATGGCGTTCCTCAGCACCTCTCCCAAGGCTCTTTAGCGTTGGGGGCAACCCCCTGGCAAACCTTACGCGGTGTGGTGTTGCCTGCCGCCGCACCAGGTATTTTTTCGGCACTCATGGTGGGTATGGGGCGTGCTGTGGGCGAGACCATGATTGTGCTGATGGCGAGCGGGAACACGCCTGTATTGGACTGGAGCCTATTCAATGGCATGCGCAGCATGGCGGCAAACGTGGCGATGGAGATGCCTGAAGCGGCTGTGGGCAGTACGCATTTTCGCGTGCTCTTCCTTGCCGCCTTAGTGCTATTGGCCATGACCTTCTTGTTGAACACCTTGGCCGAAGTGGTTCGCCAGCGGATGCGCCGTAGGTACCGACTGCTATGACTACCATGGTTTCTGGACGGTATGGCGTACGCGCGCAGGGGCGGGCATGGGTGTGGGCCAGTGCAGCAGCAGTGAGTCTGTGCTTGGCGCTGGTTGGAGGCCTGTTGCTACTACTGCTGTCACAAGCGGCTCCTCATTTCTGGCCGCGCGTTGTTTACGCGGTGGAGGCATTAGAGCCGCAAGACACAGAGCAGCCCCTATGGGGTCAGCTATGGCGTAGCGAAGGCGAGGGCGATGATGCGCGCTGGCTGATGAAAATCGGTCGCCGGGAGGCCGGTCCAGATTTCGTCTATCTTCAGCCTCCATCAATGCAGGAGCTAAGCCGGCCCAGCCAGGTGGCGGTATGGGAACGGCGGGAGTGGGGTGACCTTCTCGGTCGTTTACTCGCCGTGTATCGCGATGGAGAGCGTATGGCGCAGGGGCCGCGCGCCTGGCCCTGGATGTTGGAAATGGTGCGTAGCGCCGAACGCCAGCAGACTGTGATTCAGAGCTTGAAGGAGCGTCGCATTCCCCGTTTGGCGGCCAGCGCAGACCCGAATGAACGCGCCGAGTTTTTAGCAGCGGAAGCGGAACTGCGTCGTCTGCAGGCCGACCTTCATGAAGATCAGCTACTGATCGAGCTCGCAGATGGTTCTACGACCTTATTGCCTGCGGCAGAGGTGGTACGTGCCTATAGGCCGAATGTCATGAGTCTTTGGGATAAGACAGGATGGATGTTGGCCTCCGTGTGGCGCTTCCTCAGCGAGCCTCCGCGGGAGGCCAATACGGAGGGCGGAGTCTTCCCGGCGATAGTTGGAACCGTGTTATTGGTTTTTTCGATGACTATTTTTGTGGCGCCATTGGGTGTGTTGGCTGCCATCTACCTGCATGAATACGCGCGGAATGTGTGGTGGGTGCGACTGCTTCGCGTGACCGTGCATAACCTCGCAGGGGTGCCGTCCATTGTGTATGGCGTCTTTGGCTTGGGGTTTTTTGTCTACGGCTTGGGCGGATGGTTAGACCAACACTTTTTCGCCCAAAGTCTGCCGAATCCCACATTTGGCACCGGTGGTTTGCTGTGGGCCTCGCTCACCATGGCATTGCTGACCTTGCCGGTGGTCATCGTGGCCACCGAAGAGGGGTTGGCACGTATCTCCCCCGCCCTAAGACAAGCCAGTTTTGCCCTGGGTGCCACTCAGGCTGAAACCTTATGGAAAGTGGTCTTGCCCATGGTTCGTCCGGCCATGCTGACCGGGCTTATTTTGGCGATTGCGCGCGCAGCAGGGGAGGTGGCTCCATTGATGTTGTTAGGCGTGGTGAAGCTTACCCCCGAGCTTCCTTTGGATTCGGCCTTGCCCTTTATTCACCCTGAGCGCAAATTCATGCATCTGGGTTTCCATCTATACGATGTGGGTTTTCAAAGCCCGAATGTAGAGGCAGCTCGGCCCCTGGTCTACGCCGTAGCATTTTTACTGGTTCTGATTGTGATTGCCTTAAACCTATTTGCCGTACGCCTGCGTCACCAGCTGCGTGAGCGGTATCGCCACTTAGAGGAGACTCCTGGATGATGCCTGTGGAGTCCACTTCCGCTGCGATCCCTCCGGCGCTGGAAGTTGTCAATCTGAGCCTGCACTACGACCAACAGGTGGCGCTCAGAGATATTTCCATTACCGTCGCCGCCAACAAAGTCACAGCGTTCATCGGCCCATCCGGCTGCGGAAAAAGTTCGTTATTACGGTGCTTCAACCGGATGAACGACCTAGTGCAGGGGGCCAAGGTACGCGGGGAAATACGGCTGGCGGGGGAAAACATATACGCACCGACTGTGGATGTGGCGCACTTGCGGCGACGTATTGGCATGGTTTTTCAAAAACCAAACCCCTTTCCAATGAGTGTGTATGACAATGTGGCCTATGGCCTGCGTCTTACCCAGCGCTGGCGCCGCCGTGCTCTGGATGATGCTGTCGAGTGGGCCCTCAAGGGGGCGGCGCTGTGGGACGAGGTCAAAAATCGCTTAGATGCCCCGGCATTAGGCTTGTCCGGCGGCCAACAACAGCGCTTGGTGATCGCCCGCGCGATTGCACTCAAACCAGAAGTGTTACTGCTGGATGAGCCCGCATCGGCACTGGACCCCATCTCAACCTTGCGCATCGAAGAGCTCATCAATGAGCTCAAGACCCAGTACACGGTCATCATCGTGACGCACAACATGCAGCAGGCTGCGCGGGTATCCGACGATACGGCCTTCATGTATGAAGGTGAGGTCATTGAACATGGCAGCGCCGACACTTTATTCACAAATCCCCGTCACCGGCGCACGGAGGATTACATTACGGGCCGCTACGGCTAGTCACGAATTTGCTAGTCTGCTGGTCTTCATTCCCCTCGGGTTTAGGAGTGTCACGCCGTAGCCACGGTCTTCGTGGTGAGGTCGGACGTCCACAGCTCAGTTAGGGGCCATAGACCGTATTTAGTCGGAGCGCCGCGCATGGCATTTGCCTCCCATCCAGACCACTACAAGCGCCACATCTCGGAGCAATTTAATGCTGAGCTGGAGGACGTTCGCCAACGTATTCTGGCGATGGGAGGGTTGGTGGAAGAGATGATCCTGGATGCCGTGAAAGCGCTGATTCACGCGGATGTGGGCTTGGCGCGGCATGTTCTGGCCAGAGATGATCAAGTCAACAGTATGGAGGTGCAATTAGACGAAGATTGCCACCGCATTCTGGCGCGACGCCAACCCGCAGCCTCGGACCTGCGTTTGGTGATGGCCTGCGTGAAGACCATTAATGATTTGGAGCGGATGGGTGACGAGGCCGGGCGCGTCGCGAAGATGGCCTTAGATCTCGCCGGTGGCGGGCATCCACCCAGTGCGCAGCATGCCGTTCAAGCTCTTGGTAGGCAGGTGGCAGATATGCTCCATGCTGTTTTGGATGCCTTTGCGCGTATGGATTCCGAGGCGGCAGTGGCGGTGAGTGCGCGTGACGATGATGTGGATCGTGAGTACGAAGCAATTTTGCGCCAATGCATCACTTTTATGATGGAAGACCCGCGTTCCATCTCCCGGGTACTCGACATCATTTGGTCCGTACGCTCACTGGAGAGAATCGGCGATCACAGTAAGAATATCGCCGAGTACATTGTGTATTTCGTGCATGGCAAAGACGTGCGCCATGTCAGCCTTCAGGAGATGGCTGACGAGGTGGCCGAGCCTGACGCTGCCACAGAGGCTAACCCAGCGGCTAAGCCAGAGGAACACTCATGAAGGCCACCCAAGTTGGTGATGATCGAATCGTTGTCGAGCCCGAGATCGCGGCGAATGCCGCTGTGATTTGGATGCACGGTTTAGGAGCGGACGGCAATGACTTCGTACCTTTGGTGCCGGAGTTGGAATTATCTTCTGGGATTGCCTTGAGATTTATCTTCCCACATGCGCCGGTGCGCCCAGTGACACTCAATGGCGGAATGCCGATGCGGGCCTGGTTCGACATTCTGCAGTTAGGCTCGTTTGAAAAGCAGGACGAAGAGGGCATCGTCGCCAGTCAAGAGCGGATCTTTGCGCTGATCGATGAGCAGCTATCCGCTGGTATAGATAGTCGGCGCATCATCCTGGCTGGGTTCTCTCAGGGCGGCGCTATGGCCTTGCATGCAGGCCTACGCTACCCCAAGCCCTTGGCCGGGATTTTGGGCTTGTCCACCTTTCTGCCAGTGCACAACAAACTGGCAGAGCAGGCGCATAGTGCCAACGCGGCCACGCCTATCCAGCTTTGCCATGGTGACTTCGATCCGGTTCTTCCCCGTATGCTGGGTGAGTGGAGTCGGGACATGTTGCGACAACAGGGCTATCAGGTGGCTTGGAATAGCTACCCCATGGCTCATCAAGTCTGCGCGCCAGAAATTACCCAGATCTCTGAGTTTTTCAATAGTTTGCTGAGTTAGCCTGGTGGGCGATGCCGGCACTGAAACCCGTGCCGCGGTTGCATGTCACGCAAGAGCGCAATGGCTGCGTGGCGTATCTTCATTTCGGCTGTCTACGGCCATCAAGCTTGTCCGAACCAACAGCACACTAAGGCTCGTCTGACTCCAGAACCACAAAAATCTTGACAGCGACCAATGTCAAGAATAATGTGACATCAACTGGTGGTACATCACATGGAGTGACTACGATGTCTGAAGTAATGAGTCCCGCTCAACCGGCCACAGGCGCCGTGCATACGCATTGGCCTAAAGGTGCACCTTTTCCAGTGCGTAAGCCGAATTTAGCCTTTGAAGAGGTGGCACCCAGGTGGTTTAAGAACAACCCCATTCTGACCCGGCACATGGACACGCTGTCGTCTCTGTTCCCCGATGGAGAGCGCTTTTTCGTGGAGGCGGTGCGGGCTTATCAAAAAGACGTTAAGGATCCTGCTCTGGCCCGTGAAATTCGCGCCTTTATCGGTCAGGAGGCCCGTCACTCTGAGCAGCATACGCATTACAACGCCGGTGCCGGCGATGTTGTGGAGTGGTCGCGCAAGCGTTGCGAGCGCTTGGTGAAATGGGGTCGCAAACGGCTTTCGAAACGGCTGCAACTTGCTGCGACTGTGTGCGCCGAGCATTTCACGGCCACCCTGGGCGAACATTTATTGCGACGCGAAGATATCCACCAAACCTTCGCTGATCCGAACATGCAGCGCATGTGGCTGTGGCATGCCGTAGAAGAAAATGAACATAAAACCACGGCCTTTGCTGTATTTAAAGAACAGGGCTACTCAGAGTGGCTGCGTATTTTGGCGATGCCCCCAACCACCTTGGCCTTGTTGTATCTGATTGTTCCAGCACATGTAGAAATGGTGCGCCGGGACGGGCATATGCGAGATTGGCGTAGCTGGATGCAAGGCTTACAGACCATGTTAGGTCCGAATGGCTTTTACACCCGGGCCATTGCTGATTACTTGGATTGGTATCGACCAGGATTCAAGCCTGAAGACCACGACACCCAGGCCTTGCTCGCACAGTGGAAACGGGAACTGGGCTTTGACCAAACCGATGGCGTCGGTGGCTTGCACTAAGCCATAGGGCCAAAGAGGCCACCGCTATGGGGCCACAAGGGCTGCGAGGCCCTTGTGGTTTTTTTATGAACAGTGGGGTGATCTCCTCACATCACGGCAAGCCCAGGGGCGATGCTCGTCATGGATGCGCTGAAGTGGGCATAGCGGTGAGTGCTAACAATTCTTAAGGCCTAAGCCCCTTAGCGGTTGTGGGCCTGTGCGAAAATAGCGACTGATCTTTGATGCGTTGAGTCGCAGTGCAACGTCCCACCCCTAAAAAACTCATCCTGGGCCTACTTTTAGCAGGCCAGGGCAAGCCCCTGAGCGTGCGAGATGCCATTCGTGCCTGCGCCTTGTTCGATTTGAGTGAGAACAATGTCCGGGTCACTATGGTCCGCCTCTCGGCCGAAGGTTTGATTCAAAGCCCGGAGCGGGGCTACTACGCCTTGGGGCCAGCCGCTGAGGATCTTGCCAAAGACGTAGGGTCTTGGCGCGAGTTACCGCAGCGCCTACAGCCTTGGCAGGGGGATTGGTTGTGCTGCGATCTTGGTACAGCCGGTCGTTTGGAACGTAAAGCCAAGCGTCTTTCGCTACGCGCTTTGGATATGACTGGTTTACGTCAGCTTGAAGGAAGCTTGTATCTGAGGCCGGCAAACTTGAAAGGATCTGCTCCGCATTTACATCAGCGCCTGGTGGCTCTGGGCCTGCCTCGCAGGACATTGGTGGCGTGTTTAAGCGAGCTGGATGAGGGCCGTCACAACGGTGCCCGCCACTTGTGGGACCCCCAGGCCTACTCAGACAACTATCAGCGTCGTACCGAACAACTGCGTGGCTGGCTTTCGCGGCATGACAAACTTGAGCTTGATGAAGCGGCCAGAGAGAGCTATCTCTTGGGCGCGGAGGCTATTCGCGAGGTGGTCTTTGACCCCTGGCTGCCGGAAGACTTTATCGATGCTGTTAGCCGCCAAGCCTTTTTCGACACCGTGTTGGAGTTTGACGCGGCTGGCCAAGAGCTGTGGCGACGTTTCTACAGTCAGGGAGGAGGCATGCCCGTAGGCGGAGGTGAGTCCTTTTCCTTAGCAAGACGATAAGCGCTGATCCTGCATGGGCAGCGTTGAAGCTGCAGCCTCCCGTACTGACCCTGTAACGACTTTTTATTGGACCAATATCAATGACATTAAATGGCGCTCGACGGCGCGAACTTCGAGCCGCGGCTCATTCCCTCAAACCTGTAGTACAGCTCGGAGCCAAGGGGCTAACGGATGCTGTTCATGGGGAAATTGATCTGGCGTTGAATGCGCATGAGCTGATTAAGGTGCGCTTGGCAGGAATGGACAAAACCCAGCGGCGCAGCAGTGCAATGCTCATTGCCGAGCGACATGCAGCGGACATTGTCGGAGAAATTGGCAATATCGCCATTTTCTATCGCCCACAGCCTGAGCAGAGCGTGGAGCCTTAAAATGGCGAGTGTGACGCTGACAGATTTCGCCCGCCGACGCCTGTTCCCGCAGCCATTGCGTAATACATCTGTGCAAGACCTTGGGCCTGAAGAGTTTGAGGCTATGTTGAATGAGCAGGAGCCGGAACGCGTGATTCCCGGCTATGCGCCGTTTTGCCAGCTATGGGTGTACCCAAACCATACCCAAACACGGTGTTCGGTGATTCCTATTACCGCGCACAATCAACATGCTTTGAGAAGTGCTTATGAGGCCCGGAGCCCGCGAGAGCTTCCCGTGCTCGTGCGCTGGTTTGAAGGTCAGGAGGCGCCGCGAGCACGGTACCTTTTGCCGATTCTATACAGCCAGGAACAGCTGGCCAAAGAGGGCAGCCCTATCGACGCGCAATGGGGCGTTGTTGGCTGCTTGTACACCTTAGAGCCTGCGGAAATTCCCATGGCGCCTATCACCATGCTGCGCAATGCCTTAGGAGTGGAGGAGGGTGGCTCCGGCGTTCAGCTAGATCGCGAGGCTTACGCCACTAGCGTGGAATTCTGGCAGCAGCATGCCAATTGGCGTTAGGCGCTGAAGCCGAATAGCTGTGATGCCCAGCGGTATTGGCCAGGAGCTCACTCAGGGCTCAAGCTGGCTTTAGAGCAAAAGTCGGTCTACCTTGGCAGCGCAAATCAGGTCGTTGCGACTGATTCCGTCCACAGAGTGCGTCTGCCAATGCATGTGCACCGTGTTGTACCCAAACTGGATATCGGGGTGATGGTCTTCGCGATTTGCAATGAAGGCAACGGCGTTCAAGAAGGCCATGGTCTGATAGTAATTTTTAAACTTAAAACTGGCCTCGAGTCGACGCTCATCCGCATTGTGGGTCCAGCGCGCGTCAAGTGGTGCCATCAGTGTGCGGACCTGTTGCGCATCCAGCGCCGCTTCTTGGCCCTCACAGGCTTCGCAGTGGGCTTCATGTAGATCACTCATCCCCGTCTCCAGTTTGCAAACAAGTTTGATTCGCAAGGTAACATGCAGTCTATGAAGAACGCTTTAAATTTAGTGTGGTTGGATCTGGAAATGACGGGGCTGGACCCCGAGAATCACCGCATTATCGAAATTGCTACGGTAGTGACGGACTCCAATTTACAGGTCTTGGCAGAGGGGCCGTCGCTTGCCATTCATCAACCTGATGAAGAACTGCAGAAGATGGACGATTGGTGCGTGCGCACCCACGGTGCCAGTGGCCTCACCGAGAGGGTGCGGCAAAGCTCGGTGACTTGTGCCCAGGCCGAGCAGCAAACCTTGGAGTTTTTGCAGCGTTGGGTGGAGCCAGGACAATCCCCTTTATGTGGCAACTCTATTGGCCAGGACCGGCGTTTTCTGCGACGGTACATGCCCGATCTTGCGGCCTTTTTCCACTATCGCAATCTTGATGTGAGCACGCTCAAAGAGTTAGCTCGGCGCTGGGCCCCTGAGGTGTTTAAGGGCATTGAAAAGGAGGGGCGTCATCTTGCTTTGGATGATGTGCGCGACTCCATCGCTGAACTCGCATACTACCGGCGTCACCTTTTTCTTCCGGATTATCACTAGGCTGGCCCTGATATTATTTGACGCAGCTATTTGGTGGGTGGACGTCCAAAAAAAAACGCCAGCGACGCTGGCGTTTTGTTTATTGGTTTTAGCGCCTTTTGACTTCTACTTTGAAGTACAGGTTGGCTGCGCTGCAGGCCGACGTCTTCGATCTGCAAGAAAGTCGCTATGCCAACATTGCAGGCCAAGGGCGTTTTAGATTTCCAGCGACTCCATGGAGCCACCTGCTGCCAAATGGGCTTCGACCCACTTGGGCTTGCGTCCGCGCCCAGACCAGGTCGTAGCCGGATTGTTGGGGTCGCGGTACTTCGGCGCAACTTTACTGCCCCGAGTCGAGCTACCGCCGCGTGCACGTGGCAAATCGTCCCAGCTCATGTTGTTTTCGGCCAAGATGCCGCGAATTTGGTCGATAACGCGTTGGCGCTCTTCAGCGCGGCGAGCCGCGATGGTTCCGTCAATAGACTCACGTAACTTCTCTAGCTCGGCAGCAGATAACGTAGAAATATCGATGCTCATCTGTAATACCCTGTTGTTTTAGCAATCTTTATGTAGCGAACAAGTGTTCGCTAGGGCGCCATTTATACGTTAAAGCAGGGTGTAATTCAACGCTTTAATGTGCCGTCAATTACTCAACGGGTTGTCAAAGCGCTTTTACAATCCGCAAAACATCATTGTTCGTCTCGAGGGAGAGTGTTGCCATTGGTAATGTCATCTGTTCAGGCTTGTTGCTGATGGTGCTTCATGCCGACCTAGAGCTGCGAGTACGGGACTAAAGTCTTGCGCCTGCGGGTGAGCAAGATCAAGCTGAGTAAAGCCATCCAACCCAGACCTCCTGCGCTTGTAGTAAGCGAATTCTGCCGGTTTGGGTTGTCGCAGCCGGCTCTGATGTCGCCGCACTCATGGATAGTCCCCTGTTGATCAGGAAAAAAACGTGCGGAGCGGTAATAAAAACTGTAAAACGACTGCCAAGCCGCATCGTCCAATAAGCGTTCATCAGCGTTGGTATAACCAGCTTCGCCGGGCCGTTTTAACCAGCGGTCAAACCATGCCAAGGAATAATGCTCGGCCATGGCTAGCCCCAAGCCGTCTGCACATTGACTGCCGTCGTCCTCAGGACACCAGGAAGACGCAGGGAAGGTGGGAATGAGCGACCATTCGTAATGGGTGGAGCCTTGCGGCGTAATTTGGTACACCGGTAGACCAGCGGCTTGCCAGTTCGCAAAAGCGGTTTTGTGTGCTTCTGGGTCTGGAGCGCTGCTATTCGGAACAGGCGTCAAGCCGTATTCGGATGTATGCCCCATGGCCGGGACCCGCGGCGTCACGCTTGAGGATAGGCTGTCCCAGGCCACAATCACATCTACGGGATTGTGATCGTCGATCAAGCCAGGCCAATCAGGTGCACCTTCGGCGCCGTACTCTTGCACGATGGACACGCCTCTTGCGCCCAGGGAATGCCCGGCCAAACCCAAGCGCTCCAGGTCCATTTTGTCCCAGTAAGGATTATGAGGGGTGGTGGGAGTCGGGTAGGTGCCTTCGCAGCGGAGATTATGCGGGTAGGGCTGCTCTGGGGAGGAGCGGAAAAAGTCGATAGCGTTGACCAGTCCTTCCCAGAACACGGTGGAGTTCACATTGCCGCCCTGTTCGCCGTCGGGGCTTTGAAAGTCCGAACGTCCCTGACCGCGCACGTCAAATGTCATGGTCACATAGCCAGCGCGTACCAGTGCTTGCGCCATCCACCAATACAAAGGTTCAGGGGCTTGAACAGATCCTGTTTCGATGACCACTGTAGGCAAGTTCGCACCAGCATCGGCACCTAAAGGTGCCCAAACACGGCCCGATATGCGCGCACATTGTGCGTCGTAGAAGACCACCTCCTGGAATTCCCCATCCAGGTCATAAAAGGGGTCCACGCCAGGGTAGCGGAAAGGATCTCCAGCGCATTGCTCCATCCAACTTGTGCACAGGGGGCTGACATTGGTGTTCCCGCTGCGTGGATCTAACCAACTAGGGTCGTTTGCGGCGCGTTGCAGCCACTGCAATTCATTCTGCAAGCTTTGTGTTTGCAGGCGTAGCTGGAAGCTGGGTCTGAGTTGCTCCACCGGTGCGCTCAAGGCGCGAGCATAGTTTTGTAGTTCGCGTGCCTGCCATTCTGGGGTGCCTGGCTCGGGCCCTTCGGGAATGGCCAGGCTGAGCAGCGGCCAGCCCAATAGTAGAACTATCCAGGTGTGTCGCATTGTCGGTCTCCTCAATGCTGCGCGGGGTATTAATGAGCGGCAGCACTTGATGCAGTATAGGACCTTCTATGTCAAAGACAGCGCAGGGAACACCATGGCAACCATCATATTCACAGCCGTCTTGAGCAGCTTGCTCACCGCCACCTTCGCTGCCTTGGTGCTTGCTTGGTGGTTGCGTCGACATTATCAGCGCGAAGAGGCGCGTCTCGCGGAGTTGGTGCAGGAGCGCGTCCGTGCCGGTGTTGCGCAGGCCGGTGAGGAATTGCTGCCTGAGTTTCGTGCGGAGGTCACGGCGGGGTTCATCGATGCTGTTAAACGGCTACCGCAGGCTGGTGTCATGGGCGAAGCAGCGCGAAATATGGCGCGTAGTGGCGCGGATTTGCTGGGAGCAGGACTAGAGGGCTTCAGTGGGCGTGGACGGCGACCTAAATCATGACCGAAGCCTTGCTGCACACGGTGGCGCGTCTACGCGAGGCTCAGCAGATCTTGGTCCTCACTGGGGCCGGCATGTCGGCGGAGTCTGGTCTGCCCACCTACAGAGGGCAGGGTGGTCTGTATAACCGGGGCCAGCGTCTACAGGGGTTCACTATTGAGGAATGCTTGTCTGCCAGCATGCTCAGGCGGCGCCCCGATATTTGCTGGATGGCCTTGCATCAGCTACTGGACGCAGGTGCTCAGCCTCAGCCACACGCAGGACATCTGGCACTCGCGCAGATGGAAACACTACTGCGTGGTTTGACCGTGGTCACGCAAAATGTAGACGGCCTGCACCAAATGGCTGGCAGCCACAGCGTTGTGGAGATGCACGGGCATATTCATGGCCTGCGATGCGATACCTGTAGAGATCAGGATGCGGCGGCCAAAAATAGGGCCTGGCGCCAGCGGCGGGAAGTCCCCATCTGTGGACACTGTGGCGGTGTGCTCCGCCCGCCCGTGGTGCTTTTTGAAGAGGCGCTTCCCCTAGGCGCCGTGGAGTCCTATGAGGCCTGCTTAGCCTTGCGCCCGGAGGTCGTTTTAGTGGTTGGTACCAGCGCTGGTTTTGCCTACATACAGCAGCCAGTTTGGCAGCTGCAGGCCGAAGGCGCTTGGGCTGTCGACATCAACCCCGTGCCCAGTGCTGTTAGCCCTGCGGTGAACTGGCATTGGCAAACCACTGCCGCTCAGGGCCTGACACAACTCGCTCAGGCCCTGAGGGACACAACTACAGTCGCTTAAGCGGTCGCGGGCGTCCCGCCCTCTAACACCCGGCGTAGTTCCTCCAGTAGGCGAGGGTGCGCGGCCACAATATCGCCACTATGCATGACGTCGGTGTCGTCTAAACCGTAGACCGCGGCGCCGGCTTCTCGGCAAAGCACAATTCCGGCAGCAATATCCCAGGGCTTCAAACCCAGCTCCCAAAAGGCATCCAGCCGTCCACTGGCCACATAGGCCAAGTCCAATGCGGCAGCGCCAGCACGCCTGATGCCACCCGAATGGCCGAGCAGGGCGTTGATCTGCGGCCGGTAACGGTCTAGCCGTGGGCCGGGCGTGAAGGGCTCGCCAGTTCCTACCAGAGCCTCAACCAACTTCTTGGGTCGCTTGCTGATCCGGATGCGACGGCTATTTAAAAGTGCCCCTTCCCCTTTGCTGGCGGAAAACAAATCTTGCCGGTATGGGTCGTAGATGACTCCGTGAACCAGTTTGCCGTTCTCGCGCACGCCGATGCTGACTGCGAAATGCGGCAGGCCATGCAGGTAGTTGTTCGTACCATCCAGTGGATCAATAATCCACTCAACGGGGTTTTCACCTAGCGCCCCGCCTTCTTCGCCCAAAATGGAGTGGTCTGGATAGGCTTTGTGGATGATGCGTATGATTTCGGCCTCGGCGGCGCGGTCTACATCGGATACAAAGTCGCGCGGACCCTTGCGCTCTACGCGCAATTGATCCAGTTTTTCCATGGACTGCAGGATGATATTTCCTGCGCTACGGGCCGCTGAGACCCCAATATTGACCAAAGGATGCATACAGTGCCGGACCCGGCTGTAACGAAAACGCACAATGATAAAGCAGCGGCGCTGCGAATCGTGATGAGTCACCCCACGCACCCCGGAAATATTGGGGCAACGGCGCGTGCCATGAAGGTCATGGGCCTTGCGGATTTGGTGTTAGTGAACCCCAAACCCGGCATCTTTCCCAGTGAAGAGGCGACCGCGCGGGCGGTGTCTGCGGACGATATTTTGGCCCAGGCTCATGTAGTGTCTAGCGTGGAAGAGGCGCTTGCCGACTGCAACTGGGTGGTGGGTACCACGGCGCGTCTGCGCCATATTGGTCCGCCGGTGATCAGTCCTCGAGAATGGGCCGAAGATGGGGCCAAGCGTCGGGAGCATTTGCGGCCAGCCATTCTTTTTGGCACCGAGCGCGTGGGCTTGAGCAACGAGGAAATATCCTTATGCCAAGCACTGGTCCGCATTCCGACCAACGAGGGTTTCTCCTCACTCAATGTCGCCATGGCCGTGCAGTTGTTTTGCTACGAGTGGTTTGTGGCCCACAACGGCACTGCTGCAGAGGCTCCACCGTTGGAGGCGCCGTTAGCCACCCATGCGGAGCTGGAGGGGTTTCTGGGTCATCTGCGCGGCTTATCTGATGATGTGGAGTTCTTCGCGCGCAAAAACCCCGACGCCGTTCATCGTCGACTTAAGGCCTTGTTTGCCCGCGCCCAAATGGATCGTAACGAGATCAATATTTTGCGCGGCCTATTGCGGGATATTCAAAAAGCACTAGCAGGGCGTACGTCGGTTGGGTCGCGGCCTTTAGAATAGGGGGCCCGCCCCAACAAAGCCGGTATGTTTAGCCAGCTCCGCGACGATCTTCGCAGCGTTTTTGAACGCGACCCCGCCGCCCGATCCTTCTGGGAGGTGGTGTTTTGTTACCCCGGGCTGCATGCGGTCTGGTGGCACCGCCTTGCTCACCGTTTGTGGGGATGGAGAATGTACTGGTTGGCGCGCTTCGTAGCCCATATATCGCGCTGGCTGACGGGAATCGAGATTCACCCCGGTGCACGAATTGGTCGGCGTTTCTTCATTGACCATGGCATGGGTGTGGTTATTGGCGAAACCACAGAAATTGGCGATGACGTCACCCTCTACCAGGGAGTCACTTTGGGTGGTACCAGCTGGAACGGCGGTAAGCGTCATCCCACCTTGGCCAACGGCGTTGTGGTGGGTGCGGGGGCCAAGGTTTTAGGGCCTTTCGTGGTGGGGGAGAATGCGCGTATCGGCTCTAATGCCGTGGTGACACGCGCCGTTGCCCCAGGCCAAACGGTGGTCGGTGTCCCCGCCAAAAGTACTCAGCGCAAGGTTCCAGAAATGTCGGCAAAAAGTGCCGAAATGGCTGCGCGCATGGGTTTCGACGCCTATGGCGTTAGCCGGGATGTTTCAGATCCGGTCGCCCAAACAATCAACGCCATGCTCGAGCATATGCATGCTCAGGATGAAAAAATCACCCAGCTTTGTGCTGCGCTGCGTCAGTCAGCGGCGGTGGGCGATCAAGATGCGCAGGCAGCGGAGTTGCCGGAACTCAAGGCTGAGCCCTTGAGTGATGGCGGAGAGAATCGATGATCTACCTGGATCACAATGCCACGACCGCATTGCGTCCAGGTGTATTGGCAGCTATGCAGCCTTGGTTTGAGCAGCATTATGGAAATGCCAATAGCCAACACCGCGCTGGTCGCTTAGCGCGTCAAGCGGTTGAGCAAGCCAGAGCTCAAGTTGCCGCATTGGTTCACTGCGAAGCCGCGGAAGTATTTTTCACCTCCGGCTCCACAGAGTCCATCAACTGGGCTCTTCGAGGGTTGTGTCCGGATGCGCCGCGGTTGGTCGGTTCCACAGATCATGAAGCCGTGCTCGAAACTCTGCCCCATTGTGAGCGGTTGGCTGTGGACCAGGCCGGGCGTCCGGATCTTCGTTCACTCAAGGCTTGGTTACAGGAGCATCCGCGCGCACTGGTCAGTGTGATGGCCGCGAACAACGAAACCGGTGTGCTGGCCAATCTTGCCGAGATCTCGGCGGTGGTGAAGTCAGCAGATGGTCTGCTGCATACCGATGCCACCCAAATGTGCGGCAGGTTGCCTGTGGATTTTCGGCATGCCGAGCTGGCCGCCATGAGCGTGTCGGCGCATAAGCTTGGTGGTCCCAAAGGAGTCGGTGCCCTCATCCTTCGTCGTGGCCAAGAGATTCTGGCCATACAGCGGGGTGGTAAGCACGAACAAGGCCTGCGCGCCGGGACTCTCAACGTACCTGGCATTGTTGGCTTCGCAGCAGCCTGCGAGCATGCCCAGGCGCACATGGCTGAGGAGGCCCTGCGCCACGCTCAATGGCGGGATGCGTTTGAGCAGGAGCTTTGCAAACGCCACCCGCAGGCAGAAATATTTGGGCTTGAGGCAAAGCGTCTACCGAACACGAGTTTCTTTGCGCTACCTGGTTGGCATTCAGAGGCTTTGTTGATGGCCTTGGATAAGGCGGGTTTTGCGCTTGCGAGCGGTTCTGCCTGTACCAGCGGCACGGATGTGCCATCCCATGTGCTGACCGCCATGGGGGTGCCAGCACAGCGGGCGCTAGGTGCAGTGCGGATGAGCTTAGGTCATAACTCTCTGGAGTCTGATTTGCCGGCTTTGCTCGATGCTTTGGACGCAATCGTTAAGCCAGTTTCTCAGGGAGGCGCAGCCTTTGCCGGGCTGCTCAATCAATGATTTATCTGGACCATGCGGCCACGACCCCATTGCGGCCTGAGGCGCGAGCCATCCTGGCGGAGTTCGCGCAAGCGGATGGGCCATTTGCAAACCCGGCATCAGCGCATGCGCTGGGCCAGCAAATGGCGGCCAGGGTGGCTAAGGCTCGAGAGGATTTTGCCGACATTCTCGGCGTTCAGCCCACGGAAATCGTGTTTACCTCGGGCGCGACCGAGGCGGATAATCTTGCCGTCATGGGGCGTGCCCGCTTTGCGCAAAACAAGGGGCGGCGGCTGACGGTACCCCGGACCGAGCACAAGGCGGTGATCGATCCGGTCCGACATTTGCAGGGCCAAGGCTGGCAAGTGGATTGGATAGACCCCGGAGCTGCGGGCGTATGTACTGCTGAGGCAGTTGACGCGGCGTTGCAGCCAGACACGACCCTAGCGTGCGCTATGGCTGTGAATAATGAAACGGGCCATATCCATGATCTGCCGGCGATTGCGCTTGCGTGTCAGGATCGGGGCGTCCCACTGCATGTTGATGCGGCTCAGGCCCTAGGGAAGATTCCGCTACAGACTTGGGCTGGCGTTGGCAGCATGGCCTTTTCGGGGCACAAATTGGGCGCTCCGGCCGGCATCGGGGCCTTGTATTTACGCGGCCGTCCCCGCCTGGGTGTGGAGCCCTTGGTGTTCGGCGGCGGGCAGGAGAGGGGAATGCGCTCGGGCACCCTGCCAGCCATGCTGATTCTGGCCTTTGTGGCGGCTGCCAAAGCGGCAGCGTCCGCGCAGGCACAGGAACATGCGCGGTTGTTGGAGCTACGGGAGCAGCTCTGGCGCAGGGTCTCCCGGCAAGTGCCTCACCTGATTCGGAACAGCCCGGAAAACAGCAGCTCCCCGCACATCCTTAATATCAGCGTGCCCCATGTGCAAGGCGATAGTTTGCGTGCCTTATTGCCGGACATTGCTCTATCCAGTGGGAGCGCATGTGCAGCGGCGCAGGCTGAGAGTTCCTACGTGCTTCGAGCGATGGGGCATGATGATGCGCAGGCCAACGCCTCTTTGCGCCTCTCCTTTGGGCATAACACGCATGCTGCGGAGGTAGACCAAGCTGCTGAGCAGATCATTGCAGCGATACAACGTCTACAGTCTTGGCATCCTGAGGCTAAGTAATGGCTGCGTATCCTGAGTGGGTGCTGCGCGCGCTGGCCGAGCCGAGTCAGGTTTTGCCCAGCCCGCGCCCAACAGCGGCGCGAAGAGTAGCCTCGGCGGATACGCCAGCCTCGGAGGAAAAAGCGGTGTTGTACTGTGAGCCAACCGCGCAGCGCTGGTATTGGCGCGCGGTGGCCAGTCCATGGCTGCTCGCCATGCTGGAGGGGGTGTGTTCGCGCTTGCAAACCCAAGGGGTCGATGCGGCCGCAGCGTGGCTTGAAGAACTGGAGATACCCCCCACAAAGCGTTACTGTGTAGTACTAACGCGCAGCCTCCTGAGCGCTGTGCGAGAACTGGAGAATGACGATGGCTGAATTGAGTCTGACGGAAGCGGCGGCCAGCCGTATTCGCGAACAACTCGAACAACGCGGCCGCGGTTTGGGTATCCGTTTGCAGGTGAAGCCGACCGGCTGCTCCGGATGGATGTATCAAGTGGAGTATGCCGATGATCAAGCGCCCGACGATGTTCGTGTAGAGCATGCTGGGGCGGTTCTGCTGGTGCCCACAAAGAGTCTGCCGGCCCTGCAGGGGACCGTTGTGGATTTTGTCGGCGATGGGTTCAGCAAGCGCTGGCAGTTCAACAACCCTAACGTCGAGGCTGATTGCGGCTGCGGCGAAAGTTTCGCCCTGCGGGATTCGTCGGCTTCGCGTTAAAATACCGAGTTGGCCGGCCGCCTGATGGCGGCCTTGTTTATTTTTCGGTATTGCATTCGCAACAGGGCGATTTCCCACATGGCAACCCAACGTACACTTTCCATTATCAAGCCAGACGCCGTCGCAAAGAACGTTATTGGCGAGATCTACACCCGCTTTGAGAAGGCCGGGCTGCGCGTCGTCGCAGCGAAAATGAAGCAGCTCAGCCGCGCCGAAGCCGAAGGTTTCTATGCGGTGCACCGTGAGCGCCCGTTCTTTAATGACCTCGTAGAGTTCATGATTTCCGGCCCGGTGATGGTGCAGGTTCTTGAGGGCGAGAACGCCATCAGCAAGAACCGGGAAATCATGGGAGCCACCAACCCCAAAGAGGCCGCCCCAGGAACCATCCGCGCCGACTTTGCAGACTCCATCGATGCCAACGCTGTGCATGGCTCCGATGCTGAAGAAACTGCCGCTGTCGAGGTGGCCTACTTCTTCGCAGCGACCGAGCTCTGCGCGCGCTAAGCGGCGCTCCTTGAGTGCCTGGGCATGACTGACGCGCCAACCAATCTCTTAGGTCTAGACCGTGGTGGTCTGGAGGACTGGTTCGCTCAACGTGGCGAAAAGGCTTTTCGTGCGCGTCAGCTCATGCCTTGGGTCTATCAGCGCGGCGTGAGCGATTTTGCCCAGATGACTGATCTGGGCAAATCCCTGCGCGAGCGTTTGGAGACCGAGGCCGTCATCCAAACCCCGCGGCTGATTACCGAAGAAATCTCTAGTGACGGTACTCGTAAATGGGTGCTGGGCTTAGAGAGCGGTAACGCTGTTGAGACGGTGTTCATTCCCGAGGCTGATCGCGGCACCTTGTGCATTAGCTCGCAGATTGGCTGCGCCATGGACTGCCAGTTCTGTGCGACAGCCACCCAGGGCTTTGCCCGCAATCTGACGGCGGCCGAGATTATCGCCCAGGTGTGGTACGCGCAGAAAGCGCTAGGTGCCGTTCCGCGTGAAGGGCGGGTGATTTCGAACATTGTTTTTATGGGCATGGGTGAACCCCTTGCCAACTTTGAGCATGTGGTTACGGCCATCCGCGTTCTGCTCGATGACCTGGGCTACGGCTTATCCAAACGGCGGGTCACGGTGAGCACCTCAGGACTCGTACCGTTCATGGATCGACTGCGCGGCAGTGTAGATACTGCTTTGGCCGTGTCATTACACGCGCCTACAGACAGCATCCGTGATGTCATTGTCCCGATCAATCGCAAGTACCCTCTGGCTGAGCTGATGGCGGCGTGCAAACGCTATACGGCGAATCGCGAGCGCCAAACCCACATCGTTTACGAGTACGTGATGCTCGATGGGGTCAATGACGGCAAGGCCGAGGCACTGGCGCTGGCCAAACTGCTGCGGGATATGCCGGCCAAGGTCAACCTGATCCCCTTCAACCCTTTCCCCGGCACGACTTACCAGCGCTCGGCTCCTCAGGTGGTGACTGAGTTTTCCCAAATTCTGCGTGAGCGCCGCATTGTGACCACCGTACGCAAGACCCGTGGTGATGACATTGCTGCGGCATGCGGCCAGTTGGTGGGTGAGGTCCGTAATCGGCAAAAACGTCGCCTGAGCGACATTCCTGTTGTTGTGCAGTGAGCATGTGGCGTTGCTGGCTTTTCCTGCTCGGCCTTTGCCTCAGCGCATGTGTGACCGAGGGTCCTCAGCTACCTGACCCTCGTCCCAAGGATGCTGCACGCTTGAATGCCGATCTGGGTTTCGGTTATCTCAGTCAAGAGCGTCCTGACATTGCCGCACTAAAGTTTGAGCGTGCCCTCGAACTAGACGTAAGCCTCGCCCCAGCGCACTACGGACGGGGACTTATCCTCCAGCGGCAAGGTGCGACCGTGGAAGCACGTAATGCCATGGATCAAGCTCGGCGTTACCTGGGTAAGGACGAGGCCAAGCTGCGCTTTAGTCTCGCCGATTGGTACTGCGACAACGACAGCCCGGACATCAGTCAACAACTGCTGGCCCGCGGCCTTGCTGATGCCCAGGCGGACGCTGTTCTGCGCTGGGGGCGGTGCTTGCAATCCCAGGGGAACATGGCGGCGGCGGAGGACGCTTTGCTGCGAGGCTTGCAACAACGACCTCAGTCGGCACAACTGGTACTGGGGTTGGTTGCAGTGACTGTCTACCAACAAGATTGGCTGCGCGCCAAAGACCTATTGGCACGCTATGAAGCTCTGGCACCTCTGACAGCGCAAAGTGCTGTACTCGGTCAGCAGATTCACCAGGCACTGGGGGAGATGGACCTGGTGCGAGAATACGCGCGGCGGGCCGAGGAGCTTAGTAGTGCTGGTGCTGGGTCTGGTCGCGAGGGGCGCCGCAATGGAGGGTCACGTGGCTACTGATCAGCACCCGCATGAAACTCCAGGACAGCTCTTGCTCCAGGCTCGCGAAACGCGTGGCCTGCGCATCGAGGATGCCGCGCGTTCCGCCAATCTATCCGTGAGTATGGCGCAGGCCCTGGAGAGCGATGATTACGCCGCGCTGGGCCAACCTGTATACGCGCGCGGCTACTATCGGCGCTACGCACGCGTGGTGGGCTGTGAAGCCGAAGAGGTCGTGCGTTGCTACGAAATCATCAATGAGGTGCCCTCCGCAGTTCCTCATATTCAACAGCGTCCTAGTATTCCCTACGGTGCCAAGACTGCGCGACCAGGCCTGCGTCTGCCGTGGTTGTGGGCGGTTTTGCTGTTGCTTCTTTTAGCCGGGATTGGGTGGCTGGGGTCTGGGTCGAACACCAAGGGCTCTACAGACCAGCCACCGGTGACCGCCGGCGTAACCACTGTGCCGAGCGCTGCGCCGGTCACTACGCCTGTTCCATTACCCGATCAAAGTGCGCAGAGACGCCCGCCAACCGCCGATCTCAGCCAACTCAAACTCAGTGAAGAGCTCAGCACAGCGCCGTCAGCTGAACCAGCGCAGTCCAGTGCAGATTTGACGAGTGCTCCCCCGGGACTATTGGAAATTCGTGTGGGACCACAAGCTGCGTGGATTGAAGTGCGTGATGCGCGTGACGAGCGCTTGGCTTACAGAGTGGCGCAGCCAGGCGAGCAATTGCGCCTGCAAGGCGAACCTCCGTATCGCATTAATCTCGGGCGCGCCCATACTCTGGAGCTCCGACTGGGCGGCAAAGTCGTCGATCTACAACCGGTTATCGACTCTGCGGCACGTGCTAGAGCTACCATAACCGAGGGTGGGAAATTGATAGCGCCATGAAGTACGCACACACTATTCATCGCCGTAAGTCCAGACAAATTCACGTCGGTTCTGTTCCGGTTGGAGGTGATGCGCCAATCAGCGTCCAAAGCATGACCAACACGGACACTGCAGATGTGGCGGCCACGGTGGCGCAAATTCGTGCTCTGCACAAAGCCGGAGCCGACATCGTGCGTGTCTCGGTCCCCACCATGGATGCTGCTGAGGCTTTCGGCAAGATTCGGGTGCAATCCCCAGTGCCATTGGTGGCCGATATCCACTTTAACTATAGAGTGGGTTTAGCGGCTGCTGAGCAAGGCGCGGATTGCTTACGCATTAACCCTGGAAATATCGGTTCCGAAAAGAAGGTGGCGGAAGTCATCGCGTGTGCGCGGCACCACAACATTCCCATTCGGGTGGGAGTCAATGCGGGGTCGCTGGAAGGGGACTTACAAGAAAAATACGGTGAGCCCACCCCCGAGGCTTTGGTGGAGTCGGCCTTTCGCCACATTGACATCCTCGATCGGCATGATTTTCAAGACTACAAAATCAGCCTCAAAGCCTCTGAAGTCTTCATGACTGTGGCGGCTTATCGCTTGCTGGCTGGGCAGATTGAGCAGCCCTTGCACTTGGGTATCACCGAAGCGGGTGGTCAACGTGCTGGTGCAGTCAAATCGGCCATCGGGCTGGGCATGCTCTTGGCCGAGGGAATTGGCGACACCATTCGAGTTTCGCTGGCAGCCGACCCTGTGGAAGAGATTAAAGTGGGCTGGGATATCTTGAAGAGTCTCAGTCTACGGACACGCGGAATCAATTTGATTGCCTGCCCGAGTTGTTCACGGCAAAACTTTGATGTGGTCAAAACCGTCAACGAGCTTGAGGCGCGGTTCGAGGATATTGATGAGGCCTTGGATGTGGCCGTCATTGGTTGTGTGGTGAATGGACCTGGCGAGGCGCGTGAGGCCGATATTGGCATTACCGGCGGCTACCCCAACACGGTTTTTCAGCACGGCGAAATTAGCGGCAAGCTTAAAAACGACGACTTAGTGATAGGACTGGAGGATCTGGTGCGCCGAGAAGTCGCACGCCGTCAAT
This sequence comes from Oceanococcus sp. HetDA_MAG_MS8, assembly GCA_019192445.1. Taxonomy (NCBI): domain Bacteria; kingdom Pseudomonadati; phylum Pseudomonadota; class Gammaproteobacteria; order Chromatiales; family Oceanococcaceae; genus Oceanococcus; species Oceanococcus sp. HetDA_MAG_MS8. The sequence continues at coordinate 406,502 of JAHCMK010000001.1, forward strand.
GCGGGAGCGATGATTCCTGATGGCACAACGTATTCGCGCATTGCGCGGTTTCCCAGACATTGGGCCTGAAGATACTCCTGGCTGGCGCCAGCTCGAAGATGCCTGCGCTCAGGTCCTAGACCGCTACGCTTTCGAGCAAATTCGACTGCCGATCCTAGAGGCAACGGAGCTTTTCGCCCGCAGCGTCGGCGAGGCCACGGACATCGTGGAAAAGGAGATGTTCAGCTTTGTGGATCGCGAGCGTCACTCTATGAGCTTGCGCCCGGAGGGGACCGCCAGCGCGGTGCGCTTGGGGATTGATCTGGGGTTGCTGCATAACGCTCAGCGCCGTCTGTGGTACATCGGTCCCATGTTTCGGCATGAACGCCCTCAAGCGGGGCGCTACCGGCAGTTCCATCAAATTGGCGTGGAGTGCTTCGGCATTGCAGGCCCCCTGGCAGACATCGAAGTCATCGCTCTGTCCGAGCAGCTTTTGCAGTCCGCAGGTGTTCGCTCGGCCGTGCAGCTTGAGATCAATACCTTGGGCAGTCAGGCTGCGCGCGCAGAGTATCGCGGCGCATTGCAGTCATGGTTGCAAGAACGATTCGATGACTTAGACGCCGATAGCCAATCTCGCGTTGAGCGAAATCCGCTGCGGGTCCTAGATTCTAAAGTTCCACAAACCCAGGCATTGTTAGTCGATGCGCCAAAGCTAGTGGATTACCTAGACGAAGACTCGCTCGCGCACCATCGCGCCGTGCTCGATGGCCTTGAGGCGCTGGGTATCGACTATGTGGAGAACCCGCGCTTAGTTCGTGGCCTGGACTACTACAACCATTGCGTTTTCGAGTGGACGACCACCGAGCTTGGCGCTCAAGGCACTGTATTAGCCGGTGGGCGCTATGACGGCTTGGTGGAGCAGCTCGGTGGCGGGCCGGTTCCGGCCTGCGGCTTTGCGATGGGCTTGGAGCGAGTTCTGCTGTTGCAAAAGGCTTTGGACGTCGCGCCGGTGCAGCGGCAGTTAGATATTTATATCTGCCACGAAGGTGTACTAGCGCAGCCAAGGGCGCTGACCATGGCCCAAGACCTACGAGCACTGGGGGCTAAGGTCTGCATCGATGGCGCCACGGGGCGACTGAAACCACAGCTCAAACGCGCTGCTCAGTCTGGTGCTGCCATGCGCGTCGTCATCAAAGATCAAACAGCCGATTGGTCGGTGTTGGAGTCAGAGCCAGCGCCTGCGCTCAGAGAATATTTTGCTAAGCAGGGAGTCGCAGGACCACCTGCCGCTTAGGTAATTTGTAAAAGGGTATTGTCATGGACATGGAACAAACGGATCAGGAACAGGTTGAGCAGCTCCAGAAGTGGTGGCGGGAGAACCGCTTGGCTTTACTGGGTGGGCTGGTTGTCGGTATCGGCGGCTTGCTTGGATGGGAGCAATTTCAAAACGCCCGTTCTCAGGGCGCTATGCAGGCCTCCCAAGCCTACGAAGCTGTGAACCAGGCGATTAGCAAGGCTGATGTGCAGGCTGCGGATGCCGCCTTGGAACAATTGCGCAATGAGCATGGTCAGTCGGTCTATGTCGCCCATGCTCATGCCGCCCGCGCCAGTTTGGCCGCGGACAACCAGAACTGGGAAGCAGCTATAGATCACCTTGAGCAAGCGCTGGCCAGCAAGCCCGGAAAAGCACTTGAAGCCGTGCTGAGCTTGCGCTTGGCACGGGCGCAATGGGCACAGGGTGATGCACAGGCCGCTCTGACAACGCTGGATGACGCGGAGTTGCCAAGCAGCGCCTCGGCATTGGCAGACGAGTTGCGCGGCGATATCGCCTACGCTCAGGGGGATACTGAAACGGCTCGCAGCGCTTGGGAAAGCGCCTTGGCTGCTGGCGGCCAGGCTACCGCAGGGGCCATCAGCAACAAACTGGCTCGGCTGGGTAGTAAGTCCTAATGCGTCTATCGCTGGTCGCTCTCATGAGCGTGCTGGCTTGCCTCGCTGCCTGTGCGAGCAAGCCACGCTTTGAACCGTCGCCACTCAAGAAGATTGCCGAGCCCGAGGTCGTACTAGATAGCGAATGGACGGCCAAGGTGGCTTCAGTGGGCATGTTCAACGCCCTGCGCCCTTTGGTTGCGGCGGGTCGGGTCTTTATTGGCGATCAAAAAGGTGGGGTCCACGCCTTTAACGCGCAAGGTGAGCCGCTGTGGTCGGTTGCTACTGGCTTAACCCTGGCTGCTGGTCCTGCTCTGGTCGACGGTCAGCTGATTTTCGGCAGCCGTGACGGAGATTTACTCTCCCTCGCCGCCCTGGATGGTGAAGAGCGCTGGCGCCTGCGTTTATCCAGCGAAATTTCCACGGTTCCCGCTGGTGACGCGGAGTTGCTCGCGGTGAAAAGTGAAGATGGCCGTATTCACGCGCTGGATCCTAGCGACGGCAGCACCTTATGGGTGGTCCCGTTAACCGTGCCATCGCTTACATGGCGGGGGAACGCCCCCCTGGAAGTGACAGCAGATGCGGTCATAGTCGGGACGTCGACTGGCCGCCTTAAGGCTCTTGCGCGGGCCGATGGGGCTCCATTATGGGAGCAGGTGATTGCGGAACCACGCGGCCGATCCGAAGTTCAACGCCTCGTTGACGTAGATGCTCAGCTACTGCTGGCTGGCCCAGTGATCGTTGCCATTAGCAGCGGCGGAAACCTTAGGGTATTGCGACGTGAAAACGGGCAAACCATTTGGGAGCGCGCTGTTGGTGGTTTTGTGGGTGCCGCGCTGGATGAGAACTGTCTGTACGTCGTCGATGGGGATGATGCTATTTCCTGCTTGGACCCACGTTCGGGAGCGGCGAGTTGGAGTCAAGAGCAACTGAGCTATCGCCGACTATCCAAACCCATGGCTTGGAAGGGCAATGTGTTAGTGGGCGACTACGACGGTTACGTGCACGTGCTCAGCGCGGCGGATGGAAGCATCGTCGGGCGTGGGCGCATGGATCGTGCAGGAATTCGCTGGCTGGGCGAGGGTCCAGACACCGGCTTACTCAGTTTGTCTTCACGCGGTAAGCTGCGGGCCTTCGATAGCGCCCCAGCGAATCGATAAGCACCAGAATACACATTCATGCATGCACCCTTGGTAGCCCTGGTCGGGCGCCCGAATGTTGGCAAGAGCACCCTGTTTAATCAGCTCACCCGCAGTCGGGATGCCCTGGTTGCCGATGAACCGGGATTAACGCGCGATCGGCGTTACGGTTTTGCGCGCTTGGGGGCAGGGCACATTATCCTCGTGGATACCGGCGGTATTGTCGTTGAGGCTGAGACGCAGTCTTTAGAGGCCGCTATCGTCAAGCAGAGCATGCTGGCCATTGAAGAGGCTGATCTGGTGCTGCTGGTGGTCGACGCGCGTAGCGGGCTAACCCCGGCCGATGAGTTTGTGGTGGCCGCCTTGCGCCAGCGCGGCCGGCGTGTGCTGCTTGTGGTGAACAAATCCGAGGGTTTAGACCTTGCCACTGCTGCCAGTGAGTTCTTCAGTTTGGGATTTGAAGGCCCAATCGCGACGGCGGCGGTCCATAAACAGGGTGTAGAACGCCTGCGTGATGCGATACAGGACTTGTTGCCGCAGGGCTGGGATCAAGGCTTAGACCAGGCGCCGGGTGCTGGCGATGATATCCGTCTAGCCCTGGTGGGCCGACCCAATGCGGGGAAGTCCACCCTGTTCAACCGTTTGCTACATGAAGAGCGCTCAATTGCTTCTGATGTTCCAGGGACGACCCGCGACACCGTCGAGGTGCCATTGACCTGGGAGGGGCAGCAATACACGCTCATAGATACCGCCGGGTTGCGGCGCCGTGGCCGAGTCCAGGAACGGATAGAAAAGTTTTCCGCCATCAAGACCTTGCAGGCGATTGAATCGGCGCATGTGGTGGTAATGCTGTTGGACGCGCGTGCTGAAGTGTCTGCGCAGGACGCCCGCATACTGTCTGAAATTGCGCATGCCGGAAAGAGCCTGGTGCTTGGCCTGAATAAGTGGGACGGCTTGAGCGCGGATGAGCGTGGACGGTTCGAGTCTGAGGTAGAGCGCAAGTTATCTTTTTGTGATTACGCTGCTGTGGTCCACCTCTCCGCTTTGCATGGCTCTGGGTTGGGCGAACTCATGCAGGCGGTGCATACCTCATCGCAGGTGGCCTTTGTCGATTTACCAACGCCGGCACTCACCGACACTCTTGCAGCCATGGTGCGCAAGCATGCTCCGCCCCAGCTCCATGGACGGCGGCCCAAACTTCGCTATGCCCACCAAGGTGGTAAGAATCCGCCGCGCATTGTCATTCATGGCAATCAAGCCGAGAAGGTGCCTGCGAGCTACAAGCGCTATCTGATCAATGGATTTCGTGAGGCTTTTGAGCTTTGGGGGACGCCATTGGCCCTGGAGTTTCGTTCAGGTTCCAACCCTTATGAAGATCGCCCCAATAAGCTCTCGGATCGGCAGATCAAAAAGCGCCAACGCATGATTCGGCATCGCAAGTCACGCGACAAATAATGTAGTCGACGTCGATATTGACGGCGTCATTATGCGTTTTAGGGGGCAAGAAATTACGACAGACGGCCGGTGTCGTAATCTTTAACCTAAGCTCAGACAATCCGAGGAGACACAGTCTATGCATGCTCATTCGCAGCATCAGGTATGGGACCTACTCATCTGTGGGGCGACGGTTTTCGATGGTTCACATCTTGAGCCTGAGCGCTGTGATGTTGCTATTCACGGCGGCCGCGTGGCGGCGATGGGCAAGGACCTCAACCGGGACAGAGCCCAAGAAGTCGTCGACGCGGAGGGCTTATGGCTACTTCCGGGGATGCTCGATATTCACACCCATTTGGACCTCGAGGTCGAGCTGGACCCCCGCTTACCTGAAGTGGTCCGGCATGGCACTACGACTGTGGTGATGAGCAATTGCTCCTTGGGCGTGGCATTTGGTGCCCAGCGTCGTAATGGGGAAGACCCCATCGTGGACTGCTTCGCCAGAGTCGAGAACGTGCCCAAGCCGGTTCTGAAGAAAGTCGTGGACCAAATTGATTGGCAGGACACCCAGGGGTATCTGGATCATTTTGAACGCTTGCCCCTGGGGCCCAATGTGGTTCCGCTGATTCCGCATTCAATGCTGCGGGCCGAAGTGATGGGATTGGCAGGCTCAGTAAGCCGACAGCCCACCGAGCTGGAACTCCAACGCATGGAGCAGCTCTTGGACAAAGCCATGCAACAAGGCTATGCCGGCTTTTCCACAGATGCCTTGCCGTTTCACTATTTATCCAACGACCCCCATCGTAAGGTCAAAATTCCGACCCAGTTTGGTAGCTACAAAGAACTGCGTCGTCTAACCAGTGTTGTGCGTCAGTACGACCGTGTTTGGCAAGCGACTCCCCCCAAAGACAGTCGTTTGCAAACCATGCGTAATTTCTTGCTGAGTAGCGGACGACTGTTCGGGCGGCCTTTGAAGACCACGGCAGTTGCGGCTATGGACGTGGTCTCCAACCGCAGTATTGCGCGGATGGCCTTGGTGCTCACCCGCTTGATTAATTCCGCCTTGCTCCAGGGTCGGTTTCGACTTCAAGCTTTGGCGGCCCCGTTCAAGGTGTATGCCGACGGCATCCATACGCCGCTGGCGGAAGAAACACCGGTGATGCGCGAACTCATCGAGCCAGATTTAGAAGATCGAGCAGGACGCATGGCTTTGTTAGAGGACCCGGCATACCGTGCCCGCTTTAAACGCGAGTGGTATGCCGATAAGCGTGGTGTTTCCCTGGCCAGGCTTAAGCGCATGCTCGGCATTATGGATGACACCCTCAGACGGGACTTGGCCGACATGATCCTGACCGATCGGCCTCACCCCCAGTGGCAGGGGCTGAGTTTGGCGGTGATCTACCAACGCTATCGAGACTGGAAAAAAACAGGCCTAGCGCAAGGAGAAGACGCCAAATTGTTCACCCTGTTGGGGGACGATATCCGCGATGACGCCGATTTCTTCATGGATATGTTGAAGGCCTTCGATACCGACTTGCGCTGGTACGTTGTGGCCGCGAACGACCGGCCCGCCATGCATCGAAAGCTGCTTTTTCACGATGCGATTTTCCCAGGGTTTAACGACTCAGGTGCTCATCTGACCAACATGGCTTATTACGACGGAAACCTGCGCGGCTTACAAGCCGCCCAGCCTCAAGGTTTGCGTGCTGTCGCGCGCTACGTAGAACGGATGTGTGCGGAGCCTGCAGACTTTTTTGGCTTGCCCGTGGGCCGTATTGCAGTAGGGGCCCAGGCTGACCTCGTGTTGTTAGATCCTGCACAGCTGGCTCAGTATGACAGCGAAGCAAATACCCAGCTTGTGCACCGCGCCGAGTTCGACCATGAGCAAATGGTGAATCGCTCGGATGATGTGGTACGCCGTGTATGGATTGCAGGTGAGGTGGCCTGGCAGGATGGCAGCTTTGGTCCGGCTTTGGGTCAGCAGTCCATGGGGCGTTGCTTCCGCGTGGGTGTGCAGACACCCCCGCAGCCCAGCGAAGTGACATCCAAGGCTGCCTGATTGGGGATTGCGCGCGTTGGGCCCGCCTAGATGGCGGGCCTGCGACGAACTTCTGTTAAGGGAAACCTGAGACCTGGCGACTATTCGTCGTGGCCGATTCGGGCGCGGGCCATACGATCGGCAATAACGTTGGTCGGTAAGCCGTCCTTATCAGACTCAGTAAACACCGTGGTGAGTGTCTGCCCGATATTATCCACGCGTTGATCCACGTCGGCTTCGGTCCAGCCAGATAGGTGTTCTCCGCATACGTTAATGATGCCGCCTGCGTTGATGACGTAGTCCGGTGCGTAGAGAATGCCGCGATCGAATAAGGCTTGGCCGTCTTCGTCACGCAATAACTGATTATTGGCGCCGCCGGCGACAATTTTCGCCTCGAGTTTTGGAATGCTCTCTGGGTTGAGCACGCCCCCCAGTGCACAAGGTGCGAATACCTCGGCGGGCACTTCCAAGATGGCGTCCACGCCGACGACTTCCGCGCCAGTTTGTTCGGCAATGGCGGCGCTGCGTTCCGCTGAAATATCAGCGATCGTGAGGCGCGCGCCTTGCGCCGCCAGGAGTTTGGCGAGATTGCCACCAACACCGCCCAGGCCCTGAATACTAATATGTCGACCATCAAGGTCACTGTGCCCATGGCGATGCGCCAAGGCGGCTTTAATGCCGGCCAGAATGCCGCGCGCGGTCTTGGGCGAGGGGTTGCCGCCAGCGGCTTGTTCGACGCCGGCTCCTACAGCACGGGGAAGTCCGGCCACATGTTTGGTGGATTGGGCGATGGCGGCCATGTCCGCTTCGGTGACACCGACGTCTTCCGCGGTAATGTACTGTCCGGCCAGCCCTTCAATGATGCGCCCAAAAGCCGCAAACAAAGCCGGAGATTTGTGCCGTGCAGGATCACCGATGATGACCGCTTTGCCTCCGCCTAGGGGCAGTTCAGCCATGGCATTTTTGTAGCTCATGCCGCGAGACAGGCGCAATACATCTGTAATGGCTTCACCAACCGCTTGGTAAGGCCACATTCGGCAGCCACCGGCGGCAGGGCCTAGACGTGTGGAGTGCATGGCAATAATGCAGCGCAATCCGGTTGCGGCATCCGTACCAAAGTGCACGACTTCGTGTTCGTCGAATTCAGGGTGGTCAAACATCAAATTTGCGGCGGTCTGTGATGATCAATGCGAACCAAAAAAGAAAGCGGCGCTGGTCGCCCAGTACCGCTTCTTGCTTCATATTGTGGCGAAAACGGGGCCGCGATGCGACCCCTCACTGGTCGATTCGACTTACTCGTCTGAGGTCATGCCCAACAAGCTGAGTAGGCTCACGAAGATGTTGTAAATACTCACGTAGAGCGAGATGGTGGCCGTGATGTAGTTCGTCTCACCACCATGCACAATCTCGCCGGTGTGATACACGATCACCGCGCTGGAGAACAGCATGAACAAGGCGCTGACGGCCATCGACAAGGCTGGGATCTGCAGAAAGATATTGGCGACCATGGCAATCATGGCTACGATGCCCAGCGCCAGTAAACTGGCCCCCCAATTGTTGAAACGCTTGCCAGAGGCCAAGGCGTAGGCGGATAGGCCCAAGAAGATCAGACCGGTCCCGCCGATGGCAGTAAGCACCAATTGCCCGCCGTTCGGAAGGAAGTTGAGGTAGGCATTCAGCATCGGGGCCAGGGTCAAGCCCATAAAGCCGGTAAACCCGAATACCGCAGCAAGGCCCCACACGCTGTTTTGCAGCTTATGCGTCAAAAACATGAGCCCGTAGGCGCCGATGAAAAATCCAAGAATGCCGATACCACCGAAGTTCATCTGCATACCAACGAAGGTACACAGCGCAGAGAAGAGCAGGGTCATCGACAGTAGCAAGTAGGTGTTGCGCAGCACCTGGTTTGTGGCCAGGACGCTGGAATTCGCCGCCGTCGCGTGGTTGTAAGGCGTTTGGCGTGCAGGTTGCATAGTCAATATCCTTGAGTCGTGTAATGGTGAAGGCAGTAGCGCTTGGACTATAGCCTGATCCTTGGAGTTCCGTGCAGGCTTAGGCTAAGCGCTTGCTGGTCTCGCTAGAATCGTCCAAATCGCGAGAGCGCAGCCGAGTGCGAATGCTATTGAGTACACCGCGGAGGTCCAAGCCGGCTTGGCTCAACAACTCTTCGCGTTCTCCATGTTCAATGAATTGGTCCGGTAGACCCAAATTCAAGACCCGAACCGCGTCGTGCTGGGATAACACCACCTCATTCACAGCGCTTCCCGCGCCGCCGCACACAGCGTTGTCCTCAAGGGTCACTAAGAGGTCACAGCGGTTACTCATATCCAAAATGAGTGCTTCATCCAAGGGTTTGATGAAGCGCATATCCACAACGTCGGCGTCCAACATATCTGCGGCTTGCAGCGCCACTTCAAGCAGGCTGCCAAAGCTCAGTATGGCGACCCGTGGGCGATGGTGACCCCGTGCCTCGCGTACAACCCGGGCTTTGCCCACCGTTAAGGGGCGGGGGAGCTCAGGCACACTGGCGCCTGGACCGCAGCCGCGTGGGTAACGAATGGCAGTAGGACCGGCATGGGTAATGCCAGTTTCCAACATCCGTGCGCACTCAGCTTCGTCAGACGGCGCCATCACAACCATATTCGGAATTGCCCGTAAGTACGATAAGTCGAAGACACCATGGTGGGTGGCGCCGTCGCCGCCGACCAGTCCGCCACGATCCACCGCAAAGGTCACCGGTAGGTTTTGTAAGGCCACATCGTGAATAAGCTGATCGTAGCCGCGCTGAAGGAAGGTGGAGTAGATGGCCACCACCGGATGTGCGCCCTCGCAGGCCATCCCCGCCGCCAAGGTCACTGCATGTTGTTCAGCGATGCCTACGTCGATGTAGCGGTCGGGGTGTTCTTGTGCAAAGCGCACCATTCCGGACCCTTCGCGCATGGCGGGGGTAATACCAAAGACTCGCGGGTTGCGTCGCGCAGCACCGCATAACCAATCGCCGAACACTTGTGAATATGCCGGAGGCTTAGGGCTGGTTGAGCGCGGCCGTTCGCCGGTCACCGGATCGAACTTCGTGACGGCATGCCAAGTAATCGGATCCGCTTCGGCCGGCTCGAAGCCTCGGCCTTTCACGGTAAGAACATGCACCAGCTGTGGGCCGCCTGCATCCTTGGCTGAGCGAAGTGCCTCTTCAAGAGCTTGTAAATCATGGCCATCTACAGGGCCGTTGTAATGCAAGCCCAAGGCACTGAAGAAGGTTTCAGCGTCGCTGTGGTGATCAACCTCGCGTTGCGCGCTGGGGCGCTGGAAGGCACTGTCACGCAGCGTTTGCGTGGGCGCGGCAGCTTGCAGCCGCTGCACCAGCCTTGCCGACATATCCCGCAGCCCGCCCACGTTTTCAGAAATGGACATGTCGTTGTCATTGAAAATCACCACCACATCTGCGCCGCAGGAGCCCAAATGGTTTAAGGCCTCGAAGGCCAGTCCAGCGGTCATGCCGCCATCGCCGATGACGGCAGCGCACGCGCGGGGAAGCCCCAAGGCTTTGCTGGCCATAGACATGCCAGCCGCTGCGCTTATGGATGTGGATGAGTGGCCTACGCCGAAGGTGTCGTACTCGCTCTCGGCTCTATTCGGGAACGGTGCCAATCCACCGAGTTTGCGAATAGTATCCAATGCACCGCGCCGGCCGGTGAGGATTTTATGTGGATAAGCTTGATGGCCAACATCCCAAACGATGCGGTCATTCGGAGTATCGAAGACGCGATGTAGGGCAATCGTGAGCTCCACAGCTCCGAGGTTTGCCCCGAAGTGCCCACCCACACGGCCCAGTGTTTCGACCAAGCAACGTCGCACTTCAGCCGCCAATTCGGGCATTTTCTCCGCGTCCATCGCGCGCAGATCTCGTGGATTGTAGATACGACCTAAAAGTTGGTAATGCGCGCTATTAGCAGCCATGAGTGCCCTTCATGGGAGATGTCTTCATTATGACAAATACGTGGTGCCCCGCCCAGTGGATTACGCCTAATGGATAAGAGACTTATGGCATGGCTATGTGTATAAAGCCGCGGAGATGAAATGCGGAGGCCCTTACGCCGCAAAGTCATGTGGCCCCAAATGTGCGCCCGAATGGGCTCAGTGCGAACGCCCTATAGCCCACTGCGCCAACTCCCTCAGCCTGCGGTCGTTCCCCGGCAGCTGAGGAAGGCTCTGGATGGCAGACTCAGCCAACTCAACGGCCAGAGCCCGGCTGGCGTCCACGCCTAGACAGGCCGGGTAGGTGGATTTATCCCTGGCCAGGTCCGCACCGGCGTTCTTGCCGAGGGTTTGCGTATCGGCTGTTTCGTCCAGAACATCGTCATAGACCTGATAGGCCAGCCCGAGATTGAGGGCGTAACGTTTAAGGTTGGCGCGGTCATCTTGGCTCGCTCCGGCGATAATGGCAACGCCTTCCAGGCAAACACCAATCAGGGCGCCGGTCTTGCGCCGGTGGATATTTTCCAGTGCCTCGACCGGGAGGTTTCGGCCTTCAGCTTGGAGGTCTAAGACTTGGCCGCCCACCATGCCTAGATGACCGATTGCTTTAGCCACTGCAAGGTTGAGATCCAGACGTTGCTGTGGGTCGATGGCCTGCAAAGCGGGTGCAGCCAGTAGATGCTCAAAAGCCAGGGCATGCAGAGCGTCCCCTGCTAGCACGCCCATGGCATCGTCCCAGAGCACGTGGACGGTAGGCTGACCCCGGCGTAGGGCATCGTCGTCCATGGCGGGGAGGTCATCGTGCACTAGGGAGTAGGCATGAATGAGCTCGATGGCGACAGCCAAGGGGTCGACCAGTGCGGGTGCAATGGACAAGGCTTCAGCAGCGGCGTAACACAGCGCAGCTCTATACCGTTTGCCGCCATTCAGCGCCGCGTGGCGCATCGCCTTATGCAATTCCTGTGGCTGGACGTCGACACCCGGAAGGGTGGTGTCGAGGCAATGCTGAATGCGCTCGGCATGTTGGCCCAGCCATGCGTCTAGATTCATTGCGGTTCGGCGGAAGCGTCCGTGACCTCGCCGCTAAGCTCGTCCAACTTAGACTGCGCCTGCGCGAGTAGCTTCTCACAAGCCTGGGCATGCTCTAAGCCTTGCTCGAAGGCTTGCATGGCCTCAGCCAGTGGAACATCTCCTTGCTCTAAGGTTTTGACCAAGCCTTCCAAGGCCGCAAGCTCGCTCTCGAAGCTTGCGGCATCACTTTTGGCTGAATCAGTTTGTTGCGTCATGCGCGGAAGTTTAGCAGGCGCGGCGGGCCAGGCATGGGCGGTGATTCGGTCGATGGTTTTTCACTACAGAATGGTGCCAGCAAGTGAGTGTTGGCATGGCTCTGACGGCGACGACACGAGGCTGGCCGATGCCGCTGGCATGCTCGCAGCTGGCGTTTGCGCCTGCGACGCGGGTGCCTAACGCAGACTCGGTGCCACGATTCCCGTTATATTTCGCCGCCATGTCCATGCTGCAAGAAAGTCCATGAGTCTGGATAACTCCTATGACGCGTCCGCGATTGAATTACTCGCCGGTCTCGAGCCCGTTCGCCGACGGCCTGGGATGTTCACCGACACCAGCCGCCCTAATCACCTTGCCCAAGAAGTCATCGACAATTCCGTCGACGAAGCACTGCAAGGCCATGCTAGTCAGATCTTGGTGGAAATCCACGCCGATGGTAGCTGCGCGGTGCAGGATGACGGTCGCGGCATGCCGGTGGATCTACATCCGGAAGAAGGAGTGCCCGGCGTTGAGGTGATTCTGACCAAGCTCCACGCGGGCGGAAAGTTTTCCGGGAAGAACTATCAGTTCTCAGGGGGCTTGCACGGCGTTGGGGTCAGCGTGGTGAACGCCTTGTCGGAAAAGCTTGAGGTCACAGTGTGGCGTGGCGCGCAGGTGCATCAAATGCGCTTTGCAGACGGGGAAAAGTCCAGCGATCTGGAAGTGATTGATAGCTGTGCCAAAAGCCGGAAGGGCACCCGCGTCCATTTCTGGCCAGACCCCAAATATTTCGACCAGCCAGCGTTCTCATTAGCCCGTCTGCGGCAAGCACTGAAGGCTAAAGCGGTTCTTCTTCCTGGCTTAAAAGTCACCCTGGTCGATCATATTCATGACGAGAAGGAGGAATGGCTTTATCAAGATGGGCTTGAGGCCTATTTGCAGTCCAGCCTGGAAGGTGCGGAATGCGTGCCTGATGCCCCCCTCAGTGGCAGCATGCAAAGTGAACATGAAGCGGCCGACTGGGCTGTACAGTGGTTGGCAGAAGGACACGATGTTGTTCAGGAAAGCTATGTCAACCTGGTGCCAACAGCGCAGGGTGGCACCCACGTCAACGGCTTACGCACAGGTTTGACGGAGTCCCTGCGAGAATATGCCGACACCCGCAATTTACTGCCGCGTGGCTTAAAGATCGCGCCAGAAGACATTTGGTCAGGGCTGTGTTTTGTGTTGTCGGTCAAACTGCGTGAACCGCAGTTCGCGGGGCAGACCAAAGAGCGCCTGTCCTCGCGGGAGTGCGCCGCTTTCGTCGCGGGCGTGGTCAAGGATTCAACCAGCCTGTGGCTGCACAAGCACCCGGAAACTGCGGATTCCATCGCGCAGAGAGTCATTGCCAAGGCGCAGAGCCGAATCCGCGCGGCCAAAGCGGTCACGCGAAAGAGAATCGTCAGCGGTCCAGCGCTCCCAGGGAAGCTGGCAGATTGCGTAAGCTCGGACCCCGCACGTACCGAACTGTTTTTGGTGGAGGGCGACTCCGCCGGCGGCTCTGCTAAACAAGCCCGCGACCGCGAGTTTCAGGCGATTTTGCCTTTGCGCGGAAAAATCATGAACACCTGGGAATTGGACGCACCGACGGCTTTGGGCTCTCAAGAGATCCACGATATATCCGTGGCATTGGGAATGGACGCCGGCAGCGAATCCTTATCGGGTTTGCGCTACGGCAAGATCTGCATCTTGGCGGATGCGGACTCTGATGGTCTGCACATCGCTACTTTGCTCTGTGCCTTATTTACCCGCCATTTCCGGCCATTGGTCGAGGCTGGGCATGTGTATGTCGCGATGCCACCCTTGTTTCGTATCGATGTGGGCAAAACCATCTTCTACGCCTTGGATGAGGCTGAGAAGCAGGGCGTGCTGGATCGTATTGAAGCGGAAAAGATGCGTGGCAAGGTCAGCGTCACGCGGTTTAAGGGCTTGGGTGAGATGAACCCATTGCAATTGCGCGAGACCACCATGGCCCCAGATACCCGCCGGCTGGTTCAGCTTCGGCTGGATACTGGCACCCCAGTAGAGCCCATGCTGGATATGTTGCTGGGCAAGAAGCGCGCGGCGGACCGACGAGCTTGGCTGGAAAACCGAGGTGCTGAAGCCAGCCCTACGGCTTAGGCCGCAGATCGATTTAGTGAAATCAGGCAGCGCTGCCTGGTCGCCAACAGATAGGAAATTGGGCTTATGGCCGTTAACGACATCCAAGAAAACGCCGAGCATGCTGCTCTGGCCAGCTTTGCCGAGAAGGCTTACCTGGACTATTCCATGTACGTCATCCTGGACCGGGCCCTGCCGCATTTAGGCGACGGGCTCAAGCCAGTGCAACGACGCATTGTGTTTGCTATGAGCGAGCTATCCTTGGGCAGCTCTGCCAAACCCAAGAAGTCGGCACGTACCGTGGGTGACGTCATCGGCAAGTACCATCCCCATGGGGACTCCGCTTGCTACGAGGCCATGGTGCTCATGGCGCAGCCCTTCTCCTGGCGCTACACCTTGGTCGATGGTCAAGGGAACTGGGGGGCACCTGATGATCCCAAGTCCTTTGCGGCCATGCGCTACACCGAGGCCAAGTTATCGCGCTATTCGGAGGTGCTCCTAGAAGAAATTAAGCGCGGTACTGTGGACTGGGCGCCAAACTTTGATGGCACCTTGGACGAGCCCATGGTGCTGCCCGCGCGCATGCCGAATGTGCTGCTCAACGGGGCTCAGGGCATTGCTGTAGGCATGGCTACCGATATCCCGCCGCATAACCTGCGGGAGGTTGCCAAGGCTTTGATTCATCTGCTCAAGCATCCGCAGGCGCGTTTGGATACCTTGATGCAGTACATTCCCGGCCCGGACTTTCCGACCGGAGCCGAGGTTGTCAGCAGCCGAGAGGAGCTGGTGAAGATGTACACCAGCGGTAACGGCAGTGTCCGGTTGCGTGCGCGCTACGAGCTTGAGGATGGGGATGTGGTCATTACCCACTTGCCCTGGCAGGTCGGTGGATCCAAGGTCCAAGAGCAGATTGCGGCCCAGATGCAGGCTAAAAAGCTGCCTTGGTTGGAAGATGTACGTGACGAGTCCGATCACGAGAACCCCACGCGAATCGTGTTGGTGACGCGCTCTAAGCGAGTCGATATTGACCAACTGATGAGCCATCTTTTTGCGACCACGGATTTAGAACGGAGTGTGCGGGTCAACCTGAATATGATCGGCACTGACGGTCGTCCGGGGGTCCGTTCACTCCAAGACATTCTTGAGCAGTGGCTAGATTGGCGTCGAGGCATTGTGCGCCGACGTTTGGAGTACCGACTCAAGGAAGTGCTGGACCGCCTGCATATTTTGGATGCCTTGCTCACGGCATTTCTCAATATTGACGAAGTCATCCACATCATTCGCACCGAGGAAGACCCCAAGGCCGAATTGATGGCGCGCTTTGGGCTATCAGAGATCCAGGCTGAGGCGGTACTGAACCTGCGCCTGCGGCATCTGATGAAGCTTGAGGAGATGAAGATTCGGGGCGAGCAGGATGCCTTGAATGAAGAGCGCAAGACCTTAGAGCATCAGCTAGGGAATGCGGAGGCGCTGCGCGAGCTGATGACCCAAGAGTTGCAAGAGGTGGCCAAGACCTACGGAGATGAGCGGCGCTCCCCCATTGTCGAGCGTGAACCTGCCAAAGCGCTAGACCAAGCGGCACTGGTGCCCTCGGAGCCCATCACAGTCGTGGTCTCCAAAGCCGGCTGGATCCGTGCTGCCAAGGGATACCTGAATGAACCTGAAGGCCTGTCCTTCCGCAGCGGCGATGAGTTTTTGGCGGCGAGTCGGGGGCGCAGTAATCAGATTCTTGCGTTGCTGGATGCCTCTGGCCGTAGCTACTCCATCCCGGCGCGCGGGCTACCCTCGGCGCGCGGGCAAGGAGAGCCCCTGACGGCGCAGCTGAACCCCACCGATGGTGCGGCTTTTGTGGATGTGCACTTAGGTCCAGCGGAAGAGTTTGTGGTGATCGGCAGCCGCGCAGGTTATGGCTTTATTACCAAGGTTGAAAACCTCCAAACTCGCAACAAAGCGGGTAAGGCTTTGTTGACCGTTCCCAAGGGCAGCCATGTCTTACCACTCTTGCGAGTCCCGCCGGGTGAGGTCAATGGGCGCCTGCTTGCCTGTGTTTCTGCTGAAGGGCGGCTACTCGTTTTTGCATTATCCGAGTTGCCTGAACTGGCTCGGGGTAAGGGCAATAAACTCATGGGGGTTCGCGGGGATGACAGCATTGCGCATTGGTTACTGCTGGCTCCAGAGCAGGGCCTGGTCATTCAGGCCGGGCGTCGTTCCTTCACGCTGAAAGCGGCCGACTTGGCCGCGTTTACCGGCAGCCGTGCTAGCCGAGGGAGCCTCCTACCACGGGGCTTGCAACGCGTCGACGCCTTAACGGCTTTGGGGGAGGCTGAATCAGCAGCGGCTCTTGACTCCGAGACTGACTGACCCCATACCGCTCTTAGATATCTAGGCACATTTAGAGCTGCAAACATGACACGCATCGCACTGTTTATCGGCACCAACCTCGCTGTGATTATGGTGGTTGGGGTTTTGTCCTCTTTGTTAGGAGTCGATCAGTACCTCACCCAGAACGGTCTCAACCTAGGGGCCTTACTGGTGTTTTGTGCCTTGTTTGGATTTACCGGGTCGTTTATCAGCTTGCTGCTGAGCAAGCCCATGGCAAAGATGACCACCGGTGCAAAGGTGATTGCCAAGCCGAGTAATGCGGCGGAGGCCTGGTTGCTACAAACCGTCGCCCGTCAGGCGAGGCAGCTGGGCGTGCAAACCCCTGAGGTTGCGGTGTACGACTCGCCGGATATGAACGCCTTTGCCACCGGTGCCAGCCGCAATAATGCTTTGGTTGCAGTGAGCACTGGGCTGCTGGCTCAGATGCAGCAAGACGAGGTCGAGGCGGTGCTGGGCCATGAAATGGCGCATGTGGCGAATGGCGACATGATTACCATGACATTGCTGCAGGGGGTGCTCAACACCTTTGTGCTGTTCTTGTCCCGCGTGGTTGGTTTCATGATTGATAAGGCCGTGTTTAGGAATGAGCGCGGAACGGGTATCGGCTATTTCCTCACCGTGATGGTGCTCCAGGTGCTGTTTGGCATCTTGGCTTCAGCCATCGTGGCTTGGTTCTCCCGTCGCCGTGAGTTTCGCGCCGATGCCGGCGGTGCGCATGTTGCCGGCCGTCGCAAAATGGTCGATGCACTTAAGCGCTTGCAGGGACGCAGCGAGCAGGCGCCTGGACAATTACCTGAGCAAATTGCCGCGTTTGGAATTGCTCCCAGTTTTGGGGCTTCTCTGCGTGCCCTGTTTGCGACGCATCCACCCTTGGAGCTGCGCATTCAAGCCCTGCAGGCCGCTGCCACGTCTTAAGAGGGCATGTGTTCCCCGTTGAACACAGGCCTTGCTGGCTTAGCCACTGAATGGGGTCGCTGCGAACTCGCGAGGACCGGACGCTAGGCTAGGTTGACGGTCGAGCGATGGTGGGTAGGCTGCTGCCTGGCGTGACTCACCTAGTCGTCGCCTGCTTTAGCCAGCGAGGATCAGGCCTAAGCAACCGCCTTAAATAAGATCGGGCTGGGGCGCCCAATGGCGCTACCAAAGGCCAAGTCTGCGCCCAGTTTTTCGGCATGCTGCTGCATGTTGGCGCTATCCACATCCAGCAGTATGCTGCGCGCCTTCTGGCTGTCCGCGGCGCGGAAAATGGCCTCCATCCCGATGGCAGCCGCTTGGGAGTCCTGTGCTTGGCGCATGAGTTGGGCCGAGACCGAAATGGAATGCGGCTTCAGCGCTTCCATGATGCTCATTGCCTCGAGGTTCAGGCCAACCTGATCAAGCAGCATTTCACAGCGCAGACTGCGCACCATTTGTTGCAGTCGGCGTGGGTCCGATTGCAGGGCTTGTATTTCCTGCAAACGAATGCTGATCAGTATTTGAATGGGGCTTGGGCCGGCGCTTTGCGTGAGGCTGAGGAGTTGCTCGGCTACGGTATTGTCGTTCTCCAGCAGACTTTTTGCGCTCAGCGGCAGAATGACCTCGGCTGGGGGCGTATCTGTCACCTGCGTCAAGGCTTTACGAACTTCCTCAATAAGCCAGATATCCAGTTCGGCTCGCCGCCCCAAGCGATCCACCACCGGCATAAAGTCATCGGCATCCAGCCAGAAGCCTTCTTCGTCCTCCAGATGCGGAATCACCCTAAAGACGCCGCCGTCAGCGGCATCGCCGCGGAGGCTTTGCGCATGCTCTGTAATCAGCTGGAATCGGTGCTGCTCAAAGCCGCTTTGAATGAGGGCATCCCACTGCGCGGCCGAATGGCTGCGCAAGCGCTGAGCACCATCGGCCGGATGGAGGAGTTGGAAGACGGCGGCGTCTAGGTCTTCTTCTCGATGGCCTGGCGCCACCGAAATTTCTTGGCTGTCCAGGAGCAGGCGCACGCGTTGGCCAGAGCAAAAAACCAGCGCGCTCTCCAGGCCTTGGACGAGTTGGACTTTACGCTGTGTGCTCAGGCCTTGAGCGGAGTACACCACATACTGGCCGGCCCCCTTATTCAGCAGATATTCCTGCTCTTCCAGCCTTTCGCTGATGCGACCCTCAACCTGCGCATAAAAATCCGCAAAGGCCTCAGTATCCGCAACATTCAGGCTGCCCTCCGCAGGCCGTGCCCGTAGGTACACCCAACGCGCTGGTGCTGTGAGTTGGGCTAAATGGGCGCGCATGTGTTCGCGCCTGGTTTGCGGCGGGGGCAATACAGTGGCGGGCTGCGCGCTCTGGGCTTGCTGCGCTTGCAGAAGAATCAAAGTTTCGGTCGCCCCATTCGTCTTGGCCGTGCTCAGAAGCAGCGATGTTGGTTGGGATCGACTAAGAAGTTCGCAGTGATGTTCACGGCAGTTGTCTGGCAGCTCATCCAAGGCCACTGGCGTACTCTGACTGCCCAAACGCAAAGAAATGGTGTTGGCGGGCTGGTTAGCCTGCGCCTGCAGCAGCGTCTGAGCGGCTGCATTGATGTGCCGGATGTTGCCATCGCGCCCAATAATCAGAGCAGCCATGGGTAGCTGATGCAGCCAGGTCTCGCCGGCTGCATTGTCTTTGGGTTGCGTGCCTTTTTGGGGCTGCATGCCACGCAGGCGTAACTCTCGGTTACTCTCCAACAGCTGATTCAAGGTCGCTGCAATACGGCCCCAATGGCCGGGTAAAGTCTCGTCGAAGTCGGGCAGGGGGTTGGCGCGATCTAGCTGGTTCCCCAGGCGCGACAAGGGGCGCGATAGTCGGATGCTGGCAATGAGCGTAAATAGGATCAAGCTCGCACTCAGAGCCGCTAGACCTGCCCACAATGGCATGTGTTCGCGTGGGTCGAAGGCAATGGGGGCCGTCGACGGTACGGGGTACATGAGGCTTAAGCGCCACGGAACACGTGGTAAAGCTTGGCTCACCACACACCAACTCGCTGTGCATTGGGCATGGCTGATGAGCTTCTGAGAGTCTATGGTGTGGGTGCTGAGACGCTGGCGGGCGCGGTCTTCACTGCCATCTATACCCCGTCGCAGCAGATCTTGGATGAGCTCAGGTTGGGGGTCATTCCGCTCACTATGCTGGCGCAGACTTTGTTCGTCATTGAGGTAAAGATGAGTGAGTATTTGGCTCCATTCCTGACGCTGTTGGCTCATGGATGCCAGGTTGCGACTGCTGAGCGACCGCCCTTCTGCGGAGGCGTGGAGAACCTCGCCAGCGGCATTACTAACGATCAGGCCATGCCGACTCGGTAGATCCTCGTAGATTAATGCCGTGGCAAAACTCAGTCGTAAGGTCCCCTGCCAGATGCCCTGGGCGTTGAAAACTGCCCGCGTACAACTAATGACGGGTTGCTGAGTTTGTAACTCACTTTCAACGCTAGACCATAAGCAACGCGTGGCGGCTAAGGTGGGTGCCAGGGCGTACCAGGCGGCCTGGGTGGGTACCCGTTCAATCTGTTGGCTCTGGGCACTACTGCGCCAGGCGCCATCGCTCAGAAAATAGTAACCCACCGGGCGCCTTGAGTTCGCTGGCCACCAGCCCACAGCGATTAAGCCGCTCTCGGCCAAAGGAGCCGCATCCTGCGCGAGGATGGTGTTAGGGGCGGGGCCGTTGGCGCGGTTACGGGCGGTGGCACTCAGCAGATCGGAAATCAGCTCAGCACTATTCAGGCGTGACTCCAGCAGCTGGGCAGCCGCCTGCAGCTCAGCCTGCTGTTGGTCTTGGGCTTCATTGAGCTGGTTGCTTAAATAAACCAGAAACCACCAGGCGGAAAGCCCGGCTAAGCCCAGCACCCAGCACAACACCCATACTGGCAACAGCCGAGGACCGCTGCCGTGGGTACTTGTGTTGAGCTTCTCGTCTACCAACTTACTCAGGCTCCCTTAGGCTGGAGACCAGATCATAGCGACACCGAAGACTTTACGGCGGCTGAGCCGAGCCCAACCCCTGGGTCTCAGGCGCTGCGGGGTGAATCTGGACGACCTGTCGGTTGTGGCGACGGCGGCGCAAGGCTGCTGCGGCTTCTGACTGAGGCCTAAGCAAGCGGGTAGGCTAGGGCGCTGGCAATGTGTTTGTGTCCCTGGCTTAAGCGCACAGTAACCGGCCCACCCGCTGCAGGGCGTTAACCAAATCCAGCACCTCGTCTTCGGTGTTGTAGGCGGAAAAACTAGCGCGTACGGTGCCGCGCACGCCCAGGCTGCGCAACAAAGGCATTGCGCAATGGTGGCCGGTACGCACTGCAATGCCGTTTTCATCCAGGAGGGTGGCGATATCTTGTTCGTGGGCACCATCCATAACAAACGACACCAGAGGAAGCGTGTGCTCCCTTGGGCCCAAAATACGAATTGATGGGATTTTCTCCATTCCATCTCGCGCCACATGCAGAATTTGGTCCTCATGCGCGCAAATGGCGTTTAAGTCCCATTCCTGCAGAAAGCGGATAGCCGCAGCCCAACCTATAAATCCGCTGATGTTGGGCGTGCCGGCCTCAAACTTCCAGGGTATATCTGCGTAGGTGCTTTGCTCGAAGGCGACCTCTTCAATCATGTCGCCCCCACCCATCCAGGGCGTCATGGCTTCAAGGAGCTCTGCTCGGCCCCAAAGCATGCCGGTCCCTGTGGGACCAAACATTTTATGACCAGAGCAACAGAAAAAGTCTGCGCCGAGCTCATTCAGGTCCAGGGGCTGGCGGACGGCAATTTGCGCCCCATCGACCAGGACCAGGGCTCCTTGAGCACGCGCGATCTGAATAAGCTCGGCAACCGGCAAAATGGTGCCGATGGCATTGGACGCGCCCGATATCGCCAGCAGTTTTGTGGCGGGGGTGATGGTGTCGCGCGCGACATCGAGGTCGATACGGCCATCGGGAGTCGCTGGGATAACGCGAAGCTGCGCCCCTGTTTGCTGGGTGACAATTTGCCAGGGGACGATATTGGCGTGATGCTCCAGCGCCGAAATGACAATATCGTCACCGGGCTTCAGGTGTCCACGTGCCCAACATTGGGCCACGATATTGATCGCTTCAGTGGTGCCTCGGGTGTACACCACCTCCCGCTCGGGGACACTGAACCAATTGGCTAACTCGGTGCGCGCGGCCTCGTAGGCGGTCGTTGCGCGGGCAGATAGGGTATGCAGCCCGCGATGGACGTTGGCTGTGTCGCGGTCGTCATACTGTCGAACGGCGTCCACAACAACTTGGGG
This sequence comes from Oceanococcus sp. HetDA_MAG_MS8, assembly GCA_019192445.1. Classification (NCBI taxonomy): domain Bacteria; kingdom Pseudomonadati; phylum Pseudomonadota; class Gammaproteobacteria; order Chromatiales; family Oceanococcaceae; genus Oceanococcus; species Oceanococcus sp. HetDA_MAG_MS8. The sequence goes on from JAHCMK010000001.1 coordinate 428,039, forward strand.
CTTGAGTGTGGTCGCGGCATTATCGAAGTAGTGCAGCGGGTGGCCGTTCACTTCCTGACGCAGCGCCGGAAAGCAGCTGCGGAAGCTCTCCACATCAAAACTCATGCTGTTACCTCTGCAGCAAGCGCATCACCAAGATGCTGCATGGTCTGATTCAGCGCCGGTTCAATCGCTTGTTGTAGATCTTCAGGCCACTCGCTCAGCAGCGGCCGCGCAAAGCTCTCAAGTAATAGCTTGCGCGCAGTGAGCACATCCAAGCCTCGGCTGCGTAAGTAGTGCAGAGCGGTTTGGTCCAGCTCACCACAGGTTGCACCATGCGCACACTGGACCTGGTCGGCGAAGATTTCCAGCTCTGGGCGCATGTCTGCTGCCGCTTTGGCGCCAAGTAATAGACTTCGGCAAATCTGAGCGGAATCGCTGTGCTGTCCTTCCGGCGCGACATGCACCATGCCAATCGCCGAACGCCGAGCGCGTCCAGCAAGAGCATTGCGCAGGTCCAGGCGGCTGACCGTGTTCTCGGCGCCATGCTCAACCCGCATATCCAGAACGGCTTTACTGCGTCCTCCGAGCAAGGCCAGTCCGTTCCAGTGCACCTGTGCGCCCTCACTGCGGAGTTTGGCCACCACGCGATTGCGGTGCATACCCTGACCAAGAAGCAGTTCATGAACATGAACCTTGGCGTGCTGCTCAATCTCAAAGCTCCAGTTATCAAAAACTGTTGCAGACGGGCTCCATAACGGCAGGCGATAAATGCTGAGCTGGGCGTCGCGGTCGACTTTCCAGTGGATCTGCCGCTGACCTTGCTCGCTGGCATCACTCAGCAGCAAGACTTCTGCGTGGCAGCCTGCGGGGACTCTGAGCGTGTAAGCGTGCGCGGTCCAATCGACGCCCACCTGGGGTTGTAGCAAACTGCTTCCGGCTGGCAGTTGTATCTCGCCGGCGCCGAGATCCAGCGGGGCAAATCGCTGAGGTACGGGAATGGCGGCCAAGGCGGGCAGATCCACGGTAGCCGTTTCAGCGCGGTTGAGCCAGTCCATGACGGGGGTATAAGGCCAGCGTTCCTGCTGGCTGCGCTCGGCGAGCTCGGCTATGGCCTGACCAGACACGTTAGCTGCACTCATGCCGCTGCAGTTTGGAAGCGCGCATAGCCCTCGGCTTCGAGCTCTGCTGCCATTTCTGGGCCGCCACTGGCCTGAATTTTACCGTCCATCAAAATATGGATGCGATCAGGAACAATGTGCTCCAGCAGGCGTTGGAAGTGGGTGATCAACAACACGCTGCGTTCGGGGCTACGCAAGGAGTTCACCCCGCTAGCAACGATTCGGATGGCATCCACGTCCAAGCCGGAGTCGGTCTCATCCAAAATAGCGAGCTTGGGTTCAAGAACCAGCATTTGCAGAATTTCGTTGCGCTTTTTCTCGCCGCCTGAAAAACCTTCGTTCACACCACGCTTGAGCATATCCATCGGAATGTTCAGCGTTTCCGCAGCGCCGCGCACTTTGGTTAAGAGCTCGGTAGCGGAGGGTTCATCGCCACCGGCAGCCTTGGCACGTGCAGCAATGGCGGCCTTGAGCAGGTTCATATTGCTCACACCTGGAATCTCAACTGGGTACTGAAAGCCCAGAAACAAACCTGCCACCGCCCGCTCTTCTGGGTCCATGTCGAAGAGGTTCTCTCCCATGAACAGAGCGTCGCCAGCGGTTACGGTGTAATCATCTCGACCGGACAACACCTGCGCCAAGGTGCTCTTGCCGGAGCCATTGGGCCCCATCACAGCGTGCACCTGACCAGCCTCGAGCTGGAGTGACAAACCTTTAAGAATAGGGGTGTCCCCAACACTGACGTGGAGGTCGCGTATATCGAGCAGGGTGCTCATCCAACAGCTCCTTCTAAAGAGACAGAAAGTAGGGCCTGGGCCTCTACCGCAAATTCCATGGGCAGTTCGCGGAAAACATCTTTGCAAAAGCCATTCACAATCATGCTCACGGCTTCTTCTTCACCGATTCCGCGGCTGCGCAGATAGTGCAACTGGTCTTCACTGATGCGGCTTGTGGTGGCTTCATGTTCCAAGCGTGCACTGGGTTGACTGCACTCCAGCACCGGCAAGGTGTGGGCGCCGCAGGTAGAGCCTATGAGCAGAGAGTCGCACTGGGTGTAGTTCCGCGCATTTTCGGCGCGTGGCCCGACCCGGACTAAGCCGCGGTAGGTCTGGTTGCCATGGCCAGCGGAAATGCCTTTGGCAATGATGGTGGAGCGGGTATTGCGCCCCAGGTGGATCATCTTGGTGCCGGTGTCGGCCTGCTGCCGATGGTGGGACAGGGCGACCGAGTAGAACTCACCCACGGAGTCGTCGCCGCGTAAGATGCAGCTGGGATATTTCCAGGTGATAGCCGACCCGGTCTCGACCTGAGTCCAGGAGATATGACTGCGTGCCCCGCGGCAATCTCCGCGCTTGGTGACAAAGTTATAGATGCCACCCTTGCCGTTCTCGTCACCCGGGTACCAGTTCTGGACGGTGGAGTACTTAATAGAGGCATCATCTAAGGCGACCAGTTCGACAACTGCTGCGTGAAGCTGGTTCTCATCGCGCATCGGAGCTGTGCAGCCTTCCAAGTAGCTCACGCTTGCTCCATCCTCACAAACGATTAGTGTGCGCTCGAACTGGCCAGTGTTGCGTTCGTTGATCCGGAAGTAGGTGGACAGCTCCATAGGGCAGGTCACACCCTTGGGCACAAACACAAAGGAGCCGTCGGTAAACACCGCAGAGTTGAGGGCGGCATAAAAGTTATCGCCCGCGGGAACCACGGTTCCCAGGTATTTCTGCACTAGCTCTGGATGCTCCTGCACCGCTTCTGAAATCGAGCAGAAAATGACGCCAGCATCTTTGAGCTTGTCTTTGAAAGTGGTGGCGACCGAAACACTATCGAAAACCATGTCGACGGCTACCCCAGCAAGCGCTGCACGCTCGTGCACCGGAATGCCAAGTTTTTCGTAGGTTTCCAATAGTTTGGGATCAACCTCATCCAGGCTTTTGGGCGCATTGTCCCGTTTGGGGGCGGAGTAATAGCTGATCGCTTGATAGTCCACTTCGGGATAGTTCACGTTGGCCCATTTCGGAACGGGCATGGATTGCCAACGCGCAAAGGCCTTCAGCCGCCAATCTAACAGCCATTGGGGCTCATTCTTGCGTGCAGAAATCGCCCGAATGACGGACTCATCCAGGCCTGGTGGCAAGGTTTCGGAGTCAATCTCGGTCACGAATCCAGGCGCGTATTCACGGCGCCCAAGGACGGTGGAAAGCTCAGTTGGGACGTCGGTAGTCATGACAACTCCAGCAAGCTGGGAATGGGTGGGCGACAAAGGTCTGCAATAGATAGGCGCGCTAACTCCGCACGGATGCGGTGGTTGATCACAGCCCAATGCGGTCGCAGGCCACAGTGGCTCAGAAGTTCGCAGTCGTGATCAGCGCTCGTGCACGGAGCGATGCCCAAGGGTCCTTCCATGCACTCAACCACATCTAAAACCCGCGTTGCAGCAGCCGGTTTGGCCAAGCTGTAGCCGCCTTGGCTGCCCCGTGTAGACACGATGACACCAGCTTGAGCGAGACGTTTGAGCGCCTTGCTGGCCATCGGGAGATGGAGTTGACTACGTTCGGCCAAGGCCTGGGCAGAGACCGCCGATTGCTCACACTCGGCTAAGTGCGTAAGCAGCACCAAGGCGTAGTCCGTGAGTTTTGCGACGCGAAGCATGCTCAAATAGTACCAAAAAGGTACTCTTTGCCGCAAAAAAAAAGCGCAGCTCGGTGGCTGCGCTCTTAATGAAGCGGGTGCTCCGGCCAAATTACTCGGCGCGGCGGACCTCGACACGACGATTCTCGCGGCGTCCGGAGAAGGTGTCGTTGTCGGCTTCAGGAGCGTCGTCGCCGTAACCTTTGGAGACGATACGTCCACCCGAGACGCCTTGGTCGATGAGGTAACGGCGAACCGCAGCTGCGCGACGCTGAGACAAGTCTAGGTTGTAAAACTCATCGCCTTCGTCGCTGGCGTGGCCAGACACTTCAATACGACCAGAGCCGCCGACGAGGTCGTTGGCAATGGCGTCCAGGGTGTCCTGCGCTGCAAGGGTGAGCTCAACGCTATCGAACTCGAAGTACACACTGCCCAGAACTTCGCCACCAATGACGGCGCAACCGTCAGCGTCGACGGCTTCGTCGGCAGCTGGGGCTGGGCAATCCGGCATGCTTTGGGTGGGGACGACAGCGGGTGCGCAGCCAGTGCTGTCCACCACGGTGCCTGCTGGCGTATCCGGGCACAGGTCGGCGGCGTCATTCACGCCATCGGCGTCACTGTCGCTGGTGTCACCAACCACAGCCACCGCGGTGGCTTCGGGCTGTTCAGCAGCAGGCTTGCCACCGAATGGGATTTGATACCCCACCATGAACGTGGGCTCTAGGAAGAATTTTTTCTCGCCAAATGCGCTGGACTCTTCGTTGTCATGCAAGTCGGCATTCAGCAGGCCTTCGATGCGTAGATCACCAGGGCCGCCGAGGCGAATGCGATAACCCAGGCCAGCACCCAGTGCGAGAGCCGTGTAATCGTCGAAGGGGTGACCATCGCTTTGGGTCACACCCAAGCGAGCAATGCTGTACAGGGAGTCGGCAGACTCACCCAAGTAGGTTAGCAAGCTCAGACCTAAGCCGAACAGCTCGCCTTGGTCGAGATCGGAGTAGCGCAGGTCCAGTTCGATGTTCTTGTTTTCGCCCCAAGGCTTACCAATTGCGACGCTACCAACGAGGCCACCGTCGGTGCCACGTTCGCTGTCAGCGTCCAAATAGCCAATGCTTGGATTGATGTAATACCCCAGATCCCCATGGCCTGCGTAAGCCACGGCGGACATACCGGCCAAAATGGCCGTCCCCAGCAAGTGCCGCATGTTGCGTTTCCTCTGTGTTTGAATGTGTCGGTTCTTCCCGTGCCGCGAGTATAGCCGGGCAGCAATGCAGTGTCAGGTTGTTGTTTTTTCAGGAGCGAGCGTGAAGGGCTTCACGCCGTCGACCCAATGAACCTCTAATTGCTTCCCTTGCTTAGGCCACTGCTGCGCACGGGTGACCAGCTCTCCCTTATGGTAAACCAAGGTGTAGCCACGTTCGAGTACGGCGCGTGGGCTTAGCGCAGCCAAACGGGCACGGTGATTTTGCAAATGGCGCGCATGTGCGGCCAAGCCCTGCGTGTGGGCTCGCAGCAAGGCCTGCTTAAGGTGTTTGAGCTTGAGGGTCTTGTCGCGAATCATCGCCTGCGGCTGGCGCAGCATCAGACGATGTTGAAGCGTGTTGATCTGTGCAGTGGCTAGTTGTAGCCGGCGGCTCTGGGCTTGGATCAAGCGGTCGCGGGCCTCGTCCAACCGCTGTGTGGTGAGGTCCAGTCGCCGCTGTGGTGACTGGCGCTGAAGCTGAGCATTGAGAGTAGCGAGTCGGTCCTGCTTCTGCCGGACCATGGCCTTGAGCAGGGCATTCAAGCGTATTTTGTAATCCTGCAGGCGGCGCATATCCGTGCGTCGATCTGGGCTAAGCAATTCTGCGGCAGCAGTGGGCGTCGCGGCTCTGAGGCTAGCCACACAGTCAGCAATGCTGAGATCGGTTTCGTGCCCCACAGCGCTCACCACCGGGCAGGGCGAGGCGGCAATCGCGCGGGCCAAGGTCTCGTGATTAAAGGCCTGCAAGTCTTCTAATGACCCGCCGCCGCGCGTGATCAAGATGACATCGAGGCTAGGGTCTGCCCCTGCTTCTGCCAGCGCATCCACCAGCTCATCCACTGCACGCGCGCCCTGCACGGAGCTGGGGAACAGGCGGACTTGCATAAAGGGGTCACGGCGGCGCAGGGTGACCAAAACATCTTGCAAAGCTGCAGCTTCAGGCGAGGAAATAATCCCAATGCGCCGAATCTGTTTAGGCAGAGCCGGTTTGCGCTCTGCGGCGAATAGCCCTTCTTGCTCGAGTTTGCGCTTGAGCCTTGCGAAGGCGGCTGCTAAAGCACCCTCCCCAGCAGGCTGAACGGACTGAACAATGAGCTGAAAGTCGCCGCGGGGTGCGTATATCGCTAACTTGCCCTGGACCAATACTTGCTCGCCTTCGGCGACGGTTTGACCGCGTATGGCGTGCCTAAACCAGGCGCAGCGCAGCTGGCCATCGGCATCTTTGAGCGCAAAATAGCGATGGCCTGAACGCGGCTGGCTGAGTCCGCTGACTTCTCCTTCCACCCGTACCAGCCCGAAATGGCCGTCCAGACGGTGTTGTACTAGGCCCAGTAGTTCACTGACCTGGAAGGGCGTTTTGCTAGAGGTATCGGCATCTTGCATAGGCGAAGTTATACTACGAGATTCCCTTACATAGTTCGGAATGCCTTATGCGCGTGGTGCAGGAAGCCCTCACATTTGACGATGTCCTGCTGCTCCCCGCCTACTCGGAATTTCTTCCGCGGCAGGTGAGCTTGGAGACTCGGTTAACCCGGGAGCTCAAACTGAACATCCCCTTCTTGTCCGCCGCCATGGACACCGTCACCGAGGGTCGCCTCGCGATTGCTCTGGCGCAAGAAGGTGGGATTGGCATTGTGCACAAGAATATGACCCCTGCGGCCCAAGCCGCAGAGGTGCGCAAGGTCAAGAAGTTCGAGTCCGGCGTGATCAAGGACCCAATTACCGTTGTTCCCAGCATGACCATTGGCGAAGTGCTGGCGCTTACGCGTGCGAACCAGATCTCCGGTGTGCCCGTTGTCGATGGTCGAGACTTAGTCGGCATTGTGACCAGTCGGGACTTGCGCTTTGAAACTCGTTTAGATGCGCCGGTGTCCTCCATCATGACGCCGAAGGAACGGCTGGTGACGGTGCAGGAAGGCGCTAGCAAGGAAGAGGTTCGCGCGCTTCTCCACGAACATCGCATTGAGAAAGTGCTGGTGGTGAACCCCGCATTCGAGCTGCGTGGAATGATCACGGTGAAGGACATCCAAAAGTCCAGCGATTTTCCGCATGCGGCCAAAGACGCGCAGGAACGCTTGCTGGTCGGTGCCGCCGTGAGCACGGCCGGTGATAGTGCTGAGCGAGTCGAGGCCCTCGTTAAAGCGGGAGTGGATGTCATTGTCGTAGATACCGCGCATGGTCACTCCAAAGGCGTCATCGATCGCGTGCGTGCCATTAAAACGGAGTACCCCAGCCTGCAGGTGATTGGCGGCAATATCGCCACCGGAGATGCGGCATTGGCATTAGCCGAAGCCGGTGCTGACGCCGTGAAAGTGGGCATCGGCCCCGGTTCCATTTGCACCACCCGAATCGTTGCCGGCGTGGGTGTGCCGCAGATTACGGCGATTGCCAACGTTGCCGAAGCTCTAAAAGACAAGGGCATTCCTTTGATTGCTGATGGCGGCATTCGATACTCCGGTGACGTGGCTAAGGCCATTGCTGCTGGGGCACATAGCGTCATGGTGGGCAGCTTGCTCGCGGGCACCAAAGAAGCGCCGGGCGACGTGGAGCTGTACCAAGGGCGGTCCTACAAGTCTTATCGTGGGATGGGCTCCATCGGTGCCATGGGCCAAAGCGAAGGGTCTAAAGATCGTTACTTCCAAGAAACGACGGAAGACGTAGAAAAGCTGGTGCCAGAAGGTATTGAAGGCCGCGTGCCTTACAAGGGGCCGCTGGCGGCGATCGTCCATCAAATGATTGGTGGGCTACGTTCCAGCATGGGCTACACAGGAAACGCCACCATTGACAGCATGCGTGCCAACGCCTGCTTTGCACGGGTAACCAACGCCGGTGTGCGGGAGTCACATGTGCATGATGTGTCCATCGTCAAGGAAGCCCCTAACTACCGCATGGAGTCCTAAGCGAATGCGCGACATTCATGCGGATCGCATCCTGATCTTGGATTTCGGCTCGCAACTGACGCAGCTGATTGCTCGCCGGGTTCGTGAAGCCGGTGTATACAGTGAAATCCACCCCTGGGATATGGATCCTCAGGCTGTGCTGGATTTCGCCCCCAGCGGCATCATTCTGTCTGGCGGGCCAGAATCCACTACCGTGGATGATGCGCCTACTGTGGCGCAGCAGGTCTTCGACTTGCAGGTGCCGGTGCTCGGTATTTGCTATGGCATGCAAGCCATGGCGCGACATTTCGGCGGTAGTGTCGAAGGCGGCCACACCCAAGAGTTTGGTTATGCCTCGGTGACGGCTACGGCCTCCAGTGCGTTATTTAGAGACATTGAAGACCGCGTTGATGGCGCAGGCTCGGGCATTCTGGACGTGTGGATGAGCCACGGCGACCGCGTCACGGCACTGCCGGCCGAGTTCGAAGGCATCGGCTGTACGCATGATTTGCCACTAGCGGCTATGCAACACCGTGAGCGGCCATTGTTTGGGCTGCAATTTCACCCCGAAGTGACGCATACCAAGCAAGGCGCGCGCATTCTGCATCGCTTTGTGCGGGAAATCTGTGCCTGTGATGGCTCGTGGACTGCTGGCAACATCATTCACGATGCAGTGCTCCGCGTGCGCGAGCAGGTGGGCGATAAGCAAGTGCTGCTGGGTTTATCTGGCGGCGTGGACTCATCGGTTGTTGCCGCACTGCTGCATAAAGCCATCGGTGACCGCCTCACCTGTGTTTTTGTCGATAACGGCCTGTTGCGGCTGAATGAGGCGGAGCAGGTGATGCAAACCTTTGGTCGCCATCTGGGCGTCAAAGTCATCCTGGCCGATGCCCGTGAGCGCTTCATGCAGGCCTTGGAAGGAGAGAGCGACCCAGAGGCCAAACGCAAAATTATTGGGCGCACCTTCATCGAAGTCTTCGACGAAGAGGCTGCCAAGATTCCCGGCGTTGAGTTCCTGGCTCAGGGCACAATCTACCCGGATGTGATCGAGTCGGCGGGTGCCAGTACTGGCAAAGCGCATGTGATCAAGTCACATCACAATGTCGGTGGCCTGCCCGAGCATATGAAGCTCAAACTGGTGGAGCCCTTACGAGAACTGTTCAAGGATGAGGTTCGCAAAATTGGCCTAGACCTAGGGCTGCCAGCGGAGCTGGTTCAACGGCATCCCTTCCCAGGGCCTGGTTTGGGTGTGCGTATCCTGGGCGAAGTCAGTTCCCAAGCGGCCGACACCTTGCGCCTGGCCGATGATATTTTTATTGCTGAGCTGCGTAAGGCCGGGTTGTACGACAAAGTCTCCCAGGCCTTCGCCGTATGGCTGCCCGTGCAGTCTGTTGGTGTCACCGGAGACGGTCGCCGCTATGCCCCCATTATCGCCTTGCGTGCCGTTGAAACGGTGGACTTTATGACGGCGCATTGGGCCCACTTGCCCTATGAGCTACTCGATACCTGTGCACGGCGCATCGTCAATGAAGTGCCTGGTATTTCTCGCGTGGTGTACGACATTAGCGGCAAGCCGCCGGCCACCATTGAATGGGAATAGTCCTTGCTGAGCAGCGGGCCTTCAATTGCGCGTTGTAGGGATATAAGCGAGAACTAAAGCGCGCCACGATTTGGTAAAGACGCCCTGCGGATCATGGCTGCTATAGGCCAGATGACGGCTGCGTGGAGTTAAACCAGCCGCACAAAGGCAAAAATGCTCAGCATGGCAATGCCGAATGCGATTTTTGCCGCCGTGCCGAGAATGAGGCCAACAGTGGCACCCACACCCGCATTGCCAGCTTGTTGCAGGTTTCGGCCACTGGATAGCTCGCCAATCATGGCGCCAATAAAGGGTCCGAGAATGAGGCCGATGATGCCGAAGAAGATGCCAACAAAGGCGCCGAGTATGGACATCCACACCGCTTTTTGCGACGCGCCGAACTTTTTGGCCCCCAGCGCCCCGGCAATAAAATCGGCAATCTGCGCAGCAGCCCCCAATAGCGCGAGGATGGTGAGCGTCCAAAAGCCCACATGGTAGAAATCTTCCATCCAAGCGGCCATCCACAGCCCGGCGAAAAGTAAGGGCGGGCCGGGAATGGCAGGGAAGACCAAGCCCACGATGCCCGTGGCAATAATGCCGAGGGCCAGCAGCCACAAGCCTATGTTGGCCAGTAATTCAGCGGTCACGCTGGCGAAACTCCGAAGTTGCGATAATGCCTATTGTCGCAATTTGTTAGGTCCATGACTGCTGCTTGCATATGGCATCGCCCGTGAATACCGTTGACGAAACCTGGATGCGCCGGGCCCTGGCCTGTGCGCAGGCTGCTGAAGAATTGGGCGAAGTGCCGGTGGGCGCGGTGTTGGTCGACGCGCAGGGCGAGTTATTGGCAGCGACGGGAAACTCTCCAGTTCGCGATTGCGACCCAACAGCGCACGCCGAAGTGTGTTGTTTGCGTGCCGCAGGGCAGGTGGCAAAGAACTATCGCTTTCCCGGAAGCACACTCTATGTGACCTTGGAGCCCTGCATTATGTGCGCGGGTGCCATCATCCATGCTCGGGTAGGTCGGGTGGTGTTTGGGGCTTATGACCCCAAGGCTGGCGCTGCAGGCTCACATAATGATGTGTTGCTGCGTGCTGGGTTGAATCATCAGCCGTTGGTGGAGGGTGGCCTCTTAGAGCCAGAGTGTTCGGCGCTGTTACGCAATTTTTTTCGGCGGCGACGCAAGGGCTAGGTCGATAGGCGTGGTCCTGCACCTAGCCTTAGCAGGAGGTGCTCACAATCCCGGCGTTTTTCACGCTCATCAAGTGCTCTGGCGAAGGTAAGCGCACTGCCTCTTCGGCTATTGATCGCACGGAGTCGCCACGTTTCGGCACCAAATAAAAAGGCCAGCCTCGAAGGCTGGCCTCATCACCCCTGCCGTGGGTTTAGAACATTTCCGAGCTGTCCGGAATATCGGGCTGCCCATCTTCGTTACGGGTTGGAATATGGTCGCCCGTGATCATCTGCGCATAGCTCATGCCAGGACCGACCATGGGGTACACACTCGCGTCGCCGTCAATGATCACCTCGAGGAAGGCAGGGCCATCGTAGGCAATAAACTCGGCGATCACTGTGGGCAATTCGGCTTTGTCTGAGACACGTTTTGCGAACTGAAACCCATCGGCTTCGGCAGCTTTGATGAAATCTTTGGAATGCAAAGACTTGTCCGATGCGGAGAGCCGGCCTTTAAAGAATAGCTTCTGCCATTGGCGCACCATTCCATCGCCATAGTTATTGAGCACGACGACTTTGATCGGCAGGCCATAGGTGGTCACGGTTTCCAGTTCGCCCAGGTTCATCCGAATGGAGGCGTCGCCGTCGATGTCGATAACCAGAGCGTCGGGCTGCGCAAATTGCGCGCCGACTGCGGCTGGTAGGCCAAAGCCCATGGTGCCCATGGAGCCAGAGGTCAGCCACAAGCGGGGGCGAGCAAAGTCGAAATATTGTGCAGCCCACATTTGGTGTTGGCCCACGCCAGTGGACACAATCGCTTGGCCTTTGGTGATGTTGTTGATTTCCTCAATCACCTGCATAGGCTGAATGGTGCTGGAGTCCCTGTCGTAGTTCAGGCCATAGGTGGCCTTGAGCTCCGCAATGTGTTGCGTCCAGTCGCTCAGGTCCTGCGCCGGAATGTTGGCTTGCCCATACTCCAGCAGGGCAGCCAAGGCGGGTTTGAGCAAACCTACATAATGCCAATCCGCACGCTTGACCTTGTGGATTTCCGACTCGTCGATATCGAAATGGGCAATGGCACGCGCATTGGGCGCAAACAGCTTTGGTACGCCGGCGACACGGTCGTCAAAGCGCGCTCCCACACAAATCAGGAAATCACAATCATCGACTGCATAGTTGGCGCTCGCCGTTCCATGCATGCCCAACATGTGTAGGCAGCGGGCCTCACGCGTATCGTAGGCTCCCAGCCCCATTAAGGTGGTGGTGACGGGAATGTCATAGTGTTCAGCAAGGGCTTTGAGCTCGGCCGCTGCATCGGCGTGAATCACCCCGCCCCCGGCGTAGATCAGCGGTCGCCGCGCGGCTTTGAGCAGGTCAAAAAAGCGGACGGCTTGCACCTGAGAGAGTTTGCGCCCGCTCACCGCAGCCATGCGTTGCCGATATCCAGGGATAGGCAGGCGTTCGAAGCCGTTGAACTCACCCTCCCAATTCTGCACATCTTTAGGAATATCCACGACCACAGGACCTGGGCGGCCTGTGCGTGCAATTTCAAAAGCGGTACGTACGGTGGATTCGAGTTTTAAGGGGTCAGTCACCAAGAACACATGCTTGGCGGCCGCGCCCATGATGTTGGACACAGGTGCTTCCTGGAAACCATCCGTGCCAATGGCGGCGGTCGGAACTTGACCACAAATCACAACAATGGGGATGGAGTCGGCCATGCAGTCACGCACGGGCGTGACAGTATTTGTGGCGCCTGGGCCGGAGGTCACCATGGCGACGCCCACACGCCCGCTGGCGCGCGCATAGCCTGCGGCCATGAATGCTGCGCCTTGCTCGTTGGCAGGCACAATCAAGGGCATAGGAGCGGGCTTATCGGCGGCTTCTGCCAATTTATTGAAGCGAAACACCGCATCGTAGGTCGGCAGGATAGCGCCGCCGCTGTACCCGAAGATGGTGTCAACACCCTCATCGGCCATGACTTGGACGATGATATCCGCACCGCTCATGCGCTCGCCGGCGCGTGGATGGGGGGCTTGGGGGCGTTGATCGTGATCGGAAGTCATGACGGGTCCTATCCGCAGCGAGTGCCAGGCTGGGCACGGTCCTAAAGAGCCGTGTAGGATACCGCACTGCGCGGCCGAGCCGGGGAGGTTTGGCCCAAGTTTTATTGCGCTGCACGGATGCCTGCGCTACCGTGGCGTGTTATTTCGCCCCAACACATCAAGACGATCGGCCTATGCGCCACATTATTTCAATTCTCATGGCCAACGAGGCCGGTGCATTGTCCCGCGTTGCAGGGCTGGTGTCCGCTCGCGGCTACAACATCGAGTCGCTGAACGTTGCGCCCACACAAGACGCAACAGTGTCTCGCCTGACAATGGTGACGGTGGGCTCTGATGAGGTCATTGACCAAATCAATAAGCAGCTACGCAAGCTGGTCGACGTCGTGGATTTGGCCGATCTCACCGAAGGCGCGCACATCGAACGCGAAGTGTTACTGCTGAAGTTGGAACTTCCGCTGACAGCGGTCGCTGAAGCCTTAGAGCTGTGTACGACTTTGGGCGCTCAGGCTTTAGATGACACGCCAGCGAGCTTTACTGTTGAGATGACTGGGGCTTCTGGCGAGTTGGACGATGCCATTGCGCGCCTGAGCGCCTTTGGTCCCATTATTGAGGTGGTGCGCTCCGGCGCCGCCGCCGTAACCTGCGGTACTGATGGGCTGAAAACGCCCGACTAAACAGTGACCGACCCTATCCATTAGCAAGACTGGTAATGCTATGAGCTTGAATGTGTATTACGACAAAGACGCCGACCTCAGCCTAATTAAAGGCCGTAAGGTGGCGATCATCGGTTATGGCTCTCAAGGCCATGCCCACGCTCTGAACCTCAAGGATTCCGGCGTTGACGTCGTCGTAGGCTTGCGCGCAGGCTCTTCTTCGGCGCGTAAGGCCGAAGCGGGTGGTCTGGCCGTGGCTACGGTGGCCGAGGCCGTCGCGAGCGCCGATGTGGTGATGATGCTGACCCCGGACGAGTTCCAAGCGCAGCTCTACGCCGAGGAAATTGCGCCCAACCTCAAGCAGGGTGCAGCTTTGGCCTTTGCGCACGGTTTCGCTATTCACTACAACCAAATCGTGCCGCGTGCGGATCTGGATGTGATCATGATCGCGCCTAAAGCGCCTGGCCATACGGTGCGCTCCGAGTTCGCCAAGGGCGGCGGTATTCCGGATCTGATTGCCATCCATCAAAACGCGTCCGGCCAGGCTAAAGAGTTGGCTCTGAGCTACGCTTCGGCCATCGGTGGCGGGCGTACCGGCATCATTGAAACCAGCTTCAAAGACGAAACTGAAACCGACTTGTTTGGTGAACAGGCTGTACTCTGCGGCGGCGCTGTAGAGCTGGTGAAAGCTGGTTTTGAAACCCTGGTCGACGCTGGCTACGCGCCAGAAATGGCGTATTTCGAATGTCTGCACGAGCTCAAGCTCATTGTTGACCTCATGTATGAAGGCGGTATCGCCAACATGAACTACTCCATCTCCAACAACGCGGAGTATGGGGAATACGTCACCGGGCCACAGGTTATTAATGATGAGTCACGCAAGGCCATGAAACAGGCCTTACTGGATATTCAAACGGGTAAATACGCCAAAGCCTTCATCAGCGAAGGTATGACCAATTACCCCGAAATGACAGCCATGCGTCGCCTGAATGCAGCGCATCCCATCGAGCAGGTGGGCGGGAAGCTGCGTGCGATGATGCCCTGGATTCAGGCCAACAAGTTGGTCGACAAAGAGCACAACTAAGGGTACGGCCCTCGCGGCCTACCCACTGAGACCTTTGCTCACAACGCCGTCCTTACCAGGGCGGCGTTTTTTTTGGGCATGCGTTTTACAATGCCGAGCATGTTTATCAATCTGAGCTGGCCTTTTGAGCGCTGAACTGGACACTGAAGAACGCCCACAACGTCCGCGTAAAGGGTTTTACCTACTGCCGAACCTGTTTACCACGGCCACTTTATTCGGCGGTTTTTATGCCATCGTGGCCGGTATGCGTGGTCGCTTTTCTGACGCTGCCCTGGGCATCTTTGCAGCCATGGTGGCCGATGCCTTAGATGGACGCGTGGCTCGGCTTACGAATACCCAATCCAGTTTCGGCAAAGAGTACGACAGCCTCGCCGATCTGGTGGCCTTTGGTTTGGCGGCAAGCTTGGTTATGTATCTGTTCAGCTTGCAGTATTTGATCGGGGATATGAGCCTGGGTGGCAAGCTGGGTTGGTTGGCTGCTTTCGTTTATGTGGCTTGTGCCGCACTGCGCCTGGCTCGGTTTAACGTCAACGCTGCGCTAGACGGCGGTAAAGGCGACTTTTTTGGTTTGCCTTCGCCCTCAGCCGCCGCTTTGATGGCCGGCTTCGTCTGGGTGGCAGATGATTTTGAGATTGCAGGGGAGATTCTGCGCTGGCCGGCGTTATTCATCACGCTGGCTGCTGCCGTGCTGATGGTGTCGAACGTGCGCTATCCCAGCTTCAAGCAAATCAAAGTGGCAGAGCGTGTGCCCTTTGTGTATTTGCTGATCATGCTCTTGGTCTTTGTGCTCATTGCCTTCGACCCCCCACGGGTTCTGGGCGGCATGTTTTTGGCCTATGTGGCCTCGGGCCCGGTGCTGTGGTTACTGTCCGGGCGCAAAATTCGGCGCAAAGCCTGAATCTAAGGCATAGCTTGTGCATAATGCAGGACATGATGTCAGTGAACACCACCGCCGCAATAGTGCTAGCCAAGGGCTGGCTTACGGCGTTGCGTGTGCGACTGCTTCTGCCCTGCGGGGCATAGCAGATGACGGCCGGGTGGGGCCCAAACCACCGCTACCCATGAATTTTTCGCACACCCTGCATGAACAGGTGTTCGTATGACTGACCAATTGATTATTTTTGATACTACCTTGCGCGACGGCGAGCAAAGCCCCGGCGCGTCTATGACCCGTGACGAAAAGGTACGCATCGCCAAGGCTCTGGAAAAGATGCGTGTTGACGTCATCGAGGCGGGTTTTGCCATCGCCTCGCCAGGTGACTTCGAGAGCGTCAAGGCGGTTGCCGAAGCGGTGTCCGAGTCCACCGTATGTTCCTTGGCGCGTGCCAGTGTCAAGGATATTGACGCGGCGGCCCAAGCCCTAGAACCAGCGCAACGTCGGCGTATCCATACCTTTATTGCAACCTCTCCCATCCACATGTCCAAGAAGCTCAATATGAGCCCGGATCAAGTGGTTGAGGCCGCAGTGGCTGCTGTGAAGCACGCCCGCCAATACACGGACGATGTGGAGTTCTCGCCGGAAGACGCCGGACGATCCGAGCCGGACTTTCTGTGCCGAATTCTGGAAGCAGTGATTGACGCGGGCGCTGGCACCATCAACATTCCCGATACGGTGGGCTATACCTTGCCGCATATGTTCGGGAAGTTGATTGCAGATTTGCGCGAACGCATTCCCAACAGCGATAGGGCGGTGTTCTCGGTGCATTGCCATAACGATTTAGGCATGGCGGTTGCCAACTCATTGGCTGCTGTGCAAGCCGGCGCCCGTCAGGTGGAGTGCACCATAAACGGCTTGGGGGAGCGCGCTGGCAATGCCGCCTTGGAAGAAATCGCCATGGCCGTGCGTACTCGCCAAGATGTGTTTAACTGCAATCACGGTTTGGACACCACGCAGATCATGCAGGCTAGCCGCTTAGTGAGTGCCATCACCGGTTTTCCAGTCCAGCCCAACAAGGCCATTGTTGGTGCCAATGCTTTCGCGCACGAATCAGGAATCCACCAAGATGGTGTGATTAAAAATCGTGAGACCTACGAGATCATGCAGGCCAGCGATGTGGGTTGGGCAGCGCAGCACATTGTGCTGGGCAAGCATTCCGGGCGTAACGCCTTTCGCACTCGCTGCGAAGAGCTGGGCATCGAGTTCGATGGGCCCGATGAACTCAACCAGGCCTTTGCCCGTTTTAAGGTGCTGGCAGATCAAAAGCATGAAATCTTTGATGAGGATTTGCATGCTTTGGTATCGGATGTGGCTCAAACCCAAGAGCGCATCAACCTGCATGAACTCACCGTAACCTCTGCGACGGGTTCACGGCCGACGGCTGATTTGGCGCTGCAAGTTGATGGTGAAGTGATCCGTGCTCAAGCCCAGGGCGACGGTTCGGTGGACGCAAGCTTCAAGGCCATCGAACAGATCATCGATAGCGGATGCCAGCTGATGTTGTTCAGTGTGAATGCCATTAGTCAGGGTACCGATGCGCAGGGCGAAACCACTGTGCGCCTGGGCCGGGACGGCAAGGTGGTCAATGGCCAGGGTGCGGACGTAGATGTAGTCGTGGCCGCAGCCAAAGCCTACGTGAACGCCCTGAACCGCCTGGATCAGCTCGGTGTTCGGATTCATCCCCAAGTGGGTGAAACCATCTAATCGATGGCTGTAGCCGAGCGCCATTATCAAGCATTGGGGTTACGCCGCTGGATACGCGAATCCAGCGGCGACTCTCTTATGGCACAGGACGAGCAGGTATCGGCTTCCTCACCGCCAGAGCCTGTATCGAGGGTGCAGGAGCGCGCTGCAAGCCCCACTCCAATGGTTCCTGAGACTGCCGCGGAGAGCAGGCCTGTTGCCCCGCAGGTCGATCTGAGCGTGGAGGGCTCCGCATGGGACCGCCATGCACCGCAGGAACAAGCCCCCCCGAAGACCCCGCCAACTCAAAGCACACAGACTGTCATGGCCGCTGACCCCGACTTAAATGCCCGCATCGCTCAGATGGACTGGTCCACGCTGCGTGCTGAGCTCAAGCGGCGTAGTCGCCCACCCGCAACCCAGGGGGTGTTTGGCGTCGGCGAAGAATCTGCGGATTTATTCGTCATCGGAGAGGCCCCTGGTGCCGATGAGGATCGGTTGGGGGAGCCTTTTGTAGGCCGGGCAGGCAAGCTTTTGGATGCGATGCTGGGGGCCATACAGCACGATCGCGCACGTAACGTATATATCGCAAATATCTGCAAATTTCGCCCGCCTAATAACCGTGACCCTCGCCCGGAAGAGATCAGCGAGGATATTCCTATCTTGCTGCGGCAGATTGAACTGGTGCAGCCTAAATTGCTTCTGGCCGTCGGGCGCATTGCCGCGCAAACTTTGTTGGAGTCCACTGCGCCCATCGGCAAGCTGCGTGGCAAAGTCCACCAGCATGCGGCGAGCACCAAGCCTTTGGTCGTTACCTACCATCCTGCGTATTTGTTACGGAGTCCCTTGCAAAAGGCAAAGGCGTGGGACGACCTCAAGATTGTTCGAGATCATCTGCGCGATCGCTCATGATGCTCAGGCCTCTGCAGGCCACAGACCGGCAGTCTATTGCCGCTTTAGAGCAGGCAGCGCAGGTTTTCCCCTGGACACTGGAGCATATCGCAGCGATCCCTTCCAACATCGATGTGGGCTGGGTGATTGAGAGCCAGCAGCAGCTTGTTGCCTGGTTGGCGGCCAGAATCATTGCCGATGAGGCCGAAATCCTGAACATGGCGGTCTTGCCCAGTCGGCGGCAGCAGGGCCTAGGACGTCAATTGCTGCACACCTTGCTCGCCCAGGCCGATGATTCAGGGGTGGAGCGAGTCTTTTTAGAGGTACGCCACAGCAACCGGGCTGCGCAGGCCTTGTACCGAAGTAGTGGCTTTGTGCAGTGCGGTTTGCGCAAAGACTACTACCGCTTAGGGCCCAGTAGCCGCGAGGATGCCCTGTTGATGCAGCGGCTGCGGTCTAGGTCTGGATAATGCCTAACGCTGTTCGACCTGATGCGCGATCCACCAGCTGAAGTTTGGAAACCATCGGCGTAGCGCCAAGGCGATGCGGGTCATGAGGGAGGGAAAGACCCAAAAACGTCCATTGGCGAGGGCTTTATCGATAGCGTCTAAGACCTTCTCGGGAGGAATTGGCGGCACCAAGTTAAAGAGCTTGGGCCATACCGTGTCCCGCGCTTGATCTAGAAGCGGGGTGTTCACCGCAGGCGGGCACACGCAGACCATCTGCACCCCGCGTCCTCGAGTTTCATGATGAAGCACTT
This sequence comes from Oceanococcus sp. HetDA_MAG_MS8, assembly GCA_019192445.1. NCBI lineage: Bacteria > Pseudomonadati > Pseudomonadota > Gammaproteobacteria > Chromatiales > Oceanococcaceae > Oceanococcus > Oceanococcus sp. HetDA_MAG_MS8. Next base: position 446,715 of record JAHCMK010000001.1, read on the forward strand.
CGGTGTAAGCCACCGTGGCGAACTTAGACGCGTTATAGGCCCCGATATAGATCGCGGGTATCCAGCCGGCGAGGGAGGCGAAGGACACAAAGCTGCCGCGCCCTCTCGCTAACATCTTGGGTAAGGTGGCCTGTGCCAGGTTGATGAGGCCGCCGTAGTTGATGTCCATGATCTTCTTTTGCAAAGCGAGGGGCTGTTCCAGCGCTTCGCCCAAAGGCATGATGGCGGCAGCCGACCAAACCTGATCGACCGGCCCCCATTCCTCTTCCAAGGCATCCACGGCTTGGCTCACCGCATCTGCATCACTCACGTCGACCTGAGTCACCCGCACTCGATCGTCCTTGGCATAGCTGGATAAAGGCTCAATATTGAGATCCCAGGCTGCGACCCTTTGTCCGCGCCCGAGTGCCCGCTGTAGAGCGAGATGGCCCATGCCACTAGCCGCCCCTGTGATGAGCACGATGGCCCCTTGAGTCATGATGTGTCCCCTGTTGCTCAGCAGCATCGCAGCAATGATCCGACTGCCGGCGGCCGAAGGCCTCTGCCAGTCGCACCAGACTATTACGCGTGCATGCCTAAGAAAGACACCAGTGTAATGGAGCGCAGGCGACCATGGCGGCTACAGACTTGTCGTCAGCGTCCGGTGTTATTGCGTGGAATCGCGTTTGGGGCTCCACTGCTTGGCCGCTTTTAGCAGTGCGCGAGTGTGTTCGGGCAATAAGCTACCACCACCGGCGTATCTCGCTCGTGTGTAGTGCTGCATGATGCGCTGGGCTTCCGCATCCCAGACGCCGGCCTGCTTCAAGTCCGCTTCCATTTGTAGGGGGCCGCCTCGCTGCGGGTTGTAATCCAGGCCAGCGCGAGAGAAGAGGGCGGTGCGAACCTGCACTAAGGGGTCCGCCGGCGGGCGTCGACGATGGGCCCGGGTCATTTGGGCGAGCAACATCGCGGTAAACAGGGCGACGCAGGCAATGAGGGCGTAGAGCATGGTTTGTAGGTCATCCATGCCAAAGCGACGCAGGAACTGGCGTTGCAGTTCAGGGCCGTAAGCCAGAATACTGCGATTCCAACCGGCTTCAACACGGTCCCAGGCGAGCTGCCAGCGTGCCACCCAGTCCCGATCGCCCACTTGGCTTCGGGCTAAACGCGGTAATAAATCGCTGTCACCCAGGGCGGCGCCCAAACCATATTCGATGCGCTCCGGAGCAATGGCAGCGGTGGGGTCTATGCGGATCCAGCCCCGTTGCGGTTGCCAAACCTCGGCCCAGGCATGCGCATCGGATTGGCGCACAATCAGGTAGTCGCCATTGATTTCCCCGCCCTGGTAGCCGGTGACGATGCGCGCGGGTATGCCAGCCATACGCATCATGACCACGAAGCTGGCCGCGTAATGTTCACAAAACCCGGCTTGTGTCTCAAAGACAAAGGCATCAACCCGATCCCCGCCTCTTAACAACGGCGGCTCCAGGGTGTAGCGAAATGGCGCTTGAGAGAAGTATTGCAGCGCGGCCTCTATCACTCCCTCGGGTTGGCGGTTTTGCTGCTTCCAGGATGCCACTAAGGCTTGTGTGCGGGGGTTTTGCTCCGCATCCAAACGGGTCATCAGGCGTTGTCGCCAACTCACCAAGTCCGCTTGACGAATACTTTGAGTGGCGGAGCGCAGGCGGACCAATCGCGCATCCATGATGGCGTTGCGGCTCTGCAGCACATAATCACTGGCTAAACTCAAATCCCGAGGATAGGGAGCCAGCGGTGTCTCCAGGGCAGGCACAAAGCTTCGTCCATGCGCTTCCAGCTGAATTTCATAATTCACACTGGGGCCGCGTGCGACTATTTCTGGGCGGGGCAGGCTGTGGTTCTCCGGCCGGCTGGTCCAGCGATAGCCATCAAACTCGTCAAGAACGGGGCCTCGCCAGTAGCGGTCGCGACGGGCTGGTAGTTGCTCCGGATTATCGAAACGCACCCGGAAGGCCACCGCATCGGACTGGCTGAGTTTGGAGATGCTGCCGAATTGCAGGGTGTCGGACAGTCCGGAGCGTGCGTGAGAGTCCTGAGGTAGACCCCATAGCGGCCCGGGTATGCGTGGAAACAGGACAAACAGTAGCAGCATCAGGGGGAGCGCTTTCAAAGCCAGCGTGCCGCCGACTTTCAGGTTTGACCGAAGCGGTAGCAGGGCTTGAGGGTGCTGCAGGTCTAGCAGCGCAGCAGTCGTGAGAACGACGCCAGCGATGAGCCACATCAGCCAGACCAGATCTTGATGGGCGAGCAGCTGACTGAGCAAAAGCAGATAACCGAGGTAGACCAACAAGCGACAATCGCGTCGTGTCCGTGTCTCCAGCAGCTTCATAGCTGCCATGGCAACCAGTAGGGATGAGCCAGGCTCTAGGCCATTGACGGTGCCATAGTCCAAAACCAAGCCAACAACAACGGCTCCAGCCAGGGGCAGGCGTAGCCCTATCGATGGCAGCCGTAGAGCGCGTCTAGCGATGATGATTCGCCAGGCAGCGGCGGCCACAACCACTGGAATGCACCACAAGGGCATATCGAAAAGATGGGGCAAAGAGAGTAAGCCCAGCAGGAGCACAATGCGGGTCACCCGGGGGGCGCTGAGCCAGTCCTGAGTTTCAGCCGACATGGTCAAACTCGGCCAAGCGCTTAAGGCCTGCAATTTGGTGGGCAGGACCCATGTCAGGACTGAGCTCGCTGCCTGGGAGGGCTAGGCCATAAGGCTGGTTCTGAGCCCCAAGGTCGAGCATCCAGCGGCACATAATTTGGAGCCGCTCTTCGATATCGCCATAGCCACGTGTCATGTCCCATTCGACCCACACCGTGTCTTGTATGGGCTCTTCAAACAATTTGCTGTTGAGCTGGTCGAAGTTGGCCAAGCTGCGCCAATAAATATGTCTGGGCGAATCCCCGCGCGCATATTGGCGAACGCCGGCCAAGTCTTCTTCACCCGGAGTGCTGCGCTGGCCATGACTTGCATGATGTTGTGCGGGTGGCATGGGAGGGGCTAGCGGCGCAGGGGTTGGGAATACCCATTGCTCGGCATCTAAGTGAATCCAGCTCCAGGCCCGAAATAAACCCAGTGGCCAATCGGTGCTGAGTGCAAAGCGTGGTGGCTGCATGCGCCCACGCTGTTGAGGGCGCCAATACAAAGTAGCGTGGGCGGCCTGCGCACAATCGACGGTACAGGCCTCAACCTTGGCTTGGCGGTCCTGGGAGAGGGTGATGGCCATGCGCGTTTTGCGACTGAGATTGGTCAGCGCCACAGGTTGCTCTGCATTTTCGCCGGCAAACACCGGGTTGGCCGGGCGCAGCTGCACCTGCAACGAAAGGAGATTGGCGTGGGTTTCATGCATCACCACAAAGCCAATGGCTGCAAGCCAGAATGCTAGGGCGAAGCCCAAGGCGTTGGAGTAGTTCATGGCTGCCAGCAGGATGACCAATGTCATGCTTGCGAAGATCCAGCCGGCGGGCGTCGGCAGTATGTAAATACGGCGGCGGTTGAGCTGCACTGGGCCGGCTTTACGGGGATGATGCCGCTCCATCCATTGGTCGGCCCGGCGTTGCCAAGCGGCTTGCACACTGCGGCGGAGGAATTTCAACATCAACGGCAGCTTTTACGGTACGGACTTTGTGGTGGCACAGGGCGTCGTGACTCGGTCCGACCGCCTCGGCTATCGAGTCTGGAGACGCTTTGCCGAAAAAGGCGACAAAGCATGCTGCTCATGCCCAGTGTGCGCAAGCCCTAAGGAACCGCAACATCGTTGATGAGGTGGGTTGCCAGTGCGGCACCGCCGTGATGGTCTCCCTGACTTTGACTGGACTGGAGGCGATGGGTTGCACAAGGCACAAACACGGCTTGTACATCCTCTGGCAACACCATGTCACGGTTGTTCAGCCAGGCCCAGCTTTGTGCCGCTCGGCACATCGCAATCCCAGCCCGCGGCGATAATCCAAGGCGGATGTCGCTGTGGTTGCGCGATGCATCTAACAGCGCGTGCACATAGGCCGCCAAAGCTGGGCGTAGCGCAACCTTAGCGACCGCCGTTTGCGCTTCAGCAAGGCTCTGGGCATCCAATAAGGGCTGGAGTTCTTCGAGCATCCCTCGGCGGCTGCGGCCTTCGAGTAGGGCGCGTTCGTCCTCGGCACTGGGGTATCCCAGAGAGAGTCGCAGCAAAAATCTGTCGAGTTGAGATTCTGGGAGCGCAAAGGTGCCGATTTGATCCAAAGGGTTCTGTGTGGCAATGACAAAAAAGGGGTGGGGTAGAGCGCGAGTCACTCCATCACCTGTGACTGCTTGCTCTTCCATCGCTTCTAGCAGTGCGCTTTGGGTTTTGGGACTGGCTCGGTTGAGCTCGTCGGCGAGCAATACCTGACTGAATATAGGGCCGTTTTGCCAGCGGAAGGCGGATGCTTCACGATCAAAAATGGACACACCCAGGATGTCAGCCGGAAGCAAGTCGCTGGTGAATTGCACCCGGCTGTAGTCCAGGCCGCAGACCCGCGCAAGTGTTTGGGCCAAGGTGGTTTTGCCGACGCCAGGCACATCCTCAATCAGTAGATGGCCCTTGGCGAGCAAGCAGGTAAAGGCCAGCTTCAGTTGCTCTGGTTTACCGAGAATGATGTGTTGAGTTGCACGCAATGCCTCCTGCACGCGCGTCTGTAAAGAGGTTTTCATTCGCTCATTGTGGGTGCGCGTCGGAGAACTGTCCATGTCACAATTTCCTGCATGAAATATTCCGCACCGCTTCTTGCATGTGGAGTCGTGCAAGAAGATAGGAAATCCAGTTCATGAATACTCGCAAGCGCTTAGAACTTCACCAAGCTTTGCGTCATGCCCAAAGTTTTGAAGAATGGCGGCCGGTGGCTGAAGCCTGGGATGAAGCCAGTGGCGCTGCTGCCTGGCGTCGAGACGATGCCTCACCGGATTACGACTACCGGTTGGTACGTTCCCGCGTAGAGTCGCTGCGCCGCCTGCGCCAGCGTAATGACGCCCGCGGCATGGTCCATGAGCTACGTCAGGGTCTGCATTGGAACCTGGGCAATATGGGGAATGCAGCCCTGTACGGCCCCAGCTTGCTCGGTACCAAACACCTGATCGAAACCTACTTGGATGAAGTGACCTCAGCGATGCGCTGGCTCACCGAGGGGAGCTTCCCTGGCGTACGCAAGAGCGTTAAACGTGAGCTATTCCAGGCCCTGGGCCAAGCTTATGGCCGCAGTGCGCTGATGTTGTCAGGGGGTGCGACCCTAGGGCTCTTCCACGTGGGAGTAGTTCGGACTTTATATTTGCATGACCTATTACCCGAGATTTTGTCCGGGTCCAGTGCGGGCGCTGTGGTCGGTATGGCGGTATCGGCCCAAGACAAGGCTTCGGCAGAAGCGTTGTTGGACCCCCACAATATTTACGTGGACAACTGGGGGCTGTTGCCCTTGTTTGAGGCCTGGCGCCGTGGGGCGCTGATGGATCAAAACAAGCTCAGACGCGGTATTGCCGAAAACATTCCGGACGTCACCTTCGAGGAGGCCTACGCTGCGTCTGGCTATGCCATGAACATTACGGTGAGTCCGGTGGCCGAGAATCAGCCGCCGCGGTTGCTCAACCACTTGACCTTCCCCTACCTCTTCGTGCGTGAGGCCGTGCTGGCGTCCTGTGCTGTGCCCTTCTTGTTCCCGCCGGTACAGATGGCTACACGGAATATGCAAGGACAGCGCGAGGCCTACATGCCCAGTTTGCGCTGGGCGGATGGTTCGCTGAAGTCGGATCTGCCGCGAATGCGCCTGCGTCGGCTGTTCAATGTGAACCACTTTATCGTCAGCCAAACCAACCCTCATGTACTGCCATTCATGCACAGCTCGGACCCGCAGGCCAAGGGGTTAACCAACGCCGTGCGCCATGCGCTCTACGACACTGTTCAGATGGGCGCGCGGAACTTGTTGCACTTGGGGCGGGCTGCAGTACCGGCTGGGGCGCAGCGCCTGCGTCAGGGCATAGACGACTTGCATGGGATTTTGGCCCAAGACTATCGAGGCAATATCACCATCTTGCCGCAGCTGGATCTGCGTAATTATGCGCGGGTGGTGCGCAACCCTAGCGACGCCGATGTGCTGAGAATGATTCGCCAAGGCGAGCGTGCGACGTGGCCGCGCCTGCGCATGGTGCATGATCAAACGATCATTAGCCGAACCATTCGAGACTGTCAGCAACGCCTCGATGGTCAGTCCTCCTCTTCAAACAGCCAACTCGCAACGGCATGATTCAAATCTTTACCACCGGCGGCACCATCGACAAGGTTTATTTTGATGCCTTGTCAGAATTTCAAATTGGCAACCCTCAAGTCGGACGCGTTTTGGCCGATGCTGGTGTGGCAGATGACTACGCGGTGCAGTCTTTGCTCCGTAAAGACTCTTTAGAACTCAGCGACAATGACCGGGCGCAGCTCCGCGATGCTGTGCATGCCTGCGCGGCTAGCAAAGTGCTCATCACACACGGCACCGACACCATGGTGGAGACCGGTCTTGCACTCAGCGGGATTGCCGGCAAAACCATTGTTCTGGTGGGAGCCATGCAGCCGGCAGGGCTGCGTGTGACCGATGCCGAGTTCAACATTGGTTTTGCCTGGGCGGCTCTGCAAACCCTCTCCGAGGGGGTTTACATCGCCATGAATGGCCGCATTTTTGACCCACACAAGGCGCGGAAGAATCGTGATGCCCATCGTTTTGAACTGGCTGAGTAGATGGGTGCATTGCAAGCGTGGAGGCCTGCATTAATTGCAGGGCTGAGCATCTTGCCTGAAGGGCGACAGTCGCCGACGTGGGAGTGGCTGGCAGTGGTGACGTGCTTGGAGTGCGTCTAAGTCTTCGCCCCTCCGGTATCTAAGGTTGTGGCGCTGCGTCTTCTTCGCAGTGCATATTGCATTGCCCAGTCACCCAAACACGATTTCTTGCTTGCCATGAGCGACTCTGATTTTAGTACTGCCCAACCACGGGCCCAAGGACGGGGGCGCAAATTGCTGGGCGCGGGCATGCGCACCGTGGGGCGGAGAATGGGTCGACTGATTGGCGCAGATGGAACGCAGACCTGGCTAAAGATCGGAGAAGACTGGTTCCAAACGCTATCCGAGCTTCGCGGCGCCGCCATGAAGTTGGGCCAACTGGCGTCGCAATATGCAGACGTGCTGCCACCCGCTCTGGCCGAGCAGCTCAGTCGGTTACAGGCCCAGGCGCAGCCCGTGTCTTGGAGCGAGCTAGAGCCGGTTTTGCTGGCGCGTTGGACTCAAACGCAGGCTGGACTGGTGGCCACCATTGATTCGCAGCCCATTGGGGTTGCCTCCATTGGGCAAGTTCACCGGGCTGTGCTCAAAGATGGTCGTCAGGTGGCGGTCAAGATTCAGTATCCGGGCGTGGCCAATGCCATTGACAAAGATGTGGACAACCTACGCCGCTTGCTCAAGCTTGGTGGCATGTTGCCGCTAGCGCCGCAGCTATTGGATCAGCTTCTGGTCGAGGTTCGTGACCGCTTGGCGGATGAAGTGGACTATGCCGGCGAGGCGCAGCGCCTAGCGCGGTTCCGCCAGCCAGCGGAGCAATTCGGAATTTGCGTGCCTGCGGGCATTGATGAGTTGCAGGCCGAGGGCGTGCTGGTTAGCAGCTTTGAGACCGGGGCGACTTTGCAAGAGGCCGCGCAATGGTCGCAGGAATTGCGTGACGATATTGGCGGTCGTCTGATTGACTGGATGTTTCACCAAATTGGAGTACTGCAAGAAGTTCATGCAGACCCACATCCAGGGAATTACGCCTTCCGCGAGGATGGCAGCGTGGTGCTGTACGACTTCGGCTGCACCCGGCCCATTGATGCGCGTTATGTAGACCACTTCCAGCGGATGACGCGCATTAGCCTGCAACGAGACTGGGAGGCTATGCACGCCGAGTTGGCAAGGATTGGCAGCCTGGCTGAGAAAGATCAAGGCCTCACTCCGGAACTGCAACGCTTGTATCGCGACTGCACAGAGCCAGTTCTATCTGTGTTGGAAGACCCTTGCTACGACTATGCCGATGGGCAGATCATCACCGACTTGCGCGCCGTGGCACGCCGAGAAGTTCGGCAGATGGCGAAGTTCTCGCCGCAGGTGGAATTGGCATTTGTGGCCCGTGCCCTGAGCGGTAATTACTGGTTGCTACGCGGCCTGAGAGTCCGCCAAGCATTGCTCCCCAAATTTGAAGCCTTTGCGGCACAGGCGGCTTGATGGCCGCTCTGGGCGGGGTTAGTCGTCCTTGCTCAACTGCTCTATGGCCTGGGTAAAGTCTGCCGAGGCGTAAAAGCCTTCCAAGTTCTCGCGCACAACGGGCTCCAACAGCTTCTTGCGCTTCAGGGCCTTCACCACCACCGGTACAAAGCGCTTGGCGTCGCGGCGCAGCATGCCGTCGTCAATACCGATTTCATCGAGCAACTCCGCTAAGGTGAGTGCGCCAAGCTCATCCATCACGGCTTGGACCCCGGCATCGAGCAAGGTGGCGAAATAGCGGGTTTGGCGAAACTCCCGCCAGTATTCATAGCCCACAACGAACATCTCTTCGATATCCAAGCTGTTGGCAAAGCCGCGTATGGACGCCACCGAGCGCTTCTTATTCTCGTGCCAAATATCGAGGATGGCCTCGCGAATTTGGTCACTCTCCAATGCGTTGAGCAAAAAGCTCTCACTCATGCGCAAACTGGCTTCGGTTTGTTTTTGAATAAAGCCGCGCAGGTTTTCTTCCAGCATTTGGCCCAGCTCCGGACGGGCCCGGTCCATCATCTTTTTGCCAATCTTGAAAGCAGAGTCTGCACCAGGGAGCTTGCGTGACATTTCGCTGCCCCGTTTGGCGTAATCCCGAAGCGCATGCTGCAGCAGTTCAGAGATCATGGACGCGAACACTGGGTTGGCCACCAAGTGCTTGGCCAAGGCCTCATGCAGCGCTTCCAGCTCCAGCACCTTGTCGAGGATTTCCTCGAACTGGTCATCCGGAATCAACTCTTCCAGTTTGGTGTCGTTGTGCACCTTATGCCGGTAAACCAGTCGGGCCACGTCACCCACCAATTCTGGGATGACTGCGCCTAGCTCCAGATCAATGGCGTATTGCTTGGCCGCAATTTGCACGTCTTTGGTCTTGACCACGTCTTTGAGGCGCAGTCGTGGTGCCAAACCCATGAAGCGGTCAATCTGCATATCGATTTGGGCCTCGAGTGCCTTACCCTCGAGTTGGCTCAGTACCCAATTTACGTGGGCATCGAGCAAGATTTGAGCAGCATCCATGACAGTGTGTCCCCAACGATTTCAATCTGCGCCGCAGCGTAGCACTGACAGCGGCTTAACAGGGTCTGAGGACGAAGCCGCCCTCAGACCCTGTGCAAGAAAATCCTGATTCAGCGGGCATTGACACCGGGAGCAAAACCTATCGCGCCGCCCACTTTATGTCCCCGCAGGCAGAAAGCGGTTAATGGGTACCCGGCGCCCGCCCATTAGCCGATGGCTGAGGCTAGGCGCAGATGTCTCCGTGCGATATCTGCCAAGGGGGTGTAGCCCTAGGCCGGAGCAAGCTCAGCGCTCTTCGGAGCTTTATTCGGAAGCGACAAGCGGAAGATCTTGCGCACCACGCTTGTGAACTGCTTGCGGAAGGGGCCTTCGTTATAGGGCAGGCCGTAACGCTCGCAAATCTCTTTAACCTCCGTACTCATCTCCGCGTAACGGCTGCCAGGAATCGTGGGGAAGAGGTGGTGCTCGATCTGGTGGCTGAGGTGGCCACTGAGAATATGAAACCAGCGGCCTCCGCTGATGTTGGCCGACCCCAACAGCTGCCGGTAGTACCAATGTCCGCGGCTTTCGCCTTCCAATTCCGCTTTTTCAAATTCGTGCGTGCCCTCGGGAAAGTGCCCACAGAAGATGATGCTAAAAGTCCACAGATTGCGAATGAGGTTGGCCACCGCGTTGCCTGCGAGGACGGGCAAAAAGAAGGGGCCGGCGAGAAGTGGAAACAAGCCGTAGTCTTTGAGTGCCTGGCGGCCGATTTTCTTGCGAATGGCTTTGAGCATGGGGCGCTTTTCTTTCCAGTTCCATTGCCCATGACGCAGCTTCTCGGTTTCCAAGTCGTGCAGGGCTACGCCGTACTCGAAGAACAGGGCCAGTAATGTGGCGTACAGCGGGTTGAGGATGTAACCCGGATGCCAAGGCTGGGCTTCACTCATACGCAGCACGCCGTAGCCAATGTCGCGGTCCACCTCGCGCACGTTGGTGAAGGTGTGGTGCATGTAGTTATGCGAATGTCGCCATTGGTCGGCCGGGCAGGCGGTATCCCACTCAAAGCTCTGGCCCTTCAGTTCAGGGTCGCCGGTCCAGTCGTATTGGCCGTGCATGATGTTGTGGCCAATTTCCATGTTGTCCAATATCTTGGCAATGCCCAGGCTCAGCGTTCCGGCCACCCAGGCCGGCGGGAATACACTGAACATCAATAAGGCTCGGCCGCCATATTCCAGCCGGGTATGCAGGCGAATAATCTTTTTAATGTGAGCGACGTCGCGTTCGCCCAAGTCGGCTTGCACCCGCTCGCGCAGGGCATCGAGTTCTTTGCCGAAGGCGTCGAGCTGGGCTGGGCTGAGAGGCGTTTGGAGGGCTGTTGTGTGCTGAGTCATGCGTCTCTCCTTGATTTATAGGTTGATTTGAACGTCGCCGACGGGAGCGGATACGCAAAGGCGGATCTCTTCCTCACCATGGGCGGAAAGGCTGCCGTCGCGCAGGTCGCGGACTTGGCCTTGAGTTTTGCGACAGGTACAGCTGGCGCATATACCCATCCGGCACCCGAACTCGGGGTTGAGGCCGTTGGCTTCTGCGATTTCCAGCAAGCTTTGCCCGCGGGCGGTGGCCTTGACTTGGCTGCGGGAAAACTCCACCGCAGATGTTTTGCTAGAGGTGCCGGTGGAGCGAAGGGCAAGGCCGAAGCTTTCGCTTTGTACGCTGCGCGGGTTGGTTTTGTGTGCCCCTAGTTTGTGAACAGCCGTGCGCAAGGACTCCGGGCCACAAACCATAATGTGCTGCCGCTCCTTGGCAACGCTCAGTGCTTGAATATGGCGGCGATGAAAATGCCCGGCCCAGGGCTTCGATGTGCTCGGCTTCAGCGCCGTATTGATGGGTTGCCAGCGCACAGCGGGGTTCTCTTGCAGCTGTTTCAGCAAGGGCTCCCCAGGAATGTCCTGCTCGTTACGGTTGTAGTGCAGCAAGCTAACTCTTGCGATGCCCTGAGCCGCAGCAAAAGCCGCCAGGCTCAGGTTGGGGGCTAAGCCCGTTCCGCCGCTGACCAGGACCAAGTGATCAATTTCGCCAGCAATCTCTGGCAACACATAATCACCGGCGGCTTGCCCCACCATGATGGGTTGACCGATGTCGAGGCCCTGTTGCAACTGGCCCGTCCACAGACCTTGGTCTTGAATGCGAATGGCAAAGTGCAACTCACCGGCTCCCGCGAAGGGCGTGCAAGCAGGCGAAAAGGGTCGTTTCACCCAGCGACCATCAATTTGCTGGCCCAGCTGTAGGTATTGCCCGGCCTGGAAGCCTTGGAAGTCGGAGCCGACACTAAGACTGAGCTCCACCACATTGGCTGATCTTTGTTGAATGCGTGTCACCTGGCCCATGCCTGGAAGTGGCCCGCGTTGCATCAGAGCTTGCAGCCGAATAGGGCCATGCGGCGTGGTGATGGCGCTGAGAAGCTTCGATGTCAAAGATGATGAAGTCATGGATGCCTTCAGGAAGTGAACAACTGTGCACAATCCTGAGGGCTCTTGATTCCAATGTCAACAAGTGTACACAAAATAGTTTCAAGCGTAGGGGGAGTGGGGCCTAGGCCCTAAATGGACTGTGAACGTTGCTGGCTCTTGTGGCGGGCTTTGTCTACACTTCGGCCATGAGCGAGAACCCTGTAAAGCCCAAGCGCCGGCCCCGCGGTGACACCCGTCGCGCACTCATTGATGGCGCCTTTAAACTTCTGGATGGGCAAAAAAGCTTCGCCGGCTTGTCACAGCGTGAACTGACGCGCGCCGTGGGTATCGTCCCCACCGCGTTTTACCGGCATTTCGAATCCATGGATGCCTTGGGCGAAGCGCTGGTAGAGGAAGCTTTTCGCGGCTTGCGTCAGATACTCGCCGATGTGCGTAATGATCTGAGCACGGCCGATCACCCCGTAGGCACGGTGATGAAGTCTTTAATCAAGCATGTTCGCGCTCACCGCGCGCGCTTTCGCTTTATTGCCGCCGAGCGCTTCGCTGGGGGAGGGGTGGTGCGCGATGCCATTCGGCGGGAGATTCGCTTGGTGCACGCGGAGCTGGCCATTGAGCTGGCCAGGTTCCCTTACCTACGCGAGTGGCCGGTAGAAGACCTGCACATGATCTCCAGCCTCATGATCAACAGCATGGTGGCTGTGGCGGAAGAAATTCTGGAGCGTAAGCCCAGCGATAAGGCGGGTGAAAAGGAATTGGTGCAGTTAGCGGAGAAACAGCTGCGGCTCATCTTGTTGGCAGTTCCTGCGTGGAAACCTCAAAACAGCTCGCACACAGCAAAGCGCGGTGCCGATCTGATCCAGCCGGCCGTATAGGCGCGAAAACAGCACCCACGAGTAGGGGCGGGCCGTGCTCATTGGGGAATGCCAGCGCGGGCCGGTTTCTTAACTGCCGAGCCCGCGACTATAGGCTGTCTGGACCTAATTCAGGGCCTTAGAGAACACCAGCCAACAGTACCAAGGTGCCACCAATTTCGCCCACGATCAGCAGCATCATGTAAACGCTGATGATTTTGCCAGGGATGGTCATGGAGCCTAAGCGGTGCGGGCGTTCGAGCTGGTTGTCGGTGTCCTGCAGCCAGCCATGCACTGCGTAGGCAAAGACGGCGCTGGCAAACCACAGAATAGGGATGGCGACGGCAGCCAGATTCACCCCGGCGGACCAGCGGCTGTGCAGGGCAAGCTGCTGTAGAACCAGGCAGGCAAAGGCATACATCAACGCGGTGCGATGGCAAATATCCACATAGGTGGGGGCCTGTGCATTCTCGCTGCGCATCATGTGCCAATACTTCCAGATGCCGGTGAGCATGCCGACCAGCAAAAACACACCGGCGGAGACCAGGGCAAAGTGATCAGCGCTGGGAAGATGATTCATGCGGATTTTCTCGTTGACGATGGTGAAGACGAAGACGCATTTAGCGCAGCATTGTTTTTGGCGGCAGCGAGGCCCAAGTCTCGGCCGCGACGATCATAAACCGGCCGGTTGGCCCAGTTTTGTTGATCCCAGTATTGCTGCATGATCCAGGGCAGGCGCGGTATCCAGAACCCGGACCCGGCTTTGGCTGTGGTCGGCGCGGCAGTGGGGATGTTGATATCGGCATAGACAATGCCCGGTCCTTCCTGGGTGCGGCGCATGGCCAAGACCTCGCCCTGGGCATTCACGATTTGCGTAGCGCCCACAAAATGCGTGCGATAGGGCAGTGAGAGCTTAGTGCCGGCCAGCAGTCGAAAACGCCCTTCAAAGTGGCCGCAATGGCTGGCCTGGATCACCGGCACCTGCAAATGGCGGGCAAAGACGGATGGAGCCGTTTCACTGAGCTTGGCATTGCGCCGCGCCAGGCCGCGCAGCAGCAGACTGTTGGGCCCCAGGCCCGGCCAGTTGAGGGGCAGGGTCCACCAGTGAGTTCCGGTAATCACCCATTGCACGCGACCGACCATGCGGCGCAGGGTTTGCTGACGAATCAGCTCCCAGCACATAGCCGCACCGGCCGTTCCCAACTCGGTATCCCAGACACCGGCATCTTGGCCGCCCCGGTAAAAGGCGTTCTCCCACATGGTGGGCAGATCCTTGTCGTGGGTATGGACCTGCTGCTTCGGCTCGACCAGCACATAGCGATTCATGATCTCGTCGCCGGCCTGTTGCAGCAGGGAGCCGCCAATCCAGATCTGATGACGCTGGGCCAGTGCTCGCAGCAGATCAACGGCGGCGTTCTGCTCCCCCAACACCGCCGCATAGGGGCGATCATCCGGGGTGATGGCACTGGTGAAGAACTCGGGCAGGGCCACGATGCGGGCGCCCTTGGCGGCGGCCTCCTGCACCATTTTTTCTACCAGCGCCAGATTGTGGGGGACATCGCCCACGCGGGTCTGCAGGGCGATGGCAGCGGCTTTAATGCTCATGCCAGCAGCCCTAGAAGCAGAATAAGCCCCAAGCCGATCAATTGCCCGGCGAAGAAGAGTCCGCGTACGAAGACCAGTAGGGACGTGGTTCCCAATAGGTGGGTGAAGGACTGGGCCAGCCGCAAACCAAACAGGTAGGGCAGCAACCAGGCCCAGTTCTCCAAGCTGGCTGGGTTTTGGCTGATCAGCAGGAGGGCGACTAGCCACAATACAAAGCTTTCCACACAATTCTTGTGGGCGTCATGGGCGCGTTGCACAAAGGCAGGCTCAGGCGCCGGCCCGCTGCGGGCCCAGACATTGGCCGCCGAGCGTCCCAGAATCACCTGCAGGCTGCGAAAACCGAACACCACAGCCACCAGGGCCAGGGTGAGCAGGGCATACAGGCTCAAGATCAACAAAACCGGTTGGGTCAACATGGATGTGTCTCCACAAGTGTTTGATGGGAATAAGACTGCCGCAGCGGTTCAGGGCCGACTTGTAGAAATCTGTTGCGGTCTACCAGGGGGTGGTCCAGAGCCTGAAGCCACCCTGAATGATTCCGGCATCCCGGGCGCTGATGCCAAACATGCTGCGAAAGGCCGTGCTGAAATGCGAAGAATCGCTAAAGCCGCCCTCCAGCGCAGCATCGGTGAGCGTGCCCAATTGGCCTACCGCCTGGACGGCGATGCGAAAGCGGGCCCAGTGCTGCACGCGCTTAAAGCCCACACCTAGTTCGCGCAAAAACAGATGCTGCACCCGGCTGGTGGAAAGATTCATGCGCGCAGCCAAGTCTTCCAGCCGCAGGTCCTGGCAGTGCTGCAGGTGTTCGCTCAGAGCGGCTTGTAAGCGGCTTTGCGTGTCGGGCGTCGGGCCCAGAGTGTTCCGCAGGGTCCTATCCAAACCCTGTTCCAAGGCGGATGTCCAGGCCTGTGATTCCGCCACCGCCGTCAATGCACCTTTGAGGGCATCGATGTGAGGGAGTGAGGCCTGCGCCGACTGCAGGGGCTGCATAGCCTGCCAGCAAGGCGAATGGACATCGGAATAGATCACGGCGCAGCGGCCCTGCTGTGGATCCAGTTCATGGCGGGTGCCAGCGGGAATCAGGGCGCTAAAATGCTCCACCCAATCGCCCTCGGGTTCGCGGATGAGCATCGGCCGGTCCAGGGCCACCAGCGCCACATTGGCCGCATGAGTGTGGGGCAGGCCACGCCCCAGCGGCCCCACATAGATGAGGCTGCGCGGTCCAAGCAGAATCGTGGGTGGGCTGGATGCAGACAATGTCTCGGATGTCGTGCGCTGGCTGGTCAGTGTCTTATTCTAGTCTGCGCCGGCATTCAAGCTTGCGTCGCGGAGCTTGATCGAGGCTGGCAAGATTCCGAAGAGCCACTCATTTCGTATCGCGGTGGGGCGCCACAATGCTCTTCGAAGAGATGGCTGGCCCCGACCGCAGCGCGACAGACGCCGCACATAGCATGAATAAGGCGCTGGGGCTAAACGCCAAGCCCCACAGGCTAAAGACGCTTGCGAACAACAGTGCGGACAAGAACATCGCCATCAGGCATTCCACCAGGGGGCGGGGCCGCAGCTTAAAAAACAACCAGGGAATCAGCGTAAAGACAATGGGAACGGTGAAAGGCGCTATCACATCGCTTCCATTGGTTTGGTAGTACGCACTGCTGGTGTTTTCGCAATGAGCACTAACCTCCGCCGAGCTCTGGCCCTCCGGTTGGCCATCTTCCCAATGTGGTCTCACTACAGCCTCACCATTCGGCCCTTGTGTGAGTTCATAAGAAACGCTACCTGCGCCTTGAACATCCGAGATCGACAAGCTGCAAGTCGAGCCCTGGTAAGCCGGTATGACGAGGAGGGAAGCGCTGCCCAGAGCGGCAGCGATAAAGGCCATGAACAGCCAGCCTTGCTCTCCGCGGTTTTCACTGAGATGCACGGGGAGCTTGCGCAATAGCAGTATGCGAATGCAGCCGACCACGAAAGCGAGGAATGCACCAACTACGTTAAACATGGCCAGCATCGCCAATGCCCAAGCAATCGCGGGCAGCCAATTCGCAGCGTCAGCCAGCACGGTGTCCGTACACCGCCAGAATGGTGGAAAGATAGCCCCGACATTTACTGATCGTCTTCACACCAAAGCCCTCGTCATAAACACATTGAAGTCGGTGGAGCGGTAGTCGCCGAAGGGGCCGCAAAAGCGAAACCCGTTGCGGGTGTACAGCCGATGCGCTGCCTCGAAGTTCTCCCCGCTGCCGGTTTCCAGGAACAGCGCCTCGTAGCCGCGCTCCAATGACGTTCGAATGATGGTGTCCAGCAAGGCCTGTGCGACACCGCGTTTAAGAAAGGCCGAGCGGGTGCGCATAGACTTGATTTCCCCGGCAGCAGGGTGCAGCTCCTTGAGGGCGCCACAGCCGCACAGGACGCCATCAATACTGGCGGTCCAGAAACTAACCCCCGGCGCCCGTAGGGCATCCAAAGCCAAAGCATGCACATGACCCGGCGGCGAATTAGCCGTCATGCCGGACAGATGCTCAGCCACCAACTCGCGGGATTCCTCGGATTCGATCTTGTCCTGGGTGATTGTGATCATTGCGTTGCAGGGTATGGGCGGAGTCGAGAGGCGCTATTCGAGGAAAGCGCTGGTAAGTCCCCAGGTTTCACGTCCATTCGAGCTTTAGCTCTCGATGCGTTGACGCACAATCACGCAGGTACAAATTGATGAGGCTTTGGTACGGCAGCCCTTTCTCTTCAGCCATGTCCTTGAAGTAGGCGATTGTCTCTTCGTCGATACGTATCGTGACCTGCTTCTTCAGGCGCTTGGCATAAGGGTTTTTAGACGATTCGGAAAAGTCGTAGTTTTTACGCATGCCGGAACCTTTGGTACTGCTTCCACTCTCGCTTTTCGGCTTTACGGGCGGAAATGATGCGAATGGTGTCTCCGTGCCGGTAACAGTGGGCAACCACCAAAACCCGAAACTTGGCACTAAGACCGAGAAGGATGAACCTGTCCTCAACGTCAGAATGGTCGGGATCGTTGATCAACCGACCCCACTCGTCAGCGAATGCAGAACGAGCTTCCTCAAATGAAACGCCATGTTTCCTGAGGTTGGACTCTGCTTTCGCGGTGTCCCATTCGAACTCGAGGTGGCTCATACACCAAGTATAACTACAACGTATTTACGCGCAATCTTCCTAGACTGTTCACACCTAATTGTTCCCGTTGTGCTTCAGCAGACGGGCCCAGGTCCAAGTACAGGTGGTGAGGTGTTGGGGCCGTATTTGGTTCACCGTTGGCGTTTGCTTGATTACTCCACCAAGGATAGTCGCCTGGGTGCGGAACCATACCCGCCCGAACGGGATTGAGTTCGATATAGCGATAGCAACTAAGAAGATAGGCCTCAGAGTCAACGATGGCAGAGCGGAACCGTCCTTCCCACAGTGAGCCGCTGCGACCATAGATGCGGTTGATGTATTGCACGTATCGCTGGCCTAGCCGGCGCATCATATTGGAGGCTCCCCGGTCGGTGTGGGGAATCGCCAGCAAATGCACGTGGTTGGTCATGAGAACGTAGGCATGAATATGCACTGCGAAAAACTCGGCAAGCTCGCGCAAATCGTCCAAGTAGCGGGTGTAGTCCTCGTCGGCGAAGAAGCAGGCGGAGCGGTTATTGCCGCGCTGAATGATGTGGAGGGGGTATCCGGTGAGGACGAGTCTGGCACGTCGGGGCATGGGGAGAATAGGAAGAGGCTCTCCCTCTATGACGAATAGGGAACGAGAGACCGGACGCGTGGGAAATGGTGGTGCGTCCCTATTTACCTAGCCTCCCCAGCTAGCGAAGCATTTGCACTCCGCTCAACATAAGCCCGAAACACATCTTCTGACATATTGTTGTGTCGCGCGTCATAAGTCTCAGGGGCTTGGTTGTAGGCCGATGAGGTACTGAAAAACACGAAGCTACCCTCCAGAAACCTTGTGACAGGCCTCGCACTATCCGGCAGCGGCTGACCATTTAGCTCTCCATAGTCCCAATGCCGATACGGAACGTACTTCCCAGGAGAAATTTCCGTGAGTTCCTCGCTTATGCCATCTGCATAGACAGCATCTTCAACACCAGAAGGATCGATCTCTTTAGCTTCCAGGCGGAAATAGCTCCAGTTTAAGTCTGCGCCAAATGACTCGTAGGAAAGCTTCCGAGGTTCGAGGATTTCTACTTTTTTCACCCCCACCAAAAGCTCTATTTTTCCTGGCTCATGTGATCTGTTAGCCCCTAGGAGGGTCATTCCGCCCTTCGAAGGATAAAACATGTGATTCAAACTCGGCGCGTCAGCGATGGCGGAAAGAACCGTGCAAATCTCGTCAATTCCCGACCAAGAGGCACGGGCCGGGGCGCCAAAGGGGAATAGCTTGTTGGTCAATTCTACCCATTCGAGCTGATTCCTCTTAAAGAAATCTTCTGTAAGTGCTACCCATTCCTTAATGCGATCCCGAACGCTGGCCATGCTGGGCCTTCGGTTCGGGTCCGTGTCCGTGCATTCGGTTAATAGCCGGTCGAGGGGAGTGGTGTACAAACCTTCAAGGTGACTTCTTAATGCAAGAACTGAGTCAGGATTGTATTGACCATCAAAGCCAAGGTCTTCGCCTGTAATAGCGATCCAAAGCGTTTTTGCAAAAGAATAGACGTCAGCACGTATGCCGTCTGCATCAGCCGCCCTTCGCCGCATCTCTGGAGCCATCGTAAACTTAGCACCTACATCACGCTTTTGGGGAGTAAGGTCTTCTCGCTCTGGAAACTTGACTAAGCCGAAGTCTGAAAAGCACAGCTGATTATCGTAAAAGAGAATATTTGCGGGCTTGATATCTCGATGCGAATACCCCTGTTGGTGAAGTTCATGAAGAGTCTGAGCCAAGCTTACGAAATCTTTTGCGAGATCAACCTTGGATTTATGCAGCTTGTACTCCTCGAAGGATTGAGCCAATGGCATAACGAACCAAGGCACCTCAGCCGCTTCGTTTGGCGGATTGTTACAATCGACGATAGGGACAACGCCGGCCGTTGGCCCAATTTTTTTGAGAGTATCAATTTCCACTCTGAATCGTGCACGAGACTCAGAGTCGGTTTTGTGCAAGAACTTTACAGCATAGTTCGCGGCGGCCTCGCCGGCTTTTTTAGCTCTCCAAACATCACCATTACCGCCACGTCCTAGCAGGTAGTCCAGTTGCCAGCTTCCAACTAGCTCACCAGCTCTCCGACCATTGCACTTGCGGATTTTCCTCTCCATAACCTTTCCGTTTAACCGACCAGCGCTCACTGGGTGCCTAACGCACAAGCTCAGGCGCTGCCTTCGGCGCTCGTCTTGATCGACTTGTTGTGCGCTTCGATACGCTCCGAAAGAACTTCACGCCAAGTCTGCTCCTTACCCCATCGGCCTAGGTCTGACTCAAACGTCTCTGCTTCGCGCTCGTGGTTTCGCAGCCAGCTGACAAACCTTTGACCTCGAGCAGAAAGCAGCACTCGACGTCCAGAGTCTGAGACCGTAACAAAATCGGTGCCCGACAACTTCGAGATAAACTTGTAAGGGGAAAATAGGCCGCCGGCCATTCCGCGCCCCTTCAGTATGATCTGATACCGGTGTGTGTGCCCGAGTTCGTCCGGCTCCGGAAGGACAAGCTCATTTCCCTTGTTCGCCATCAGAATCAGGTGCTGTTTGATCTCCTCAGGCAAGAGCGTATCCAGAAGCTTGAAGACGGCATCTTCATCGAAAGGATTCCTCTGAGCATTCTCAACTGCGAGCGCCGCGTCACTCGGCAGTCCTGACAGAGCCTTCGCATATTCGCCAGGTGACAGGCCTGCGAACTCCGACGGTGCGTAGAGATTCGCGGGCTTTCGCCAAAGCACGACGAAGAACCCTAGCGTGACCAAGATCGGATAGATGATAAAGAACCCCAAGAGCAGACTCTGCGCAGTCCCTGCAGTCTGAGAGACCGCGTACCCAGCTGCCGCCTCTGCGATAGTCATGAAGAACGCGATCACCCACAGGGGGCAGTTTTTGAAGTGCTTCATGGGAGGCGCTCTGTGGGCGCACGACAACAATTGGACGGACTCCGGCCGTCTGAATGCCAACGCGCTGACCCCCTAATCCCGTCGGGTCTATCCGTGCGGTATGTTGTGGTCACTTGCTCAGTGTGCATAGGCGGTTTCACCACCGGTGCTAGGTGGCCACTGGCCGTATAACGCTCACCGCCAGTCCGCCTAAATGCGGGCAGACCCAGCGTTTTGCCTGGCATCGCGACGCTTCGGCGTTCATACATGGTCAAGAGCCCCTCCAATCAGCGGCTGAGCGTGATCGCTTCCGCTGCACTGACTAATGCGCGCCTCATCTGATTCTTATTCCACGCAATCCACAATTTTGTCCTTCCCGGAGCAATGTAGCGGGTTTTGAGCGGGGTGGCACCCCCTACGTGGAGCTTCTGTTGGTCCGGTATCGCTATGCTCTCGGCTTACCCGCTATAAGTGTTCCAGATGACCTTCGCGATTTCTGCTCAGGGTGTTCAGGCTGCTGCTGGTCGCCTTCAGGGGCATTTGGTGCGTACGCCTTTGCTGAGCAGCGTGGCCTTGGATGCTGCAGTGGGTGGTCGGGTGTTGATCAAGGCGGAAGGCTTGCAGACCTGCGGCAGCTTCAAGCTGCGAGGGGCGATGAATGCTCTGCTGTGTTTATCGTCCGCGCAGCGTGAGAAGGGTGTGGTGGCCTTTTCATCGGGGAACCATGCCCAGGCCGTGGCCGAGGCAGCGCGGCGCTTGAAGGTGCCGGCGACGATTGTGATGCCGGGGGATGCGCCGGCCATCAAGCGGGCGCGTACGGCGGCACTTGGTGCGGAGCTGGTGCTGTATGAACGCGGGAAGCAGTCGCGCGAAGAGATTGCGGGCGAGATTGCTGAGCGAACGGGCGCTTCATTGATTCCGTCCTTTAACCATGCGGATGTGATGGCCGGGCAGGGGACCTTGGGCCTGGAAGTATTAGAGCAATGCGCGGAGCAGGGTGCGCCCCTGCCGGATCAATGGGTGGTGTGCTGTAGTGGTGGGGGGTTGCTCGCTGGCATTGCGACGGCTGTGAAGGCGCAGACGCCGCTGGCCCGGTTGTATGGGGCGGAGCCGGCCGGCCATGATGATTTGGCGCGTTCTTTGGCGGCGGGAGAATTGTTGGCCAATACCGGCCCGGAGCAGGGTTTGTGTGATGCTCTGCTGGCGCCGAAAACTGGCAGCCTGATCTGGCCGATTTTGCAGGCTCATTTGTCCGGCGGTGTGGTGGCAGACGACCTACAAGTGCAGCAGGCCATGTTATGGGCCTTTGAGGAGTTGGGGCTAGTGGTTGAGCCTGGCGGGGCGGTGGCATTAGCCGCGGTGTTGGCCGGCAAGCTGTCTTTGGCAAATAAGACCACGCTGGTGGTGCTGACGGGCTCGAATGTGGATGCGGCGCTATATGCCCAGTGTTTGGCCGAAGGTGGCCGGCAGCGCCCCGCCATCTTTACTTAGCCTGTGGGACCGCTTTCCTTAGCCGGGCGTGCGGGCCACGTAGAGCATATAACTCCACCAGCCAAAGCGCTGGTTGGCCTGGAGGGCCGCGGCGGTTAGGGCGCAGCGTTGGCGCAGGCTACGCGGCAGGGTGTACTGCCGGCGGTAGTGTTGCCACCACTGGCAAAAGCCCGTGAATACCTGGCTGCTGAGATCGCGTTGGTGTTCCAGCTTCCAGCCTAAGGTGCTGAGTTGGGTGTTCAGCTCTGCAGGGGTTTGCAGCTGCTGGGCATCAATACCGGCCAAAGACAAACTGCTTAGGGCCAGGCCGCTGCTGAGTTTGGTGAGGGGCTTGGTGGCCTGCTTACGGGCAATGTCGGTCCAGGCGTAAAGGCTGCCGGGGCGCAGCACCCGCGCGAGCTCGCGCAGTAGTTGCGTTCGCTGCGGGAAGAAATAAGCGGCATCGACGCTGAGGGCCACATCCAGCGACTGTGCGGGCAAGCTGCTTAACGCCTGCGGTGCGGCCTGGGCAATGAGTTGATCCGATGACTGCAAGTGCGCTTGCAAGGAGGCCGTTTGAGTGGTGTCGGGGTTGATGGCCGTGATGGAGTTCACGGCATAGCGCGAGTGCCACAACGCACATTGCTGGCCTAACCCGGCGCCCAAATCCAAGACCTTGTGCCCGGCGCTGAGCTTCGCGGCATCGGCGACGGTGCAGGCCAGGCGCTCGGCGGCGGCCGCGTAAATATCACCAGCTTCCCAT
Source organism: Oceanococcus sp. HetDA_MAG_MS8 (assembly GCA_019192445.1). Classification (NCBI taxonomy): domain Bacteria; kingdom Pseudomonadati; phylum Pseudomonadota; class Gammaproteobacteria; order Chromatiales; family Oceanococcaceae; genus Oceanococcus; species Oceanococcus sp. HetDA_MAG_MS8. The sequence goes on from JAHCMK010000001.1 coordinate 469,185, forward strand.
AGGCCCAGGTTGGCCCAGGCTGTAGGCGTGCTGCTTTCTTGATTCAGAGCCTCTTCGATAGCCACAGCACTCATGCCACGCTCATTGAGGCGAGAGCAAATGCTGGGCAATGGCTTCGGCGGAGGCGCAAGCACTCTCCAGCAAGGGCACGCCGCGCGCCGCATAGGAGCCGCAGAACCACAGCCGGCGTTGGCTGGGGCTTTGCCGCATGGCGGCCTGAAGACTGGCAATGGCTTTGCTGCTGCGGGTGTTGATTAAGGGGCGGGGGAATTCGGCTTCGGCCTCGATACGGCGTGGTTCGCACAAGGGGTTCCAGCTCTGGAACACGTTTTCGGCCTGGGTCTGCACCGGCAGTACGCGATTCAGCCAAATGGTGGCCATAGGGCGCTGGCCTTGGCGGTCGGCTCGAAAATTCACGCTGCTCCAATCGCGTGATTTTTGCGGCATAAGATTGGCGTCTTTGTGCACCACCACGCGGCTGTTCACATACTCGAACTGCTGTAGCAGCTGGCGCTCGGCGCTGTGGCGCTTGGTAAGTAATGCCGCCGACACCGGGGCAGGGGTGGCCAGAATGACGTGGTCGAAGTCTTCGGCGCTGCCATCTTCGTGACGTAGCTGCACGCCTTCGGCGGTGGCCTCCACCTCAGAAACGCGGGAGTCCAGATGCAGGCTGTGCAGCTTTTGGCTGAGAGTTTGCACCACGGTATCGGCGCCGCACACGGTGCGATGCACGGGGCTGTGGAGGATACCGCGGCGTAAGTAATCAATGACTTCGCGCGCCGGGGCCTGGCGAATATGCTGCAAGTCGCAGGTATGAATGGCGGCAAAGCTGGGGTAGAGAAACTGCTCGCAAAAGCCGCTGCTATAGCCGCGCTCGGTCAGGTAATCCTGCAGCGCCACATCGGCGCTGGGCAGCTGACTTGTGCGGTGATGAGTGAGCAGTAGACGGCCAAGATCGGTGGCGATATGGCGACCGGGCTTGCTAAGCAGGTCGCCTGCTGGCACCAGTGGCAGCGAGACTTGGGGCAGGGGGCGCCAGTTCTGGTAGCGAAAATAGCTCTGGCCCTCCACATCGCAAAAACAGGCTGAGTAATCGGTGGGCGTGGTGGCAATGCCGGCATCGGCGTATAGCGCTAGCAGGCTGGGGTAGTAGGCGGGGTAGATCACCCGCAGGGGGATATCTACGCGGGCGCCACCAAAAGAAAGGCCGTGCGCGGCCATTCCCAATCGCGGGTGGCGTTCATACAGGCTGATGTGGTGGTGTTGCCCAAGTCGGTAGGCGGCGGTCAGGCCAGACAGCCCACTGCCAATAATCGCGATTCGCATGCGCCAAGGCTGCTCAGGGTGAGAGCTGGCGTCAAGTGTTTTACTAATGGCCAGGCCCTAAATGACGCGGGCACCCACTGCCAGTTCACACACATGTGTTGCCCAAAGTGGCCGCGCAGGAGACTGGGGGGACTCCAGCCGACCATTCAGGACAAGGCATGTGATGTTGACTGGCTTTTGGCGATGGGGTGCCCGCATCCTCCGGAAAAGTGTGTGTGGTTGTAATTACAGGCCGCGACCACTGATGCCGGCATACACAAACTGCGGATAGCCGGGGCTGCCGTTTTGGTCGTAGTACTCACGCATTTGCAGCTTGTAGTTGTTGCCGTCGCGGCCACGTACCACATACACCACATCGCGGGCGGAAATATGGTGGATGCCGTTGCCGTCATCGCAGAAGCCGCTGTAGTAGTACCAGCCGAAATCGCTATCAATCCCTCCACATGCCGCGCGGCCGGTGTTCTCGGCTGGGGGCTGAGTCACCATGGCCAGGCCGGAATCGGTGTCTTGATGGAAGTTGGCATCTGCCGGTACCCCGGCAAGGGCTGCGTAATCTTCGCGCAGCATGTCGTGAATGCCGACATTGGCCGGGCCAGAGGAGCCTCCGTTGAGTTTGATGTCGGTACGCCGGAAAGCCAGATCCCAGTTGCTGTCGGCATTATCGGGCTGTACCTGCACGGCGTTGAGCAGGTCGATGTACACCCACAGCTGCTCATCGGAAGCATTGGCGGTGACTCGCTGGCTTTGGCCATCTCCGGCATCGGTAAATTCCACCCGGCCTTGGGGTGCCGGGCCGCCCTCGGCAGCCGCCGAGCTACACTCGCGCCCGCTGATTTGGTCTAGATCAAAAGCCGGAAAGCCGGGGTTGCCTTGGGCATCGTTGTAGCCGGTCATGCGCAGTTTGTAGTAACGGCATTCCACGCTGCGCATGATAAAAGCGGCGTTTTCGCGGGGGCTAATCATGTTGCCGCTGGCAGTGCCGCTGTCGCGATACCAGCCGTAATCACCGGCGCCCGTTGCGGGGTCGGGTTCCTGGTCGGCCGCGGGAACACGTGTCATGGCGTAGTTGATGTCACCACCGCCGAGCAGTGGCGGCAGGCCCGGAATCAAGGCCTCTAGCGGGCCCTCTTCGGTGGTGTCGGTGACATACTCCACCGCGCCGGGTGGTGGTGCTTGTGTGATGTCTTCCCAGGGATAGGGTGTGCCTTCGGGCTCCTTATCGCCGTAAACCACCACCTCTTGGCCATTGGGGTTGCCGCTGGCGCCGCCATTCAAGGCGATGTTGCTGCCGTTAAAGGCCAGGTCCCAGTCCTCACTTTGGGCCGGGTCGGCGGGAAACACCTGGGTTTGGCTTTCCAGATCCAGGTAAATCCAGGTGTCGCTATTGGCACTGACCACGCCACTGACAAAGCCATTGGGGTTCTGGGAAATTTGGATTTGCGGGCCGCCGCGTTGGGAAAGTGGTGGGAGGTCGTCCGATTGACCCAGAGCAGGATCGCTGCCCGTGCCCACGGGGGAAATGTCACCTGCGCAGGCGACGATAAACAGTGAGGACAGCAGGGCCAGGAATGGGGGAGTGTGTTGGCTCATAGCAGCTCCTTACGAATTTCGATGAGGAATTGACGGGGGGCGATGGGTAAAAACTGGGCGTCACCGGCATCCAGCAGGTTTTCTCCGCCGGCTGCGAGGGTCCACCCTGGAAGCAGGCTCTTGGGTTGCCATTCCAAGCGCAGGTCCAGCAGGGTGTAGTCGGGCGCCGTACCCGCCGCGGTGGGTGGGCCGCCACTGTCTAGCTCCAAGTTGAAGATCCGCTCGTCCACCCATTGCGAGCGGAGTACGGCTTCAAACTCGCCCACACGGTGCCGGGCCTGTAAGCCGAAGCGATGGGGTGCACGGCCACTGAGTTCGCCGCCATTGCTGCGGTTTTCGGTGCGCAGCCGGCTGTAACTGAACTCCAAGCGGGTGGCGGATTGCGGTTCCCAGGCCAGCAGGGCGTCGGCGCCGAATATGCGGGCGGTTTGCACGTTCTGGTAGGTGAAAATGGTGGGTGGGCCTGGCTCGGAGGTGACGATTTCGATGAGGTCCTCACCCAAGGTGGCGTAGGGCTGTAAGGAGAAGGTCCAGGCGTAATGGGGCATCCAGGTCCAGGCCAGCTGAAAGCTACGACTGCGTTCGGGTTGCAGATTGGGGTTGCCGTCCACGCGGTAGCCCACACTGGTGTTTTCAAAGCGCAGCAGTAGCTGTTTGAAGTCCGGTGCCCTAAAGCCTTCGCCATAGGAGGCGCGCAGGGTGTGTCTGGGGCTGGGGTCCCAGCGCAGGGCAAGTTTGGGGGTGAGGGCATCACCAAATTGGGAGTCGCGGTCATAGCGCAGACCAGACACCACGGTGAGGCCGGGGCGTAGGGCCCAATCATCTTGAAGGTATACCGCCTGCCGGTCTCGCTCCCCAGGCACGTTGAGCCGGTCGGCTTCGAGGGCTTCGAACTGGTATTCGGCGCCAATACTCAGTGTGCGTGCGCCGAGTTGCCAATCATATTGAGCACCGGCCACAAACAGATCGTCGATGGTGCGTTCGTCCAGGGTGGCATCGGGGTTGCCATCTTGGGTTTGCACAAATTGGTCGTCGTAGCGGGAAAAGCGCAGGTTGGTTTTCAGGTCGCCGCTGTCCCACTGCCATTGCGGGCTGAGGCCTATGCGCCAGTCCTCGATACGTTTTCGGGTTTGCAGCTGGCGCCCGGCGGTACCGCTGAGGTCGCGGGCCTGGTCTTCGATATCGTATTCCAGGTTGATATCCACATGGCTGCGCTCACCACTGAACCAGCGGCCCTGAAGCTGGCCAAAGGCGGCTTCACTGTCCAGGCCATCGCTTTGCGCGCGGCTGCCATCGATGTTGTAGCTATCTTGCTCGACCGCGCCCACGGTGGCTTCCAAGCGCAGCTTTTCCCATTCATGGCCCTGACGCAGGCTGATATCCCGCGAAAAGCTTTGCGCACGAGCCACCAATTCACCGGGTTGCAAGGCGCCATTGGTAATGATGTTGATGACTCCGCCCAAGGCATCGGAGCCATAAAGGGCTGAGCTTGGGCCCTTCACAATTTCGATCTGGCGGATATTCGTGGTTTTGAGCCGGCGCAGGTCCACCGCCCCATTGATACGCCCGTTGATGCGTTGGCCGTTAATCAGAATGAGCACCGACTCGGAACTCAGACCCTGCATTTCAATGCGCGAGCCGCGCCCTGCTTGGGGCACCACGTACACGCCGGGCTCGATGCGTAGAAGCTCGTCTACGTCGGTAGCGCCGCTACGACGAATACGCTCCTGCGGAATCACCTGAACCACCACCGGGCTTTCATCCAGAGTTTTTTCGGTACGGGTACCGGTTACTACGATGGTTTGCAGTGCGACTTCCGTCGATTGACCTGCTTCCTCGCTGTCTTCCAGCGTGGATTGAGGGTCATCCGATTCCTCTAAGGCGATGGTGGCATAAGGAGCAGGCTGCGCCCCGACCATGGGGCACAACAAGGCTAGGGCGGCACCAACAGTGCCGCCCTTGAGGCAGAGTTTGATCACGGGTTGCTAGCGACCTGGGTGTTGGCCACGGGGGTGAGTACCACGGCATCACCCAGTCGAGTGTGTTCTTCCAACGCCGTGGTCATGTCGCTATTCCAGTCTTCCGGCCCTTCGACTTGACCGGCGTAGACCAGACCCGCAATGGCGAACATCTTGCCCCAGAGGGTGCGCTCGTCTTTGCTCACGGCTAGTTGAACGGGTTGCGAACCATCCATCTGGGTGTTCCACCAGGCTCGTACGTCCGCCCAGAAGCTGTTCGTTTTGTCCCAGTAGTCGTATCCGGCTTGCATGTCGTGTGCGTCGCTGCGCACATAGGCGTTGAAGCCGCGTTCCCGGGCTAGAACATCGCTGGTGACGCTGTCGCCCTCGCGTGGATGCAGTACGCGCTTCATGTTGTCTTGTTCATGCAGCCAACCAGCGGGTGTGAGCAGGTGCACGTTGCGGGCGACCAGAACGTCGTAGTCATCCCGTTTGGTCCATTCCCGGCGGGGTAGGGGGCGACCGGTTTCGTCGCCTTCCCAGCGCGACCAATTGTCACCATGGTGCCAACGGCCAACGCTTTGGTAACGGGGGCTATCATCCACTTGCCACACCGTTTGCACCCAGGCACCACGGGATTGGGCCTCGCTCAGTTCTTCGGGCACCCAGGTTTGATGGCCATCAATAGGACCAAGGTAGCGGTAGACCACCTCCCGCTCGTAGTGCCAGTCTTGACGCCAATGCTTAACCACACTGCCGTCTTCGCCGGTGACCAAGATGTGCTGCAGAGAAATAAACTCCGGCTCGCTCTCCAACACCGTGACGATCTCGGTGGCGGTAGCGTGGTAGGGCTTTTTCAGCTCATAGCCGGGCGTCAGCGCGGCTGTCTCTTCAAAGCGAAAGTCCACATCAAACTCACCCACCATGGCGAGGATGGCGGCGCGGTCTTGTTCACGCTTGGTGTCAGATGCGGTGTCTTGGCTACCTTGCGGCAGTACGGCGCATGCGCTGAGTACAGCGGTTAGGGCAAGTGCACCAGCACTACGGAGCAGTGCTTGGCGGCGGGAAAAGGTGGGCATGTGTCGGCTCCCCAATAAAGCAAATGGCAATAGGAACGATTCGCATTATAAGTACGCCGTTATGCTGTTGCAAAGCGCCGGTGTTCATATGCTTAGAACAAATGACACAGGATGGTTATAGGAACCTTTCGGAATAAGAGACAAGGCTCTACAATTCGCCCCATGGATAAATTTCGTCGCGAGCGCGTGCTGAGCGTTCATCATTGGAATGAAGACCTTTTTAGCTTCCGGACGACGCGGGATCCCGGCCTGCGCTTTGAGAACGGCCAATTCATCATGGTCGGCTTGGAGCATGAGGGCCGGCCGCTCATGCGGGCTTACTCCATCGCCAGTGCCAACTGGGAGGAGGAGCTAGAGTTCTTCAGCATTAAAGTCCAGGACGGGCCACTTACCTCCAAGCTGCAGCATATCCAGGTGGGTGACGAGATCATGCTCTCGAAGAAACCCACAGGGACCCTGCTGATCTCCGACCTCAATCCCGGGCCGCGCCTGTATTTGCTGGCCACCGGTACCGGTCTAGCGCCGTTTATCTCCATCATCAAAGACCCGGAGACCTACGAGCGCTTCGAGACCGTGATTGTTACGCACGGCGTGCGCCGGGTGTCGGATCTGGCCTATCACGACTTCATCACCAAAGAGCTGCCCGAACACGAGTACCTCGGTGAGATGGTGCGCAAACAGTTGCGTTATTACCCCACGGTCACGCGGGAGCCTTATCGCCATCAAGGCCGGCTGACCGAGCTGCTAGCCACTGGGAAAATGTGCAAAGACCTGGGCTTGCCCCCGATTAACCCCGAACATGATCGGGCCATGATTTGCGGCAGCCCCAGCATGCTGGCCGATTTCCGCCACATTCTGGACGAGCACGGGTTTCAGGTGTCCAAGTTCATTGGCGATACGGGCGACTACGTTTACGAGCGGGCCTTTGTCGAGAGCTAGGGGACACTAGGTCTTAGACGCAGTCCATGTCCGCACTCTGGCAACGGCGCTGCCGGGCTTTGCATCGCGGGCTCGCTGCCGTGGTTGGCGTGCAGTTGCTATTTTGGGTACTCGGCGGTCTAACCATGGCCAGCCTGAACCTAGAGCGTGTGCGAGGGGCTGACCGCCGCGCCCAGCAGCCGCAAGCCAGCCTGAACTGGGAGCACATTCTTACTCCGGAAATAGCCTTAAAGCGAGCGGGTGTTACGGAGCCAGTGCAGTCCTTGCATCTGGAAACGCGTTTGAATCAGCCGCTTTACCTTGCCAATGCGAATCAGCAGCGTTGGCTGATTCACGCGGAAGATGCTCAGCTGTGGTCTCCACTGAGCGAGGAACGTGCGGTGGCAGTAGCCCTCGCGGATTATTCTGCATCGGCCACTGTGGAAAAGGTGGAATGGGTGGAGACGGCTGGCACCGAATACCGGGGGCGCGAGCTACCCTTATGGAAAGTGCAACTGACGGACGCACGTAGAACGGCTTTGTATGTCGACCCCTTCAGTGCAGAAGTCGTCGCGCGGCGGAATCGTTATTGGCGGATATTCGACTGGATGTGGATGCTCCACATCATGGATTACCGCCAGCGTGATGACTTCAATCATCCGCTACTCGTGGTATTTGCGGGTACGACTCTGGCCTTTGTCGTCAGTGGTGCCAGCCTTTTGTTCTTTGCCTGGCGACGGGGCCGAAACAAACCCGCTTAGCTGACGCCAAGCCCTCGCTGAGGGCAGCGTACTGTCGTCGATTGGTCACATCCAGGCTTTAGCATGGCCACCATGGCATCTGCGCAAAACTCTCACCCTTCGGCTCCTCCCGTTGTTGGGAAGCTCATCCTTGCTCTTGTTTCAGCGCTGAGTCTATTTGCGTGTGGAGGAGGGCGTCCTGCGGATGGGGAGGCTGTGGTGCTAGACCTCAATCAGCCACGCGTCATGACTTTTAATGCGGGCACCCCCGATTGCGACGACAATAGCAATGCCGATTACAGCTGTGCCGACGCCGACACTGCCAGTGAATGGTATGGAACGGGGCTCGCCCATCTGGCGTTGATCGCGGACGTCAAAGCGTTCATGGCGATCCAAAAACCAGCTGTGGTGGCCTTACAGGAAGTCTTCCACCCGCCTCTTTGTGCTGAAATTCCGCCGGAGCATCATGCCGGCTTCATCTGTGAGCGTTGGCAGTCTGGGGACCCCAGCGTTGCTCAAGAAATACTAGGGCCGGAGTATCAGGTGGCTTGTCATCAAAACCGTCCGGATAAATGCGCCGCTGTACATAACTCTTTCGGTCGCTTTGAAGGCTGTTCCACGGCTTTGTGTCTGAATGGCTTGGACGGTGGGCAGAGTGATGATTGCGGGGGTGGCACAAGGGTTGGGCGCGGACGCATTCTGCGACGAGATGGTCAGGCGCTCACCCTGGTGAGCGTGCACGGGACCTCTGGGGTCACACTGGAGGATCAAAGCTGCCGCGTGGAGCAGTTTGAGCAAATCTTCGTAGACCTTTTAGATGGCAGTGGTCAGCCCGCGGTTGGTGGGGTGGAGAACCTCGTCATGGGAGATCTGAACACCGACCCTGGTCGTTTTGCCTTGATTGACGCAAGTGCTGCGCGCTGGAATGAATTTGTTGGGCCCAACCTGCCGTTCCAAATGGTGACGCCCGTGGGGCTACTGTCCACGCCCACCTACCTGAATCTGATCAACATCGACCACATCGCTAGCGATGCTTACTCCGGTGATTGCTTTGTTGGGGTGCCCAGCGATGAAACCGCTTTTGATCATCAACCCATCATCTGTGACCTGAACCCCAGGCAATGAAGGTTTGGCGCCAATTCATCCTCTAGGGAAGAACGCTCGCTTGGGAGTTTGTCCGCGGCAGCATGCGCGAGGCATACCAGCATCCGTCTCCGGAGTAGCGATACAGGCGCTGAGGTTGCAGGCGCCCATGTTGCCAAGGATGACTGCGCTGCCGCCACGGTAGACGAATACGAAAGGGGTTTCGGTTCAGAGTTTCTAAGCATGCGGCTTGGGTATCCAAGCCCACCCAGGTTAAAGACTCGAAGAACAGTTGCACCGGGGGGGAGAGCTGATCCCAGGAAGCCAATTGCTGTTCGGACCAAGCTGCACCGACCGAATTCGGGCCAGCCTCATCCAAGCGCAGCAGCTGCGCGCCCAGAAGCAGTTGCAAAGTTTGACCATGGCAGCCCAAGTTATCCGGGCAGGCGCTCAGGTTAGTAATGATCAGACTCTGTTCTGGGGATCTTGGCATGGTCTTATTCTGCGCTTCGCATGCAAAGCAAAGGTCAAGACCATGGTCGCATGGCGAAGGTCGGGCGAGCGCTTGCAATAGAGATTAACGGCCACGCAAGCCAAGGTTAGCCTGTGCCATTGGCCATAATGCCTCTAAGGCAGCAGTTGAACCGCCCCTAGTTTGGTTTTAGCGTTGCACCACCGGCAGCACTACATGCGAAGGCTGCTCGGCTCCACTATGCACGCTGAGCAAACCTATGAGGCCGGAGAGCAAATCAGGGACTGGCGGTAGCCCATGAGGGAGGTCCGAGGCTCCAATACTGACCCGCAAGCGATGCCCCGGTGCAATCTCGAAGCTGCTGGGGAATACCTCGACCTGCATGAGCATGGCTTGACCAGGAATCACCGGTAGTTCGGTGTCTTCACTAAAAACATGCCAGGGTTGTAGGCTCACGCCGCCAATGCGGCGGCCACGGGCAAGGTCCACCGCTCGCTTCGAGGCCGTCAGGATGCCATTGGTGATCTCGCGTGACTGACCATTAGGGGCGACATCGGTGATGCGCACAACCAAACCCGCGTCCAAAGCCGTGGTGCTGATCCAGATATTGGCTTGTATTGGCCCATTCACATACAGCGGCGCTTCCAGGGGTGCGCTGGTGTAAGTGGCCTCCAACAACTCGGTGATGCGGTTATCGCTGGCACAGGGCAGGGGAAGCAACCCAATAACTCCGGCAGTCCACTGGCTGGCGCTCATGGAACAAAGGCCATTGACCGGCTGTTGTAAGACCAGATCTGTTCCTGCGTCGGTGGGGGGCGCTGCATCAAGGCCGCCGCCGGCCTGCAGATAAAGCCGACGCGGCCGCATGCGGGGATGAGGCCAATCTCGACTGGTTCGGTACTGCTCAGCCCCATACACATATTGCGTGACATCGGGTTGGTTCTCAGCGCCATTGCGCTGTTGCTTGAGGTAGCGGTCAAACCATTGCAGCGCAATATTGTCCAGGCTGGGAATGCCCTGTGCGGGCAAGCCTTCGCCGAAGGAGCCTTGCAAGTGAGTCCATGGCCCCATGAGTAGCTTGGTGGGAGCGTTGTTGCGCATGGCCTCGTAGAGCAGGGGCTGGCCACGCTGGAAAAGATCATTATTGCCACCGACAATGAAGGTGGGGATGCGCAGATCCTGGGCAAACTCTATGGGGGAGCGAAGGCGCCAAAAAGGCCCATCGTATTGGTTGGCACTGCCTAAGACGGCGTTGGCAATCTCCGCCACAGCAAAGGTCAATAGTGACCCGGTGACGTGGTCAAGCAAGGCATTAACGCCCACCTCCGGGTCTTCCATCAAGCTGACTACGGGCAGGGCGGCCAAGCCACCGACTAAGCCACCCCACAGTGGAATGAAGCCGGCGTTGACCTGCCCACCGGTCAGGAAGATGTCGCGGTAAGCATCGGCCATGGGCACGATGGCGAACATGGCTTTATGTGCGGGATGGGCGTGACGTGCGGCAAAAAACTGGGTGATGGCCATGTAACTCGGCCCGTAGGTGCCAATATTGCCGTCACAAAAGTCCTGCTGCGCAGTCCATTCCAGAACTTCGCCGAAATCGGCCTGGGCGGCTTCACCAAAACTGCTCCATGTGCCTTCAGAGGAACCAGTACCGCGCTCATCAACATACACATGAACGTAGCCGCGCTCGACGAAATAATCGGCATTGAAGATGGTTTGGCTGAGGCCTGCGTTATAGGCCGTGAAGGTCATAATGACTGGCAACGCGTCACCGACTGCTGTGCCGTTGTCGTCGACCGGGCGAGTAATGGTGGCCGCAAGACGAACGCCATCGCGCATGGTCAGCAGCACATTCTCACGCAGTACGCCCGCATATTGCGCATCTCGCTGATAATCGCTCCATTGTTTGGCGCGTTCTTGCGGAAGCGTGTCCTGCTCGTCCAATCTGGAGGCTACTCCAGCGTCTCTGCCCCCCTGGCAGCCTGCGAGCAATGTTGTGATGGCAACAGCAAGGCCGAAGCGCAATAGCGTATTCATGATCGGTCGTTGTCTCCCCAATGTCGCAACGCAGCGTAATGAAGATGCTTGGCCCTGTAAGCCAGAAACTGGCGCGCTGCTGTGTGGGTTCTGACTGACACGGCTCCGTTGTTCGTTTGGGCGGTGCTGGGCTGCGCTGGGCGACCTTGGGCGGAATTGTTATGGTGAGGCGAGAAACTTGGGCGAGGAGGACGCCACCATGTCCCCAATTTCTGCATTGCGCACACCGGATTCCCGGTTTATGGATCTGCCAGGCTTTGGCTTCAAGCCACATTACCTGGACGCTTTGCCGGGGTTCGAAGGGCTGCGCATGCACTATGTGGATGAGGGCCCGGCCGCTGCAAGCACAACGGTTTTGTGTCTGCATGGGGAGCCCACCTGGAGCTATCTTTATCGCAAGATGATCCCGGTATTTGCGGCGGCTGGCTGCCGGGTCATTGCTCCGGATCTATTCGGCTTCGGGCGCTCCGACAAGCCGGTTAAAGATGCCGACTACAGCTACCGTTTCCACCGGCAAAGCTTGCTGGAGCTAGTGCAAGGACTGGACCTGCAGAATATTTGTCTGGTCTGTCAGGACTGGGGCGGCATCCTGGGCTTAACTCTGCCCATGGATATGCCGCAGCGGTTTTCGCGTCTGCTGGTCATGAATACCGCACTACCGATCGGGGAGCCCCCATCTGCTGGCTTTATGGCTTGGCGAGAGTACATGCAGCAGACGCCGGACTTAGATGTGGGCCGGCTCATGCAAAGAAGTACCCAGGTGCTACGCCCTGATGAAGCCGCCGCCTACGATGCCCCATTTCCAGATCGCCACTATAAGGCCGGTGTGCGGCGCTTCCCGGAATTGGTCATGACCCATCCGGGCATGGAGGGTATAGCCGAGTCCAAGCGGGCGCTGGAGTTTTGGTCTCAGGATTGGGACGGTCAGAGCTTCATGGCGATTGGCCAAGCTGACCCTGTTTTGGGGGAGCCAGTGATGCAGTCCCTGCGATCACATATTCGGAACTGTCCTGAGCCTATGCTGGTTCCGGAGGCAGGCCACTTTGTTCAGGAGTGGGGTGAAGAGATTGCCCATGCGGCTTGTGCGCATTTTTGCATGGGGCTCTGAAGGCTAAAGGCTGAATACACGAGCTGTAGCGCTCGCTGACGCCCAGGATAGTTTGTGCGACTGAGCCTGCCTGAGCAATGACTGATCGATGGCGCGGTGGAATGAAGCTTGCCTCCGAGCCACAGTCCCCTGGTATAGCCGTATGGTTCGGCGCACACATTTGAGCAAGCCCTCCCAAGAGAGCGCAGTATCACCGTCGGCCGGCCAAAATAGCCTGCCTCGCTGGCGCCGACAGGCCCTGGCCAGATTGGGCCAAGTGACCTGGTCGCATTTCTCGCCCCACTCGCAACGCTTTGAAACGCCGGTGCAGCGGGCGATGCGCTTGCTATTGACGGAATTTCCCTTGGTTTCGGTTGAGCTGGTGGACTTTCAGCGGCGCAGCGGCTGGGTCACGCATGCCAGCGACGCAGGGCATGCTGTGGGCATGGCCCTTGATTTTGTGGGGCTGGTTGATGCTGAGGGTGAGGTAGCCTACGTATCCACCCGTCACCCGCATCGTTCTGGCGTGGGGCAAGCGCGGGATGCGTCGGCGGACTCGGCCATTCAAAACCTGCTAGGGCGCGTGGACTGTCATCAGCAAGGGCAGGTGGATACCTTGCTGTGTTGCCGCTTGAAACCTGGGTTACAGCAACCGCGCTTGTCGGCGGGGCAGACGCAACGCTTCGCAGTCTATGCCGACATTGTTCTAGACGGCCTTGCGCTGGCCCGTGAGCGAGCGAAGGCGCAGGTCTTAGAAGAACAAGCGCAGCGTACAGATGAGTTACTGAGTCAATTTGAACAGCTGAGCCCGGTTGGGCATTGGCGACTCGATGTGAATACAGCAGCCGTCCAGGTGTCTGCTGGAGTCAACGCCATTTACGGCATTCCGCCGGGGAACCTGGACCGGCCGCAGGTGGGTATTTCCTATTACGTTCCCGCGGATGCTCTCGTGATAGAGCGGTATGTTCAGGCCATTGTCGCCGGCGACATTGACCATTTCGATTTACAACTCTCTTTGGTCGATGCCGACTCCAATCGCCGCAGTGTTCGCACCACCGCGCGTCGGATGGGCTCACAAGTGGTGGGCACCTTGCAGGACCTCTCTGAGGCAGCCCTGCAAAAGTGTGTCATTGAGCAGTGCCTGCAGAACCTGGACATGGCAACGTGGGTGCTTGATACCCGCGGGCATTTACTCAGCTGCAATGGGCTTGCACAGCAGTACTGCCACATATTAGGAGTGCCATCCGACAAGGGTCTGTGGCCGAGTGATTGGTGCTTCGTGGATAGAGGCTTTCAGAGTGAGTTGGCCTTACAAATCTCCCGCGCCTATCGCGGGAAGGGTGGGGAGTTGGCCACTCCCAAAGCCGTTCTTGATCACTCCAAACTCATTGTAGAACCCATCTTCAACGCTGAGCAGGTGGTGCTGGGAGTTCGAGTGCAACTGCAAACCATGCCAAGCAGCATGGTGCAGCGGGAGGATGAGCTTATCGCTGCCATGCGGCTACTAGGGATGGGCACTGTGCATTGGTCTCCGCTCAATGGGGCGGTTCGGGCCGACCAGGCAGCGCTGAGGCTACTGGGCGTGAAAAATAAGCTGGGTTCGGTCACTTTGGAGCAGCTATTGTCCAAGCTGGATCACAAAGACCTGAAACAGCGTGAGGCGGCCATAGTGGAATTATGTTCCGGACGAAGCCCAGTGTATCGATGCCAGTACCGGATTCAGCTTGGCGATGATTGTTTTCGCGATATTGAGGAACTGGGGACGATTGTGGCGCGCTCGGCAGATCGTGCTCCGGCGAATGTGCTGAGTGTGCTGCACGACAATACGGCCCGTAACCAAGATCGTTATGCGCTCAAACTTCTTGAGCAACGATTCCAAGGGGCCTTCGAGCACTCCGGCATTGGCATGGCCATTGTCGGGCCAGATGGTAGCTGGGTGCGTGTGAACCCCCGCATCTGTGAAATCGTTGGTTATACGGAAGATGAGCTGTCTCGGCTGACCTTCCAAGACATTACTCATCCTGACGACTTGGAAAACGACCTCAGCCTGCTTGCCGAGCTCGCGGCGGGAAAACGTGCCAGCTACCAAATGGAGAAGCGCTACTTTCACAAAAACGGTAGCTTGGTGCATATCCTGTTGTCGGTGTCAGCCGTGCGGGACGACGTCGGAGAGGTGGTCCACTATGTCTCCCAGATCATTGACATCACCCAGCTCAAACAGGCCAAGGCTGAACTTGAGCGGTTGCTCCGTGTTGCCGACGCGCAGAACGCCTGGCTCAAGCAGTTCGCCCACATCGTGTCCCACAACTTGCGTTCACACAGCAATGGTTTGAGTGGCTTGCTGGCATTACTGACCGAAGATGTGCCCGAGCTAGAAGACCTGCGTGCCGGACAGTTGCTGAAGTCCTCCTGTGAGCGGCTCAGCGAAACCATTAGCGACTTAACGGAGGTTGTCCGTGTTCATATGAGCGATGGTGAACTCAGCTCGGTTCCCCTGGCAGAGTTTGTACAGCGGGCGGTGGACTCCCTCGCTGGCGTACTCAAGGATTCCATCATTGAGATTGATGTAGATCCCGATATTGTTGTGCTTGGGGTCCGGGCCTTCATCGACAGCCTTTGCCTGAACATGATCACCAATGCCTACAAGTACAAGCACCCTGAGCGACGATTGCATTTGCAGGTGCGGGCGCGAGAGCAGGGCGACAGTGTAGAGATTGACTTCAGTGACAATGGCCAGGGTATTGCCCTAGACCGGGTTGGAGACCGTCTGTTTGGGCTGTACCAAACCTTTCATACGCATCCGGATTCACGCGGCGTTGGCTTGTTTTTGGTGAAAAGCCAAGTGGATGCTATGGGTGGCAGCATTAGCGTGCAGAGCCGGCCCGAAGAAGGCACAACCTTTCAGGTGAAGCTACGCAATGCGCTACGGCAGCATGTCAGTGAGGCCGCCGAAACTAAAAGCTTAGGTTCCAGTTAAGGCTGTACCGCCGGCCGAGCAGTCGGTAGGTGGCCACATCGGTATTGGCGTCGTCGGCATTGATCACCAGCGGTGGCTGGGTATCGGTGAGGTTGCCAATGACCGCCGTAACGTCCCAGCCACTGGTACTCCGCCAGCTCAGACTGAGGTCATGGTAGCTGCGCGAAGAGATCCGCCGCTGGCTGCCAGCAAACAGGTCTCCACCGCGCTCGTCCATGCCATGGATGTACTGCAGCGAATACAACCAGCGCCAAGCCCCGGTGCTCGCTTGCAGGCTGTATAAGCCGGTCCATTGGGGGATGGCGCCGACATCTGGGGAGTACTCACCGGCACTCGCAAGTGCCGGCACATTGGGCTCCGTCCGGATTTGCCGCTCGATGATGTGACTCAAGAGCAAACGATGCGCCAAAGACCAGGAGCCGAGCCGGGGCCGCCAGCTGGCCTCGATGTCTAGGCCCTGCACCCGATCCTGGGCAATGTTGCTCAAGGGGCTGTTGATTTGCAGAAGTCGACCCTGATCGTCGCGTTGTATACGAGCGCAGGCATTGAGGTCGGCATTCGTGATGCATTGACGCAAAATGGACTCTGCGCTTAAGCCAGCAATGGCTTGGTCTATATCAATATCAAAGGCTGCCAGCCTGACTTGTGTTTGGTTGTTCGGGGACCAGTCCAAGCTAAGGCGCCATGTTTGGGCGGTTTCAGGCCGCAGCGCGGTGCTTCCGCCGCTCAACAATGGCACTTCGTTGCCATTGTCGGAAAAGCTCCCATCCGCGGGCACACCCTGATTGACGCAGCGTTGCTGCTCCTCGGGCGCCAAGTTGTTGAAATCAGCACAAGGGTCGTTCACGGCGGGATTCGTCTGACTGACGCCGGCGAAGAGCTCACCTACAGTTGGCGTGCGATAAGACTGCGCATACCCTGCGCGGGCTATCAGTCCGGGTGCAAGCTGTAGCCTAAGGCCTGCATCAACAACGGCGCGCGGAGAAAACAAACTGGTATCGAGCACCCGCAAGCCGAACTCGGCTTGAAGTCCTTGTTGGGTGATGGCGTTCCGCCACACCGGCACGCCCATCTCTAGGTAGACCTCTCGGGAACGAAAACTCCCTCGCGTAGCAGCACGCGCAGCGCCGGTAGTAGCTCCGGTTTGGGTTAACTCCGCCGGGATATCGCGTGCTTCCTCAGCGCGCCATTCTAGTCCCCAGGCCAGCTCTAGAGGGCCAGCGGCCAATTGCGCCAAATCACGCCTAGCGTCCCAGTTCACTAGCGTTTGTGCATTGCTAAAACTATCGCGCAGTGGGGCAATGCCAGCGTAGTCCAGCATCTCCTGGCTAATGGAGCCTGGTCCACCAAAGAGGTTCAGCGGTATACAGCCCTCAATGGCTAGCTCGGGACTGTCGCAGCGTGGCTGGCCGTCCTCGTCACGAAAGGAAGGCCCCAAGGCCAGCTGTAGGCGATCCCGCCGCAGGTCTCCGCTTTGAATTTGCTCCACCCGGTTCTGCCCATAACTCAGCTGCGCGGACCACTCCCACTGCGCCCAACTTCCTTGGGCGCCAAGTTCAGTGCGCCATAGCCGTGCTTGTTGTGAATAGCGTCGTGGTCCCGCCTCCACCAAACGTCGGCGAACATCCACCAACTCCTCGCCAAAGGGATTAAACAGGTTGTCAGCCGCAACGCTGACGCCGGGAAGGCGATTGGTGAAAAATGGGAGCGGAGCCAAAGTGGTACTGGACTCACGGTTTTGCAGCAGCCCGCGCGCATAAATGTCTAAGTGCTCAAACCCCTGATAGTTCCAACTGCCAAATAGCGACTGGCGCTGGTTGTCCTGAACAAGGTCCTCAAAGGGGTTGTAGTTGAATCGGTCGCTGTTGACACCGTTGTTGATGAAGGGACGGAAGTCATCAGGGGATGTGCCATCTTCACCATCAATCAGGGTCAATCTGCCCTGGCTGGTGCGGTAGTTACCCGCGGGCGGCGCTGAGGAAATGCCCCTGCTAAACACAACATTCTGGGGACCCTGAACCGATAACTGATCCGCTGAGTAACGTCGATCGGCCTTGCCCACCGGGCTTTGTCGATTGAGCTGAGCGGCCAAAAACCAATGCTGATCCTGCCCTGACTGTCCCCAGCTGGCATTGGCCTGCCATTGCTGGCCGTCTCCGCGCTCTGTCAGGCTGCCGCTGATACCAAAGGAAGCCCCCTTAGCTTGCTTATGGGTGATGATGTTTACGACTCCGGCGACGGCATCCGCGCCATACTCAACAGACGCACTACCGCTCAGAACTTCTACTGCGGCTACAGCGCTTAGCGGCAAGCTGGCTAAGTCCACGACACCGGCAGTGCCGTTGCCGCCAGCAATGAAGCGACGACCATTCACCAGAATCAAACTGCGCTGGCTGCCCAAGCCGCGCATATCCAGCGTTTCTATGCCGCGGGAGAGGCCCCCGCCTGCGCCCCGAGCCCCGACGCCCGTATTCAATGGGGACCCGATCATTTGTGGCAATAGCTGTAGAAGCTGGCCTAAGTTCTGGGCTCCGGTGTTGATCAGCTCATCGACCTCGATCCGCACAATGGGGCGCTCACCACCAGCTTCGGCAGATAAACGCGTACCTACGACGGATAAAGACTCAAGTTCGTAGGGTTGGCCTGGCTGGGTTGTCTCTGCTGCCAAGGCGGGGCCGGCAACGCAGCTGGCACCACATGCGAGCGCGAGCGCGCAGACGACTGTGCGGGTCATGAAGAGATGGGGAAATCAAGGTTCTATCGCCAGTATAAGGCTTCGCGCGACACCCTTCGTGCCATTCAGAGTAGTCCTAGACCGGCTCGAGGCAGACGACATTGCCGGCCCGTAGCCGCTGGCCCAGAGCGATGCGAAAAAAACAGCCCGCGTTAGCGGGCTGAATGAAGAACCGATTTCGGAGAGAACGCGCTGCGTTCATTCTTGTTTACGAAAGGTATATACGGTTTGGATGCAGACGCGAGTTGCTGGGCGCAGGGCGGCCTGCCATCTACCCACGGCGGATTAGGATGATATGCCCAGGTCGTGGCAGTGCTCCGAGCGCTCTACCGCATCGGCATGAGGCCCGGTCCCCAGGCAACGGTCGACACTGGTGAGGGTAAAGCCATACCAATAGTTTTCATTGCGAAAATGGTGCAGGCGATGGGCGCGAAACAGGCTTTGGTAGTAGTGAAGACGCGGACGCACCCGTGTATGCACCAAAAAATGGGTCCACTCATAGTTCAAAGCTGCTAGCGCAACACCGCACACCATACTCAGCGCTAAGGCCGGCTGTGGACTCACGAACGCGAGGACGAACAACAGGCTGCCGGCGACGAGGTGCAAAACCGGGGGAAGGAGGATCAGCCTGGGATCGGTCGGAGATCGGTGGTGTGCGCGATGCTTTTGTGACCATGCCAAATCCCAGGTGCGTGAGCCCCAACGGATCGGTTTCATATGCAGTACATAGCGATGTAAGGTCCATTCAATCCATGGCCAGAGTGCAATGCCGGCCAGGAACAACACGCCGTCACGCCACACTATGGGGGCGAGCTGAGTGCGGGCGATGGCGCTTATAAGGGCAAATAATGCGAGCAACCAAGGGCTGGGAAAACTGAGCCAGGCGCGCATGGCCTGGGTATAGCTATTGAGGGCTGCTGTGTCCGTGCAGGCCATGGGTGTCTCCTATGTCTTTGCCGCCGAGGGAGGCTTGCGAAGAGAGCATAGCCTAGACTTCGTCAAATCTCCGACTGACATTTTCTTGACACTAGGGCGAGCAACCTGAAATTGCCAATCGGAAATACAGGGATGCTTCGCCATGACAGACATGATTCAAACTTTGGAAGACTTGCTCACCACTGCAGAGCTCAGCCGTACCGAGCGCGATAGCGTGGAGCAGGCTTTGGATGAAGGCTATGAGGCATTAGATGATCGCCACAAGTCTTGTATCCGGCGTTTACTCAATAGCACCGCAGCCGGTCAACATCGTCCAGGAAGTGTGCTCGCCAGATACCGCCAGCGACGTGCCCAGCAGCTGGCCAGCCCCAGAACGGTCGCGCATTAATGGATGGTATGCAGTGGTTTGCAGGCCCAGGTTTGGGTAGCGGTAGGTCGGCAGCGGTCTACTCGCCATGCGCCAAGTGCGTCCACACTATTGCGGAGCTGGGGCATTCCATAGCCTAGGGTTAGGCCTGTGAACATCGCTCTAAGGCAGTGTCTGGCAGTTGCAAAAGCCTGCCACACGGAGCTTTAAGCACTCAAGAGGTGGACTGGGCCAGCTCTTCAGCGAATCGGCGACGAACGCTGCGCAGGTACTGCGCAGGCCAGAGCCTCCACAATATGCTGCCAAAAGCGCTGAGGCTATCTCCGAACAACCAGGGCTTGTTGTGTTGCCAGGCCCGGTGAATGCGCCCGGCCATCCAATCCGCATCGCGGATACGACCAACGCTGGTGCGACGATGCTGAGCGCGCTGGCCATCTGCTCCCAAGGCATGTTGCTCAATATTGGTGGCTAGGAAGGATGGATACACATTAAGCACGCTCACACCCTGGTCTTTCAGCTCCAGCCTTAGCACTTCAAAAAATTGCGCCAAAGCCGCTTTGGCTGCGCAATAGGCGGCCCTTCCAGGGACCGGCATCCAGCCCGCCATGGAGCCAATATTAATAATGCCGCCCCGGACCTTCACGATGGCCGGGAGCAGGGAATGGGTGAGTTCTACTGGAGCCTGCCAATCTACCGTCATCACTTCTGAGAAAACTTTGACATCGGTGTCTTTGATCGGCGATCGATGCGTGATGCCAGCGTTGTTCACGAGCAGGTGCAAATCTCCGCCCCAGGCGTGTATTTGCTCAACAATGCTGCGTTGAGTCTGGACTTGGCGCAGGTCCCCAGTAACGACTGCCACCTGGCAGTGCGGCACTAGCTCCGCGCGCAGGCTCTCCAGCCCGGCGCTATTCATGTCGGCGATCAGCATGGCGCTGGCTTGGTTGGCAAAACGTTGCGCCAAGCAACGCCCAAGGCCGCTAGCCGCGCCAGTCACAATAATGATGTGGCCTTTCATAGCCTGCCTCGCGAACGTGCATGCTCCACAAAATAGGCAAAGACCTCAGCTGAGGTTTTTTGCGGGGTGTAACCGAAGCTCGTTTTTAGCGCGGTGTTGGCCAGAACGGGGCGATACTGCAAAAAGCGCACTTGCTCTGGGCCATAGCGGCCGAGGCCTAGAAGTTGGCCTAAGCGCAAGGCACTGCGGAGCAGCCAAGGCGGTAAAGCCAAGTAGGGCTTGCCCAGCTTTTGAGCGAGTTCGCGCAGGGGGAGGGCGCCGTCACCAGCCACATTAAACTGGCCGGCCTTGGATTGGAGCACTCCGTCATGGATGATTTGAACTAAGTCCTGATCCCAAATAAACACAAAAGGCGAGTCGCTTCCACGCACGCCAATCAGGGCACGCTGCGCGAATACGGCGGTGATTAGGTTGTTCGTGTCGGCACCAAGCACGGTTCCTACACGCAATACCAATTGGGCCAATTGAGGATGCTGCTGACGGTACTCGGCGAGGAGCTCTTCCACCTGTCGCTTGTGATCGGAGTAAGCAAACTCGGCATTCCCCCGCAGCGGGTCATTTTCGCTCAACCATGCCGGAGAGTCAGGGTGATATCCATAGGCGGCTCCGGAACTGGTCACCGTGAGGTGCTTCACTCCCGCCTGCAGGCAGCAGTCCAAGACATTGCGGCTACCGTTGACGTCGATATCGAAGTCGCGTTGGCGATCTCCAGAGTCCTCCAATACAGCGGCGAGGTGCACCACATGGCTGATGGATTCCTGCCGCAGCAAGTGCTCCAGTTTGGGGTCACGAATATCCAGAGCCTGTATTGGGAAACCCATGTTCTGGCGTGGGCGGATATCCACACCGATGACATGATGCTTTGCGGCGAGCCGAGCGCCCAGTTGCGAGCCCACATATCCTGCGGCCCCAGTGATCAAAATATTCAAGGCGCACTCCTTGCCCAATAACCGGCCAGGCTCAGCCCGGAGATCAAATGCCAAATACCCCAGCAGGCGGCAATGAGCAGCATTCCATTGGCATGCGGAAAGAAGGTCAACAGTAGGCTTAGCCCTAAGGCCGAGTTTTGAATGCCGACCTCCATAGTGACGGCGCGACCCTGCGGCCGGCTTAAGCCGGCCAGCTTTGCCGCGGCTGCTCCGAGTATGAGGGCCAGGCTGTTGTGCACGATGACCAGAGGAATCACCAGGCTAAGCGCCTCCCGCAGTAATCCGAGATTACGCTGAAAGGCGAGGGCGACCAACGTGAAAAAAATAAGCAGCGATAGGGCGCGCATGGGTCGATCGGCCGCTTTGGCCCACTGTGGCCAACGGCGTGCGAACAACATGCCTAGCAATAGGGGCAGCCCCAGCACCACCGCAATGAGGGCCAACACCTCTAAAGGGGCAATATGGACCTCTTCCAACAGCGCGCGCGTATGCGGATTGAGCGAACCATAAAAGGCAAAGTTCAGCGGTGTGAGAAC
This sequence comes from Oceanococcus sp. HetDA_MAG_MS8, assembly GCA_019192445.1. Lineage (NCBI taxonomy): Bacteria > Pseudomonadati > Pseudomonadota > Gammaproteobacteria > Chromatiales > Oceanococcaceae > Oceanococcus > Oceanococcus sp. HetDA_MAG_MS8. Next base: position 490,975 of record JAHCMK010000001.1, read on the forward strand.
AATGGCTGCCGTTGAGGACACCGCGGTCATCGTGATGGAGGTGGGCAAATCTCCACGGCCTAACCACGTCATGATGTTGGAAAAGGTGCCGCCAGGGCAGCAGGACACCAGAATCATGCCGAGCCCGACCTCTGCGGGAATGGCCGCCCCACAGACCAGCAGCGTTGTTGCTCCTGGGAGCAATACAAACTGGGCGAACAAGCCAATCATAGGGGCCTGCGGGTTGCTGATCAGGCGCCTAAAGTCGGCAAAGCGAATCTGCATACTGGCGCCAAACATCATGAGGGCGATGGCGCCGTTGAGTAGTATCAGATCCTTTGCATCTAGGGCGAGTTGGGCTTGCGCCATCAAGCCGCCCGTGCTCGGCTGTGACTGGGTGTTGCTGCTAAACCCTTACTGAGCTGGCGCAGATGCTTGTTTAAGGCCTTGAGATAGCTCGCCTTGTTGACGTAGTAGGCCATGCGATCGAGTGGCAAGTAGGCATAGCCACCGTCCAAACGCTTGTCAGCATGCTGCTGCTTGTGTTTTTTGAAGTGTGCAGCTGCCGGCGTTTTCTGATCCAGGGCTTTGAGGTAGGTGGCAACCAAGGCTGCTTGTTGGTTGCGTCCTTCCCAGCCCAGTCCGGACGCTTCCACCATGCCAAGCATGAAGATGTCGTCATGCTCTGGATGGAAGATATTCATGTACAGCTGGGGCGCGGCACCTTGCCAATGCAACTCGGCGGAATCTACGAAGGGGTAGTCCAGCTCATAACCCGTCGCCTGCAAGATCAGGTCGTAGTCGGCTTCGCTACCATCGCTAAACTGCACTGTGCTGCCTTGCACCGCGCTTATGGCCGGCCTGACGCCCACATCGCCATGTCCGGCATGGTGCAAAAGCAAGGTGTTCATGACCGGGTGGGACTCGTACAAACGGTAATCCGGATCGGGAAAGCCGTAATCCGAAGGTCGGCCTACAGCGGCGCGAATCAGCGCGGCATCGATGCGTTGCTTGAGGGGGCGCGGCAAACTCACCACGCCGCCCAAGGTGTCGATGGCTTGGCCCTTGAGGAACTTGGGTAGGAAGTAGTAGCCACGGCGTACCGACATATCCACACTGTTGGCGTGGTGAACGGCATCCACGGCAATGTCTGCGCCGGAGTTGCCACAGCCCACAATCAGCACGCGCTGGCCATGAAAGACCTCTGGCGATTTGTAGTCTGCGGAGTGCATCACATGGCCGTCAAAATCACCGGGCAGCGCGGGTTTGTGGGGCTTGTGTAGCGTGCCATTACATAACATCACACCCTGAAATGATTGCCGCAGCTCCTGCCCCTCGCTGCGTGAAGTGACCACCCAGCCGGTGTCACTACGGCTCAGGCTCAGCACTTCCGTGTTAAAGCGAAAATGCGGGTACAGGTTGAAATGCTTGGCGTAATCGCGAAAGTACTGCCGCAATTCAGAATGATGTGGATAGGTCGCCACATCCTCAGCCATAGGGAACTCGGCGAACTCGGTCATGCCCTTGGATGAAATCAGGTGGGCTGACTCGTACATGGTGCTAGTGGGCGAAGTGATGTCCCACAAGCCACCGACATCCGAATGGATCTCAAACCCAATAAAGGGCAGGCCTTGTTTTTGAAGGTTGCGCGCCATGCTCAGACCCATGGGGCCAGCACCAATGACTGCGTACATTACGTGTTCTCAAAGTCTCCTCAATGCACATTTTAGCCTGTGCTCTCGGCCTTAGCTTTAGGGAATATTGCTACAGCTACGTGCGTTAAGCGGCTGGGCAAGCAGAGCCGCGAGTACGGCAGGGCGGTCGGTCATGATGCCGTCTACGCCTAAGTCCAATAGCGAAATCATTTGCTCGCAGTCGTCAATGGTCCATACATGCACGGCCAGCCCGTTCGCGTGGGCATCGGCGACAAAGTCGGCATTCACCACTTCCAGACCAAGGGCAGGCGGCACTTGAAAAGCGTGATACAGACTCCCCAGCGGAAGACCGGGGAGCGGCCCCTGGCCGGCGGCCACCGCAGCCGCAACCTGCGCGGTGGGCACAGCTGTACTAATGCAGGGCGCATTGGCCTTAAACAGCGCAGCGCTGGTATCTAAGAAGCTGGCAACCATCACGTCGGTATTGCGCCCGTAGTCGTTGAGGATGCGGGCCACTGTGGCTTCGTACTCGCCGCTGGTTTGGGGGCTGGGTTTGAGCTCTACGTTGAGGAGATGATTGGGATAAGCCGCAAGTGCTTCTTGCAGGGTGGGGATACGAAAATCTGCGGCTCTAAAGCCCTCGGGTGGGGCTTTGTCTCCAGTGGCAATGCCTCGATAAATGTACGCAGACTCTTCGGCATCGCGGGTGGTGCCCACACCCGGTACGAACCAGTAAGCCGCATCCAGCGCCTGAAGCTCAGCCAAGGTCAACGCAGACACCTCGCCGCTGCCCTCGGTGGTGCGATCTACGGTGGCATCATGGATGACGACGATCTCCCCATCGGCGGTGGGATACACATCCATTTCCAGCACATCCAGACCCAGTCGCTGGGCTTGCGTGTACGCGAAGAGGGTGTTTTCTGGAAACTCACGGACGCCACCACGGTGGGCGAAGCCGATGGGGCGACGCTCTAACCAGGGGTTCGTCTGCGCAAGGCCCGCACAATTTTGATCATCGTTAGCGATGATGGCTGCAGCCCGGGCCAGGGACTCACCCTCGGGGCTAGGACTCAGCTCCAGCCAAAACTGCTCGGCAGGTTCATCTTGGTTATCGGCAAGTAGTGTGATGTCGACTGTGGCTTCTTTGTCGCCGGCCTCCCAGCGGATAAGGCGGCCTTTAAAGGCTTCAAAGTCGGTGTCAGGGTCAGCTGCAGATGCGTCAGTAGCGTCAATGAGGGTGCGTGCCCAGAGCTCCAGAGGAGCGTCCAAAGGTCCTTCGCGGAGCAGCGGCATCGTCAACATGCCGTTGGTGGCTGTTCCCTCAGGTGCGGCTTGGGTGCGGATACGAACAACCGCATCGCCGTTGTCGGCAGCGGCTGAGGTGGTCGAAGAGTCACAGGCGCTCAGCGCTACAGGGAGTAGGGCGGCAGTGAGGATAATGACTGGAGTGCGCAGTGTCATGCCGAGCAAAGGGTGGTTGTTTGTGCGCATTATGCCCAGAGCAGATCGACAAAGCGATGACGTTCACGGGCGCCAACTAGGGCGTGATGGGCAGACCAGCGCTTCATCACCTGCGTGCGGCAGAGTGATGAAGCGACGTCAGTCCTTCAAATTTTTGCGGCTAACTCCGCTCCCTGGCGGATGGCGCGCTTGGCATCGAGTTCTGCGGCCAAATCGGCTCCGCCGATGAGATGGAACTGGGTTGAGCCCAGCTTGCCGTCCTCCGGATAGAGCTCGCGTAATGACTCCTGTCCGGCGCAGACCACCACATGGTCTACATCCAAAGTTTGTTGCTTGCCATTCACCGTAATGGTGAGTCCAGCATCGTCGATGCGGTCATAGTTGGCTCCGGCCACCATTTGGACCCGCTTAGATTTGAGTGTGGCGCGGTGCACCCAGCCACTGGTTTTGCCTAGGCCCTTGCCAAGCTGGCTGGTCTTACGCTGGAGCAAATAGATTTGCCGCGGCGAAGGATCAGGCTGAGCCTGCACCAAACCGCCTGGATTCATGGTCTCCAAGTCCACGCCCCATTCGCGCATCCACTCGGGTGTGGATACGGGCTCCCCATGCGCGCCGGCGTGTGACAAAAACTCACCCACGTCAAAACCGATACCGCCGGCACCAATGATGGCCACCTTCTGGCCAACCTCGGCACCATCCCGGAGGACTTCGACATAAGAGCGTACTTTAGGGTGGTCGATGCCCGGAATAGGCGGCATCCGCGGAGTCACACCGGTGGCCACAACCACCTCATCGAAGCCTTCCTTCACCAACTCCTCGGCCGTAACCCTGCGGTTCAGAACCACCTTGACCCCAGTGAGCTCAAGACGCTTTTTGAAATAGCGGATGGTTTCCCAGAACTCTTCCTTGCCGGGTATGCGGGCAGCCATGTTGAATTGCCCGCCAATGCGGTCGCTGGCGTCGAACAGCGTCACACTATGGCCGCGTTCGGCCAATACCGTGGCCGCTGATAGTCCGGCAGGACCGGCGCCTACGACGGCGACATTCTTAGAGGAGCCTACCGGTTTGTAGACCAGCTCGGTCTCATGGCAGGCGCGGGGGTTGACCAAGCAGGACGCGCGTTTGAGCTGGAAGGTGTGGTCTAAGCAGGCCTGGTTGCAGGCAATACAAGTATTGATCTCGTCTGTGCGACCGGCGGCCGCTTTATTCACGAATTCCGCATCGGCCAGCATGGGTCGCGCCATCGATACCATGTCGGCCTTGCCTTGGGCCAAGATGTCTTCGGCAACGTCGGGCATGTTGATGCGATTCGAGGCGATTACCGGGATATCTACAGCGTCTTTAACCTGGGCGGTGGCATCGACAAAGGCTGCTCGGGGCACCGAGGTTACGATGGTTGGAATCCGGGCCTCATGCCAACCTATACCGGTGTTGATGAGGCTGGCACCAGCTGCCTCAACTTGGCGGGCTAATTGAATGACTTCGTCGCGGGTGCAGCCGTTGGGCACAAGCTCCAGCATGGACAATCGATACACGATGATGAAGTCGTCCCCGCAGGCCTTACGCACGGCTTCCACAATTTCGGTTGGGAAGCGCAAACGGTTGTCGACCGACCCACCATATTTATCCGTTCGGTCATTGGTACGTGGAGCCGTAAACTGGTTAATGAGATAGCCCTCACTCCCCATGATTTCCACGCCGTCGTAGCCACCCAGCTTGGCCAGCTTGGCGGCCTTGGCGAAGTCGCGCACGGTTTTTTCCACTTCGCGCGTGCTCATCGCTTTGGGTTTAAACGGGTTGATCGGCGACTTCTTATTAGAGGCGGAGCGCGATAAGGGGTGATAGGAGTAGCGACCAGCGTGGAGTAGCTGCAAGCAGATTTTGCCGCCGGCTTTATGCACCGCCCGCGTCACCGGAATATGGCTGAGTGCGTCCGCGTAATTCAGCATGCTGCCAGCGAAGGGGTAGAACCAACCCGCGCGGTTAGGGTTGAAACCACCGGTGATCATGAGGCCGACGCCGCCTTTGGCCCGCTCAGCAAAATACGCTGCCAGCTTGTTGCGATGCCACAAGCGATCTTCCAGTCCCGTGTGCATGGACCCCATCACAACACGGTTCTTCAAAGTGGTATGCCCCAAATCTAGGGGCGCCAGTAGGTGCGGGTAAGGCGTACTCATAAACGCTTGCTGGTTGAAACTTGACGGCGTCAACATATGGGGGCATCTTGACGCTGTCAAGCCCTCCTCACTATATGTCCAAATCCACCGCGTACCACCATGGCAACTTGCGCGCCGTGCTCTTGGAGCAAGGTCAGACTTTGCTGCGCTCGGAAGGCGTTGATGGCTTAAGCCTGCGCAAGTTGGGAGAGCGCGCCGGAGTTTCCCGGATGGCGCCCTATCATCACTTTGGCGACAAACACGGATTGCTGTGTGCGCTTGCCACCCGCGGTTTCGAGGAGTTGGATGCCCTCATGGAACCGCTACGCCAGGATCAACTCAGCCCCACCGTTGTGGTGGAGTTCGTGCAGAGCTATTTACGCTTTGCCACCCTCGAGCCCGAGCGCTACGAACTGATGTTCGGGCGGCGCATCTGGAAGCTCGCTCAGCCTACACCAGAGCTTCGTCGCACGGCTTATGCCACATTCAAGGCTTACACCGAGTGTATGGGCCGACTCAACCCTCGCTTGTCGAGCACGCAGGCGCTTCGTCTGGCTCAGGCCAGCTGGGCCACGGTGCATGGGCTGTGCCGATTGCAGATCGACGGCGTCTACGTGGACGCCGATGATATGGCTGAGGTCAGCCGTGTCGCGGTTCAAAGAATGTTCCGCGATATGGGTCATTGATCTAGATCAATTTCTGCAGACATGGCTGCGGTATAGCTGGAGGCACATTCGGTTGTGGTTCTCGCATGCGCATTTGTCTTATCCATCCCAACTATCACTCGGGTGGAGCCGAAATCGCTGGTAGCTGGCCTCCGGCCTGGGTGGCATATATTGCCGGCGCCCTTAAAGCTGCGGGTTACAACGATGTGCATTTCATTGATGCCATGACCGACCATCTCAGCCCTGAGGACCTGCGCTCAAAACTGCTTGAGCTACAACCTGATGTTGTAGGCACAACGGCAATTACACCGTCGATATACGTCGCCGAAGAAACCCTGCAGGTGGCGCAGGAGGCTGTGCCCCAGGCCGTCCGGATTCTGGGGGGCATCCACGCAACCTTTATGTACAAGCAGGTGCTCTCCGAGGCCCCATGGGTGGATGTGATTGTGCGCGGGGAAGGCGAAGAAATTATTGTCAATGTGGTCCGCAGTATTGAGCAGGGCCGCCTTGCCGATGAAAGGGAGGTCATTCATGGCATTGCCTTTAGAGATGGTCAGGACATCATCGCCACCCCGGCCGCACCCACGGTGAAAGATCTAGACGGAATCACTCCGGATTGGTCCTTACTGAATTGGGAGCAGTACACCTACGTACCCCTCAATCGACGGGTCGCCATCCCCAATATGGCCCGTGGCTGCCCATTTACTTGCTCCTTTTGTTCGCAGTGGAAGTTCTGGCGCGACTACCGGGTGCGTGACCCGATCAAAGTGGTGGATGAGATCGAAACGTTGGTGAACGACCACGGGGTTGGTTTTTTCATCTTGGCCGATGAGGAACCCACTATTCACCGGAAAAAGTTCATTCAATTCTGTGAAGAGTTGATTCGGCGTGGCTTGCCCGAACGGGTGCAATGGGGCATCAACACCCGAGTCACCGACATCATGCGCGATAAAAAGCTGTTGGGGCTGTACCGCAGAGCCGGTCTGGTGCATGTGTCTTTGGGTACCGAGGCTGCCGCTCAGCTCAAGCTGGATCGATTCAATAAGGAAACCAAGGTCGAGGAAAACAAAGAGGCGATTCGCTTGCTACGCGAGGCGGATATCTTTGTGGAAGCACAGTTCATTGTGGGCTTGGATAACGAAACCCCAGAAACGCTGGAGGAAACCTATCGCATGGCTTGGGATTGGCAGCCTGACCTTGCCAATTGGGCCATGTACACACCATGGCCTTTCACCAGCTTGTTCCAAGATCTGGGCGACAAGGTGGAGATTTTCGACTTCGAAAAATACAACTTCGTCACGCCCATCATGAAGCCGCAGTCCATGAGCCGCTCTGAACTGCTGGATGGGGTGATGAAGAATTACAGGCGCTTCTACATGCGCAAGGCTTTATTCCATTACCCCTGGCGCGGTACTGGTTATCGTCGCCGGTACTTGTTGGGCTGCCTGAAAGCCTTCTTGATGGCTGGCTTCAAACGCAGTTTCTACGACCTGGGCAAGGTGAATTATTGGGGGCCACAATCCAAGGGCCGGGTGGATTTCCATTTTGACCGTTCGCGAAAGATTGCGTCGGCGCAGATGGAGGATTGGCAGTCCAGCCAGGATATTGCGGCGCAGAAACGGGCGGCGAAAGCCTCTCAGGGAGTGGAGTTCCCGCTGGAGGCGATGCCCAAAGCATGCGGCGGCGGCGCGCAGCAAATGAGCGAGGCCACCTTAACGCGATTGGAGCCTTGAGTGGCCGCTGCGGAAGCCGCTATTGGCCCAAACGCTATTTTGCAATTGCTCCCTGTTGTGAGCGAAAGACTAGGGCCAGGAGCAGCGGACTGTTTGCTGTTACGCGCCGGATTACAAAGCGCTCCTGATCCGGCCGCTGGTCTTATGCCCGAATTGCCGGTGATACGCATGCTCCAGGCGCTACGTAGTAGCTGGCCCAGCGTAGCCCCTGGGATTCAGGCCTTGGCGGGTGAGCGAACGGCTGAATATTTACTTGCCCATCGTATTCCGCGGCCAGTACAGCTGCTGCTACGCAGCCTTCCGTCCCGCCTCTCCGCCGCGCTGTTGAGCAAAGCCATTGCCAGCAACGCTTGGACTTTCTGCGGTTCCGGTGAGTTCAAATATGCCATGTGGCCATGGCCCAGCTTTGAGATTGCCAATAACCCCTTGGTCCGCGGCGAAAGTTCCCAAACTCCTCTGTGCGTGTGGCACCAAAGCGTGTTCTTAACCTTGTTCGATCGCCTATGTGGTGGAGGATGGTTGGTGCGGGAAACCCAATGTGGGGCACAAGGCGCTGCCTGCTGCCGCTTTGAGCTCCGCCGTTAGGGCGAAGATGGCTGCGCGACATAGGCTTGGAGCACCGTGCGAGACCCATCGCGCAACATATCGCCATCTCGCAGGCAAGACTTGGGTTTGCGCCTGCGCCAGGTCGGCCCAGTTTTGCATGGCGAAATCCATGGGAACCGAGTGTATGCCCTGGCCAACAAGGCCTAGTTCAGATACGAAGCCTAGGAGTTGGCTGTAGAAGAAGTTCGACGGCTAAGCAAAAAGGCCAGCAAAAACAAGAGGCCGAATGCGAGGTCATTCAAACCATAGCCGGCGATAAAAATCGCCGTGAGCGGGTCGGCATCCCACAGATTGCTGAACTGCTCTGCACTTTGAGCCCACCAGATGGCCCATACCGCGACATACGCTAGTTTTTCCACACAAAACACCAAGCATAGCCAGGGAACGGCAGCGAATTGCTTGGCCACAGCAATATAGGCCAAACCCCATACCAGGATCATGACTTGGCCGAAGGTCGAGAACACCGCAGGATCGGCTTGAACCAGATGCGGGTTGTTCATCCCCTTGGAGACCGCCAGCATCCCGAGGATATTGACTAGCCCAGCCAAAACAAAACCGGCCGAAACCCACGCGAATGTTTTGTTGTTAGTCATTGCCTGCTTGTGGCCTTGATGATTGAGCGGCCACTGTAGCGGCTTGGGCCAGCATGTGGGCCCTCGACCGCGTTGAATACCTGCGGCTGCGTGCGGGGTTTATGCAGGTTGCACCCGTCTGGGCCTTGGGCTGGGCAAGGTGAGGCGTAGCAGTTGCAACAGGGTCGTCCCAAGTTGGCGGGTGAAGCCTGCGGCATTGTAAGGAACGCCGTAGCGCTGACAGATGTCCTCGACCTTAGGCGCCACAAGTGGGTAGCGGTTAGAAGGTAGGTCCGGGAAGAGGTGGTGCTCAATCTGATGGCTCAGATTACCGCTGAGGATATGAAAGAGCCGACCGCCGCGGATGTTGCAGGAGCCAAGAATCTGACGGTGGTACCACTGTCCACGGGACTCACCAGCAATGTCCGCCTTGCGAAAGTGATGCACGCCTGCGGGGAAGTGGCCACAGAAAATAATGACGAAGGTCCAGATGTTGCGCAGGACATTGGCCGCGACATTAGCGCCGAGGATGATGCCGAAGAATGGCCCGGCGAGTAGCGGCCACAGCAGATAGTCCTTAACAATTTGACGGCGGGCCTTGCGCTTGATTTCACCGAGTATGGCGCGGGTTTTTTGGGGGTCTTGTTTGCCCTTGAGAATTCTGGCGATGTTGAGATCGTGAAGCGCAATGAACCACTCGAAGAACACGGCCATCAAAACTACATTGAGCGGCTGCAATAAATAAAAGGGATGCCAGCGCTGGTGGTCGGTGACTCGCAACATTCCATAACCAATATCGCGATCCATCCCTAGAACATTGGTCCAGGTGTGATGTTCTACATTGTGGGAATGCCGCCATTGCGATGAGGGGCAGGCATGGTCCCATTCCCAGCGGTCCGAGCGAATCTTGGGGTCGTTCATCCAATCCCACTGGCCATGCAGAATGTTGTGGCCAATTTCCATGTTGTCCAGGATCTTCGCCAAAGCCAGGCCAACGACGCTCAGTGAGAGAAGCAGCCAAAAGCCGGTCGCGCTGGCAAAGGCATGCCCCCATTGCGGAAGCAAAGCCAGGCTGGCAAACAGGCCCAAGCGAGCCACCCACTCCAGGCCATTCCGAAACGTGAGCAGACGGAGTAGGTACTGCCGGTCTGCCGTTCCACGGTCTGCGAGATGGTGTTGATAGAGGGCATCTAGCTCCGCCGCGAAGGACTCCCTCATTTGTGGATTCATTGAGGAGTTGTGGTGACTCATAGGGCAATCTCTACGGCTGTGATAGGAGTGCTCACACAGGGTTGGATGCGTTGTCCGGGCTGGCTGAGGATTTTGTTGCTACGCAGATCCCGCACTTGTCCGGCAACAAGTTCGCAGTCGCAGCTATGACAAATGCCCATGCGGCAACCGTATTGGGGGCTTAAGCCCTGCTTTTCGGCGGCGTCTAATAATGTGGTTCCGTCGCGTACCTCGGCAGACTGTGCACTGCGTGCAAACTGCACCTTATGCGCCTCGGAGCTATGCGTCGGCGCAGCCTTCAGGGGTTGGTGAAAGCGCTCGGTATGCAGCCGGTGGGCTTGGCCGGCCTGTGACCAGTGATTTTCCAGCTCTTGCAGCCAAGCGTTTGGTCCACAGGCCCAGCTTTGCCGTTGCTGCCAGTCTGGGCATTCTCGCTGCTGCTGCTGCGCCGACCAGCGCTGCTGACTGAAGTTGGGCTGCGCCTCGCGGGTAAAAGACAAATGCAACTGATATGAGGGCCAAGTGGTCCTCAGTGCCTCTAATTCCTGGGCATAAATGAGGCGCTGGGGCGAAGGGGCATAGTGCATGTGACAGACTTTGGTCTGCGGCGCAGACGCGTGCACTTGCTTCAGCATGCTCAGGATGGGGGTGATACCGCTGCCGGCGCTCAGCATCAGCAAATTGTCGCTCTGGAGAGATTGCGGCAGGTGGAAACACCCGCTGGGCGCGCTCACATCAATGCGATCTCCCGCCTTGGCGCTGCGTAGTAGATGCGTTGACATCAGGCCCTGATCCACGATCTGCACAGCAACCCTCAGATGATTCGTGCGCTCGCTGGGTGCGTTGGTCAAGGAATAAAATCGCTCCACGCGCCGGCCATTGAGGTACAGGCTGAGACGGATGTGTTGGCCAGCAAGATGGCCTTTCCAAGCCTTGGGTTTGAGTAGTGTGAGTTCCACACATTGGGCAGTCAGCTGCCGACGCGACACGATGTGGCTGGCCATCCACTCAGATTGGCTGGCCTGCTGTTGAGGTTCTGGGTCCAGTTGCCATTGAGCCGGCGTCGTGAGGGCCATCCAAGCCTTCGTAGCCCAGCCGTTCATTCGGGGTTTCGCTGAGGAAATGGTATTCATGCGGCGACAATATACACATGTATATACGTATGTGCACGCATGTGTACTTTGAGCACCGCCTATACTTTGAAGATGACAGCCCAGACCGAAGCCAAAGTTCTCAGCCGCAGAGCGCCCGTGACGCGCGAGCAGTTGCTCAACGCTGCGCTGCGCTTAGTTGGGCCCAGTCGTAGCGTGTCCAACCTGACTCTGAGGGAGGTGGCGCGTGAGGCAGGTGTGGCGCCCAATAGTTTTTATCGGCACTTCCGAGATGTGGATGCACTCGCCATTGCATTGATTGACGAGGCGGGTGAATCTTTGCGGCGCATCATTTGGGAGGCACGCTCGCATGTGGGGCAGGGTGGCAGCCTGATTCGGAGCTCGGTGCAAACTTTTATGCAACAGCTTCATTCAGGGGATCAGCATTTACCGCTCCTTCTTCGGGAAGGGACAGCGGCCTCTGCAGCCTTTAAAGCGGCGGTGGATGCGCAATTGAGCTTTTTTGAAACGGAGCTCACCACCGACCTACAGCGCCTCGTAGCGGAGCAGGGCCAGCACTTACCGCGCCCGGATCTGGTTGCCCGCGCGATTACCCGCTTGGTGTTCACCATGGGCGGGCAGGCCTTGGATGCTCCGGAGCCACGCTTAGAATCACTGATTGATGACACCAGCGAGATGATTCGCATGATCATGCGTGGCGCGTTGCAGGCGGCCGAATAAGGCAGAGCCGAAGTCACGCAACCTCAAATCGGCTGCGCTTGATAGCATCCACCCCAATACTCAGACCTCGCAGGCTAGTAACAAGCTCGCGGGTTCGAGCTTTTGAACGACTGCACTCACCCCTGGGAGACAACGATGAAAACACGCGCTGCGGTGGCCATGCAGGCCGGCCAGTCTTTGCAAGTTTGCGATGTGGATTTGGAAGGGCCGCGGCCAGGGGAAGTCCTGGTAGAAATAAAGGCCACCGGTGTCTGCCATACGGATGCTTTTACTTTGTCCGGCGATGATCCAGAGGGGGCTTTTCCAGCCATCTTGGGCCACGAAGGCGCTGGCGTTGTTCTTGAGGTGGGTGCTGGGGTGAAGTCATTGAAGCCTGGCGATCACGTTATTCCCCTGTACACACCGGAGTGTCGGGAGTGTGATTATTGCTTGCACCCAAAAACCAATCTCTGTCAGGCCATTCGCAGTACTCAAGGGCAGGGGCTGATGCCTGACGGAAGCAGTCGCTTCAGCCTCGATGGACAGCCCATCCTGCACTACATGGGTTGCTCCACCTTCGCCAACCACACGGTGTTGCCAGAGATTGCCTTGGCTAAGATTCGTTCAGATGCCCCCTTTGACAAGGTGTGCTACATCGGTTGCGGGGTCACCACCGGTGTAGGCGCAGTAGCCTTCGACATGAAGGTGGAGCCAGGCTCAACTGTGGCTGTGTTTGGCTTGGGTGGTATAGGTCTGAATGTGATCCAGGGTGCACGGATGGTCGGTGCGGATCGGATTATTGGTGTCGACATCAATCCGGCCAAGGTCGAGCTTGCCAAGCAGTTCGGGATGACCGATTTCATCAACCCCAAAGAGGTCAACAATGTTGTTGAGGCCATTATCGATCTCACCGACGGTGGAGTGGACTACAGCTTTGAGTGCATTGGCAATGTGCAGACCATGCGCCAAGCTTTGGAGTGTTGTCACAAGGGCTGGGGAGAAAGCTGCATCATCGGAGTAGCAGGGGCCGGACAGGAGATCTCGACTCGGCCTTTCCAGCTGGTCACCGGGCGTAGCTGGCGGGGATCGGCGTTTGGTGGCGCACGGGGCCGCACAGACGTACCCAAGATCGTGGACTGGTATATGGACGGCAAGCTGAACATCGACGACCTCATTACCCACACCATGGGCCTGGATGAGATCAATACCGCCTTCGATTTGATGCACGCGGGCGAATCTATTCGCTCTGTAGTCGTCTACTAGAGGCGCTGAGATGGAGCTCATTGCCAACAACCGCTGCTTCGGCGGTGAACAACGCCGATACCGGCATAACTCCGCAGTGCTGAACTGTGAGATGACATTCTCGGTTTATCTGCCCCCCAAAGTTTTGCGAGGCGAAAAAGCTGCTGTGGTTTACTGGCTGTCAGGGCTAACCTGCACCGACGAAAACTTCGTGCAGAAAGCGGGCGCGCAGCGCTACGCCGCCGAGCTGGGGCTGATTCTGGTGGCGCCCGATACCAGCCCGCGTGGCGACGAGGTGGCTGATGACGCTGAAGGCGCTTACGACTTGGGGCTTGGTGCTGGCTTTTATGTCAACGCCACGCAAAGCCCTTGGACTACGCATTACCGCATGTACGATTACATCCTCCAAGAGCTACCCGAGGTCGTGGCTGAGGTGACACCGCATGCGAGCGATCGCGCCTCCATTTGCGGGCACTCTATGGGTGGGCATGGCGCCTTGGTTGTGGCACTGCGGAATGAACAGCGCTTTTGCAGCGTGTCGGCCTTCGCACCCATTTCCTCGCCCACCCGTTGTCCTTGGGGACAAAAGGCCTTGCAGGCCTACCTTGGTGATGATCAAACAACCTGGGCCGACTACGATGCCAGCCTGCTGTTGGAGCGCGAAGGCACAAGCCTGCCCATGCTTGTTGACCAAGGTACTGCGGACGACTTTTTACAAGAACAGCTCTGTCCGGACTACCTACAGGATGCAGCGCAGACGGCAAGGTCCTCACTACAACTTCGCATGCAGGAAGGTTATGACCATTCCTATTTCTTCATCAGTAGCTTCATTGGCGAACATTTAAGTTTTCACGCCAAGCATCTCTACAAGGAGAACGATGAAGCGTGAAGTTCAGCGAGATGCCTTGCCGCATCAGCTACGAAAATCCGAGCAATCTGCGTATGCGGCCATATTTGTGCCGATGAAAGTGAAACCTCGTTGGTGCCGCTGTTCCAGCCGTTGCGGTCAAGTATTTGCATGGTAGCGCTCTGAGTTTCATACAATCGTGGCCGCAGGATTCGGGGTCGGCATCATCGTGGTGTCGGTCCGATAAGTTCCAAACCTTCCAAACCCTCAATCGACGTAGCGCGTAACAGGGCATAGGTGTAGGTTGGGCCCATTGAAAAAGTCGTGGCGCTGCATGGGGGATCTATGCGAATAGATGAACTCCGGCGAGGGGTGTAGCACTCGTTTTATTGTTCGACTGCCGAGGAGAGGCTGTGAGTCGTTATAAAGAAGTGCTGTTGGTTGACGATAATGAGGCCGATCATTTCATTAGCCGGAGGATCATGCAAAAGGTCGATCTGGCGGAAAACTACGTCGAGGTCTATAACGGCGAAGAGGCTCTGGAATACGTTCGTTCTGGCGGCCCCGGCGGAGCTCCGGGTCAGGCCGAGTTGATCTTCTTAGACATCAATATGCCGCGTATGAACGGTTGGGAATTTGTGGACGAGTTTCGACGCCTCCCACCCGAGCTACAGACGGCTCGGATCGTCATGATGCTCACCACGTCCAACAACGACCAAGACCGGGCCAAGGCTCGTGAGGCAGGAGTCATCAAGAGCTTCATTAACAAACCATTGACGGTAGAGTCTTTGGAAGCCTGTTTGGCTGCAGACGAGTTTGATGCTTGAGCGTCGCTAGCTTTGCGCCGCCTTCGCATGCCGAACTGCGCGCATTGTTTTGCCTTCTATAGCCAACAAGATCTCAGTAGCCCCATCATCTCTTTCGCGCTTTGCCGGACTCCTTGGCTTTTCGTGGGGGTTACTTGATGGAGTGTGGGCAAACACTCAGACCGTAGTTTTCCCTCTTGGGCATCCTACAACGCACCGCCATTAGCCAGACCGCTGGAGACCTAGTTGGCACGATCTCTCATGGCGCAGGACGAACCGGGCATGGCTTCGGTCCAGATCGGATCCTTCAGATCATAGACTCGCGCTTGCATGTAGTCGACGGGGTCGCTGAGGTAATCAACTAAAGGGGGGTTCTCCAAGCTGGCCATTTCGCGTTGCCACTGTGTTTCATAGGCTGCTGCCCCGCCGCCAATAACAGGGGCCCAAGCGTCATGATGGCTGGGCAAAAACACCCTTGGGTGAGCATGTTCCACATAGAGGCGTGGATCTCGTAAACCAGACAAGGGTTGGTTGAACCCTACAATGGCTCCAATTTGCACATCGACGCATTGCGGAAACTGATTCAGTGCCTGTTGTACCGCTAGCCCTTCTTCCGTGGAATCGATGATCGGTCCCGTGGAATCGTGCCAAAGCAATGTGAAGTCGCCGATCTGGAAATGATAGGCCCAGGTGCCTCCTTGTTCGTCCCTCAAGGTTCCCAGGAAGCGGAGCAACTCTTCTGGGTCGCTATTGAGGTATCCAAGGTAAGGCAGAAGATTAGGAATATGGATGAAGGGCGTGTCTCCCGGCTCATAGGTTTGTGGCGATAATGCGCTATGGATGTGCTGAAGAATTGAAACCTCGCCCAAGCTTTGCCATAGCCTGACCTGTTGAGTGACTCCTGGGGCGGGTGTATCTGCCGTGCCTGTGATGAGGCAATCAAAGGACTGTTCCAAACCATCGGCTGCAGCATCTGCTTGTGCTGTTGAGCAGATCTCTTCAGAGCCAACGACCACAGCCCCACTTCGCCCAGCAATGTATCCCGCGTCCGCCATATGGTCGAAGTGTCCATGGCCCACGAAAATTGCCTCAGGTTGAATGGCAGCCAGTTCTTCTCGTCCAATTGGCACATAGTTGGCCTGTATGCCGATGGGTTCCCAGGCATCCATCAGCCAAAGATGGCCGCCGGCGCTCATGATGAAGCTAGAAACGCCGAACCACCAAATTTTCACGGCATCGGGGTCTAGCGGCTTCGGTCCAAGTAGCTGCTCACGCGCAAGCTGCGTGTCAGAGCTGACTTTTTGTATTGGCAGTGCCTGCCACTCATCCAATGTGAAACGCTTACCCGAGGGTTTGTAGGTCTGCGATGGGAGAGTGGTCTGGGATTGCGTGAGTGGCTGTGAGGCTGTTTCGCAGCCGCTGAATGTTGTGGACACGACAATGCAGCACATACACGCGAATGCGTTCTTAGTCGCCATCAATAACCTTCTCTATTGCGTCTCCTCTGGTATGGCAGTTTAGCCTGATTCCCATTCATCGCTGGTCATTGATTGATCTCTGGCGAGCTGAAGAACACGCCTGGTTCGCAATATCCATACCTTGCCTTTTTCGACGGCCCGCCCTTAGTCTGCGGCCATGGGTGCGCGTGGGGCGCATCAATGAGGAGACAATTGCGATGGTTTGGGGAATAGCTCGCCTGAGGGGCGCTGTTGCGGCTGTCCTAACGGGATTGATACTCGTAGGCTGTGGCACAGAGTCAGAGAACGACTCTACCGGGCAACTCGTGGCTGCAGAGTCGTTCAAGGTTGGTACCGCGGAGGCATTGCATAATCCAAGCGGTGACATCTGTGTCGGAGGAGGAGCGACACTTTGTGGTCGACGTGTTGATGCCAGTTCCGCCGAAGCGATCGCTGATCCGCTGTTGGTCAAGGCGATGGCCATTACCGGGAAGAATGGCCAGTCTTTCGTTCTGGCGACCACGTCGAATATTGGCTACTTCGCCGCATATAAGCCTGAACAGGGCGGGCCGAATGGCATTTTCGACATGCGCTCAAGAATTAGCCAAGAGACTGGAGTGCCGATTAGCAACATTGTCGTCGTCAGCGACCATTCCCATAACGCCCCCGACACCATCGGTATCTGGGGTGGAGTGAGCCAAGATTATCTTCGGATAACCGCAGAAGCGGTTGTGCAAGCTTCTGTACAAGCGGTTGCGAACCAAGTTCCCGCCAAACTGTTTGTGGCCGCCGTGAATCAAAATACCCAGCCGGTTGCAGGAGTCACCAAGGTTGAGTCTTCCGCCTACGCAGCGCCGCCTGCGGCGGATGAGTCCCGAGGCAATCCGAGTAATGAGTTTCGGGTGCTCGTCGCCGAAGCGGCGGAGGATGGGCGCCGCCTACTGACGTGGATGAACTACTCCCCGCATGCCACGGTTTGGAACGGCGTGGCCACCGACAAACTCACCGGCGACTGGGCAGCCTGGGCTACCCAGGAGGCTGAGGCTCGCTACGGTGGTCGGGGCTTAGCAACTTTGGGCACCATGGGTGGAACCGACTGGAATAAGGGCGAGGGAGGCGCGCAAGAGCGCGAAGTCGAAGCTCGCGGCAGATTGCTTCGCTTGCTAGAAGCCGCCGAGAAGAATTTGCAGCCCGTCATTGGTGAGGACGTTCTTGTACAAACCACCTTTATTCGCGAGTCAATCGCTCAGCCAGTACTGTTGCTCAACTACAAGCCGGGGCTACCAACCAATCAGCCGGGCACCCCTGGTGACGGCGTAGATGTACGCATTGATCGCACCCTCACCCCGCCTTTTTTACAAGGCACGGTGTTCGGTACCCACATTAGCGCTATTGCCATTGGCGAGGTTTTCATTTCCACATTTCCCGGCGAGCCCTTCGGAGAGCTTGAGCATGTGCTGCGTGAGCAGCAGCGGGTGATGGGTGCTCAAGCCTACTTTGTACTGGGGGCCGCCAACGATTTCTTCGGCTATATGGTCCATGAGCCAGAAACCTATGCTCAGTTATTCGAGGGGGGAGCGGCATGGCTGGCTGGGTGCCCGGAAACGGAGATTCTCGATAGTCTAGGCGTCGCCAAGGAACCCGGTTGTGCCGACCATTGGACGCTGATGGTATCTCCCAGCATCGGGACACATATTATTTGCACACTGCAAGACGCCGCGCAGGCTTTAGGTTTTGAGGTGCAAAACCGCAATGCGGAATGCCCTGTGCTCACTGCTTTGGACGGCGTAGCTGGGCCCGAAGACCTGCCGATGTTGCCAAGCGGAGCATGGGACCAATCGCACCCCGCAGTCGCTGCACTGGCCAAGGAGGCACTAAAGGAATGCGCTTCACGCGGGGCTTTGAGTAGCCTCTGCGCGAACTTAGTCGACATCCGCTATCCCTAGTGTCCTGTCTCCGAAGTTCGTTGCATATCAGAGCCCCTCAAATCGTTCGATACAAGGCGCGCTCCGCCGGGAATGGTCATTCCCTTGCCAAGGAGCGCAACGCGGTAGCGGGCGATTTGAGGGGCTCCCTGCGGGCGAGCCAGAACGCGGCGTTCCGCGGTGTTGCGCTCGCTTGAAATGGAACAACCATTCCTGCGCGAGCGCGCCTAGCGGCACACCGCGTTCTGACTCGCTGATATGTAACGAACTTCGGAGACAGGACACTAGAGAAACATCCGCCGCAAGGCCCAGAGTACGAAATTATCGAGCGGACAGAGATGTCGTAAAGCGAGCTTGGGGAGGCGCGTTTAACGCGGCTTGTACTGTCCATGAGCGTAGCCGCGGAGTACCCCTGATGGGCGTTTCTGACCATGCTTGGTTTTGCGTCCGGTCACGCGCTGACGCCATAAGCGAAAGGAGGAGGGTTTTAGCTCGCGGCGCATGAAGCGAATCACCTGTTTTTCCTGCAGGCCGTAGTTGCGCTCTATGGCTTCAAAAGGTGTGCGGTCCTCCCAGGCCATTTCTATGATGCGGGATTTGTCTGCAGCACTCAAATCAGTGGCTTTTGAGCGTGCTTTGGGGCTGCCTGTTGTCTGCGCAGTCGGGGTGTTGGATCTCATGATTCGTCTAGACCAGACTGTTCATCGACCACCTTATGAAGTACGGCGGTTTGCAGTAACTGCTTCTCGTAATGGCGGTTACGTCGCTGCTTTTTGGCTTTGGCGCGTTTGCCGTAGCGCTTGTCCTGAATGATGTCGCTCATGCGGCTGAGATCATCGGCGCTGTGAATCTGGTTGGGTGATGTGCGACGCGTCATAACGGCCTCGAATGAGTGTGAAGCACGAAGACCACGACTTGGCCTCCGGTGGATCCCTCCCAATGCCTAATCTTTTGCGCGGAGTACTATCTCAGTGGGTTCAGAAGACGATTCCGCGGAAGTACAGCGAATGCTCCTTTGCTATTGCAGGGCTTAGCGCAGGTGCCGCCCGCCATCTAATGCCAATACGCGCCCAGTGATGTACTCGCTTTGCATCAGGTAATCCACTGTTGCTTGCAGTTCACCGAAGCCACCTTCCTTTTCCATCAAGCTTTTGGCTTTGGCTTTGGCTTGGTAGGCCTCATCGTCACCTTCGTTGAAGAGAAGCAGGGCTGGTGCAATGCTGTTGACCTTGATCTTGGGGGCGAGCTTTTGGGCGAAAGACATGGTGAGATTGTCCTGTGCAGCTTTGCTGGCTGCGTAGGCAATATGCTTCTTGCTGCCGTGACTGCTGACGTAGTCTCCAATATGGATGATGTCAGCGGGTGCGCCTGGGTGTTTCTGCAGCAGTGCCGCCAGCGACATATTGAGCTGGTAGGGTACGCCAACATGCACACGCATCATGGTGGCCATAATCTCGGGCAGGGCCAGGTCGGCGCTATCGCTGAGCCATTGCGATGCATTGTGAATCATGCATCGCAGATCAGCATGTTGAGCCTGAACAGCTTCAATCAAAGCGTGGACGCTGCCTTCATCGTTAAAGTCGCAGCGGTGCAGCTCTGCACCTCGCTCACGTAGCTTTTCTAAGCTGGGGTATTCCGTGCGAAAAGTCCCAATCACGGGGATCCCGCGCTGCAGCATTGTCTGCGCCAGAAATAAGCCAGCCCGACGCCCTACGCCGGTAATCAGCACATGCCCAGTTTTCATGTGTTGAGAAACTCGGAACGCCGGTACGGATTCTCGGAGAAGCAGCCTCCCAGTGCCACAGTGCTGGTGTTGGAGTTGGCATCCTGTACGCCGCGAGACTTCACGCAATAGTGTGTCGCGTCAATGCTGACACCCACATCGTCGGTGTCCAGCAGGGTTTGCAGGGCCACCAGAATCTGGCGGGTGAGGCGTTCTTGTACCTGGGGTCGTTGCGCGAAGAAACGAACCACCCGGTTAATTTTGGATAGGCCAATAATTTTATTCTTCGGGATGTAGGCCACTTTGGCGCTACCGTCGATGGTCACAAAGTGGTGCTCGCAGGTGCTGATCAGGTCGATATCCCGAATTTTCACCATTTCATCCACGCGCATTTTGTTGTCGATGACGGACAACTTGGGGAATTTGGTGTAGTCCAAGCCGGAGAAGATCTCGTGCACATACATCTTGGCGATGCGGTGCGGAGTTTCCATAAGACTGTCGTCAGCGAGGTCTAAACCGAGCGTGCGCATCACCTCGGTCATGGAAGATTTGATGCGCTCATACTTCTGCTCGGCGCTTAGGCCATTGTCCAACATTGGGGTTTCAAGCCCCTGCTCGATGAGGGCATCGCGCACAAGTCGGGCTTCTGGGCTCAGCTCAGGCTGAGTCGCAAGACGAACAGCATTCATGGTCATTGTGGTTCTCTGCAGGGTAGGGTTAATCGGTTTTTTTATGTTCTAGAGTGACCGCGACAGAGTCTGCAAATCGCAGTGCATGCGGCTTATCAATAGTGACTTGCGCTCTACGCACGGCGGAGTGTGTACAGCAAATGTTCAACACCTCGTGCACCAATCGTTCCAGCAGCAGGAATCGGCCATTCTCCACATGGGCGATGATTGCTTTGGTGATGGTCTTGTAATTCAGTGCAGCGTCTACCTCGTCATCCACAATACCCGGATTGATGAGGTGGTCAATCTCCACTTGAATCACCACATCTTGTGGCTTCGCTTGCTCCTCGGGGTTGAAGCCGATGAAGGTGCGCAGCCGTAAATTCGTGATGCGTATGGTGGCAATGGAACAAAGAACGGCGCTCACGGCAACTCCACAGGTGTACAAAACCAAGACAGGGCAACCAAAAGATAGCAGAGGCTGGCAGAAAATGGGAGGGGATAGGCCCAAAAATGTGAATGGCCGTCGTTCATGGGCCTATACAAGACCTAGACGACGGATCGATGCAAGCAGACGGCGGCGGGATAGAGCCCCTCGAGTCATCAAGTAAAGCGACCGTTGCCCACGGAGCGCAGGCTAGGTATGCCAGACAAAAAAAGGCCCCGCCGTACACGAGGTAGGGCGGGGCCGCGGTATGTGTAGGCTTATTGTGTGGCCGGAGGCTCTACAAAGCGGCCATCCGTGCAGATTTCATGCACAAATACGTTCTGGCCCAGATCGGCGCTTAGCAAATCTGAACTGAAACTCAGACGAACTTGGTCGTAAGGTTGGCTGGTACGGTAACCCACCAAGGCATGGGTGCCACCAGCGATTTGGTCCGTGCTGAAGCCCAGCAGGGATAAGCCGCTGGCGTCAATCTGGGCGCCACTTTCCTGCACCTCTCCATCCAGCAACGTATCTAAGGAAATACTGGATAGCAGGCCAAGGTCGAGCAAAGAGGGCGGGAAGCTTACAGTGGCAACTGCGAAGCGGTTCAAACCGATCTGCTGTCCTTCCGGTAACGAAAACAAGATATCCAGGGAATTCAACGACCCTAATAGCCCGGCTGCGGTTTGAGTGACAACTGCTGCGGTGGTGAGGTCGCCATCGAGAGCAAGCACGCGATCGTTCACGCTGTTGAGCAGAGCATTGACGCTATCGCCGGAGAGCAGGTCTAAAAGCCCACCCACAACGCTACCCACTAAGCCCCCGGCTGAGACCTCAAGGTCAACGCCACCGAAAGTGCTTAAGCTTCGGGTACAAACGAAGCCCAGGGTTTGCTCCTCAAAGGGGCCGCTGGAGACAACGACTTCACCGTTTTGAACAATCTGACCACCAACACTTCCGTCGTTGGGGAAGGCTGTTTGGCTATTGCTCCCGTCGCCCGTGGTGTTGCCCTGGTCATCAATGCCAGAATCCGGATTGACGGATTGCTCAAAGGGCCCACTACCCCCATCAAAGCCACTACCAGCTGAGCCACTGTTGGCTTCTAAACAGCCTGTTAAGGGTATGGTCACACCCATAGCGAGCAGCAGGGGAATAAAACGGTTGGTCATCAGGAGCCTGTCCCATAGTGTTAAACGATAGCCTGAACTTTAGCCATTAGGGCAAGGTGTATAGCCCGCCGTATGCAGGCAGCTGCTGTCATCTGCGTCTGATTTTGTGTGGGCCTTGTCTGACAGGCTAGCCAGGGTGCACTCGGCCATGACTAACCTGGCTTGCAGAATGACCTTGGCCAAAGTCCCGCGGAGGGGTGCCAGCAACGGCCGTCTGGGCCAGAACCAATGAGGTCTAACTATGGATTGACCTCCTGATACACCCAATCGCCCTCTACACCCCGCTGCGATTGCCACCGCTGTTGTGGCTTTTGCAGGCGTAGGTGATCGACAGCCTCAATCTGCAATATCAAAGCGCAAAAGTTTGGAGGTGGCTTGTCTAAGCAGACGCTCTCCCATTCGTGGCGTTCATCACTCACAGGCTCTCCCGGACTGAGCCAATGAAACTGGGCGCGCGCACTGTCTGAGAGCGTCGCCCACAGTTCCAGGCGGCTTTGGGCTGCATGATGCTCAGCGTGGATGAGGCGGAGCGTGCCGGCTAAGCGGAATTGCTCCCGCGTGCGCGTGAAATACCAGCAGGCTTCGGCGGCCGGGTTTGTGCGTATATGTTCTGTTTTCTGGCTGCGTTGATCCGTCACCATCAACAGCCGGTGTTGCTGATGGTCGAATTGTCTACAGACTAAGGTCCGAACGGCCGGTTGCCCATTGCTACCAACAGTTGCGATTTGCACATAGCGGTTATGCGCCTCGCGCCGGTTCTTTTTGATGGCTTGTCGCAAGGAGTTGACCCAGTTGTAGGGTGCCTCTGCTGCCGCTTGGTTCATGGAGTTGCTCGCCCGGCAATGTGTGCTGAGTTACGCCGGCAGCATGGGTTTAGTTGCGCGCGAACCGCCTGGGCAAGCGGTGAAAATCGCGACGCTTATCATCAATACGCCAAAAATGGATGGGCTGGCGTTATCGGAGTATTAGCTGCGTTTGTCCTGTCTCGTAGGAAAAAACTGCAGCGTTGTGCTCAAACATCACGCTGCCAGGCGAGTCGGAGCTGATGTTAATGATGACTTCGTCTTGAATATCAATACCCGACCGCGCCAGATCCAGTCGGAGGGCGGCAACATTGGTCAGGCTAAGGCTGAGCTTATTTTCGGGTGGGGTGGCTGGAGCATCGCCCCAGCTATTGTTCACTTCTGCATAAGGCAGCGGCAAAAACCCTGCTGTGGCACCCGGCGTGCCGGTGGGGCTGGCATAGCCGCAAGCATGCGATATGGCATCGACGGTACCTTTGGCGACCGTGTCATTACTATTGGCCAAGGCGATGTCTGATATCCAGTAGGCATGGTCATGAACTAAGCCATAGTCCAGGTTGTCTTCTGCCGGTAGGTAGCTATAAGTCACCCGCGCCGGGTTTCGGTCCACGCTGACGTCCTTGAGGAACTCCGTCGCCATGGGGTAGTTGTCGAGCAGGAACAGGGTGTAATGCTCGGCCGTAGGAAAGCTGAGAAACCGGTACTGGTAGTCCAAATCCGCAAAACCGCGAATTCCAAGCAGGGGATTACCGAGATTTTGCGCCTGTGGGCCAGGGTAGGGGACGAGCTCATCTAGCGCTGCGGCAATGTTCATGTAGGGAATGTGCCGAACATTCTCCAGTAAGCGATTGGTGAGCGTGCTAGCGCCCGCCGTAGGCTCATTGGGTGGCAACCACATGCCCTCTCCGGGTGGGCCGACCTGGGTGAAGGCTTTGCCAAAGAGGTCGGGATAAAGCATGGGCAGGCGATAACTGGCGTAACCGCCCATGGAGTATCCGGTGGCGGCTACTCTGTTGGCGTCAACGTCAAAGTGGCGGGCGATGTCGGCCCACACCTCAAACACATCCGCTTCGGCCTCATTGTCATACCAGTTGGTGGGGCTTCGCCCCAGGGTTGTAGGAACAAAGGCGTTGAGGGCCTCGCCGATCTGCTGCACATAAGTCGACCCGTTGTATTGCCAATGCTCCTGGGCGTTGGAATGAAAGGCCCAGTGAATGGGTAAGGGCTGGCCGGTCTCGGCGGCTTGCGGTATGTACAGAGCATAGGGCTGAAGCACCCCGAGATAATCCGGTTCGGCGCTGAGATCACGCCCCTCGGCAGTGCCGTTCCTGTTGATCGTCCCATCGCGATTTACGGAGAAGTGACTGGCCAGAATCCGGTTCTGAGTCCCAACACCTGGGATGTTGTCTCGATTGATGCCCTGCGCGAGGTCGTCATAGGCAATGACATGTTTGTACGAGCCAATGTCCTTGCTGCGTATGGCGGCAGATTGCAGGGTGTCGGGCGGAGTGTTTTGCGAGCGGATGGGCTCATCAAAGCGAAATCCCAGGTTGAAGACCGCGCTGGGGTTGGGGTCGAAAAGCCCCTGCTTGATGGTTCCGGGCTGCGTTTCGGTAGGAGCGCTGGTTAAGGGCATTAACCAGCCCCCGGTTTGCAGGTCGTAAAGCCCGGCAGCGACAGTGACACCGACCTTGCCGCTTGGGTCATGGATCGAGCGTGGCACCGTGACCCACATTTGGTTCGCATCCAGTCGCGTGGTGATCGGCAGTGCGCTGGCCACGGAGCCATCGGGGGTAAACCGCACATGCTCAGCACCGCTTCCCCAGAGGTAGATCACCTCATCGGTGCCTGGAAAAGGCAAGCCGGGGTCGCGGCTAAGAGTGGCTACGCCTGTGGCCTCACTGGTATCCATGTCGAATGCGATGGCGACCATGGTGGTATCCGGCTCTAGCAATGTGTTGAGCGTGACCCGGTAAGCAATGTCGCTATCACCATGACTGATGCGGAACTCCACTAAATCTGCGGCATTGCCACCGTAGCGGTCGAAGTTGGTGGGGTAGTCGATGTCTCCAACCCGTTGCTCCAGGCCATTCAGGCCGGAGTTTCCTACGGTGACCGGAATTTCGTTGAGGTCATCATTGCTGACGTCTGAGCCGTAGTCGTCGTAGATGTAATCCTGGTAGAGGTACTCGCCATCCACGTAGGCTTCGGCTCCTTGCACCAAGATCGGCTGGGCTCGAAAGCGAGGGTCGTGGTTCTGTAGTACGGCAGGCTGAGGCGCGGGGGCGTAGAGAATATCGGGCCCCGGTCGTGGCCCACTGGCAACGGAAGGCAGTCCAGGGTCCACGGGAATCTGGCTCTTGTCGGTGACGCAGGTCATCAAGGGCGGTGGAAGCTCAGAACCCTCAGCAGAGCTGTCTGCAGGGGTCGCTGCGGAGTTCCCGCCCCCACAACCAACAACGAGAGCGCAGATTGATAGAGGCAGGAGGCCCTTTGGGCTGACGGTATTCATAGTTGTTCTCTTGATCAAATCCATCGCCTCAGTGCCAGAGGTTGTCTTCGGTTTCAGAGCTGTTGATCCAGAGTTCGGTGATTCCAAACTCGGTCTTGCGTTGAACCAGTTGCTGGCTGCGCGATGCAGAGCGTGGAACGGCAAAACGCGCGCTCAAAGCCGTGCAGGTTTGTGCGGCTGCGTCCCAACTCACAGGTGTGCGCGCAATGAGGTACTCACCATCGTTCCGGGTACAAGCTACCGGCAGGCGCGTTTGGCAATCGATGGCTTCAAAGCGGCCGCTGGCATTGTGTTTGGCACACAAGCTTTGCCCGTCGTGCACAGGGGGTTGTTCAGCCGCCCAGGACCAAATCACGCCGGTTAATACATCATCCTGCGGCTGGAGCATGTCCACTGAAATCATGTTGACGCCGCAGCGCTGCATCTGCGCGGCGACTCCGCCATCGATGGCTTCTAGCGGCCGGAAGGACCCGATGAAGGTGGCGTCTTCCCAAAGCCGTATATAGCGATTGGCGTAATCCTCGGCGCTGAAGAACTCAGACTCGCAGTCGGGGAAGGCGTCAAAACCATCATTGGCTTTTTGCTTGCGGTCGTTGGCCCACACGGTCGCGGTCCACGACTCGCCAATCCCGCAGCCACCATGGATGAGCACATGTTTGCCGGCTTCAAGGATGTCTTGCTTGCTGAGCTGCAGGGGAAAGGTATGGCAGCTGCCGTCCGCAGGGGGTCGAAAAATGATGCCGCCCAAAGTGGCTTCGATGTCGTCGAGAATGGCGAGATGGCCAGCCTGGTCGCCTTTGTCGCCATCGCCAATATCCAGCAGCACCACCTCGCGGCTGTTGGCGGGCTCCATGAAGAAATCGGCGATCTCTTGCAGGCCCTTGCGCAGCAGCCGGTCGTTTCCGGAGCACACGCTATGGCAAAGCAGGGCTTGCTGGGATAAAGAGGGGATATGCCAGTTGAAATGCACATCGAACTCCAGCCCGCGGGCGCCCAGCCGTAGCTGGTCCAGAATGCTGATCTGCTGATTCGGATCAGCCTGGGCAATCCCTCCCTCCAAGCTGTTGAAATAGTGGGTGGAGTTATAAGAGTTGTGGGTAGCCAGCGTTTCCGAGGCGACCAGCGGCAGCGTTAAGCCCAGCTTGTTCTGCAGAAAGAGCGCGCGATACTCCCAGCGGCACTGATAGTCAGCGATGGGGTCGCTGCCCCCAGAGTCCGCACATTCTGGGAGGCGGTCACCCGGCGTATTGGCGGCGAAATGATCCACCAACGGTGAATCATCCGGCGGCACCTCACCAGAACTGCAGCCCCCCAAAATGAGGCCAAAGGCAGCCACTTTGAGAAAATCACGCATGAATGTCACCCACGAGCGCAAACATCCGCGTTGTAATGTGGGTGCAAACGCGCAGAGCAAAACCACGCCGCCTTAGCGATTAACCAGGGGAATACGCAGGCTGGCGCTGAGGTTGACCAGAGTCGGCAGCAGCGTTCCGGAGCTAGGGTATTGAGTGGTTTGAGAGGGGTAGATCAACAAGGCTAAGCGGTCGCCGGGCTCCAAGGACACCGACAAGCCCACCATGTCATCGGTGAACACGCCATAGCCACGGAAGGGCTGGTACTGATCCATCAAGGCTTCCCAGCTTGCGCCGCCGTCGCTGGACCGGCCAATAGCTGCAAACAGAATAGGGTCGCCCAAGCCCTCCAAGCCCAAAATGGGGTCGCGCACCGCCAACTGAATATGTGGCAAACCCACCAGAGCTTGCGGCCTGGAAATCTCTATGCCGAGGTCCATGACCACCGGCCCACTGAGTTGATCTGCCGCTTCATGCAGCACCACATTGCTGGCTTCAACCTCGACCGCAGCGCTCTGCGGCTGCTTCGCTCCGCGTGGGATCTCATCCAGAATGATGGCCGCATCCCCGCCAGCGTCCAGGTGGAAGCAATACTGGGGCACGGCGTCTGCCGCGCCTTTACGGTTGTAGAGATGCTCTTCAAAGAAGGCAAAGCGTGCGTCGTCGAGTTCTAATGCGCCGCAACGTGAATGTTCGCCGCCGGAGTGGCCGGAGGGCTTCACCATCAGTCGTACATCACCGCCCAGGGCGCCGACACAGTCCACGTTATTGATGGCTTCATTGAAATTGAAGAGGGTATCGATGGCGCTTTGTGAATACAGCGCGTCGATGGGCCTTAAGGGCCGGCCGTTGCCTTCACAGTTGTAGGCCAAGCTGTTGCGATACAGCAGAAACTGCTGCTCTGCAGTGAGTTGGTTGGCCGCAAGGCCAAGCGCCAAGCCGGCGTTCACCTCAGGGTGTTGCCCATTGGCAATGACATTTCCCCCGGCCGACAACAAGGTGCCCCAATAGGTTTTGAACACGCGATTGGGGTAGAGGCTGTCGTTAAGGTCATACCAGGTGATGTCCGGTGCCATCACATCCAGCCGGTCTTTGGGGTCGATGCGGTAAATCAGCTGCTGGAATCCGCCGCCGTAGCTACCACCGTAGGCGCCGAGCAACAGATTGGCTTCGCCATCAGGGCCATTAGGAGCGGCGACCCAGGGTAGGTTGGCCTCGGCCCAGTCGAGGACCTGCAGCCAATCGGCGCCGGCGTAGTCGGGGTCGAGCACGCGAATCAGGCCGCCGCTTTCTCCATGACCCCGTTCATCCAGACTCAGAATGCCGTAACCGCTGCTAAGAACGCGCCCATCGAAGCTTTCTGAGCCAGTGGCTCTCTGCTCCGCGTTGGTTCGCGTTCCGGAATAGCCATGGCTGTGCAGCAGCAAGGGGTAGGCGGCACCCACTTGCAGCATGTCGGGTTCATGCACGGTGAAGGCAATGGTCTCTCCATCCACCTCGGACTCCAGATACACGTCATAACTCAGCCCTTGACGTGTTTCTTGTGCGCCAGCAGCCAATGTTGCCGCCCGCGTTTGGGAGTGATCCCCACCACAGCCTACGAAGCCGAACAAAAGAAGGCTGCACAGCAGGCCGCACGAGGCCCGCGCAGGGGGAAAACTCAGCATGAAATGTCTCCAAGGTTGTCGATGCGCGAGCAAGAACAGCTACTAACGCAATAGCCCATAACTTTAAGGCCTTACACCCAAACTGTCGATGCAGAAGATGTAGTAATAACGAGGGATTTGTGAATTCCTGGCGCTGGCGGCCTCTGTGTTTGCGGCGTGCTTGCTAAGCTCGCGTCTGAGGCGACAGGGACGGATACATGACCACGAATAGCTATTTACGCAACACGACACGACTGCTGGTTATCAGCCTCAGTCTTTTTGCCGCTTGCAACTCCGATGATCGCCGCTCTGGCTCCGCCGAAGGCGCCCGTGCAAACATCGTTGATCAAGCCGCTAGTCAATGCATCCTTGCTGATCCCGGCCGCGCCATTGGCGTCGGCATCGACGCCCCCAGCCTGAACCCCGATTATGGCGATTATGTGGCTGACGGCGATGGTCCCTGTTCACAAAGCGATGCGTTTCGGTTTGGCATGGGGCGCAGTGACGTGACCGGCGTGATTGCCGATACGGCCAGCCCGGCCTGGGTGAACCCGCTGCAGGTGTTTGACTCCCTGCATACCCGCGTATACGCCCGGGCCTTCGCCATCGAATCGGCCTGCAATGGCAAACGGGTGATGTTTGTTTCCATCGATACCGGGCTGATGAGCGCAGCGCTGCGCAACGCCATCCTGGCCGAAATTGCGGCCGACGCCGAGTTACAGGGCAGCTATGACGGCGCCAATGTGATGTTATCGGTCACGCATACACACTCCGATCCGAATACGGGCTTTATATCCAGCAATAATGGCCTGCAGGTGCTCACCTTGGGCACTGTGGATGCCATTCGCCGGGCGCATCGAAGTCTGCAAACCCAGCAAGGCTCCGGCCAGCTGAGGCTGGCCAAGGGCGAGCTGCTCAATACCAGCATCAACCGCTCCAAGCCGGCTTATGCCAATAACCCCGAAGCGGAGAGGCTGGCCTTTTTGAATGTTGATGGTGCGGAGTCCCAGGTGGACAAATCCATGATCCAGCTGGAAATGCTGCGGGGGGATAACAGCATTGCCAGCCTCATCAATTGGTACGGCATTCATCCGACGGTCATTGGTCCTAGTCAATCGACTGTGAGTGGCGATAACAAGGGCGTTGCAGCCCTAGGCATGGAGGCCTTGTTCGACGCGGACTATGCCGCAGCTCCGGGTGAAGACAATTTTGTGGCCGCCTTCGCGCAGGCGGTAGAAGGCGATGCCTCGCCCAATATCTTCATTGAAGACTTCCCACACCCCGACTCGCGACGCGGCGGTGGCGTTGATGATTTCGACTCTAATCGCATCTCCGCACTCAAGCAGCTGGCACGGTCTATAGAGTTGCTGGGAACGGGTGAGGCTGTGGTGGGCCCCGTGGATTATCGGCTGATCTGGGTGCCGATGAATGCAATCACCGTGACCGACCCGCAAGTGCTTGCGTCTTTGAACCACCCCAGTGGCATGGATGCCGAGCCCAAACGTACCTGCGATGGCATTTTGGGAGTGTCATTTGGGGCCGGTGCCGAAGATGGGCCTGGCCCCACGGTGGAAGGCTTGAGCTGCGACTCCGATCAGTCTTTGTTGGACGCGGCTGCTCAAGATATCTCCACACTGGCCAATGCCAGGCTGGAGGGCTTCCCAGGGGGATGGCCTGCGCAGACCATCCCGGGACAGCTCTTGTCGTCCGCGGTGTTCTGTAATGTAGCGGCCCTGCCACCTCTGCTGGGCGACTTTAGTTGCCAAGGCAACAAGCCCGTACTGCTGCCGCGCGGGGCCGCAGAGCTGCCATTTCAGTTATTTCAAATTGGCAATGTGGGCTTATTAGGCCTGCCCTGGGAAGTGACCACCATGGCGGCCCGCCGATTGCGTGACACCCTCATGCCAGAGCTCAGCCGTGCCGGCATCGACACCTTGGTCATTGCCGGGCTGGTCAATGACTATGTGCATTATCTGACCACCCGCGAAGAATATGAGTCGCAGCAGTATGAGGGGGCCTCGACGCTATACGGGCCATGGACCTTGGCAGCCGTGCAGCAGGAGTCGCTTTATCTCGCCCGCGCCCTGGTCAACCAAGAAGAGCAACCTGAGCTTCGTAACCCTGGACCAAGAGCCGATCTGGCTTTGGTGGCCGGCCCCATAGAAGCGCCGCATCCCGCAGGTGCTCCCGGCACTGTACTCGCTCAACCCGCAGATTCCATGCAGGGCGACGCCGTCGTGTTTTCCATTGTTGCTGGACACCCCGGAAATGACCTGCAGCTAAATGGCTCCTACGTCGATGTTGAACGCCAAAACGCCGCCGGAGATTGGGAGCTTGTCAGCACCGACAAAAGCCCCGAGCTGGTCTACCGCTGGAACGCGACGCAGCTTCCCGTGGCCATTGAACTGCCGGTGTCCAGCTTCGGCGCAGGCGAAGCCCGCTGGACCATCCCCGCAAACACCCCGGATGGGACCTACCGTATGGTGATGCGCGGCGTCTCGCGTTCCAACCTCATGGCCCAGCCCCAAGCTTATGAAATGACTTCTAATAGCTTTCGCGTAGAGGGGGGCTTCGAGGTTTGCCCTTAGTTGATGGACTCGCTCGTTGATAAATCGTGGGTTTGGAAATCATGGTTGGCGCGGCAAATTCTGCTTTGGGCCCGAAGCAGCCGTTGAGAAATGAACTTCTGAGGCGATTACTTACCAAAACACCTCATTCCATGAGGCGATTGGGTGCTACAATCGCTTCATGGCTTATATTTGGGAAGATAACGACTGGCCCCGTGCCTTATTCGAGGCACCCAGCAGCGAGTGCCTAGCATTAGAGGAAACGGCCAAGAATGAGTTGCTTCGCCTAGCCGGATTTACCAAAGGCTTGTCCCAGACATCGCGGGCGATGACTGAAGCCAGGCTCATCACTGATGAGGGTATTGGATCAAACGAAGTCGAAGGCATCATGATGTCTCGTGACAGCTTCTTCGCATCGGCCCTTCGTCGAAAAGGTTTGATTACGTCTCAACAGATTGACCGCAATCACGCGCCGATCATTGACGCCCTCTTGGACGCTATCGAAAACGCCAATGACGCTATTACTGCCGAGACGCTGCACCAGTGGCAAGAAGCATCTATCGCTGGGGCGAACCCCTTCGACACCACACTCAGGGGCGCTTTTCGCTATCAAGCCGATGACATGCAGATCGTGACGCCGACACCCACTGGCAAGCCCGACATCGTTCATTACCAAGCGCCTCCAAGCGATCGGGTCGAATCAGAAATTGATCGCATGCTTGAATGGATCGAGTCCGTTCAAACATCTAGAACACTCAGAAACGCCACGCTCGCTCACCTATGGTTTGAAACCATTCACCCGTACGAGGACGGCAATGGCCGAACGGGACGCCTTCTATGGGACCGACTTGTTGCTCGTGCCTCTCATGAAGTTATAGGCCTTGCTGGCAGATGGTGGGCTCTTTCGCACGAAATCATGCGTGAAAAATCCGCCTACTACGATGCGCTGAATGGAACCCAGAAAGGCGAATTAAGCATTGACGAATTCTGCCAATGGGGCATCCAGGCAATAACCAAGAGCATTGATCGGACATTAACCGTTGGCCAAGACGTTGTCCGATCCGAAGAACTCATGGCGCTGGCCGGACGTACAAATCTAAACGTACGTCAGAAAGAAATTCTGGAACTTCTCATCAAGCACGGTCGAGACGGATTTAAGCAAGGTATGACAAATCGGCGGTACATGAGGACGACTCGTTGTTCTGACGCCACGGCCTCCCGAGACTTGGCCGACCTAGTGGATAAGGGATTCTTGAGCCCTGAAGGGCAAGGACGCGGGCGCGCCTACCATGTCGCATGGGACAAGAGCCATGTCTCTAACAGTCAGGGTTGAGGCCTCCATCGATCGTTTCACCCATGAGGATCAAGGTCCGAAAAAAGGCACCATACAGGCACTCCCATGTCGCCTTCAGAGGCTTGGGGACGCTTCATCAAATTTTTCAGAGCGGTTCCAAACTGAGCGTCAGCATTGAAAGTGCTTAAAGGGGTCTTCATTTGCCGACTGGTTTGGGCGGCGTCTAGGAGTCGGTCTCCACGATGTCAGCGTTCCGCAGACGGTGAATGGCCTCTGTCGCTCAGTTCTCGCTCCACGGCATCACAAAACCCAGATTCACATTGCGGTCGGCAGGGTTGCCTTCAGTTACGCCGCCGCCCAGGCAGGCCGAGCCCTGGCTGAGGGCGGTGATGGCGTTAGTGACGTCATCCGGGCCAGTTGGGAAGAGGGTACATCCGCGATCGATGCGGGCGAGGTCCTGGAATTCTGTGAGGGTGTGGCCGAAAACTGGGGCGCGGATGGTGCCGGTGCCGTCGCCGTTGTCGTAGACCTCGATGAGGCGCTGTTCCTGGGGGTGATCCAGCAAGGACGCGGTTTCGATCTGCCAGAAGCCGCGGCAGGCCCCTTCGACCTTGCACAGCACCGGCGTGTCGATGGAGCCGTTGCTGCCCAGGCCGTCGCTGACGGTGAAGGCGCGGATTTTGTGTTGATGCGTATGCCCGGCCACCCAGGCCAGCACATGGGGCCAACTGGCCAGTTCGGCATCGATGGCAGCCGGGGAGACATTCGCGGGCAGCAGCAGTTCGGCGCCGGTGGCAAAGGAGGTGTCGGGATGGTGGCTGAACACCATCACCAGCTGGCGCTGGGCATAGGCTTGCTCCAGCTCGGCCTGCAGCCATGCAAACTGGTCTGCATCCAGCCAGCCCGAGGCCACGGCTGTGGGGTTGCGGACCAGATCGGTGCCCAGGCGGTCGTCAATGCCGTCGAACATGGTGTTCAGCACAATCATGCGCAGGCGGTCATTGCCGGCATCAAAGGCGTAGTAACCGTCGTTGCGGACGTTGTCATCATTGCGCCGCTGGTCATCGGCGAAATTGAAGCCATGGCCGATGGGGCCGGGGAAGGGCTGGGTAAAGAAGAACTCGTCGATGAACTCGTTCTGCTGAATGATGAAATGCCGGCCCGTGACCAGACTGGCTTCGTTGAAGCCAAAGCCACCGGCGACGGTGCCGCGAATGTAGCCGTCATGGTTGCCAAAGGCGGCCATCCAGGGGATCTGCATCTGAGTGTTCGGACAATCCCCTTGGCCGGCATCGCAGCGCAGCGGCTGAGGCAGCCCCGGAGCCTGGGTCAGGGTTTGCCGGCTGGGGTCGGTGCTGCCATCGGCCCAACGCCCAGTGGCTGCGGCGGTTTCGGTGTTGATGACTTGCAGCACCGTCCGGCTCACCTGAAATTGGTAAGCCGGGTTGTCGATGTCGGGCATGGTGGATTCGGTATCGGCCACGCCCAGGCCGGTGGGTCGCTGACACAGGCTGCGCACCAGCTCCTCGGGAGCGCCTTCCGGCAGGTTCTGTCTACAGGCCATTTCAAAGGCCGAAGGGCCGTCGAAGGTGCCGTCCATGTTGTCGATGAAACGGCGGGTTTCGGCGATGGTCCCCAGATCGGTAATGTCGCCGGTGGCCAGCATGAACTCGATGGGGTACTGCGCATGGCAGGCATTCATATGCCCGATCATGTTGTTCAGGATTTCATCGCTGTATTCCTCTTGCAGCCGCTGCGCCGAAGGGTAGGCGGGGTCGATGACGCTGGCCCCGTTGGTGAACTGGCCATCATCGTCGGTGATGTGCGTGTCCGACATATGGATGAAGCGCAGCATGAGCTGCGATTGCGCCGAGAGGTTCACGGGGGCCAGCTCTGTGTGGCTGACGAAATCATCCGGAGCAAAGGTGGCGCATTGGGCGAAGGGGCTGACGGCCGAGGGCTGCGTCGCGACCTGCGCGCCTGAGTTTGTCGGACCATCGCCCATACATGAAGCCAGGCAGAGGGTGAGGGCGAGCGCCGCCCCAGGGCGAGCAGAGAATGTCATGACTTGTCTCCTAGTCATACGCCGGCTTTTACTCCCCAGAGAACAAAACCCGGGAAGCAAACCGGGGAAGCAAACCGGGCGTATGTGTTATTGCCTGAGCTCCATCACTGATAGCGCCTGCGCGTTGATGTCTTCGCGGCAGAATGGAACCTCGATCCATTGCTTGTCGCTGTAGAGTCGGGTTTGGTCGGCGAACCAGGGCGATGTGGGGTCTTGGGATTGCCCATAGGTGGTAATGGTTGAAAGCCTGGGGCAGTTCTCATTGGCAAAGCTCACCACTTGGGTATAGGTGTTGCCATGCTGAGGATTGGCGTACACCCCGTTGTCTGGGTCCCATTCCATGCGGTAGACAGAAAACAGGCCTTGCCGATCGATACCGCCGTGCAGTGGGATTCTTTGGCCGTCACGCTCTACAAACTGATGATCACCAAGTTTGGCATCCAGGGGAATGCCCAGGTCGCGCAGTTCGGCCACCGCGTCGGCGAGGGCCTGGATGACCAACGGGCTAGCAATGTTGAGCCCGCGGGGTGTATTCACGGGGTCGCTAGGCAAGAAGGGAACCAAGAATGCGGAAGTTCCTGGCAGCCGTGTCTGTGTGGTTGTGCCGGAGGGCAGTGTTTGCCCCAGCAAGCCGGATACGATGCGACGGAAGAGCAGGGCGCCGTGCGCTTCAATGTCATCGCGGCGATTCCAGCTGGCCAGAATGGGGCAGGCTTCAGAGACATCCACCGGACCGCTACTGCCAATCGCAATAGGCAGGCTTTCACATAAGCTCAGCAAATCATCCAGCCAGAGTTCCGCCAGATATTGGCGGGAGTTGAACATCATCTCCATCATGTTCTGGTGATCGAAACGGTCACCTTCCATGCCGTCTTGCCCTTGCAAACGATCAGCGATCATGGTCAGACCAATACGGGTCCGCAGGCGGCGCTCGGTGTTTTCGTCTCCGAGCACGCGCGCAAAGCCGCTTAAGGGCTGCTCTGGGTTAGACAACCAGTAACTATCGTTGGCGTTCAGGACGTAGTCGTTCCGAATCAGAGAGGGAAGCTGGCTTAGCCCCATGGTGCCCGGTTGACGGGCATCAGGCGCGTCCCCCGGTGCACATTCCGAGCGGCTGCCGTCTAAAACGGGCAGGCCCACTGCGGCAAATACGGCAGCCCCCGCGGGGGTGCTGCAGCTGAGGGCATGTGCGTCCGGCACATTCGCGATGACGGTAATGTCGGCAAACAGCGCCTCCCCGGCACGGTCGGCGGCGACCGTATTAGCCCAGGGTATGCCGTGGAGGTCTTCCAGCAAGGCCTTGAGCTCGCGCACCGTGCGCACCTCAGCAATCTCCAGGAAATGCTCCAGGTAGCGCATGTGCTCGCTGTTCACGTCCGAAATGGCAAAGCCTGTAGCCGGAGTCCAGGCAAAAGCGTCCAGCCCCGCAATGTTGGTGACCATGGGTCCATAGCGGGTGGTGTACAGCGTGCGCTGCAGCGTACTTAGGCTGCCATCGGCCTGGCGGGCGGCAATTTCTAGCGGCCATGGCTGCAGGTCTTCAGGCTGCCCATCTACCAGGTAGGTATAGGGCCCTACCATGGTCAGCTGTATGGGCAGAAATCTGAAGGCGGCCGAGGTGGTGTGAGACCAGGCCATGGTCGGGGTCGTACCAATCACTACAAAGGGCAAGCCTAGAAAGCTGGTACCACTCATATCAAAGCTGCCCGGAATGCTCAGGTGCACTTGGTAGAAAAGCGCAGCATCGATCCAACCCTGGTGGGGGTTACCCAGCAATAAGCCGCGGCCATCTTTGGTGGCTTCTTTGCCCACAGCCAGGGCATTGCTGGCCATGGCAGGCTGCAGGGCCTGTTTGACCGCCCGCGCTTTTGTGGCGTCGGAAAGGCTGGCGGCGAAGTCCGAAAAAGGGTTCGCCCCTAAGGGCACATCTACGGTGGGTTGAGCGCTGCCAATTCCCCCTGCAGAGGCAGCCCATCCCGCAAAAATGCCCAAAGTGTGGACCAGCCTGTAAACGTCGGTTTCATCAATTGGGCGCACCCACTCGGCGCCCCGGCAGTTGGGGTCGGAAAGATTGTCCACACCGGTATCCGCCAAGTAACGGTTATAACCGGCAATATGCCCACGAAGCAGCTCGCGCATACGGGCGCTGGGGCCGTTTGGCGGCGGCGCCTCCAACAAGGATTCAATCTGGCCGGTGGCATGAATGAGCTTGAAGAAGAAGTCGCTATCGGCATTGCGAAACTCGAAAAGGTTCGCCGGAAAGGCAAAGGTCGCATCGGGACCATGAAACCGAGAGCGCTCCCCGTTCACCGTGAGGTAGAAATCGGCCAGCCGGCAAATATTGTCCTCAGCCACCGCATAACCGTAGCCAAACCCCAGGCCTGCCCAATCGTTGGCTTCAATATGGGGAATGCCGTGGGCGGTGCGGGTGATTGTCGCGGCAAGACTATTCGTAACCTCTGAGGACTCGGTCACTGTGCGTCCGCCGCCGCAGGCCGTGCTGAGAATAATGCCGACGACGGCCAGAGCCATCGCCGCCTTGGCAGCAAGAAATTTCATTGTTGTCTCCTCGGTCCCTGAACAGTCAGGCTCTTTTCATTTGCCGCCAATACCCGGTACCTAGACCATAGCGAAAATCCGCTTGGCGTTCTAGGACGACAGCTGAATGAGGGATGCGCTCCTCGCGCATCAATTTGCCACGCAAAAAAGGCCGCACAAAAAAAGGACCAGACCACTGCACAAAAAAAAGGACCAGACCACTGAAGGGCTGATCCTTTTGTTGTCTTTATGGCGGGCCCGGAGAGATTCGAACTCCCGACCTTCTGGTTCGTAGCCAGACACTCTATCCAACTGAGCTACGGGCCCGCGCGTCACCATGTCTTGGTGAAGCGCGCATTATATACAGCTTTGCGAATTCAGCAAGGGTTTGTGGGCAAACTTTGTTGAAACCATGACAAGGGCGGGCTGACGATGAAAGTTTAGCCAAGCAGCGCCCAGGCCGCGTGCCCGACTCCGGCCAAGCTTTCCCCGGCCACCAAGCCTGCGGCGACGGGCAGGGTATAGCTTCGTGCGTGTGCAGGTGCAACACGAGCAAAGAACAGGGCAAGTGCGGCACCGGTGAACATGCCTACGCTGATCCAGGCCGGAATCACAAATGCGAGCCCTAGGGCTGGTCCGCTTGGTAGCCAGGCTTGCGCAGTTGGTCCAAGGCGCTTCTGCAGAACCAGCAGAGCAACCGCAACCACAGCGGCAGAGGCGCTAGCAGTGGCGGCATGTGGGGGCAGAGCCTCCCAGCCACCCGCCAAAACTTCTGCCACGGCTTTCCATGTGGCAACAGCCGGGGCGGGCCACTGTGCGCTGAGCAGCTGTGTGTGTGGATCCGGAATCAGTACCAGGTAGCTCAGGCTACCCACCACGCTGCCGCAAAGAATGCCTAAAGTTTGCGCTAATATCTGGGACTGCGGGCAGGCACCAATGGCATAACCAGTTTTGAGGTCATTGAGTAAATCTGCACTCTGGCCCGCAGCGCCACCGGTGACATTGGCACCCATCAAGTTGCTACTGACGCTGCCAGGCGCAATGGCGCCAAAGCCTAACTGCGCAACTTTCCCGATGGCGCCAATGGGGGGAATCCCGGTTTCCCCCACCACCCGCGCGGCCACGACGGCGAGTCCAAAGCTCATGGTTACGCCCGCAGTTGCGGCCCACCAACGAATGCCGAAGAGGTGTTGTTGCAGGATGACAGCGGCAATAGCGGCCAACACGAATCCACCCACCATCCAGCTGCGGCTTAGGTCAGAGCGAGGGGCTGCAGGCTCGCCTTGCCGTATTTTTGTCGGGCTGTTGGTTGCTAGGTAAAGCAAAAAACTGCCCAAGGAACTCACCACCATGAGTGTGACCCCAGGCCATAGCAGCCATTCGACCAGGGGGCCGAACCAGAGCTCTGCATCGGGCGATGCTTGTACCCAGCCGCGCCTAATCACTTCAGGGGCTAGTAGGCCCCAGGCCAGCAGGGCGCCCAGCAGTAGGCTGAGGCCAGCACGCCAGCCAATGATGGCTCCGAACCCCAGCATGAGTAATGACGGGTCGAGGGCGATGCCAAGCTTTTGCAGACTGAGCCCATGCAGTCCTGTTCCAGGAGGGCTCCAGCGCGCAAGACCCAAGCCCAAGGACTGAGCCCAGCTATTACCAGCCGCGATTAATAGCGCCGCCACTAAGGCGCGTAACTTGAGCACGGCAGCACGCCCACCGCGGTAAATTTGGGTGATTGTTTCGGCAGTGGCTACGCCTGCTGGAAACCGGAGTTTTTGTTCAATAATCAGGCTGCGTCTGAGGCTAGCAGCCACTCCAATACCCAGGGCGCTAACGGTAAAGACCCACAGAACTAACCAAGTGATGGGCAGAGTTTGGCCGGTAAGTAATGTCCATGCCGGAATGGGTGCAACTAAGCCCCCAGAGATGATGGAGGCGGCCGCCGACGCCGTTGTTTGGTTGATGTTGTTCTCGTACAAGCCCCACTCGGCGCTACCGCATAGCTGCTGCGCCAAGCGCCAGAAGCCCAGAGAAAGTAATGCAGCGGCGATGGACATATTAAAAGACCAGCCAATCTTCAAGCCGCTATACACGTTGCAGGGGGTCAGTATCAGCCCTAGAACAACACCAGTCATCAGGGCGCGTGCGGTGAGCTGAGGTTGGTGCTGAGCGCTCATGGCAAAAGGTTATTGACAGGCTTTTAACTGATGGCAAGGTATCACGTGGGTTTTTACCTCAGGGCACTTCCTTTCAGCTATGCATTCGGCAGCGCAAGATCGACCCAGCCAGGCACAGGAAATGTGGATACTCCGCCTTCGCGCCGTAGCGCCTGATGTGCAGTACCCCAAGCTGTTGCCTTACTTGCAAAGGTCTTTAGAGGCCCAGCGGCATGAGCTCAAAGATGTCCTGAACCACCTGCCCGTACAGCTACGCGTGTTCTCCGATAAGGAAGCTGCTCGTAAACACCAATTGGCTTTGAGCTCCTTAGGCGCAGTTGCGCTCACAGATCGTGCGCAGATGCTCGGCGACTGGCTGCTGGAAGAGGTGTGGCTACAGCAATTTCGCAGTCAGATGCGTTGGGCCATGGATGGAGAGGTGCAACTTTTATACGCCATGCTGCGCTGTGACCAACCGCAGGCTACTTGGCGTTTGGCCCAGGCCTGCGCACGCAGCTTGGACGAAGGCTACCAAGTGCTCAACGGCACGGACATTGTCGTGAAATGCCCCCTAGCCGGCGAACAGGGCGCAGCCGCATGGTTGGCCAAACTCAAGCGTGAACTGGTTGCTCACCTCGGCGGCGAACTGCGCTTTGCTTCGGCGATGGCGATTTGTCCAGATGATGGCACGCAGGTTGAGGAGGTGTTGGCCAAGCTCTCCCAGCGTATCTCCGCGCGCGCCGCCTGGGATGCCAACCGCAGCGCGGCGACTCCGCCCTTTGTACGCTGGCCGCTCGCTGGCGAGTTGTGGCGTGAATGTGTGTCTTTGGGCCCCTTGCGTAGCCGCGAGGGTTTACCCGAAGACACCGTACGTTGGCTGCGCAGCTCCTGGCCTGTGGGTATAGAGCAAGATTGGTCGCAATTTAGTGTGGCCGACGAGCGTATTCTGGAGCAGCGCAATGCGCTGCTGATTGCTTATGCCAACCGCCAAGACAAAAGGCGCCAGCTGCGAGACGACCTCCTGCAGCGCTTGGAAACCATGAGCAAGGTGCCCACACTTCCTACGCATGCCCTGGAAATCTACAAACTCGCCCAAGACCGTGATTACGACACTAACACTTTAGCGGCCATCGTGGAGCGAGACCCTGGACTGAGTACGCGCATACTTGCGGTCGTCAACAGCCCGCATTTTGGGCTGTCTAGCACCGTCGATTCGATTCGTCATGCCTTGGTTTTATTGGGCGGTGAGGAAATTGCCCATATTGCCTTGTCGGTCAGTACCGAAACTGTCTTCAGCCAGCTCAAGAGTCGATCAGGTGCTGCCCTGTGGAAACATTCCTTTAAAGTGGCTGAGATCAGCCGATCTCTAGCCCGACGGGTCGATTCCGCTCTGGTTCCTATGGTGTTCACTGCGGGCTTGTTACATGACGTTGGTAAGGTCTGCCTGCATGTAGTGGCCAGCCGAGAGATGCAAGCATGTGAAGCCCGCGCTCAGGAGCTGTGCTTACCCAGCATGCTGATTGAGCGTTCGGAGTTGGGTATAGACCATGCCGAGCTTGCAGGACTGATGATGGCGCGCTGGGGGCTACCGCAAAATCTGATTGAAACCGTTAACCGCCACCATGGTGTATGGCCTGGAGACTCAGAGTTGCCGCTAGGTGCTGCCTTGGTGGGACTGGCCGACCATATGGCCCATCGACTAGACGACAGCGACAACAGCGGTGATGAAATGCGACTGAGCCAAGTTCAGCTGCAGGTGCTGAGTCCGCATTTCGGGATGCTGGATGGCACCGGGGTGGACTTGCTGGCTCAAGATATACGCGAAGGATTAGGGCAGCAGGCGGCTTAGGGCGGCGGTTTCTCCATCGCTTTGCTTGCGGATGTCGTCAGCGCTTCCGTCGTGGCCGGCTTAGACTCAAAGCGTGCGCTATTGGCGTCCGGATCATACGGAGTTGTGAAGCTTCGCTATAGTGACGACCCATTTACCTGAACGGCGCGCCATGCCTGCGCTTCACTTAGACGCCTTGCGTCAGGGATTTACTGAGGCCATTCCTCATAGCCGCCATCTGGGGCAGGTGATAGAGGAATTGCAGCCAGGCCAAGGCACTCTGCGTCAACCCTACCGGCCGGAACTCCTTGGCGATGTGGAGCAGGGGCTCATTCATTCTTCAGTGCAGACCAGCCTCATGGACACCACCTTTGGGGTGACGGTCTTCAGTGCCTTGGGCAACAGCGAGTCTATTGCCACTTTGGATTTGCGCATGGATTACCTGCAACCAGCCCTGGCCGCGAAGGACTTATGGGCACGCGCCAGCATTGACCGTATCACCAAGCAGGTTGCTTTTGTGAGCGGGGTAATTTGGCAAGACGACCCGGAACAGCCCATTACTCTGGGCCGTGCCTGTTTTATGCGGGCAGCCAACACCAAGTCGACAGCAGGACGCTGATGCTTGATTCACAGTTAGAGCCAACTCAGGGCGTTCCGTACGCGCAGCTGCTAGGGATTGTCTATAACCGCCAGGAGGGCTGCTACTGCTTGCCCTTCAGGCCCGATTTAGTCGGCAATGCCAAGTTGCCGGCCCTGCATGGCGGAGTGGTTGCCGGCTTTGCCGAAACGGCGGCAGTACTCTGGCTTATGCGCAGTGAGTCGGTCCAGGGTGTGCCCAAGCCGGTCGATTTCTCCATTGATTATTTGCGTAGCGCTGGTGCGCAGCAGAGCTTTGCCCGGTGTGAGGTGCTAAAGCAAGGGCGACGCGTAGCGCAGGTGGTTGTACGGGTGTGGCAGCAAGACCCCAACGCGCTGGTAGCCGTGGCTCGAATGCACTGTTTGCTCCCTGCACCTGCGCAGTCTGCTGAAGGTGGCGCGACTTAGCGCAGCTCACTAAAAGGGCATGGCCTTGCTTGGCGCCATCCTTAAATCCGAAGACCAAAGAGCCCCGCAATCAATGAGAGGGCCAGCAAATAGCCCAGAAAGCCCAGCATGACCACCACGATGGCGCGCGCTGTTGAGCTGAAGTCCAAAGCTTGGCGTACGGCAATAATCATGGACGCCAACATCCATACTTGGGCCACCAGCACGACCAAACCGCCGAGCAGGGGAATAACACCGAAGATGCGTAGTACCCCCGGCGCTTGGGCTAGGCCCATAGTGCGCAGCAATTGCCCCATATCTACCTGAGTTTGGCTTTGGGCCAGTAATCGCCCTCCAACCAAGTAAATAATGGCCGCCCAGAGTAACCAACCCACCAGACTGCCAATCACCAAAGCGATGACACCCTGTAAGCCACCCAAACCGGCACCACCAATACCCGCGCAGACGGCGGCCAGAACCACAACCAACAAGGCCTGACCGGTTGCGGTGTCATCTTTCTCGATGTCTTCGAAGACCTCTGGGTCCAGCCTCATGGCCCGCTGCATTCGCTGGGTAAGCACGCTCATCTCTCCCTCCGTACACAATCGTGTTGCGTAGCAGTGTGGCATATCGCCAGATCAATAAGCAGCCGCTTAGACTCCCTTCAGCACTCGGCAAGGCCTACCGGGATGTTCACCGCCAATCCCCCTTGGCTGGTTTCTTTGTACTTGATGCTCATGTCGTGGGCGGTTTGACTCATGGTGCGGATGACTTCATCCAGACTCACTCTGGCTTGAGCCGGGTCGCTAACCAAAGCGATCTGCGCTGCGTTGACCGCCTTCACGGCCCCCATGGTGTTGCGCTCTATACAGGGCACCTGCACCAAGCCGGCAACCGGGTCGCAGGTCATGCCTAGATGATGTTCCATGGCTATTTCAGCCGCCATCAAGCATTGGTCCACACTGCCGCCTGATACTTCGGTGAGCGCTGCCGCCGCCATAGCGGAGCTCACCCCAATTTCTGCTTGGCAACCTCCGAGTGCGGCGGAAATGGTGGCGCCCTTCTTAAAGTGGCTGCCAATTTCTCCGGCCACCAATAAAAAATCTTCAATGTGCTGTGGCGCCTGAGCATCGCTGTTGAAGCATAGGTGCCACATGAGTACTGCGGGGATCACGCCTGCAGCCCCATTGGTGGGGGCGGTCACGACGCGCCCTAGACTGGCGTTCTCCTCATTCGTGGCTAGCGCAAAGGTTGAAATCCAACGCAGGGTCTGGGTGAAGCCAGGGGTGCTGGTTTGAATCGCCCGCAGCCATGCTTGGGCGCCCTCAAGCTGCGCATAGTCTTCACCCATCAAGCTCTGACAGATGCCAGCAGCCCGGCGACTGACCTTGAGACCACCGGGCAAGTGACCATTCCTATGGCAGCCGCGGTACATGGTCTCCAGCATGACCGCCCAAATATCGGCCAGGCCTTGCTTGACCT
Source organism: Oceanococcus sp. HetDA_MAG_MS8 (assembly GCA_019192445.1). Lineage (NCBI taxonomy): Bacteria > Pseudomonadati > Pseudomonadota > Gammaproteobacteria > Chromatiales > Oceanococcaceae > Oceanococcus > Oceanococcus sp. HetDA_MAG_MS8. The sequence goes on from JAHCMK010000001.1 coordinate 534,367, forward strand.
CTTCGGCGCTGCGCCAGGCGGCTTCATTGAGTCGCGTAAGTTGGCTGATGCTCAACCCTTGCTGCTGGCAATGACGACGCAGCTCAGCCGCCGATTGTGCTGGGTAGGGCAGGCGCACATGGGCCGAATCGGTCGTAGTCTCGCCCCGCATTAATACGAAGCCACCGCCCACGGAGAAATAGCTAGCTTGCACTTCGCCTTCGCCGACCTGTGCCCTAAAGCGAAGCCCGTTGGGATGCTCCGGCAGGCTTTGATCCTTATGAAAGCGAATATCCCGCCCCGGGTCGAAATTCAACTCAGCCCCATTGAGCTGCAAGGTCTTGCTTTGCTGCAGCTGTTGAATATCTGTGTGGATGCGATCCAGGGCGATAGTGACAGGGTCGTGGCCCATGAGGGCCAAACAGAGGGCGGTATCAGTATGGTGGCCTTTGCCCGTTAGGGCTAGTGAGCCGTAGAGGTCAATTTGCAGATGCGTAGGCTGTTGTTGACCAAGCTGTTCCTGCAGAAAGCGCTGGGCGGCTCGCCATGGCCCCAAAGTATGCGAACTGGAGGGGCCCACACCGATTTTGAGCATGTCAAAGACGCTGATCGCCTCCACCGACTGTGCTTCAGCCACCTCCGATCACCCTTATTCGGCCAGGTGGCGGACGCGGCTGAAGGCATCAATCGCGAAATCGATATCCGCATGGCTGAGCGCGGCCGACATTTGCGTGCGAATGCGGGCCTGACCCTTTGGCACCACCGGGTAGGAGAAAGCAATCACGTACAGCCCCTCCTCGAGCAATGCTTCCGCCACACCTGCGGCCTTGGGCGCGTCAAAAAGCATGACCGGAACAATGGGGTGGGTGCCCGGTTTGAGCACATAGCCCAGATCATCCATGCCCTCACGAAAGCGCTGCGTCAAATCGTGTAGATGGCTAATCAGGCGACCTTGGCGGACAAGCTCTAGAGCCTTGCGAGCGCCAGCAACGGCGACGGGGGCAACCGTGTTGGAGAACAGATAAGGACGCGAGCGTTGGCGGAGAAGAGCGACGATATCTGCGGAAGCACAGGTGAAGCCGCCGCTGGCTCCGCCAAGCGCCTTGCCCAAGGTGCCGGTGAGAATATCGACCTCGCCCAGTACCTCGCAGTGCTCGGCACTACCGCGCCCCTGAGCACCCACAAACCCCGTTGCATGACTATCGTCCACATGAACCAGCGCGTCGTATTTTTTTGCCAAGCTGCAAATATCAGCCAGGGGGGCGATGGTGCCATCCATGGAAAACACGCCATCGGTGGTGATGAGCTTAAAGCGGGCGCCAGCAGCGGTTGCCTCTTGCAGCCGGGCTTCCAGCTCAGCCATATCGCAATTGGCGTAGCGGTAGCGCTGGGCTTTGCATAGCCGTACACCGTCGATAATGCTGGCATGGTTCAGCGCATCGGAGATGATGGCGTCATCCGGGCCCAGCAGAACCTCAAACAAGCCGCCATTGGCGTCAAAGCAGCTGGGGTACAGAATACAGTCGGGGTAGCCCGAAAACTCGGCCAATTCGGCTTCAAACTGAGTATGAAGTTCTTGAGTGCCGCAGATAAACCGCACGGAGGCCATGCCAAAGCCCCAGTCATCCAGGGCCTGGGCTGCCGCTTTGCGAACCTCAGGGTGCTGCGCCAAGCCTAGATAATTGTTGGCACATAGATTCAGCACTTTACGCCCAGGCTGAACTTCGACATAGCTGGCCTGAGGCCCTCGGATGCGGCGCTCGTTCTTATACAGACCAGAGTCGCGAATGTCTTGCAGCTGCGCAGCGATGTGCTCTGCGAATGCGGCGTTCATACAGCCTCCCAATTGAGAATGACTTTGCCTGCCTGTCCAGCACGCATGGCCTCAAAACCGGCCTGAAACTCGGTAAACGGGAGTCGGTGGGAAATAACCGGCGTAACGTCCAGCCCAGACTCCACCATCACACTCATTTTGTACCAAGTTTCGTACATCTCTCGGCCGTATATGCCTTTGAGCGTCAACATATTAAAGATCACGGTGTTCCAATCGATGGCGACATCATCACTGGGGATGCCCAGCATGGCCACCTTGCCGCCATGGCACATGCTGGCTAAGAGATCGCGAAAGGCTTGGGGGTTGCCGCTCATCTCCAGGCCCACATCAAAGCCCTCAGCCATGCCCAAATCTTGTTGTGCCTGGGCTATGGATTCGCTGCGAACATCAACCGTACGGTTGGCCCCCATCTGAGCTGCCAATGCTAAGCGCTGCGGATTCACATCCGTGATGACGACATGGCGTGCACCGGCATGACGGCAAACGGCGGCGGCCATCAAGCCTATGGGCCCGGCGCCGGTAATCAACACATCTTCGCCCAGCAGATCGAAGCTCAGCGCCGTATGAACCGCATTCCCTAGCGGGTCGAACATAGCCGCCACATCCAAGTCGATGCCGGGACGATGCTCCCAGACATTACTCATGGGCAAGGCCAGATACTCGGCAAATGCGCCAGGACGGTTGACCCCTACACCACTCGTCTTGGCGCAGAGGTGCCGTCGGCCAGCCATGCAGTTGCGGCACCGGCCACAGACCACATGGCCCTCTCCGGAGACTATTTGACCAGCCTCGAAATCGTTCACGTTACTGCCAACGGCCACGATTTCGCCAACGAACTCATGGCCCACCACCATAGGCACCGGAATCGTTTGCTGCGCCCAGGCGTCCCAGTTGTAGATGTGCAGATCGGTCCCACAGATGGCCGTTTTTTTGACCCGAATCAGGACATCATTAATACCTATAGCTGGTTCGGGGACATCCTCCAGCCATAGCCCAGGCTCGGCCCGGGACTTTACAAGGGCTTTCATGGTGTTGCTTCAAGCACTCCAAGTTGTTCTAGCAATGGCAGGTCTAAATGGCCGTCTGCGACCAGACCTTGTTGTTGTTGATAAGCGCGGATGGCAGCGCGTGTTCCAGAGCCGGCAATACCGTCCGCCGGACCGGCGTTGTAACCCAAGTCGTTAAGGCGCTGCTGGGCGCGTTGAATATCAGCCAAGGCCATCCGTTCGCTAGGTATGGGGGCAGGTCGGTGCAATTCCGGGGCCCTAACCAAACGGTCGGCCAGATGGCCTACGGCGATCGCATAATAATCGGAATTATTCCAACGTTTAATCACGGAAAAATTGGGGTAAACCAAGAATGCAGGGCCATCGGCGCCAGCGGGCACCAACAAGCGTGCTTGCAGGTCTGCAGCAGGAAGTGCCGAGCCATCAATGCGGCGAACTCCCTTTTGCTGCCATTGGCCTAGGCTGCGCTGCGTTTTGCCATCGGCCAAGGCGTAGTCAAAACCAGTGGGCAGAAGCACCTCCCGTCCCCAGCGCTCACCGCGCTGCCAGCCGAGCTGAGACAGGAAATGAGCCGCGGAGGTGAGTGCATCGGCGGTGCTGCTGAATAGGTCAACGCGCCCATCGGAATCCCCGTCGCGGCCGTAGCGCACATAGTTAGAGGGCATAAATTGCACCTGGCCTAAAGCGCCGGCCCATGAACCACGCAGCTCGGCGGGGTCTAGGCCATGCACATGCAAGACCTTCAGTGCATTCAGCAGTTCTTCGCGGAAAAAACCACTGCGCCGGGTGTCACAGGCCAATGTCGCTAGCGCATCCAGGCTGGGTGTATTCCCCATGTAGCCACCGTAGTTGGTTTCCATCCCCCAAAAAGCCACCAAGTAACGGCCGGGAACCCCATACTCTCGCGTAAGTTCTTTTAACAGCGAGCGCTGCTCAGCCAGCTTCTCTTGACCCATGCGGACGCGTTCGGCACTGACCGCGCGATCGAAGTAGCGACCAAAACTTAAGCTGAACTCGGGCTGACGGCGATCCAGCTCAATCACACGGCTTTGCCATTGCAGGGCGCCAATCAGGTTTTGCGCGCCAGGGGGTAGGCCTCGCTGCGCGGCCAGATCTTGCAAGGACTCCAAACATTGCGGGTAATTGCTGGGCTGCTCGCTTGGAATGGGGTTCGCCCAAGCACTGAGGCTGATGCTCGCAACAACACAGGCGCAGAGTTTTTTCACGGGGTTTTCACCATATTCAAAGCTAGTTCTAGGGCTTGCTCCGCATTCAACCTTGGGTCGACGCGCGATAAATAAGCCCTTTCTAAGTCGGCGCTTTGCAGATCACGGGCACCGCCAATGCATTCGGTCACATTATCGCCGGTGAGTTCCAGATGAACGCCACCCAAGTGGCTTTCGCAATCACTATGAATGGCAAAGCTGCTGCGTATTTCGGCCAAAATGTCGTCAAACGGCCGCGTTTTGTAGCCATTGTCGGTTGCGATGGTATTGCCGTGCATGGGGTCGCAGACCCATAAGGCCTTGCACTTTGCCGCTTGTACTGCACGAACCAATGCTGGCAGCTTGGCGTCGACGTGATTCGCTCCGAAGCGGTGGATGAGGACGATCTTGCCGGCTTGGTTATCCGGGTTCAGGCGTCGACAGAGTTCCACCACCCATTCGGCATCCATCTGCGGCCCGACCTTGATGCCAATGGGGTTGGCAACCCCTTCAAAAAAGCGTACATGCGCGCCGTCTAGAGCCGCTGTGCGCACACCAATCCAGGGCAGGTGGGTGGACAGCAGGTAGGCGCGGCCATCCATGCTTTGAACCTGGGCAGCCTCGTAGGGCAGTAACAAGGCTTCGTGAGAGGCATAAAAATCGATGCGCTCCAAATCACTGGAACGCTGGTGAGTCAGTCCCTCCATAAAGGCGATGGCATCCTGAACTTCACGCACACGCGCGCTGTAGGTCTGGGCCTGGGGGCTACCCTGCATCCAATCGAAACTCCAGGACTGGGGGTGGCGCAGGTCCGCAAAGCCGCCGTCGATAAGGCCGCGTAGATGATTCATGGTCATGCCAGCCAAAAAGTGGCCGCGTAACAAGCGCTGGGGATCCGGGCGTCGGGCAGAGGCTGTAAAGGCCGGTGCGTTGACGTTATCGCCACGGTAACTCGGGAGCGTAAGGCCATCCTTGGTTTCTGTGGGAGCGGACCGTGGCTTGGCGTATTGGCCTCCAATACGTGCGATGCGCAAAACGCCCTGACGGCGTCCATGGACCAATAACAGGCTCATCTGCAGCAAAATCTTGAGCTGGCTGGTGAGCCTTGCACTGGTGCACTCGGCGAAAGATTCGGCACAGTCACCCCCCTGCAGCACGAAGAGCTCACCAGATTCCGCGCGCGCCAAGGCCTGGCTGAGCCGGTGAACCTCGGGGACGGTCACCAGGCTGGGCAGCTCGCGTATCAGCCCTAGCACCTGTTCCAGGGCATGGGGGTCTGGCCATTCAGGTTGCTGCGCGGCCGGGAGTTTCTCCCATGTGGTTTTCATCTCACCCCCGGCAGTATGCGATTGCTAATGCGTTGCAGCCGCGGCCAGTCCGCGTCGCGCAATGCGGCCAAGCCACCTGTTCGTTGCAGCCAAGCAGATTGATCTAACGCACCTGATTGCTGCATGACCTGGGCTTGGTTCAAGCTACGCTGCGCCATCCAGACGCTGTAGGGCGTGACGGCTCTTTGGCTTTGGATCGGGCCAAGTTCAAAGGCAATGTTGCCAACCCCACGCGGCAAGACACGCCCCGGATGTTCCTTGATCCACTCCTGGACTCGCGTTGCGCTGTTTTGCAAGAAAGGCCAGAAGTCCTCGAAGAGCTGCTTGAACACAGCATCCAGACTGGAGGGTACAGCCTCTAACCAATCTCCCCCTGGGGAGACCGCAGCTCCCTCATGGACGCGTTGCACCCAGTCGAACACGGCTGGGCTGCGTTCCTGCATCAGCCTGCGCGGCACCAAATCGCGCCCAAGATGAGCATGTAAAGGGCCCATCATGGCGACATCAGCCAAACTCGGACGGCTACCAAGCAAGTAGGGGTATTGGCGCAAGTGGGCCTGCAAGGTGTCGAGCAGGTTGCCGTAGCGCTGCTGAATCACCGGCCGCGTACGCTCGTTAATACCCAGTCCTGGCAGGAACTGATGAAATGTCTTGCCCAGCATGGACCCCACCTGACGTCTGAGCCATTGCGGCGCTTGCGCAGACAACAGCAAACCAAAATGTGCCTCTATGTCGGCACGATGCTCCGGGTCGGCAAGATAGTCCCAGCGATAGTGCATGGCGGGCAACAATAGCCATTCATCGGCAAACAACTCTAATAAGTAAGCCGCCAAGCGCATTTCGGGGTGACTGGGTAACAACGCGGGCTCTGGGTACAAGCCTTCCAGAGCGTCAAAGATCACGCTGGTGTCTTGGATGAGAACACCATTGCCCAATTCCAACACCGGAATCATCGCCAGGCCCGTACGGGGCTGGAGCACGCGCTTAATGCGCAGCAAAGTGGCAGGGGTTTCGGCAAAGGCTAGGCCTTTGCAACGCAAATTCGCCCGTGTTTTGGCGCTGTAGAGCGAGTGGGGTAGGGCATAAAGCCTAAGGTCTGCGCTCATGAAGTCTCCGGTGGAATTGTCAGGAGGAGGTCGCGGGTGCGCACATAGTCGCGCCAGGGGAGCAAATGGCCGCTGTGGTCCCAGACGAGGTGCTCGCGTGGCAATGTTGTTGGCAAGTGGTCGAGCAGAACGGCTGGACTTGCCGGGTTGACCAAGCGGTCTTGAGCCCCCTGTACGATGGTCAAATGGGCATGTAGCTGCGGAGTATGCTGCAAGAGTGCCTGCAATTGGGTGCTCAAAGCCATGACTTCGCGGTTACTTCGCCGCCAACTCCGTGGCAAAACCCAACGAATTGGGGCGCTAGCCGCCATATGGTTAAACCAGCGTGGGTGCTCGTATTCGGGCGCTAGTGATGCAGCAAGCAGCACAACGCGGCGCACCTGTTTCGGAGCCAATATTGCCATCCATAGGGCTACGGGCCCGCCCAAAGAGTGGCCGGCCAGCGTCAATGGCTGGGAGGTTGGCAATTGCTTCAGCAGCTGTTGTGCCTGTACGCGAAGATCTGGTGTGAATGGCACTGGGCTGCGCCCAAAACCTGGGCGGTCCAGGGCGAATACATCCCAACGGTCGGCTAGGGCAGAATCTTCGAGATAACGCGCAAAGTGCCCAGCGCGGCCTGGGCTGCCGTGAATGAATACCAAGGCCGGGCGCTGGCCCTGATTGGCAGGGTGTTCGAGGCAGCCCTGCTCAGGATGACATTCGAGGCCCAGTACCGGGCTACTCAACCCAGCCAGTAGGCAGAAGATGACCTGGCGCAGAATGGTCCTGACGAAAGCATTCACGTCCCTGGGTCAGGCTCCAGGTAAGGGCGCAAGAAAGTGGCAATATCGTCCCAGTCATCCTTGCCTAGCAGGAAATTACTCAAGTGCCCACGTGCGGTTCGCTCGCGCAGGACCACGGGGACGTTATAAGCCTTCAAGGCCAAGGCCATCCGCTCGGACTGACCTTGGTCGACAAGTAAGTCCCAGTTCCCGTGCCACAAGTAGGCCGGTGGTGCCAAGCTATGGACCTTGAGTAAGGGGGAGGCATCTCTATAAATAGAGCTGCCCACAGCGGCGGGCACGCCGCCCAAAAAGGCGTTGACGAGTTTGGATTGCGGGTACTGCGTGAGATCATAAGGTCCGGCTCCGCCCACCCACGCCACAGGAGGCAACAAGCGCGGAGGCGAGTCCAAGGCCGCAACAGCTGCTAAATGGGCACCCGCCGAATAACCTAAGATGGCGATACGGCTGGGGTCTAGACCATATTCCTGGGCGTTGGCGTGGATACTGCTGAGAGCCGCATACAGATCTTGTTTTTGGGCCGGCCAAGTGTGTTTAGGTGCCAGTCTGTAGGCCATATTGATGGCGACCCAGCCTTCGGCGACCACGCGATCGACATAGGTTTGCATGTCGCTTGGCTCACCGCGCTGCCAGCCACCGCCGTGAATAATGACCACAGCAGGCCTGACTTTGGCATCTTGTGGGCGGTGTACAGTGTAGTAAGTGCGGGACGAGTTACCATCCGGTCGATAGTTAAACGTTCCTAAAGACTGTGCGGCGGGCAAATCTGGGGCTGAGGCGCAAGATGCAATCAATGCGCAAAGCAGCGCGGCTGGTAGGGCAATCAGTCGCATAACATTCTCCGATGCGGGGGCAATATGGCGCATCCCATCGCCATTGCAGGCTCAGCGTTTGAGCCAGTGATATTAGAAGATGGATGTATTTTAACGAGAGGACCAAAAAGGATGATGTGGGATGCAGCGACCTTGCTGGTGGGTCTGGGCGGAGCGCTCTTAGGAGCCAGCCTCATCAGCATTGTGGCGGCTGCCATTTGGCGCCAGCAAAAACGGGTCCACATTGAGGCTCTAGCCACAGCTGAAGACACCGCGACACAACTGCAAAGGCAGAATCAGCAGGCCGCCATCGAGTTAGCTGAGCTGCGCGCAGTCGCTCAGCAGCTGGAGAATGCGAATGCAGACAAGCAGCGGCTTACAGAGCAGGTCCAGCACTGGCGGGAGGCTCACGGCCGGCTGGAAGAGCAGCTCAGGGCAAGCCAGGAGCAAGCCAAAGAAAAGTTAGAGCTGTTAGAGCAGGCCAAAGAGCAGCTCAGCCAGCAATTTAAGCTCCTGGCCCAAGATATCTTAGAAGACAAAAGCCGTCGCTTTACCGAACTGAATCAAAAGAACCTGGGGGAGCTCCTCAATCCAGTGCGCTCCAAACTGGGTGAGTTTCAAGCCAAGGTAGAGCAGTTCTATGACAGCGAAGGAAAGCAGCGCAGTGCGCTCGCAGCCCAGGTGCGCGAGCTGTTTAGCCTGAACCGCAGCCTTTCAGAAGATGCCCAGAACCTCACACGCGCGCTCAAAGGCGAGTCCAAAACGCGCGGCAACTGGGGGGAGCTGGTATTAGAGCGCATTCTCCAAAGCCTAGGTCTGGAGAGAGGGCGCGAGTATGAGGTGCAGGTCAGCCAAATGGTTGATGGCGTGCGCCTGCAACCTGATGTGGTCATCCATCTGCCAGAGGACCGTCATATTGTGGTCGACTCCAAGGTGTCGTTGGTGGACTGGGAGGCCGCGCATGCCGCCGAAGACGACGCCAGCCGCCAAGCCGCGTTGCGCCGCCATCGCGATAGCTTACGCACCCACATACGCCAACTGGCCAGCAAAAACTACCAAGATTTGTACGGCATTCAATCTTTGGATTGTGTGGTCATGTTTGTCCCCATTGAGCCAGCCCTGCTCAGTGTGGTGGCAGACGATGGGGACTTGTTTCAGCACGCATGGCAGCAACAAGTTTTGCTGGTGAGTGCTAGTACCTTGTTCTTCGCGTTGCGGACCGTGGCTTACCTATGGCGTCAGGATGCGCAGAACCGCAATGCCCAGGAGATTGCCAGCCGCGGTGCGGAGCTCTACGACAAACTCAACGGTTTTGTGCAGGAGATGGACCGGGTTGGGGACCACCTACAACGTGCGCAGGATGCCTTCGGCACCGCGAGTAAACGCTTGGTGGCCGGCCGGGGCAACGTGATCCGACAGGCCGAAATGCTGCGTGAGCTGGGTGTCAAACCCAAAAAGTTGTTGCCCCAAAGCTGGCGCGACGACGCCCAGCGCGAAGCTGCCGCGCTGGCACCGTCGGAGGCGGAGTCTAAAACTGAGTCACCCTAGTTGCCTTGCCAAGGGATTGATCATTTCCCGTGGAGCGTTCCTCGCATCGGACGATTTGAGGGGCTTATACAAGAAATGAACTTCCGTTAAGAGGCACCAAGACCGGTGGCGTGTGCTGGAAGCAGAAGCGCGGCGTTCATGCTGCGGGCTGCTGTTTGATCCGGCCCCCGCTGCGCTGGGCTAGCCACGCAGCACTAGGCTCCCAAATACTACTAGGTGCCTTGCTACCAGACACGATGCTCATGTGCCCTCCGGGAACCTGCATGGTTTCCAGCTCGGTGCTACCCAGCAGTTCGCGCAGCCGCTGGCTGGATGCAGGAGAAATAATGGGGTCACTCTTGCCGAGTACCATCAGTACAGGTTGTTTTACAGACTGCAGCGAAGCCGCGCAGTCGCGAATAGGCAAACGCCCGGACGCAAGCACGTTATCGGTGAGCAAATACTGGAGTACGTCTTGGATCACGCCGCCTGGATAGGCGACCATGTCATCCAAAAATGCAGCATGGGTGGCGTGGTTGGTCACAAACTCCCGGTCATGGAGGTTGCGCAGCAGGTCTGTGTAGCCACGCATGGTTCCAGCGGGGCTCGCCAATTTGAAAGCCAAACTGTTGGCCCATCCCGGGCTGCGCCACCAGCGTGGATGTGTGCCGTGCACATTCCAACCCACGCGCTCTAGTTGGCGCATCTGCTTGGCAAGTAGTCGGTTTTGCCAATTGACACCGCCTGGGGCGTGGTAATCGCAAGGAGGGCCGAGCAGCACCAAGTTGGCAATGTCGGGGTCACCAAGGGCTGCGTAGCAGTAGCTAAAAATGCCGCCCATGCTCCAGCCGTGCAGGGAAAGAGTCCGGGTTCCTGCATCCTGGCGAATTTGCTCCAGACACTCCGGCATCAGCTGCTTGAGGTAAGTGGCAAAGTTCCAGCTGTTTTGCCGGCTACCGGGCCGACCCCAGTCAATCATGTACACCCGGAAACCCTGCTCCTGATAAAAGCGCACCAGAGAGCGCTGCGGGAACAGGTCATAAATCAACATGTTGACCGCCAGCGGCGGGACGATCACCAAAGGGGTTGCGTGGGCGTCCTCAAGTGCCGGATAGGCGCGCACGCTCACGATGTCATGGCGATGGATGATGCGGTGCTGGGTCTTCCCAGCCTGGATCAAGTCGCGCGCATGTAGAAATCGATCACGAGCGTTGCGCAGGCTATGGAGAGGACGGCGAGGAGTCGGGAGACGGGCTTTCACGCAGTTTTCGGGGAGTGGGCTCGGGCGCGCATTGTGCCGCAGATCAGCTGCCCGCGCAGGAGCACTGCAGTCAGCACTGCGACCAAAGAGTGATTGTCAGGATCCCCGGCAAGCCACAACACTGAGCTGTTGATCGTGGCTAAACCTTATCCACGCCGAGTCGGAGGAGCGCAGAACATGGCTTATCAAGACGAGTGCGAACTCGCACGGACCAACCCCCAGCAGTTCTGGGCGCGGCAGGCGCGCAGCCTGCATTGGGACAAAGCCTGGAGCAGCACCTACGACCCTGGCCTAGGCCCCCTCGGAGAATGGTTCGCCGACGGCGAGCTCAACACCTGCTTCAACGCTCTGGACCGACATGTGGCCGCGGGCCGTGCCGACCAACCGGCTTTGGTGTACGACTCGCCCATGTCTGGTAAGTCACGTAGCTACAGCTACCGAGAGCTACGGGATCATGTAGCGCGGGTGGCGGGCATGCTGCGCAGTCATGGCGTAAGCCCTGGCGACCGGGTGGTCATCTACATGCCAATGGTGCCCGAGGCCGTCATGGCGATGTTGGCCTGCGCCCGTATTGGCGCCGTGCATTCCGTGGTTTTTGGTGGCTTTGCGGCAGCAGAGCTCGCCAAGCGTATTGACGATGCAAAACCGGTCCTCATCCTCAGCGCATCTTGTGGTTTAGAACCAGGCAAAACCATTGCCTACAAGCCTTTGTTGGATCAGGCTTTGGATGAAGCGCATTGGCCGGTTAGCCGTTGCATTATTCTGCAGCGAGAAGAACTAGAAGCACGCTTACATCCCGTGCGCGACCGCAACTGGGACCAGGAAGTCTTAGCAGCAGACTCGGTGGGTTGCGTGGCCGTCAAGGCCTCCAGCCCTCTGTACATCTTGTATACCAGTGGAACGACCGGTCAGCCCAAAGGAGTGGTGCGGGATCATGGTGGTCACGCCGTGGCATTGGATTACTCCATGCGGGCGGTCTATGACGCTGCACCCGGAGATGTGTTCTGGGCGGCATCGGATGTGGGTTGGGTGGTGGGCCACTCGTATATTGTCTATGCGCCCTTAATTCGAGGGTGCACAACCGTTTTGTATGAGGGTAAGCCGGTAGGCACACCCGATGCGGGGGCTTTTTGGCGGGTGGTCTATGAGCATCAGGTGAATATTTTGTTCACCGCTCCCACAGCCATTCGGGCCATTAAGAAAGCGGACCCCCAGGGGCTCAAGCTCAGTGAGTACCCCATGCCCAGCTTGCGCAGCTTATTCTTAGCGGGAGAGCGCAGTGATCCAGACACTATTCAATGGGCTCAAGATCAGTTGCAAATACCCGTCATCGACCATTGGTGGCAAACCGAACTGGGCTGGCCAGCCGCCGCCGTTCCCTTGGGTTTAAAAGGGGTTGCGCCAAAGTCGGGTGCTGCGGGCAAGGCCATGCCCGGGTTTCACTTCAAGGTGTTGAGCGACGATGGTGCACCTGCGCCGGCAGGCCAAGTGGGGAGTTTAGTGCTAGAACAGCCGCTGCCCCCAGGAACGCTGCTCACGCTGTGGAACAACGAGACCGGGCTGCAGCAAAGCTATTTGCAACAACACCCCGGCCATTATTTGAGCGGAGATGCGGGTATTCAGGATGAAGACGGATACTTGTGGTTTTTGTCGCGTACCGATGACGTCATTAATGTCGCGGGGCACCGCCTCTCTACCGGCACCATCGAAGAGATTGTGGCGGGGCATGACTGCGTGGCCGAGTGCGCTGTGTTTGGTGTGGCCGATGCCTTAAAAGGGCAGCTGCCGCTGGCCTTAGTTGTTCTCAAAGACGGCAAGCAGGTCGACCCAGAAAGTTTAGAGAAAGACCTCGTACAGCGGACCCGGGCGCAACTGGGTGCGGTGGCCTGCTTACGCCAGGTGGGTGTGGTCAAACGCCTTCCCAAAACCCGTTCCGGAAAAGTGCTCAGAAAGACCTTGCGCCAATTGGCCGATGGCGAAGCGCCATGCGCTCCCGCCACAATTGATGACCCAGCAATCTTGCAGGAAATTGAGATCGTGCTCGTGGGAATGGGCTATGCCCAACCGCAGTCACAGCGTGCAGCGGGCTGAGAACTACAGCGCTTCAGCGACCGGCTCTGCTAGGCTGCCGGTAACGAACTAACAGGTTGTCCTGATTGGAGTGGCCAGATGCTTTGGCCCAGCTCGGCGTATTTGGTCGTCGCTTTAATGATGTCTGGTACTGCCCTGATTTTCTGGTGGCAGGACCGGGACAACCCCGCAACTCGAGCGCTGTCCTTGTGCATGGGCATGATTGGCGCTCGGCTATTACTGAGTGGTCCGGACGAGCAAAACCTGCCGGTGTCTGTGGTCTTTCAACTGATCTACGGACTGTGTGAGGGGCTCGCGATTCTGGCGGGTATTGAGTGGGGACGGCGAATCGCCCGTACGGGAACCTATGCGCCTTCTGTGTGGGTGTTGTGGCTGTTTAGAGTGGCGCAATTGCTCATCGTCATTTACATGATCATGGGCCTGGTATTCACCTTGGCTTGGCCAGAAACAGCGGGGCAGGAAACCGATGGTTTAAATCGAGTTCCCGGACTGCAATGGGCCATATTCGCGCCTATTCTCGGCACGGCCATTTTGTGCGTCACCATTGCTATTGTGGGTTTGCGCCTGGTGCAGATTGATGCAGCGGAGTCGGTGCGTCTGCAATCGCTGTCCTTGGCTGGGCCGGTACTGTTGACTGCGCTATTTATTCATCAGGATTACATCCCGCTCACATTAACAGCGGGCTTGTTGGTCTTCTTGTGGGGCTCGGTCCGCTACCTATTGCTGCAGGGCCGGCGCGGTCAATTTATGCGCCAGTTTTTGGCCCCTGAAGTGGCACGGCTGGTGCAAACCGAAGGCATGGAGCGCACCATGCAGCGCCAACGTCGGGTCTTAAGCGTGGTGAGTGTGGACCTGCGGGGCTTTACCGCCTTTGCACGCACCGAAAGCACCGATGTGGTGATGGATCTGCTGGCTGCCTACTACCAACTGGTTGGCGATGTCACCAGCCGCCACGGCGGCACGGTCAAGGATCACGCCGGCGATGGAGTTCTGATATTAGTTGGCGCTCCGGCGGCTTGTGACGATCACGCACAGCGTGCACTACGCCTAGCGATGGAGCTTTGTGCCCAAGCGCGGGAGCTACTCATTAGCAGCCAACATCCCTTAGGAGTGGGCGCTGGGGTCGCCACAGGCACCGTCACCGTGGGCGCCATCCATGGTGCCAGTCGGCTGGAATATGTTGCTGTGGGGAATCCAGTCAATCTAGCCAGTCGGCTCTGCGACCGTGCTGAGGACGGTGAGGTCTATGTGGATGATCGCACCTTGCAGCAGGTGGATGAAGCGGTGTTGTCCACCCTGGACATTCGCCAGAGCCGTCCTCAACCGTTGAAAGGCTTCCCAGAACCCGTGCCGGTCAGCTGCATTCGCGCCCAGGCACCTAGCGATGCTTCTTTAGAGGGGCAGCGTAGTAGCCGTGCCCGGCGTATGGCACGGCGCCTAAAGCGACGGATATCCCGGGCCTAAACCCAAAAGCGCTTGCTCAGGCTTGGGAACGAGGACTACGCTGCCGCGTTAGCTGCACGGCACGGTGCTTGGGTTTCCAGGCAAAGAAGTAAATGCCGCCAACCGCATAGGCCGCCCAGGCCAGCCCAATGAGTGCCATATCAGTCAGAGTGAAGAGTTCCATCGCAGGCTCCATTGATGTCAGCTTTTTGTGGGCTTGCAAGCCATATGCCGCGAGCCTTGGAGTCAGTATTCCTGAGACCCTGTCAATGATCCGTCAACAACGTCGGGTCGACCTTGAGCAAAGCCGTTACCACTCCAAACGCAGCCCGATAAAGGGGAGGGCGTTGCCCTCTTCGATCTCAATGGTGCCCAGCCGCTCATCAAAATTTTCAGAGTCCGGATTAGGGGCTCCGGTGACATTGATGACGTCCAGGAAGCTCACCAGATCGCCAAACCCCAGATTGCGCCGATAATCCACGCGTATATTGAGGCTACGGTAAGCGGCGAAACGATCGACGTTGGGGGCCACAATCTCTTGGGCAAATCGCAGTGGCTCGCCTTGCGGCAGGACATCCGAGAAGATGACAAAGGCATCGCGTGGCAAACCAGAGGCCCACTTCCAGCGCGCGGCCACTTTCCAACGGGAATTTATCTCCCAGACACCACCAATGTTCACTGCGTGAGGCCGGGAAAAGTCGGCAGGCCGTCGCGCTTGGCCTTGGCCGGGGTCGATATCTGTATGGTTGTAGGAGTAGGTGAGGTCCATGGACCAGCCTTGATTCAGTCGGCGGTTAAAGCCCACATCCACGCCTTGGGACAGGCCTTCGCCGCTATTGGCAAAGCGTTGGTCGACGGCGTCTGTCTCCAGAATCAAGCGATCCAGCTGCTGGTGGTAAGCCTCGGCAAGTAGCAGCCAATCTCGCGAGAGGCTGTACTGAAAGCCCAGACTCACTTGATCAACGCGCTCATTGAGCAGGGCGGTATTGCTGGCGTCGCTGGCACGTTCTTCCAGCCGTGGGGGTTGATGAAAGCGGCCCGCCGTTGCATTCAGAGTCCAGCGCGGGCTCAAACGCCAACTTGCGCCCAGACGGGGGGAGAGCAGTTCTTCCTGTGTGAGGCCGTCAGAATCCAGACGCAGGCCTGCTCGATACTCTGCGGTAGGCCGAGACCAGGTGTATTCGGCAAAGCCGGTCGCCAACCAGTGGGAGGAACGCGAGCGGTTGTTAATCAGGGCCGGGGTCAGCTCAATAAAGCGCTGATCAGGTTCCGGACGGAAGTCGCTGCGGTTGTATACGTAGCGAATCCAGTTGTCCTGCAAGGACAGCTCCAGATCCGTTTGTTGATAGACCAACCGTAGCCCCCAATGCGCACGCGAAGTACTTTGTATCCGCTCAAAATCCGAGCGCCAGCCCCACTCATCCACCGCTTGCCGACTGCGTAAGATATCGGGCCGCTGGAGCACATCTGCGGGGGCCGGGTCCGGGCCGGCCAGATCGGGATAAGCCTCCCCGGTTCGACTCCGCTGGTCCAACTGGGTCGCGTAAACACGGTTGGTCCAGCGCAGGTCTTCACTGAGCCAAGCTTCCAGGCGCATAGCCAAGAGGTTGTTGTCGCGCTCACTGCTGTTGAGCAGGACATTACCGAAGTTTCCAGGGTCCTCATCGTCGCTGGCCAATACGTTGGAAATATCGCGCTCGAAGCTTTCCGGAGCGTGCAGCAGGAGAAGACTGAATTCCCCATCATTGTCCAGCCGCGTGGTGGTTTTGAATATGAGGTCACGTGTGCGTGGCGTGCCTAGGTCATCCACACCCACGCTCTCGAACAGCCGCCCAAAGTTGAGTTGACGGGCCGAGAACAGCACGCTGGTATTGGCGTCGAAGCCGCTGGGTCCGTCGTAGGTGAGTTCAGGCCCAGTCAAATCCAAACGCAAGCTAGTCGCCGCCGTATCCGGATTACCTTCCGCGACATCGACGAGCAACAAGGACCCGGCGCGCCCGCCATAGGCCGCGCTCCAACCCCCGGGCTGAAACTCCGCGCCACCTATGGTGTTGGGGGCGAACACCGAATAGCGACCGCCGCCTTCGGAATCTGCCTCGGTAGAGCCAAAGTTGTCGTCGAAGTGGACGATGTTGGCGAAAGGAATTCCGTCCACAAGAATCAGATTGTCGCGGGGGCCTCGGCCGCGCACGGTGAAGCTGGAAAAGGCCCCGCTGGTAAACAGCCCCAAGGTGCCGTCTAGCGCGCGCAAAACATCGCCGCCACTACCCACGGCGCTGCGTATCTCTTCGCGGTTGAGGTAGGTCGAGCCGGCCGAGCTCAAAGCATCAGCGCGCTGGGCGTCGGCAACCACCACCACAGCGCTAGACGCCCGATCCGCCGCACTGAGGGGGCGTAGCCGCACAACCACTGGGGTGGTTTTGTCAGCAACCACCCGCACAGACCGTAGTTCGGCGATTTGATAGCCCTCAAGGCGTACTGACAGCGAATACAGCCCGGCGACCAAGCCAGTCAAGCGGGCAATGCCATCAGAGCCGCTGCGTACCTGGCCGACCAGCTCAGCAGAGGGGTTGCGCCGCAGTAGTAGCTCCGCCTGCGCCAGCGGGCGCTGACCCAGGGCCGCTTCCACTTTGACGCGCAAGACCCCGCGACCCTCGTTAGCATCATTCTGCGCAAGAGCCGGGATTGCAAAGCTCAGCGCGCAGAGCGCGATGAGGCGCAGGGCCCAAGCCGCGGTCGCGTGACGATGAGTATGGAGCATGGCACTGGAGCTGACGGTGACCGGGGCTATTGTCGCCGTCTGGGCCATGTCTGGTGCAATAGGCTCGGCAATAGTGCTTGTGTGGTGTGACTGCGCTCAGGGGCGAGGACACTGCATAAGGCCACCACTGTGGTTTCTTTGCGCCATAGCCGCATCTGATTTACCAGGTGCATCAGCTGCTATGCATTGGGCGGAGCAGGACCTGTTGCGCAGTTATGAGTGGCTATGTGGGGGTAGCGTTGCTCTCGGCTAGTGCTGGAAGGGCACATGGCTTCAGTGGAGCATAGAGCTGGCTGGCATGCGCAGCTTTTCAAGGTGGTGCCCGGGGCGAGAATCGAACTCGCACTCTGTTGCCAGAACCGGATTTTGAATCCGGCGCGTCTACCAGTTCCGCCACCCGGGCATCATCGAGGACGCGAAGTCTACCAATAGCCGAAGCAAAACGGTAGTCTTTGCGCGCCATGCGTACTCAAGACTTCGATTACACCCTCCCTGAAGAGCTTATTGCTCAGCAACCCTTAGCGCAGCGCAGCGCCTCGCGCATGCTGCACCTCGGCCCTGAAGGGAATGCCGACCTCGGCGTGCGCGACCTGCCGGAGCTGTTACAGCCCGAAGATTTGCTGGTGTTCAACAACACCCGAGTGATACCTGCACGTCTGCACGGGAACAAGCGAGACAGCGGCGGGCGCGTAGAACTCATGCTGGAGCGTATTCGTGATCACGGTAGCGCCGTGGCCATGCTCCGTGCCAGCAAGACCCCTCCACCCGGCACCGTGATCGACATCGGCGATTATGCCGTTGAAGTTCAGGGGCGTGAGGGCATGTTTTTCGTGCTTGGACTCAAGCAAGGGGAGTGGCAGGAGCTGCTCGCGGCGCACGGTGAGATTCCCCTGCCGCCTTACATCACGCGCAAGCCCGAAGATGCAGACCAGGAGCGCTATCAGAGCTTACTGGCCGAGCGCGAGGGGGCGGTTGCCGCGCCAACGGCGAGCCTACATTTTGACGAGGATTTGCTAGGTGCCATCCAAGCGCGTGGTGTGGAGCGTGGAATTACCACCTTGCATATAGGCGCGGGCACCTTTCAGCCCGTGCGGGTGGAAGATGTCAAAGCGCATCAAATGCATAAGGAGTGGTACGAGGTGAGCCCGGAGCTGGTTGCTCAGATTCAGGCGACCAAGAATCGCGGGGGACGAGTGGTAGCGGTGGGCACAACGGTGGTGCGTTCCTTGGAAAGCGCGGCGCGCAGCGGCACACTCAGGGCCGGCCACGGAGACACCGATTTGTTTATTACGCCGGGGTTTAAGTTCCATGTAGTGGATGCTTTGCTGACAAATTTCCACTTGCCGCAATCAACCCTGATGATGTTGGTATCCGCCATGGCCGGACGTGAGCGCATTCTGAGCGCTTATGCCCATGCGGTGGACCAGCGTTATCGCTTCTTCTCCTACGGAGATGCCATGTTTATTTCCCAGCGACTGGCCTGATGGAATTCTCTATCAGCCATACCCAGGGAGCGGCTAGGCGAGGGCAGTTACGCTTCGCGCGGGGCGTGGTGGATACACCGGCGTTCATGCCAGTTGGGACCTACGGCAGCGTCAAAGCCATGACCACGGCCGAGGTTCGACAATTGGGGGCGCAAATTGTCCTGGGGAACACCTTTCATTTGTGGTTGCGCCCAGGAACAGAGGTCATCGCCCAGCATGGCGATTTGCATGACTTTATGCAGTGGTCTGGGCCCATTTTGACGGACTCCGGCGGTTTCCAAGTCTGGAGCCTGTCCGAGCTGCGCAAACTCACTGAAGACGGTGTGTTGTTTGCTTCGCCAATCAATGGTGACCGGGTTTTTCTCTCGCCTGAAAAGTCGGTGCAGATTCAGCACGCCCTGGGCTCCGACATCATCATGCAGTTTGATGAATGCACTCCGTATCCTGCGGATGCCGCCCAGGCACGTGAGTCTATGGAGTTATCGGCGCGCTGGGCATTACGCTGCCAAAAAGAGCATGGCAACAACCCTAATGCCTTGTTTGGCATTGTGCAGGGCGGTATGTATCCCGATCTGCGCCGGGAATCCATTCATAGGCTGGCCGAGCTGGACCTGCCGGGGTACGCCATTGGCGGACTCAGCGTAGGCGAGACGCGCGACGAGCGTTTATTAGTGCTCGACAGCGTTGAACCGCATATGCCCAAGGATAAGCCTCGGTATCTGATGGGTGTGGGCACACCCTTAGACCTGCTTGATGCCGTTGAGCGGGGGGTGGATATGTTTGACTGTGTGATGCCGACCCGAAACGCACGTAACGGCCACCTGTTTACACGTGATGGCGTTGTACGACTCAAGAATGCTCGCCATCGCAACGATACCGGCCCTTTGGACCCCGATTGCGCCTGCCCCACATGCACTGGCTACTCTCGCGCGTACCTGCATCATTTGCATCGCTGCAACGAAATTTTGGGTGCACGGTTGAACACCATGCATAACCTCTGGTTCTACCAAGACCTGATGCGCGACATCCGCCAGGCTATTGAGGATGGGCGGCTATCTGAGTTTGCGGCCGGGTTCCGGGAGCGCTTTCTGGCATAATCCGGCGCCTCTACAGCAAGTATAGAAACCATGGATTTCCTGATTTCCGCCGCGCATGCTCAGGCAGGCGCTGCACCGCAGCCCTCACTCGTCGCCCAGCTGCTCCCGCTGATCATCCTCGTGGTGTTGTTCTACTTCATGCTGATTCGCCCGCAGATGAAGCGCAGCAAAGAACACAAACAGCTCGTGAGCAGTATCGCCAAAGGCGATGAAATCGTGATCACTGGCGGCGTGGCCGGCAAGGTGCTGGAAGTAGGAGAGGTTTACCTTACGGTTGAAATCGCCGAGAACACCGCCATCAAAGTCCAAAAGGCGGCTGTTGCTCAAGTGTTGCCGAAGGGCACGCTGAAAACGCTGTAAGCCAGCCCAGGCCCCTAGCAGGGCGTTCATTGAATTCGCTTGCGACGCCTGGCGGCTAATGACCGCGTTAATGGCGAAGTGGGTGGGTGTTACTGATATCCACCCATAGTCGTGGTGGAAACTTAGGTAGTCCCCGACCGCGGCCGCATTGAATCAATCAGCGTAAGCTTAGGGGGAGGACCTTCAGCGCCGTTATTGAGGCGCAAGTATGCCGCTTGGGGCGGCGAAGTGTGTGATGAATCAAAATCCATTTTGGAAGGTGTTGCTGTTGCTGACTTTGGTCGTCGGTGGCGCCTTATATGCCTTACCCAATGTCTTCGGGGAAGCGCCGTCATTGGTGATATCCGCCGATTCTGGTGAGGCCTTGACCCGAGCTGACGAGGCTAAAGTGCGCCGCCTCCTAGAGCAGGCCGGCGTGACTGTAGAGCGCGAGGCGCTCACCGATGATGGGCGTATGGAGGTCGTCGTTGCCGACGAGTCAGCCCAGCTGTTGGCCTCTGATGCACTCAAGCGGGAGTTGGGTTTTGAGTACATCGTGGCTCTGTCCTTGTCACCACGCAGTCCGGCGTGGCTGCGCGAGGGCCTCGGCGCTGAACCCATGGCTTTGGGTCTGGACCTACGCGGCGGGGTGCACTTCCTCATGGAGGTGGATATCGAGCATGTGCTGAAGAAGGCGGCAGAAGGGTACGCCCGAGACCTCCCTGCCTATTTGCGCCGCCATGAACCGCCGCTGCGGTATACCGCTCGCCGCTTGAATGGCTCCGTTGTGGAATTGGAGTTTCGGGATGTAGACACGCGCGATGCCGCTATTCAAGCATTGCGCCGCGAATTCAACGAGCTCGACGTGCAAAGCATGGACGGCGATGGCGCGGTCATCGGCCTGCGCGCCCAGATGCAAGAATCTGAGGTTGAGCGCCTGGTGGAGTTTTCGGTCAAACAAAACCTCACCACATTGCGCAATCGGGTGAATCAGCTGGGTGTGGCCGAGCCTGTGGTTCAGCGCCAAGGCAAAGACAGAATTTTGGTTCAGCTACCCGGCGTGAAAGACCCCACCCAAGCCAAGTCCATTCTTGATGCCACAGCCACTTTGGAATATCGCGCTGTGGCCGAAGACGAGGATGCTCGTCTGGCGGCTGAGACCGGTATTGTGCCGCTGGACTCGGAGCTCTTTTATGAGCGCGATACCGGGCGCCCTTTGTTGCTGAAAAGTGAGGTCATCGCCACCGGTAGCCAAATTGTGGATGCGGCGTCGACTGTGGACACGGAATCTGGAACGCCTGCCGTATCTGTGACCCTCAATGGGCAGGGTGCGAAGCGCATGTTTGATTTCACAGCCGACAATGTGGGCCGGCTAATGGCCGTGTTATTCCGCGAAACGGATATCCGCATCAGCTACGACCAAGATGGCAATGCCGTGCGCGAACGCCAGGAAACTGCCGAGGTCATCTCTGTGGCAACGGTACGGGGGGTGTTTGGTAAGCGTTTTCAAACGACTGGGCTCACCAGCCAAGAAGCCAAAGACCTCGCGCTGTTGCTGCGCGCCGGGGCTCTAGCCGCGCCAGTGGCAATCGTCGAAGAGCGCACCATTGGTCCCAGCCTGGGGCAGGACAACATCGATAAGGGCTTCAAGGCCGTGATCATCGGCCTGGCCTTGGTCATGGTGTTTATGGTCGTGTACTACCGCGTATTCGGGCTGTTTGCCAACCTAGCTCTGCTGGTCAATCTGGTTTTGGTGG
Organism: Oceanococcus sp. HetDA_MAG_MS8; assembly: GCA_019192445.1. Lineage (NCBI taxonomy): Bacteria > Pseudomonadati > Pseudomonadota > Gammaproteobacteria > Chromatiales > Oceanococcaceae > Oceanococcus > Oceanococcus sp. HetDA_MAG_MS8. The sequence continues at coordinate 556,180 of JAHCMK010000001.1, forward strand.
TCGCAGCCTTGTCGATCCTGCAGGCGACGCTCACGCTTCCTGGCATTGCCGGCATCGTGCTCACAGTCGGCATGGCGGTGGATGCCAATGTATTGATTTTTGAGCGCATCCGCGAAGAGCTCTTCAGCGGCAGTTCTACCCAAAAGGCCATCAGTGCCGGTTACGACAAGGCCTTCGTCACCATTGCGGATGCCAACGTCACCACCTTTATTGCGGCTCTGGTGCTGTTTGTCTTCGGTACGGGTCCGATTAAAGGTTTTGCGGTCACCTTGTCGTTGGGGATCCTGTCCTCAATGTTCACCGCAATCATGGGCACGCGCGTGCTCGCCAATGCACTGTACGGGCGCCGCCGTTTGGCGGACTTGCCGGTCTGATCTCGATATCTGGAATAGCACATGCGTTTTTTATCGCAACCGCGCAATATTGATTTTCTCAAGGTGCGCAAAGTCACTGGGCTGGTGTCCATCGTGTTGGTGGTGTTGTCGTTAGGCAGCTTGTTTACCAAGGGCCTGAATTTCGGTATCGATTTCACCGGTGGAGTACTGGTGGAGGTGGAATATCCCACGCCACCGGACCTGAATCAGGTACGCGCCACATTGGAGCAGGGCGGATTTGGCGGGGCTGTCGTGCAAAACTTTGGGTCGGCCCAGGATGTGCTGGTCCGTTTGTTGCCGCAGGACAACATCTCTTCGGCGCAACTCTCCGAACAAATCTTAGGCGTCTTACAGGCTGCAAATTCCGGTGTAGAACTCCGCCGGATTGAATATGTGGGCCCGCAAGTGGGAGAAGAGTTGGCCGTTAATGGCGGGCTGGCCATGCTCTGGGCGCTGGGCTGTATTTTTGTCTACATCGTGTTTCGTTTCCATTGGAAGTTTTCTGCCGGCGCTGTGGCTGCGCTGGGGCACGATGTCATTTTGACCTTGGGCGCTTTCTCGGTCTTCGGCTGGGATTTCGATCTGGCGGTCCTTGCGGCAGTGCTGGCCGTGATTGGTTACTCCTTGAATGACACCATCGTGGTCTTTGACCGTTGCCGGGAAAACTTCCGCCGCAAGGGCGCTGGTGATGAAGTCAGCACCATGAACCGAGCTATCAACGAAATGTTGTCGCGTACGCTGATGACGTCGCTGACCACCCTGCTAGTCTTGGGTGCGCTGTTCACCATTGGTGGCGAGGCCTTAACCGGCTTCTCGTTGGCCCTGATTCTGGGCGTGATTATCGGGACATACTCCTCGACCTATGTCGCAGGAGCTTCGGCTCTGGCCTTGGGCCTGCAGCGAGAAGACCTTATTCCCGTACAAATTGAGGAAGGCGACGATTCTGGAGCGCGGGTCTAGTCCCACCGATTAGGCTGCCCCCGCCCTAAGTAGCCGAGGTCTTCAGGGCCTCGGCAATGCTTCGTGCCTGCTGGTCTAGACGTCGGCGCGCTCGCGCGCTGATCGGAGGCGATAAGGCCACAATGCCAACATGGCCAATCATGCGCCAGAGGCTACGCAGGCCGTCGCCCTGATAACGGGGAATCACATGGATGTGCACATGCGGCACGGTTTGGTTCGCCCCAGGTCCATCGTTGACGAGAAAGTGTTGCGCGTGGCTGCCTAAGGCGTGTTGCTGAGCCTTGGCAAGTTTGCGCGCGACTTCCCAGAGGTGACCGTACAAAGACGCGTCAAGCTCGCTCAAACACATGAGCTCTTGCCGCGGTACGACCAGAACATGGCCAGGGCTGATGGGGTGAATGTCCATAAAGGCCAAGCAGTGCTCGTCTCTATAGACTTCGCTGGCTGGTAACTCGCCGGCGATGATCCGGCTAAAAATACTCGGCATTGGATGCTTATCCGGTAAGAGGGAATTCTGCGCCCTGAAGGCTAGCTCTCCTGGAGCAGACGCGTGGGCGGTGTGGTTGTGGTGCTGCGCAGCTGCCACCAGCCCAGAGCTGCACTCAGTGCCACCCCAGCCATAATCGGCACCGTGATCAGTGCAGGCTGTGGAACCCAGGCCATATCAAATTGCTGCTGCGCCAGCACCGCCAGGCAAGTTTGGGCGAGGAGCACGCTACCGACACTCGCTAGAAGTCCTAGCAAGGCATATTCGCGCAGTAGCAATCCCCGCAGGCGTTGGCGTGACAAGCCCATAGCCCGCAACACAGCGCTTTGTTGGCGCCGCTGCGGAACACTCGCGCGTAACATCACCAGCACCAATAAGGCGCCGCTCACCAGAGTGAAGCCGAACACAATCTGTAGGGCAAGCAGGGCGCGTGCTGTGATTTGTCGAATCTCAGCAATAAGGCTGTCTAGGTTCAAGATGGTGAGATTGGGCATGCTCTGCGCCAGCTTACGGTCCAAACCCGCTTTCTCTGGGGGCTGGTAATAGGCGGTGATCCAACTCGCTTGATCTTGTGGCAGAGCTGCGGGTGGCACCAGTAAGAAGAAGTTGGGCTGCAAACTGTCCCATTGAACGTCGCGAATGCTCGTCACGGTGTACTGTCGGCGCTGGCCCGCAAAATCCAAGCTGAGGGTGCTGTCCAAGGTGAGATCCAGACGTTCTACAGCGTAGGTGTCCACCGAAAGCTCCAAGGCGGTGGAGTCGGCATCCCAAAAACGGCCCTGCAATAGCTGATTATCGGAAGGCAGCTGCGCGGCGCTCGACAGGTTGAAATCCCGATTGATCCAGCGCTGCGTATCGGGGTCACTGAAATCTTCACTGCGCACCTCAGCGCCGTTCAAGCCCACCAGCCGGCCCCGAACCATAGGCATCATCCGCGGAGATGGTATGTCCGCGGCCGCCAGTAGGTCTTCAAATTCGCGCTGCTGTTGCGGCTGGATGTTAATGACGAAGCGGTTGGGCGCATCGGCCGGGAGCTGACTCTGCCAGGGGGCAATAATTTGCCCTTGTAGTCCTGCCAGTAGCCCAATGATGGCGATACCCAGCCCTAAGCTTGCGGCCTGAGTGGCGCTAAAGATCGGCTGCGCAGCAAGTTGAGCACGTGCGCTCAGCGGAGCGACGCCACGCCCTAGCAGCCCCAAGAACGCCATACTTAACAGCCCCAGCAAAGCGGCTCCCAGGACCATCACGCCCAGGCTCGCCCCCACAATCACCCAACCAATTCCCAAGATTCGGCTGGCGATGAGTACACACAGCAAGGTCCACAGTAGGGCGACGCTGAGCTGCGGCGCAGTATCCTCAGCGCTTTGGTGAAAAATTCGCGTGGGCGGAGTTCGCGCGGCCTGATAAAGGCTGGGCAATAAAGCCAAAGACAAACTAAAGCCCGCGGCCATACTCAGGACCACAGGCTCCCAGCGCCACATAGGCAAGGCGACGTCTAGCCGTGGAAGCATCAGATCCAGGACTTCCTGGACGGCAATGGCGACACCTCCGCCAACAACCACGGCCGCCAGGCCATCGCGGAGCCAAGGCCAGGCGAGCAGGGTCCACAGCTTCTTTTGAGTAGCGCCCAAGCTGCGTAGAACGGCGGTTTGATAGGCCCATTGAGGCAGTTGAAAGCGCCCCAACAAAAACACAACCACAGCAAGCAGAATCAGGCTGCTCAGACTGGCCAGGTCCAAGAGCCCCTTGGCGCGCTCCAGGGCATTCCCGAGCTCCGGCCGCAGCTCCCCTGGGCGCTGCGCCTTAAGCTTGGCTGACTGCGCCCAAAGACGGAGCTGTTCCAAGCCAGATGCTGGCCCGCTCGCATAGAGAATGTGGCGACTCCGTGCACCGGCTTGTGTGAGCCCAGTACCTGGCAAATCGTCCAAGCGCATGATGAGTTCTGGCGCCAGCGATGCAAAGCCGGCATTACCGCGTCCGGGATACTGGCGGATCACGCCTGCGATCGTGAGTTGCAAACGGCCAACCTCGAGTTGGTCACCAGTGGTCACGTCCAGCTGATCAGCCAGGCGTTGTTCGACCCAGGCTTGCTGCGGTGCCAATGCGGGCAGGGCCTTCCCATTGTCACCGAGAACCGCGCCCTTGAGCGGCCATTTCGCACCTACGGCCCTTAAGCTCACCAATTGTTGCGCCTGTGCGCTGAACACCATGCTGGGTTGGCTGAGCTCAGGCGTCACTGTCAACGCGGAGAGCTGCGCCGCGATCTCTGCGGGAATGTCGATGGCTTCTCGGCCTTGAATGACCAGGTCAGCGCCCATGGTTTGGGCGGTGCGTTCAGCCAGTAGGCGATAGACCCGGTCACTGAGACTGGTCGTACTCGCTGCCACCACCGTGGCCAAACTTAAGCACAGCACCAGTAATCGTCGATGACTCATGCGCTGACTTCATCAAGGGGCCGAAGAACCCCAGCATCCAAGCGATATTGACGGTGGCAACGCTGCGCCAATTGCAAATCATGGGTCACCATCAACAGACCGCTGTTGTGACCTTGCACCAGGGAGAACATCAGATCGATGATTGTCTGACCGGTGTCCGGGTCAAGATTGCCGGTGGGCTCGTCAGCCAGCAATAGCTTGGGCTGATGCACAAAGGCACGCGCCAAGGCGACGCGTTGCTGTTCACCCCCGGAGAGCTGTGCGGGCTTATGCGCCAAGCGTTCACCGAGCCCCACAGCAACGAGACTTTGGCGAGCCTTGTTGAGAGGGTTATTCAGTCCGGCGATATCTGCTGCCACCCGCACATTGTCCAAGGCGGAGAGTTGTGGCAGCAAAGCAAAGGACTGAAAGACAAAACCCAGCTGCTGCGCGCGCAGTCGCGCCCGACCTTCCTCGTCCAAGCTCGCGAGGGAAACAGAGCCCCAACTGACCCCACCCTGGGTGGGCTGTTCAAAGCCTGCGAGTAGCGACAACAGCGTACTTTTGCCGCTGCCAGATGGTCCGATGATGGCCACGCTTTGCCCAGAGTCTAGTTCTAAGTCAATACCCCGCAGGATCTGCAGACTTTGCGTACCATGACGCAAGGTGTGATGGAGAGCCTGTGCTTTGATAAGCGGTAGCCGTTGGTTAGTCATTCTGGGGTTGAGCCTTTGCTGCAGCGTAGGGAGCGCGGCGGAGCGCATATTACTGCTAGGTGATTCTCTGAGCGCTGCCTATGGTATCCCGCAAGAGCGCAGTTGGCCGGCTTTGTTGGAGAAGCACTTGCAGCAGCAGGCGGTGCCTAGTGAGCTCATTAACGCCAGCATCAGTGGAGAAACCACGGCGGGCGGCCTGCGCCGCCTTCCTGCGCTGCTTCAAGATCATCAGCCTACCTGGGTGTGGATCGAGCTTGGTGCTAACGATGGCTTACGTGGACTGCCACTTGATCAGATGCGCAGTAACCTGCGGGCGATGATCGATAGCGCAACCCAGGCCTCCGCACGGGTGTTGTTATTTGAAATGCGCCTGCCAACAAACTATGGGCCCCGCTATACCCAGGCCTTCAGCGCAGTCTATTCCCAGTTGGCAGCGCAGACTCCGGCCACGGTCTTACCGTTTTTCCTGGCACCCATTGCCGCGGACATGGACTACTTTTTAGACGACGGAATACATCCGAATGAAGCCGCCCAGCCAATATTGTTAGACCAGATACTAGAAGGCTGGCCTGGGGCCGAGACTGCTCTGGGTAGCGCCCCAGGCTAAACACGGGTGATCCCACAGCGCCCCTGAAGTCGCGCCTGACCGACTTTGCGGCGGTAGCCTGAGGGTCCCACCGGCAATGGCAACAGCTGTGGAAATGAACCTGCTGGGATTCGCAAAAGCGAATGCCGAGGGCAGCGCCAAAGGCGGAATACTGCCCAAATAAAAACGCCGGAAGCAGGGCTTCCGGCGTTGGTTGTCATGGCGTGGAGGTCATGGCCGATAGTGGCCACCCACACTACGCCCTAGCGGTATTGGGTTGGCGTCGGCGCAGACCCAAGCCCACCATGAGTAGGGCCAAGACCGCTCCACCTACAGCGCCACCACCACTAAGGGTTGGCAAAGCGCGCGAAGCGACTGTGTCCTCGTCATCGGCGCAGTCTTCTGCGGATCGCACGAGGTAACTTCCTTGACGGTCAGCCAAGGTATCTGGGACCGCGTCACCCTGGAAGGAGAGGCCAACGGAGCCCACGAGGTCGATGGGAGGCGTGCCCGCGTAGAGGATGCTGGAGGCGTTGAAATCGCGGATTTCGTCACCGCTGGCCAAAATGCCAATATCGCTCGCGGGGACCAAGATGACGATTTCACCGCTGGCGTCGAAGAACGAGCCTTCCGCGGCAGGGCGTACCGAGCCTTCTTCCGCAAATTGGCCCAGGCGCTCACCGTCATTGTCCTCACTGACCACATAGCTAGAGAAACTCACCGCGCCGAAGGCATCAACCTCCATGCGCGCACCGCGTGGAATGGCCCCGAAGCCGGTGATGAAGCTGGTGAAGTAGGTCGTATTAGGCACTGGCCCCGAGGCCAGTGAGTCGACTTTGATACGAAAACCGATCAACAGTGGGTCTTCAGCATCGTTCAAGGTGCCTTGCTGGAAAACACTCAGTTCGGTGATATCCAAAAACTCAAAAGGAGCACCCGTGATTAAGACGCCTCCGTCACCAGCAGCATCGCTGAGGAGGGTCAAACCCGGCGCGGAGCAGGCCTCTGCGGCGCGCGCCTCAGCCATGTCATCGCCACCATTTTCAGCGAACCAGGCCGCTATTTCTTCGTCGGTTTTGTCCGCAGAAGGTTGACCCAGACTCAGTTCGATATTGGCTTCGTAACTGCCGCCAACAACCAGCCAATGGATCACTTCCACGGTGTAATCGCGCTCACCGCCAAAGGCGATGGTGGAGACCGCTTCGTTGGCAGTAGCCGAGGTGGATTCACCCAAGACATTCCCGCTGCCATCGAGCAGGCGAAGGTCGTAGTCATCGGCGCCACTCAAGTTTTGGGTAGGGCCCAAGGTCACACGAATCAGGGCGGTAGGAAAGAACTCGTTGAGGTCTTCCGGTAGATCAGCACTTAAGGCGTATTGATCGCAGGGCAGGACAGGATCAATACAATCTGGACCTGCAGCATTCGTTGCGTTGGTGCCTACGATAGGCCCCCCGCCGAAGCTGAGGTCCATGGTGGATAAAGTGAGGGTGCCTGAGCCAACTTCAGCGGCGTTTGCGGCGCTTGCCAAGGTTGCGATGGCGACGATGGCCAAGGTCTGAAGGCTACGCATAGAGAAATCTCCTGTGAAGGGGTAGTCCGCAATGGGGAGCAAAACGGGGCGACCCGGAGGCCGCCCCACACCTGGCCTATCACTCGACAGACCATCCCCTTGGAATTGAGCTAGCTGCGACGGCGGCCTAGCAGTAAGAGACCAAACAACACGGTCATTAACGGCAGACTGCCTCCACCGTTAACGGCACTGCTGAGTGAGCGGCTTGCGGCTTCTTCTTCAGCGTCTGCGGCACATTCCTCGTCGGACATAAAGGTCCAGATTCCAGACCGACTAAGACCGTTGGGCATGGTGTCTGCGGTACCGGCAACGCCAACACCAACGACGGGGTCACTCACACCGATGGTGGTCGCAGCGTTAAATCCGGTGAGAGTTTCGCCTGGATTCAGTAAGCCGATATCCTGAGGGCGTACAAAGATCACGACTTCGCCTGAAGCGTCGAAGGTCGACGCAGAATTTGCAGGTCGCTCGGAGCCGGCTTCTACGAAGCGGCCATCCACGCCGCCATCATTGTTGGCGCCCGCGACATAGGAGAAGAAGCTGACAGCTCCTTGCTGATCCACCGCCATGCGCACACCGAATACGGTTTGAGAGGCGCCAGGGGAGAAGCTCGCGTAAATCGCGCTGCCCGGAATGGGTTGGGTCAATGATTCCAATTTGAAGCGGAACCCGATGAGCGCGGGGTCTTCAGGGTTCTCAGTACTTCCAGTTTGGAAGACGCTGAGTTCAGTGAGATCGAGATCAGAAATGGGGAAGCCACTTCCGGTGAGATCCAAAGGATCAACGTCACCGCTAGCATCTGTTAAGAGGATTAGGCCCGGCGCAGTGCAGGATTCCATCGCCCGAGATTCAGCCATTTCGTCGCCGCCATTCTCGGCAAACCAGGCCGCTATTTCTTCATCGGTTTTGTCCGCAGAGGGTTGACCCAGACTCAGTTCGATATTGGCTTCGTAACTGCCGCCTACAACCAGCCAATGGATCACTTCCACGGTGTAATCGCGCTCACCGCCGAAGGCAATAGTGGAGACCGCTTCGTTGGCAGTAGCCGAGGTGGATTCACCCAAGACATTCCCGCTGCCATCGAGCAGGCGAAGGTCGTAGTCATCGGCGCCACTCAAGTTTTGGGTAGGGCCCAAGGTCACACGAATCAGGGCGGTGGGAAAGAACGCGTTGAGGTCTTCCGGTAGGTCAGCACTTAAGGCGTATTGATCGCAGGGCAGGACGGGATCAATACAGTCAGGACCGGCAGCGTTCGTCGCGTTAGTCCCAACGATAGGCCCTCCGCCAAAACTGAGATCCATGGTGGATAAAGTGAGGGTGCCTGAGCCAACTTCAGCGGCATATGCCGGTGCGCCAGCGCAAGCAGCAGCGAAACACATCGCCTTGAGCATGCGGTACATGAACGTTCTCCAGATTGTTCCAAGGTTCGGCGCAGATGAAATTTTTGTTAAGTAGTACTGCGCGCAATAAACATGACACATAGCACAGTGGCAGAGCAAGCGTAAAAATTACGCCTTGCGGCTGAGAGCTCCCTGAGCATGTAATGGCTGTGCGTGTTAGAACGCAGCTTGTGGCGCTGACGCTGGCGCGGCTGCCGGCGTGCCAAATTTCTGCTCATACAAGGAGAGCAAGGTTGGCACCAAAACCAACACAACCAGTGTTGCAAAGGCCAGGCCAAATACGATGGAAATGGCCATGGGTATTAAGAACTGTGCCTGGAGACTGGTCTCAAACAGTAGCGGCGTTAGGCCCGCGATGGTCGTTAATGATGTCAATAAGACGGCACGTAAGCGCAAGCAGGAGGCATCTTCCAAGGCCTGTTGGATGGGCACGCCACGGTCACGGAGTTGCTTATAGAACACCACCAAGATTATGGAGTCGTTGACCACGATTCCGGAGAGGCCAAATAGCCCAAATAAGGACAAGATGGTGAGGTTCATTCCCATGAGCCAATGCCCCACAACAGCGCCCACTAGGCCTAAAGGAATAATGCTCATGACCAATAGGGGCCAGCCCCAGGAGGCAAAGACCCAAGCAAGCACAATGTAGATAAGGGCGAGGGCGTAGAGCAGTCCTCGCTGCATATCGCCAAAGGTGTTGGCTTGGTTTTCTGCTTGGCCTGTTTGCGTAATGCTTACGGGGTAGCGCTGCTGGATATCTGGAAGAACCTGCGCAGCCAGGCGCGCCCGCAGTTCATTGGCATTAACCTGAGCGGCGTCCACATCGGCACTCACGACGATGGATCGCCGGGCATCAGCATGGCGGATGCGGTCGAATCCCCGTTGGGTACGAAAATCCACCACGTTACCGAGGGGAATGACCGTTCCTGTAGGCGCGAGGATGGGAAGGTCGCGCAGGGTCACTATAGAGTCGGCGTCCCCATCCATCAGACGTACGCGAACTTCGACTTCGGAGCCATCATCTTGGAAAATTTGCGCCAGTTCTCCATCCAAGGCGGCGCGTAGTTGACGTCCCAGATTACTGGTATCCAAGCCTAATACCTGGGCTTGCGCATTGGGCGTGTACAGAATTTGCTCACGCCCAAAGGGCGTGTCATCGTCCACCCCGTTCACGCCGGCTGTTTGGCGCAGGATCTCGCCCAGCTCTAATGCTGCCGATTTAATGGCCGCCAGGTCGGAACCCGTTATGCGGAGTTCCACATCTCGACCAGGCGGGCCAATACTGGGCTCGAACACACCAAAAGTATCTAAACCTGCAGGCAACACAATTCGCTGCTTCCAGCGGGCAATGAACTCGGCGTTGCGCACCTCGCGGCTATCCGAGGGTCGAATTTGCACCTGCATGTGGGCATATTGGCGTCCACTGCGAGTGAAGTTTGTTCCCGGCGTCACTCCCATCCCCAGACGGGTGACGGCAGCAATGACAAAATCGCCACCTAGTTCTTGGTTGAGTTCCTCCAACGACTGCTCAAGCTGCGTCAAAAACTCCTCTAGCTCTTCTTCCGGTGCGCCTGCAGCGAAGCCTACATTGGCAATCAACACGTCTAGCTCGGGAGTGGGGAAGAACTCAAACTTGACCCGTCCACCGGCGAGCAAGCCCACGGCCAGCACCATCGCGGCTAGGCTGGCGGCCAGGACCACCCTGCGATTACTCAAAGCGCTGCGGACAAGGCGCCGAAATACGCCCTCACGCAAGCCGTCGAAAGCGCGGTCAAAGCCCTTACGCCAGCGGCTGACCGACTTCTCGCGCAGGCCCTTAAGAGAGTGCCGTAAGTGCCCAGGAAGAATCAGAAAACTTTCAATGAGGGAGGCGATAATGACGCAGATAACCACCCAAGGAATGGCCTTGAGGATGGCGCCAATATAATCACCGATGAGCATGAGGGGCAGAAAAGCGGCAATGGTTGTGGCGGATGAACTCAGCACCGGCCAAAACATCCGCGTTGCCCCGCCTTCAGCAGCCTCTAAAGCTTCTTCGCCAGCGTCATAATGGGCTGCTGCGTCTTCGCCCACGACGATGGCGTCATCAACAATGATCCCCAACGCCATAATCATGGCAAACAAAGAGATCATGTTGATGCTGCCGCCAGAGGCATAAAGCACGCAGAGTGTGGCCAGAAATGAGACCGGAATGCCCACGGTGACCCAAAGAGCCACCCGTCCGCTCAGGAACAGATACAAGATGGCGATGATCAACACCAGCCCTGAGGCCCCATTTTTCAGCAATAAACCGATGCGCTCCTCGATGGGCTTGTATTGCTCGTCGTACACGACCACATCGACGTTGGGAGGAAGTTGCTGGCGCTTGGTGTGCAAATAGGACTGCATCACCTCAGCCATCTCCAGCGCGTCTTCGTTTTTGGCTCGGTACAGTGCCAGCTCCACCGCGGGCTGCCCCTGCATACGGAGCCGCACATCATCGGGTTTTGATTCGCGACGTATGCTGGCGATATCGGCCAGTCGAACATGACCTTGGCCACGGGCATCACTGAGCTGCAGCGATCCCAGTCCATACTCGCTGCGGCGTTTCTCGACGGCGCGTAGTTCGCGACTGGCGCCGCCCTCAGCAAGCAGTCCCGCTGGCAGATCCTGAGATCGCGCGCGTACGGCATTTGCTACATCTGGCAGCGTTAACCCCAGTTCAGCCAAGGTGGCTGCCGGGACCCGAATCACGATTTCCTCGGCTGGTAGGCCCAGAGTCCGGATTTCTTCGATGCCCGCATCGAGCAACTCACGCTCCATACGCCGAGCGAGGGGGCGCAATTCATCCAGGTCATCCAGACCGGTGAGCACCAAGCGGGCGATGAGCTCACGATTCTCTAAAATACTGATGCTGGGTTCTTCCGCAGAATCAGGAAGGTTGCGAATACTGGCGATGCGCTCTTTCACATCATCGGCGGCAGCATTCAGGTCTGTGCCGTCATCAAAGCGCAGCCACAACAGAGCAAAACCTTGCAGGGATACGGAACTAAGTTCGTTCACACCCGGGGTACTGCGGAGGCGGTCCTCCACCAAGTCCGTAATCCCTGTTTCTATATCTTCAGCGCTAGCACCCTCCCAGGCAATTTCCACGCGCACATAGTCGATATCAAAACTAGGGTAGAACTGGGTGTTGAGTTTGGCCAAGCCCCATAGTCCGGCCAGAATCATAATCACCATCAGCAGGTTGCAGGCCACCGGGTGGCGGGCAAAGGTGCGGATTAGTGCATGATCACTCGGCACAGCGGAGGCCTTGCTCATGGTTGTAACTCGCGTACCGCTAAACCCGTAGCCGCGTTGGCGAGGTGGGTAACCAGAATATGATCACCCGTTTGCAGCTCAGGGTGACTCACAATGACGCTTTGCGAGTCTGCAGCGGCGCTGCCATGGACGGTCACGCTCACACTCTGCAGGCGCCCATCCACGACTTTAAAGATTTTGTTGAGATCGTATAGGCCCGTCTCTGGAACGCTGATCGCCCGCTCAACAGCGGGTAGTGACAGCTGTAGCGGAACGCTAATGCCTACCGGGATTTGTCCTGGCTCGGCCAAGCTTAGCCAAGCGCGTACGGAGCCACTGCGCGCCTCCTGGCCTAAACGGGTGAGTTGTACGGCAAAGCTTTGCTGAGCAAAGCGCACCTGGCCACTGACTGTCTCGGCCCGGCTGAGGCTCTGCGCCAAATCCCCTAAGTACCGGGTCGGAAGCTCGGCTGCAAATTCAATGCGCTGAGTGTCGTATAAGCCCAGTAAACTTTGCCCGGCCTGAACACGGGCACCTGGCTCTACGGTGACCTGGGTGACGGCGGCCGCGAAGGGTGCACGGATTTGGGTGCGTTCCAAGGCAAGCTCGGCCGCTTGCAATGCCGCTTCGGCGGCATCCAGACGGGCCTGCGCTTGTTTTTTCCGCGCTGGTATCGCGGCAACGGCCTGTTCGCGGAGGCGCAAGTTGAGCAAGGCGCGTTGGTGTTTATCTTTGGTCTGGTCCAGCAGGGTGTCGGAAACCACGCCTTTATCACGTAGACGGACCAAGCGGGCCAACTCGGCTTCGCTGATGCTAGCCAGTTGCCGCTCACGCTCCAGGCTGTCCATGTCGACCGCGGCCTGTTCCAGGTCCAATGCCCGCGCAGCTTCGGCCTGTGCCAATTCGGCTTGCGCCTGACGTAATTGCACTTGGGCATCACGCGGGTCTAACTCAACGAGTAGCTGACCACGCTCTACGGTATCGCCCTCCGCCACGTACACGGCCATCACTTCGGCGTTGAGGGCGGCAGTAATCTGCGGACGGGCCGCAGAGTCAACCTCTGCAATCAGTTGTAGCTGTGGCTGTTTGGGACCTGGGTCAACAATGGCCGTGCGTACGCTGAACTGCGTTTCCTCCACCGCTTCCACATTGGCCTTGGGCTTGGTTCCAACCAGGGCCACAAACACCAGGATCGCAGCCCCAAGGAGGGCCAAAGCCATCCCTGTTTTTGCACTTAGGATGGAACGTAAACGTGGGTTCATCAGGCGGCCACCGCGGTGTCGGTCAAGCTTTGGCAGAGGACGGTCAACGCATCCAGGCTTTGCGCTCTGTCCTCGGCACGCAAAATTGGTAGGCGATCAAGCTTGGGCACGGCATAAGCATCCATCCAAGCAGCGAGGTGCTTGCGAAACACCTTTAATCCCATACGCTGTCCATACAAGGCGTCCACCGCGTAGGCATGGCTGATTAAGTCCGGCAGAAATTCGCCCATGCTCGGTGGCTCTGGGATCTGCCCACCAGCAATTGCCGCGGCAATTTGGGCAAACAGCCAGGGTTGGCCAAGGGCTGCTCTGCCAATCATTAATGCATCAGCATCGGTCGCTTCCAGGACCTGCAAAGCCTTGGAGGCAGAGTCAATGTCACCATTGGCGATGACTGGGATACCGACGGCCTTCTTCACTTCGCGGATGGTGCGGTACTCGGCCTGGCCTTTGTACATCTGAGCGCGGGAGCGGCCATGAACAGCGATGGCACTGAGCCCACAGTCTTCAGCCAGTTCCGCAATGTCTACCGCATTCACATGCTCGCTGTGCAGCCCCGTACGAATTTTGACGCTCACCGGCAATTCCACAGCCTGAGTGACCGCTTGAAAAATCTCTTTGACGAGTCCGGGATCACCTAACAAGGCCGAGCCGCAGGCTTTCTTACGCACCTTCTTGGCCGGGCAGCCCATGTTGATATCAATCACATCAGCGCCCATAGCCGCGTGTACTTGAGCGCCTTCGGCAAGCACCTCAGGCTCTGCTCCTGCGAGCTGTACTATCCAAGGGCGCGTTTCATCCGCTTGGTGCAGGCGACGTTGAAACTTGGCGCGCTGCGCGTCGTCCTGATTGGCCGCGGTCATTTCTCCGTAACACAGGTCCGCGCCGTAACGACGACACAGCTGGCGCATAGGGGCATCTGTCACGCCGGCCATCGGCGCCAGAATGAGGGGCAGGGAGGTTCCGTGCAAGGGGTGCATCGGTGAAAAATCCGGCCAGGGGGGCAGCACTTAAGTGTATCAGCGCGTATACTTTCGCAGGTCACGGGGCCCGACCCCGTTTTTTTGTGTCTGTGAGGGATAAACGCATCGTGACACCTGCCATTCTGGCACTCGCCGACGGTACACACTTCATTGGTCAGGGTTTTGGAGCCGAGGGGCTCACCGCTGGTGAAGTTGTTTTTAACACTGCACTAACGGGCTATCAGGAGATACTTTCTGACCCCAGTTACGCGCAGCAATTAGTAACGCTGACTTATCCCCACATCGGGAATGTGGGATGTAATGCGCAGGATATGGAATCGGCCGCTTTTCATGCGGCAGGTTTGATCGTCCGCCAGCGCCCACGTACACCCTCCAACTTCCGTGCTGAAAGCTCGCTGCATGACGCTATGGTGGCCCATGGACGCGGTGGCATTAGCGGCATCGACACCCGCAAGCTCACGCGGATTCTACGCAATGGTGGTGCTCAAGCCGGAGCCTTGCTGGTTGGGGACGGCAGCGTAGAGCAAGCGCTCGAGGCAGCGCGCGGCTTCGCGGGTCTGCAGGGCATGAATCTGGCCGACGAGGTGAGCTGTCACTCCCCTTATGACTGGTCTGAAGGGCGTTGGAATCGCGACCCCCAAGCGGCACGCTGCAAGGTTGTTGTTTACGACTTCGGGGTGAAATTCAACATTCTTCGCTGTTTGGTCGATGCAGGCTGTACGGTTCGCGTCGTGCCCTCTAAAACACCTTTGGATGAAGCCATAGCGCAGGGCGCGGATGGAGTTTTGCTCTCCAACGGCCCTGGAGATCCCGAGCCCGTCGCCCATGGCATCGCTGTCGCTAAAGAACTGTTGGAACGCGGCCTGCCGACCATGGGGATCTGCTTGGGTCACCAAATATTGGCCTTGGCAGCCGGTGCGCAAACCTCAAAAATGAAATTTGGCCACCACGGCGCTAACCATCCGGTTCAAGACCTGGCTACGGGCCGCGTAGCCATCACCAGTCAAAACCATGGCTTTGCCGTGGACGAGGCCAGCCTCCCCGCCAACTTGCGACCTACACATCGGTCCTTGTTCGACGGAACGCTGCAGGGAGTCAAGCACACCGACGCCCCGGCCTTTTCCTTCCAAGGGCACCCCGAGGCGAGTCCAGGTCCGCACGACCTAGCGCCGCTTTTCGCCCAGTTCGTTGCCCTCATGCGCCCCTAAGTCGATATGCCAAAAAGAACCGATATTGAAAGTATCCTGATCATTGGTGCGGGGCCGATCATCATCGGGCAAGCCTGCGAGTTCGACTATTCCGGAACGCAGGCATGTAAAGCCTTGCGCGAAGAGGGCTATCGCGTGGTGCTGGTGAACTCCAACCCCGCGACCATCATGACGGACCCGGAAGTGGCCGACGCGGTGTATATCGAACCGGTGGACTGGCGGGTGGTAGAGCGCATCATTGCCAAGGAGCGCCCGAACGCTCTCTTGCCCACGATGGGCGGCCAAACGGGCTTGAACTGCGCTTTGGACTTAGCACGCGAGGGCGTGCTCGAGAAATATGGCGTGCAAATGATTGGCGCCAGCCGCGACGCCATTGATACCGCAGAAGACCGGCAGAAGTTTCGCCAAGCCATGGACGAAATTGGCCTGGAGTCGGCGCGGAGCGGTATTGCGCACAGCATGGACGAAGCCTGGGCGGTGCAAAAAGCGGTTGGTTTCCCGGTCATTATTCGACCCTCGTTCACCCTGGGCGGTAGCGGCGGCGGTATTGCTTATAACCGCGACGAGTTCGAAGAAATCGTTGCGCGTGGCCTGGACTTATCGCCGACCAACGAGGTGCTGCTGGAAGAGTCCTTACTGGGCTGGAAAGAGTTTGAAATGGAGGTGGTGCGGGACAAAGCCGATAACGCCATCATCATTTGCTCCATTGAAAACCTTGACCCTATGGGCGTACACACCGGCGACTCGATCACGGTCGCGCCTGCCCAAACATTGACCGATAAGGAATACCAGGTAATGCGCGACGCCTCTTTGGCGGTCTTGCGCAAAATCGGTGTTGAAACAGGCGGTTCCAATGTGCAGTTCGCGGTCAACCCGGACGATGGTCGACTCATCGTCATCGAGATGAACCCTCGGGTGTCGCGTTCCTCCGCTTTGGCATCCAAAGCCACGGGCTTCCCCATTGCCAAGGTGGCGGCCAAGCTGGCTGTGGGCTACACCCTAGACGAGCTGGCCAACGAAATTACCGGCGGGCAGACACCAGCGTCTTTTGAGCCAAGCATTGACTACGTGGTGACCAAAATACCGCGCTTTGCTTTTGAGAAATTCCCAGCCGCCGACGACCGCCTCTCCACGCAGATGAAATCGGTCGGGGAGGTCATGGCCATCGGTGGAAGCTTTGCTGAAAGCTTGCAAAAAGCCGTACGCGGGTTGGAAATCGGCAGCGATGGTCTAGAAACTCAGCTCAGCGGTGAGGAAGATGATCCGCGCACGCTCATCCAAGAGCAAATGGCCGTTCCCCGCGCCCGCCGTTTGTGGTGGGTCATGGATGGACTACGCTCCGGCATGGATATCGCCGAAGTGCATGCCATTACCAAGATCGATCTATGGTTCTTGGAGCAGATGGAAGACATCATCATTGCTGAAAAGCAGGTGCAGTCTTCTCAGCCGGAGGAATTGAGCGCAGCGCAGTGGCTGCAGCTCAAGCAGTTGGGCTTTTCTGACGCCTACCTCGCGCAATTGTGGAGTCGTAGCGAAGCCCAGGTACGCGATGCGCGACATGCTCAGAATGTGAAGCCCGTATTCAAGCGCGTTGATACCTGCGCGGCCGAGTTTCCGACGGACACTGCCTACCTTTATTCCACCTATGCGGATGAATGTGAGGCGGAGCCGAGTAACCAGCGCAAGATTATGGTGTTGGGAGGCGGACCCAACCGCATCGGCCAGGGCATCGAATTTGACTATTGCTGCGTTCACGCGGCATTGGCACTACGCGAAGATGGTTTTGAAACCATCATGGTCAACTGCAACCCTGAGACCGTATCTACGGATTTCGACACCTCTGACCGCCTGTATTTTGAGCCGCTCACCCTGGAAGACGTACTCGCCATTGTTGAGGTGGAGCAGCCCGAAGGTGTGATTGTTCAGTTTGGTGGTCAAACGCCATTGAAACTGGCGCGCGCCCTGGAGGCTGCCGGCGTTCCGATTATTGGGACCAGCCCGGACTCGATTGATTTGGCCGAAGATCGCGAACGCTTTCAAAAGCTGCTGCAAAAGCTAGAGCTTAAGCAGCCCATCAACGGTATTGCCATGTCTGCGGAACAAGCCTTGGAAATGGCGCCTCAGGTTGGTTTTCCCTTGGTTGTGCGCCCTTCTTATGTGCTCGGCGGGCGAGCCATGGAGGTGGTTTACGACATCGAGGACCTCAGCCGTTACATGAAGGAGGCTGTACAAGCCTCTGAAGACGCACCAGTTTTGCTTGATCGTTTTCTGGAGCAGGCCATCGAGGTCGACGTGGACGCCGTCAGTGATGGCACCACCACTGTTGTCGCCGGTGTGATGGAGCATATTGAACAAGCGGGCGTGCATTCGGGCGACTCAGCCTGCTCCTTGCCCGCCTATTCGTTGTCGGCCGAGGTCGAACAGCGTCTGTGCGATATGGTCGGCGACTTGGCCCGTGCGCTCAAAGTCAAAGGCTTGATGAATACGCAGTTTGCGGTGCAGGGCGATGACATCTATTTGCTAGAGGTCAACCCACGCGCAGCGCGCACCGTGCCCTTTGTCTCCAAAGCCATCGGTGCCCCGCTGGCCAAAATTGCGGCGCGGTGCATGGCGGGACAGACATTGCAGAAACAAGGGTTTACGCAGGCTGCCCGTCCGGATTATTACTCGGTCAAAGAATCGGTATTCCCATTCAACAAGTTCCCAGGAATCGACCCCATTTTGGGCCCTGAGATGAAATCCACCGGGGAAGTGATGGGCGTAGGCCGAGCCTTCGGCGGAGCTTTTGGCAAGGCCATGTTAGCGCAAGGGGCCAGCCTTCCCAGTGAGGGTGGTGTTCTACTCTCGGTACGTGATGAGGATAAGGCAGAGGCCCTGCGTATTGCTCGGCACCTCACGCACAAGGGCTTTAAAATCTACGGCACCTCGGGAACCGCCCGCCACTTGCAAGCCCATGATGTGGCATGCGAGCCTGTGAACAAGGTCAAAGAGGGTCGCCCTCATTGTGTAGACCTAATCAAGAATGGCGATGTGTCGTTGGTGATCAACACCTCGGCTGGTAAAAAATCCATCGCTGAATCTCATTCCATTCGTGCCGCCGCTGTGGCGCATAAGGTGGTGTATTTCACGACTGTGGCCGCGGCTTGGGCGACCTGCCTTGCTATGGATCATCGTGACGATATCCAGGTCAACGCCTTGCACGAGCTACATAAGGAACTTAGAGCATGAGCAAAATTCCGCTGACCCTGCGTGGTGCTGAGCTGCTCAAGCAAGAGCTGAAACGCCTCAAAAGTGAGGACCGTCCGCGCGTCATCGCCGCCATCGCTGAAGCTCGCGAGCATGGTGATCTCAAAGAGAACGCCGAGTACCACGCGGCGCGTGAACAGCAAGGCTTTATCGAAGGTCGTATTCAAGACATCGAAGGCAAACTCAGCAACTCGCAAATTGTTGATGTGGCCACTTTGCCCAAAACCGGCAAGGTTGTGTTCGGCACCACCGTGGAGTTGGTCGATGTGGATACGGATGAGGAGCTACGCTACAAGATCGTGGGTGAGGACGAAGCGGACGTGAAGCAGGGCCTCATAGCTTTCTCAACGCCTATTGCACGGGGTTTGCTGGGTAAGGAAGAGGGCGACGAAGTCAGCGTTGAGGTTCCAGGCGGCACCCGGACCTTCGAGTTACTCGCTGTCCACTACGAGGCCTGATGCAGCCCACGGGCCACCCCACTCTGAGCCAACGCGACTTGGCTCATGTTTGGCACCCCTGTACGCAAATGAAGGATCACGAGTGGCTGCCGCTGCTTGAGATCGAGCGCGCGCAGGGGCTGTGGCTTTACGACACCCAAGGCCGCCGTTATATGGACGCGGTGAGCAGTTGGTGGGTGAACCTTTTTGGCCATGGCAGACGCGAAATTGCCGATGCCATTGCGCATCAGGCCCATACCCTCGAACAGGTGATGTTCGCCGGGCATACCCATGAGCCAGCAGTCCGCTTATCGGAACGGTTATGTGAGCTGGCGCCGGGGGCATTGAACAAGGTGTTCTTTGCCGACAATGGCTCCAGCGCCATTGAGGTGGCGCTAAAGATGAGCTACCACTACTGGGCCAATCGTGGCCAGCAGCGGCGCCATTTTGTGCATCTGGATCAGGCCTACCATGGCGAAACCCTGGGCGCACTGGCGGTGAGTGATGTGGGCTTGTACAAGGCGACCTACCAACCCTTGTTGATGCAAGCCATACAGCTCTGTGCGCCCGATACGCGACGCCCTGAGCGCGATGCCGATGTGCGTAACTGCCTTGCTGCGGCCGAAGAGTTGCTGGCGCAGCGCGGCCATGAAATTGCTGCGGTTATTGTCGAGCCTTTAGTGCAATGCGCTGCGGGCATGCGCATGCATGAGCCTGAGTACCTGCGCGGTTTGGCGGCACTGTGCAAGCGATTTGACGTGCACCTGATTGCCGATGAAATTGCCGTCGGCTTTGGTCGCACGGGTCGGATGTTTGCCTGCGAACATGCACAGATCGCCCCGGACTTTCTTTGCTTATCCAAGGGGATTACCGGCGGTTTTCTTCCATTGGCCGTGGTACTGACGCTGGATGAGGTTTACGCGGCGTTTTACGCCGAGTGGCAAGAGCAAAAAGCGTTCTTGCATTCTCACTCCTACACCGGAAACGCGATCGCCTGCGCTGCCGCCAACGCGGTGCTGGACATCTTTGCTGCTGAGCCAGTGTTTGAGCACCTGCAGACGATGGGCGAATTGATGGAGCTCAAGGTCCGGGATCTGCTCAGCGATCATCCACATGTGGCGCATATTCGGCGCCAGGGCATGATGTTGGCCTTGGACCTGGTTCACAGCAAAGACCCGCATCAGGCCTACCCGGCATTAGAGCGGCGCGGTCTGCGTGCCTACCAACACGCTTTGACGAGGGAAACCATGCTGCGCCCCCTCTACAACAGCATGTATTTGATGCCGCCCTACGTAGTGCAACCAGATGACGTGGAGCATTTGTGCAGCGTGTTAGCGGAATCCGTGGATGTGGCCACGCATGATCCCAGCTAATGCCTCGGCGTAGTCGCTCCTCAGGGCGCTGGTTGCAGCGACAGCAGCGCGATCCCTTTGTTAAACAGGCCCAAGGGGATGGTTGGCGCTCGCGGGCGGTGTTCAAACTGCAGCAAATCGATCAACGTGATCGGCTCATTCGTCCGGGCCAAACCATTGTGGACCTGGGCTGCGCTCCTGGGTCATGGAGCCAATACGCGCTGAAAAGGCTCAAAGGGCAGGGCCGGGTATTAGGCTTAGATCTACTGCCGACCGCGCCCTTATCGGGTTTAGAGTTTTTTCAAGGGGATTTTCTATCGGCTCAGGCTATGGCGTGGATAGAGAGTTGCATGCCACAAAAGTCCTCCGTCAACCTTGTAATTAGCGATATGGCCCCCAATCTCACAGGGAACCGGCTACTTGATCAGGCGCGCAGTTTGGAGTTGCTGGAAGCGGCCGCTGAATTTTGTCGTCATCACCTCAAAAATGGTGGGGATTTTCTGTTCAAGGCCTTCCAGGGTGAAGACCTACCGCAATTTGTGACAGGATTAAAGAACGAGTATGCATCTGTTAGCTGGCGTAAACCGAATGCTTCTAGAGACGAAAGTCGAGAGGTGTTCGTGCTGGCGCGGGGCTATCAGATGACGGACAATCGATGAACCGGGGTGGGACATCGTGGTCCACATTGGGCAATAGGCCCTAGGAGTGAAGGTGAACGATCTGGCAAAGAATATGTTGTTGTGGGTGGTGATCGCGGTCGTCTTGATGAGCGTGTTCTCCAGCTTCTCTCAAACCCGCGGCGGAAGCCAGGCAATTGCGTATTCGCAATTTCTTGAACAAGTGAAGAATGGCAATGTTGCCAGCGTGGCCTTAGAGGGCCAGCAGATTATTGGCGAGACGCGTAGCGGAACTCGATTTAGTAGTTACAGCCCCGAGTCTGATAACACCGCTATGATCGGCACGCTGCTCGACAATAACGTGCAGCTCACGGGTCGCCCCCCCAAAGGCCAGCCGCTGCTGCTGCAAATCCTCATCTCATCCTTCCCGATCTTGCTGTTGATTGGGGTGTGGGTGTACTTCATGCGCCAAATGCAAGGCGGCGGCAATGGCCGTGGCGCTTTGTCCTTTGGAAAAAGCAAAGCACGCATGCTGGCACCAGACCAGGTCAAAATCACCTTCGCCGATGTGGCTGGTGTGGAAGAGGCTAAGGAAGAAGTTGGCGAGTTGGTGGACTTTTTGAAAGATCCCTCCAAATTCCAACGGCTAGGCGGACGCATTCCTCGCGGGGTGCTGATGGCAGGCTCCCCGGGCACGGGTAAAACCCTGCTCGCCAAGGCCATTGCTGGCGAAGCAGGCGTTCCCTTCTTCACGATTTCTGGTTCTGATTTCGTGGAGATGTTCGTCGGTGTAGGCGCCTCCCGCGTTCGCGACATGTTCGAGCAAGCCAAGAAACACGCCCCCTGCATCATCTTCATCGACGAGATTGACGCCGTAGGTCGGCACCGTGGCGCCGGTCTTGGCGGCGGCCACGATGAACGTGAACAAACGTTGAACCAGCTTTTGGTTGAGATGGACGGCTTTGAGGGCAATGAAGGCATCATCGTCATTGCAGCGACCAACCGCCCGGATGTGTTGGACCCCGCGCTCTTGCGTCCCGGCCGCTTCGACCGCCAGGTTGTGGTGCCATTGCCAGACGTACGCGGTCGTGAGCAAATTCTGAAGGTGCACATGCGCCAAGTTCCGATTGCTGGCAATGTCAAACCCTCTGTGCTTGCCCGTGCAACCCCTGGTTTCTCTGGCGCTGACTTGGCCAACTTGGTGAACGAAGCCGCCTTGTTTGCGGCGCGTGGCAACAAAAAGCTCGTGGACATGGACGACTTTGAGCGGGCCAAAGACAAGATCATGATGGGCGCCGAGCGCAAATCTATGGTGATGTCCGACCAAGAGAAGAAGCTCACCGCGTACCACGAGGCTGGTCACGCCATCGTGGGTCTGACCGTGCCTGAGCATGATCCGGTGTACAAGGTCACCATCATTCCGCGTGGTCGCGCTCTTGGTGTGACCATGTTCCTCCCTGAAGAAGATCGCCACAGTTACACCAAGCAACGTTTGATGAGTCAAATTGATTCACTGTTTGGTGGGCGGATTGCTGAAGAGATGATCTTCGGTGACAACGCCGTCACCACCGGCGCTAGCAACGACATCGAACGCGCAACCGATATTGCGCGCAAGATGGTCACCAAATTCGGCATGAGCGAAAAACTAGGACCACTGACCTACGCCGAAGATGATGGCGAAGTGTTTTTAGGCCGGAGTGTGCAGCAGACCAAGCATGTCTCTGACGGTACGGCGAATCAGATCGACACTGAGATTCGTCGAATCATTGATGAGTCCTATGAGCGAGCTGTCTCAATACTGAACGACAACGCCGATAAGCTACACATCATGGCAGAGGCCTTGATTAAGTACGAAACCATTGACTCTGAGCAGATCAAGACCATCATGGAGGGTAAGCCCCCCGGTCCGCCAGAAAGTTGGCAGAACAAGGATGATGGTGACGGTGGTGCTACGGCCCAAGCCGACGATGCCAAGGGCGCATCGGACGTGCCTCCGGGAACGCGGCCTGCTGGCCAGCATTAAGCTACTTTCTTGCTAGGTCTTTAATCATGCGGCCCTGCAACATTGCAGGGCCGTTTGTTTTTTAAGCTGTGATGGATGAGTGATTCCGTACGTCTAGACAAATGGCTTTGGGCTGCGCGTTTTTACAAAATGCGGGGCCTGGCCACAGACGCCATCAAACATGGCCAAATTCAAGTGAATGGTCAGCGCCCTAAGCCTTCGCGGACGGTGCGGCTGGATGATGAAATCCACATTGAAAAAGCCGGCCAAACCTGGACCGTACGTGTCCTGGAGTTGAGCGACAAGCGCGGCAGTGCCGCCATCGCTCAGTCTTTGTACGCGGAAACGCCGGACAGCCTTGCTCGTCGTGAGCAGCAAGCCGCGCAGCGTAGAGCCGAGTGGCTGTCCCGCCCGCAACCACCGGAGCATCGGCCAGACCGTCGTGAACGAGCCCGGCTACGCAAGTTGCTGCAGAAAATTTAAGCCGACTTCCCGCAAGAGCGTGGTCTGCCGGCTCCTGTAGTGGAGAGTGAAGGACCTTCAGACTTGGCCGCAGCGCTCGTAAAAGGCAAATTTTTCACAAATTCTGCCTATTGTTGAGCCCGCGCCGGCTAGCGAGGCCTCGGACTTGCATGGCTGCTTCGTGCTTTTTGAGGTGTCGCAGCCAGAGGCTGCGACTTGTGTTGCCTTAGCCATGTCCGGATTCGCCTTCGTTAGTCTGCAGCAGCATTCGCTTTTTCGGCGGATTTTTCCGCTGATGTTTCTATTGGTGTTGCTCGGCGGTGGATTGCTCAGCTTTTTGACGCTGCGTGTGTTCCAGCAGCAGGTACAGCGTTTCCATATCGAAGTGGTCGAAAAGCAAGCGCAGGTTGCAGGACAAAGTTTGCGCTTGTTCATCGAAGAACTGAGCACGCGCAACTTTATGCTCAGCCAGTCACCGGTGCTGGCGCAGCTCGGCCTGCCGCCTGCCCATCAGGCCGACTGGAATAACCAGCCACTGAGCAATGAAACCTCGGCCTTACGACTTATCGACGCCATACTCCGTAGTCAGCCGCAACTACTCGAGGTTGCCGTGGTTCTGCGGGCCAATGATGGTGATGGCCGTAGCTTAAGAGCAACGCGAATAGCTGGTGGCGCCTATTCGCTGAGTGCAGAGCCACTTTACGCTGGCGATTACAACCAGTTTCAAGGAGTTGTGGAGCGTGCTCAGCAAGCTGTAGAGCTGATTGGTTTTGCCGACCCCTCAGACCCGGCCAAACGCGTCGCGGCGATTCAAACAACCGCGCCTTTTATTGCCAATAGAATGCAGGGCAGTGTAGTTCTGCGCAGTTTGGCCCGGCACAGTCTTGGCGCCTTGGATGGCGGCTTAGGCAACCCATCGCAGCTGTATTTGCTCAGCCGGAGTCAGCCTAATATGCCCGTGCCCATGGACGGGCACGAGCTCAGCTCGCCTACGCTCAACACCATCAACACCGAGCTTATTCCCAGCTTAGGGGAAGGAATTTCGCGGCAGGGAAGTTTGGTGTTTTATGCCTTGGGGGCTCAGGCAGGGCATGGCGATATCGTGTTATTGCACACCGCCGGAGAAGTCGGCTCGGCCAGCATTTTGCGCGATGCCTTGCATCAAAACCTGCAAATCCAACTCGTGCTCATTGGGATATTTCTGGTGGCCACCTTCTTGGTGGCTCGCTACATTGCCGCCCCCATTTCCAGTCTGCGGCAAACCCTGGCTGAAAAGCGTGAAAACATCGAAATGGGTGATCTGCCTGAGGGCTCAGATGCCGACCTGCAGGCCTTATTCGAAGTGATCGTGACCAACGCCGAGCGCATTCGTGAGCAGCAGCATAATTTGGCCAAACGTATGCAGACCATGGTGCGGATGCAAGAAGAGCTGAACGAAGCGTATTTGCAGCTCAAACAATCCGAGGCCGATAAGAATGAGCTGGTCAAAGTGACCGCGCATGACTTACGTGAACCCTTACTGGTGGTGAAATCCTGCGGCGCCCTGTTACCAGAGCTGGTTGCAGATCAAGACCTAGAGGGCTTAGAACAAACAGTAGGGTTCATCGATACCGCGATCTCGCGCATGGCGGAACAGCTGGAGCGAATGCGTCGGTACTTCCGCATTGGCGATCATGGTCCGCCTACCCAGGTTGCCGTAGCGGATGTTTGTCAACAGGTGATCTCCGAGCTGAGAGACCAGCAGCGTCTGCACAATGCCACAGTGTTCTTGCATGGCAATGGACAACTGTGGGCCCAAGCAGAAGATATTCACGTCCTGGTTTACAACTTGGTGGATAACGCGCTGCGCTATGCTCGTGACCACGCACCCTGCAAAATTCGCGTTGACGTCAAGCGCGAAGCCGATGCACTGCTGCTAGACATCTGTGATAACGGAATTGGTATCGACCCCGAAAATCACGACAAGATTTTTCGTATGTTCTACCGTCGTGGAAGCAGTGCAGGGTACCGAGGAGGCGGAACCAGTTTGGCGGAATGTCGCAAGATTGCGCGCCTACTGCATGGCGATATCCGCGTAGAAAGCAACCCGGATTATGGGGTGACTTTTCACGTGACCCTTCATGATCTGAAGCCTGACATCAAAGCGGTTCCTAAGCGCAGCGCCGCCTAGGTCTAAAGCTTCGGCCTCGTACTGCGAATGACTCCAAAATCCGGTTCACATCCGTCAGCGACAAGTAAGCGGCACCGCCTCAGAACCCTAGGTGCAACCAAGCCCTGCACATGACCTCCCAATCTAGCAGCCTGCGGTTAACGGTCAAAGACACGCTATAAACGCTGCGTGCCAGCGCACGAGGCTTGTACAAAGCCTAGCAGTTGCTGGTCTCATACATACCACTAGTCCCATGGAGCTCTGGTGCGTTTAGCGCCCAGACCACGCGCTTGCTGCGCTTAGGGTCGATGAGGGCACCAACGCAGGGGCAAATACCCGAAACAAAGGCATCGGATAAGCTTCGCCCAAGAAACCTGAAGGCACTGCCATTCAGCAAAGCAGGCGAGTACCACCGCTGCGATGAATGCCAACCCAATCAAAGCTGGGACGACTAGAAACGATATGCCAGCATCAAGTAAATTGCCTGGGTGTAGCGTTCCATTGGAACCTGAGCAGCGCTGGCACCCTGGCCCTCAGTGCCATCCACATAATGATATTCGGCGAATAGGCCCCAGTTTTGCGCGGGGGCGGAACGCCAGCCAAGGACATGATGGTAGGCAAATTGGGAGAAGCGAGGCTGCCCTGTGCTTTGCGCGAAGCTCCGTCCATCGCGGTCATTGCGATTGGCAAAAGAAGCGTCAAAGCGCAAATACCAGCTAGCGCCGCTGTCCAGGAATCTGCGGTACTGCACGTAGGCACCGTCGGAATCGATCTTCTCGCTGCCAAAAGGGCTTTCTGTAGCCACGTCTGCGAGACGATATTCCGCCGTCAGCTCATAATTTTGCGCACGCCATTGCAGGGAGGCGACGTACAAATCAGCGTCTAGGCTCGTACCGACCAAGGGGTCGCTAGATGGGTTATCGCTTTGGTAATCCAGCCGCGCTCCTAAGTAACTCAAGCCGCCGCGTAAACCGGTACCACCACTGGCTTCAACCAGCCATTGCGCTTGAATGAAGTCTTCGATGTCGATATCGCCCTGACTACCCGGGGGCAGCAAAGCGCCGAAGGCAGACTCAGAATCCCCATCGTAAAGCGTGGCCCCAATGGTGAACTCATGGGTGAGATGCGGCCCCAGATGGGTACCGTAGAGCTGGATGCCATCTGAGGAAAAGAACAAGTCCCGAAGCCCGGCTCCCTCAAAGTACACCGACGATGGCATGGTGATTCCAGGACGGGAGAACACCACATCTCGGGTGGTGTTGTAGAGCCCGTAGGGGTTCTTCACTCGGCCAGCACGCCCGCCAAGGTTGGTTCGCGCAGAGACGGGGCGCTGGTAGTCAAGTTGTAAGAAGTCCACCCGCAATGTGCCATCGGCAGCGTCTCCAAAGCGGCGGGACAATAATTGCCCCGAGAGCAGAGCATTACCGCCGATGACGGTACGCGCATTCAGGGCAACTTCATTGAGGTCAGTGCTGAAATCCTCACTGCCGCTAATCACCTCATTACCCTCAGAGTAAACAAGGCCTTGCGCCATGGCGCCATGGATGTCGAGGTCCAATGCGCCGGCGGCATGACTCATCAGCAGTGTTAGCGCAGCCACGCTCGATGCTGCGAAGGGGCAGCTATGCTTAGGAAGTTTCATGATTTCAGCTCGGTTCTAGCCAGACCTGGGGCGGCCAGAAGTTCTTGTGTCGATAAAGCGCCGTCGGTGACTGGCACATAGCCCAAGGCGCCTGGTGTTTCCCCCACCCGGCGACGCATTTCTTCTACGCTCTCCACCACCTGGGGCACCAAACCGGTTCCGGCAAACAAGGCCTGATCCCAGGCCCTGCGAAGAACATAGGGAAAGGTTCCCAGCAGGTCCCGGCAAAGGCTTTCATGCGCCGGATGTTGCTCGGGAAAAACGAATATTCGTACGGGGGTCCCATCAGGCCAGGTGCGGGTCCGCAGCGTGAAGACGGCGCGTAACAAAGCCTCTTGATCCAACACGGCCAGGTTGGCATCGGGGTTGGCAATGAGCTCTACGGCTCCAAGCCCGGCGGGCGTCTCCTGTGACCGACTCGGCAAGCTAAATAGCAGGCCGGCAAACAGAATTGCCACTAAGCATAAGCGGCTCGCTAGCGCCTGCGTTGCATGAGCAGAACTGCAACTACGCATGGCGATCTGGGAAACATGTGAATGCCCAAAGTCGGAACACTGGCGGCCTGTGGGTTCTTTGACGTGGGCCTCACTACAACCTGTAGAGCGTCAAATTTCCGTCAAGTGGGCGTGGGAAGTCTGGATTTGAGCCGTAAGGCCACAACGCTACTACCGATCACCAAAAAGGTTCCTACCAAGGCCCAAGGACTTGGTGACTCCGCCCATATCAACCAACCTAAAAGCATCGCGAAAACCACCACTAGGTAGTTCAAGGGAGCGACCTGTGCGGCAGGAATAAGCGCATAAGACCGGGTTAATGAGATCTGGGCGATGGTCGCGAACAACCCCGTCCCAAGCATCAGTAGCCATGCCTTGGGGCTAGGCATTTGCCATTGCAGCATGGCCGGGAAGGCGGTCAGCCCCACCGAGAAAGTGGAAAACCAAAACACGATGCGCGGAGCGGGCTCCGTCGATGACAGCTTGCGGATAGTCACAAAAGCCCACCCAGCGAAGACGCCTGCCATGACGGCTACAGCGCCAACCCATGGAGGGCCAGCGACGGCATCTTGATCCTGACCGGGGCCGATAATGAGGGCGACACCCACAAGACCCAAGAGAATGAGTGGCCAAATCCCCCAATGCGGTTGTTCGCGCAGCCAAAGCCAGGCAATGATGGGGACGTACAAAGGGGCGGCGTAATTCAGGAGCATCGCCTGTGCCAAAGGAATATGCGCAATGGCAAAAAAGAAGCTGTACATCGCTACTAAGCCCACCACTGTGCGCAACAAGTGCAGCCCCAAACGCTGAGTCTGCAACTGGCGCAAGGGTTGCCTCAGCAGCAAGGGCAATAAAAATAGCAGGCCAAATGCGTTGCGCAAAAAGGTCACCATAGGAATCGATAATTCCTCGGCGGCGAGCTTGATCAAGGCCCCCATGATGGCGAAGCCCATCGCGGCGGTGAGGGCATGTTGAACGCCGAGGCGGATATTGGTTGGCTGCATCCTCCCATTATCTCCTCTTCGCAGCCTACAATTGTGCTTTGGCGCCATTAATGACAGGACACCATGCAAGCGCGACATTCCAGAATCATGTTGGTCGAGGACAGCGAAGCCGATGTGGCCTTGGCCAAGGAAATTTTTAAAGAAGGCGGCCTTAGCTTCGACCTTCATGTGGCATACGACGGCGTTGAGGCCTTGGCCATGCTCCGCAGGGAGGGTGAGCATGCGGGCCTGCCGCATCCAGACTTCATCTTGCTGGACTTGAACATGCCGCGTATGGATGGACGCGAGTTTTTATCCATCATCAAGGCCGATGCCACACTCAAACGCATTCCCGTGCTGGTGATGAGCACCTCTGATTCGCCGCGCGATGTACTCACCTGCTACGAATTGCAGGCCAATGCCTACATCGCCAAACCTTTGGACATTGACGACTTCATCACTTTGGTGGAATCCATCCGGGATTTCTGGTGCCGCTTTGCGCTTGTGCCGCCCAAAGCATGACTAGTGCCACCTTACAGGGGCTTGCTGGGCTGTATGGACTGTGCGCAGTTGGCTTGGGCGCCTTTGCCGCGCACGGCCTGAAGGCGCGCCTGGATGATTACGCTCTAGACATCATGAATACGGCGACTCAATACGCTATGGTGCACGCCGTGGCCTTGCTGGCCCTGAGCTGTGCACCTGCGGCCAGCCAAGTCCGGCTCGCTGGTTGGGGTTTTGCCTTGGGAGTGGCCCTATTTAGCGGGAGTTTGTACGCCTTAGCCTTAAGTGGGCAGCGCTGGCTTGGTGCGATCACTCCTTTAGGCGGGCTCTTTTTACTAGCTGCTTGGGGATACTTGCTGTTTAGCGCTTTTCGTAATCCCTAGCAGGGCGCCGGGCAATGCCCGGCACCTACTACCTCAGGCATTCAGCTCGCGCCTGCTGCTTCGACCATCGATTGCATTTTTTGCTGCTGCTCGCGAAGTGTTTCCAGACTTTGCTGCTGCTCAGCGGCCAGAGCGCGAGCTCCTTCTACGACTTGCGCAGGTGCGCGGTCCACAAAATTGGCATTCCTGAGCTTAGCTGTTGTTGCTGCATAGTCTTTTTCCAGCTTGGCCACAGCCTTGCTCAATCGGGCCAGCTCAGCTTCAGGATCGATTAAACCGGCCAGCGGTACATGCACATTCATGGCACCAGCGCGCGCTAAGGCGGACTCAGGAGCCGTATCCTCCGAACCCAGAAGCTGTACGGACTCCACACGACCCAGAACGCGAATTTCCGCGTCCAAACGTTGTAGTCGCTGCTGGTCCTGGTCCCTATAGCCCTCCAGCAATACAGCCAAGGGCTTGCCCGGTGGGATATCCATCTCACCACGGATTTGGCGAATGGCCAGTAACAATTGCTGCAACCAGGCAATGTCGGCCACTGCCTCATCATCCTGCTTTTCCAGCTGCGGCACGGGGTAGGGACGCAGGCAAATGGAATCGCAACCCGTCACTCCCGCCAGGGGAGCGACTTTCTGCCAGATTTCCTCGGTAATGAAAGGCATGATGGGGTGCAGCAAACGCAGGATGGTTTCCAAACCACGCGCCAGTGTGCGCCCGGTAGCTTGACGCGCCTGCGCAGTGCCGTCCCGGAGACTGACTTTGGCAAGCTCTAAGTACCAATCGCACCAGTCGTGCCATACAAAATCGTGTAGAGCAGCAGCTGCTAGGTCAAAACGATAGCTATCCAAGTGACGATTCACGTCGGCCTCTACCAACTGCAGTTTGGACACAATCCAGCGCTCAGCCACTCCGGGGCTGCCAGCCTCACCATTATCGGTCCAGTCTTCCAGACTCATGAGGACAAAGCGGGAGGCATTCCAGAGTTTGTTGCAGAAGTTTTTGTAGCCGGCTAAACGTTGAGGATCAAAGCGGATATCCCGGCCGGTGGTTGCCATTGCCGCAAAGTAGAACCGCAGTGCGTCTGTACCGTGGGCAACAATGCCATCCGGGAAGTCCTGCCGCGTCGATTTGGCAATTTTTTCAGCGAGCTGAGGCTGCATCAGCCCCGTGGTGCGCTTGCTGAGCAGATCATCCAAGCTGATGCCGTCGACAATATCCAGAGGGTCAATCACGTTGCCCTTCGATTTGGACATTTTTTGACCACTTGCATCTCGGACCAGGCCGTGAACATAGACCTCTTTGAAGGGCACCTCTCCGGTGAACTTCAAGCCCATCATGATCATCCGGGCCACCCAGAAGAAGATGATGTCAAAACCCGTTACCAGTACGGATGTGGGATAGAACCGGGCTAACTCCGGCGTGCGCTCTGGCCAGCCCAGCGTGGAGAAAGGCCAAAGTGCAGAGGAGAACCAGGTGTCCAGAACGTCTTCGTCCTGATGCAGTACCACATCATCAGCCAAGCCCGCCGTCTGCCTGGCGTGGGCCTCATCCCGCCCCACATAGACGCCACCCTGATCGTCATACCAGGCGGGAATGCGGTGCCCCCACCAGATCTGACGAGATATGCACCAGTCCTGGATATTGTGCATCCATTCAAAGTAGGTCTTGGACCAATTTTCCGGAACGAAGCGAACCTTTCCGCTCTCCACCGCCTCGATGGCTGGAGCGGCCAAGGGGGCAGTCTTCACGAACCACTGGTCGGTCAAGAAGGGTTCCAAGACCTGGCCGGTGCGATCCCCGCGCGGCACCATGAGATTGTGGTCATCAATGCGTTCGACTAGACCTAAAGCACTCAAGTCAGCCACCACGCGGGTACGCGCTGCGAAGCGATCCAGACCTTGATAAGCCGCAGGCACTTGATCGTTCAGCGCTGCCTGCGGCGTCAGGATATTGATGCAGGGCAGGGAGTGCCGTTGCCCCATCTCGTAATCATTAAAGTCGTGTGCCGGGGTGATTTTGACGCAGCCCGTACCAAACTCCGGGTCTACGTAATCGTCAGCAATAATGGGGATTTCGCGCTCGACCAGTGGCAGCAGCACCGTTTTTCCCACCAGATGCTGATAACGCTCGTCATCCGGATGCACCGCAACCGCAGCATCTCCCAACATGGTCTCCGGTCGGGTTGTGGCGACGACTAAGTGCCCGCTACCGTCGCTCAATGGGTAGCGAAAATGCCAGAGCTTGCCTTGTTCTTCCTTGGACTCCACCTCCAAGTCGGACACAGCCGTTTGCAGGACCGGGTCCCAGTTGATCAAACGTTGGCCACGGTAAATCAGCCCTTCCTCGTAGAGGCTCACGAAGACTTCCGTCACCGCCTTCGATAAACCCTCGTCCATGGTGAAGCGTTCCCGGCTCCAGTCCACTGAAGCCCCCATGCGTCTGAGCTGGCGGGTGATGTGCCCACCCGATTCCGCCTTCCATTTCCAAATTTCATCAATAAAGGCGTCGCGACCGAGGTCATGCCGCGATTGCCCCTGGGCCGATAAACGCCGATCAACCACCATCTGGGTCGCAATGCCAGCATGATCGGTGCCTGGTTGCCAAAGCGTGGCATGCCCGCGCATCCGGTGTAGCCGTGTCAGCCCGTCCATGATCGTATCCTGGAAGGCATGCCCCATATGCAAACTCCCAGTGACGTTTGGCGGCGGGATCATGATGCAGTAAGGGTCGGCGTCATGCGTACCAGCGCGAAATACGCCGCGCTCTTCCCAGTTTTGGTACCACTTGGTTTCTATAGAACTGGGGTCGTAGTGTTTATCCATAATGTGCAGGGCAACCGGGGCAGAGCCAATGCAGCGCTAGCCTGCCTACAGACCCGCGAAGGGCCGTCGAGCGAACGCGCCGTGGCATGGATGAATATGGCGAAACATGGAATTATAGGGCTTTGCTGACCGTGCAGCCGGATGGAGGGACCCATGCTCAAGGTGCACACCACGATTCTCGCTCTGAGTTTGGGCAGCCTGGCCGCTTGCGGCTCAGATTCTGTGCCCAGCAAGCCACCGGCGGACTTGGCCACCTCCAAAAGCAGCCAGACATTGCAGGCTTTTGCCGACTGTAGCGCCCTTCGCGAAAATTTCACTCGCAGCCTTAGCCAAGAAGTGCTCAGCGGCTTTTGGGCGGGCCGCCCCTGTTGGGGCTGCACTGGTGTAGTCCCGGAGCCTGGCGCTCCGCCACGTATCGCGCAACCCCGTAGTGATGAGTCGCTAGACGGCCAACCCGTGCCATCGCCTGCCGCAGCTCCAAGCCGCGAGGTCAATCAGACCAACACGCAAGAGCAGGGTGTAGACGAAGCCGATCTTAT
This sequence comes from Oceanococcus sp. HetDA_MAG_MS8, assembly GCA_019192445.1. Lineage (NCBI taxonomy): Bacteria > Pseudomonadati > Pseudomonadota > Gammaproteobacteria > Chromatiales > Oceanococcaceae > Oceanococcus > Oceanococcus sp. HetDA_MAG_MS8. The sequence continues at coordinate 589,048 of JAHCMK010000001.1, forward strand.
GGAAATTAGCGCTGATGGGCGCACTCTTATCCTGCTGCATAGCCGCGGGGCGCATGCACCGGCCATTGAGATCTTCGACATCGGCAATTTGGGCCAACCACAGCGACTCAGCCGCCTAGACTTAGACAACAATCGCGCCTACAGGGGCTTGTACTGGCTAGAGGATCAACAGCGACTCATCGTCCTTTCTAACGGTTATCACTTTGGCCCGGTGCCCTTTGCTGCACAATCCACTCCAGCACCCTCAGCACTGAGCCGGGTCCAAAGCTTTGATGTGTCGAGCTTGACTGCGCCCAATGAAATCGGACGCTGGGAGTCTAGCGCCGACCTGATGAGCAGCCGCGTTATCGGCGAACAGCTGCATGTGGTGACTCGCTTCGCACCACCATTGCCCCTGGCTCTACGCGATGACCAAGCCTTTCAAGACTTGGTGTATACGGACTACGCTCAAGCTCTGTGGGATCAGGATGTGGCAGCTCAGGAGCGCTTGGCTCAGCAAATAGAGGGCCGCATTGCAGAGGCGGTGAGCGCTGCAGACATCAGCGAGCTGCTGCCCCTGAACCAAGGCCAAACACTGGCATGCACAGCAGTGTATGCCCCAGAAATTAACCAGCAATTGGGCTTTATTCAGGTGTCCAGCATGGACAGTGACTTGGCACAAAGCCAGGACATGGCGCTGCTCAATAATGCGTGGCAGCTCTATGCCAGTGCCAACAATTTGTACATTGCGCAAACCAGCGCGGGCTGGTGGTTCGATCCTCAGCAGCGCCAGCAAACAGCCATTCACCGAGTACAACTTCAGGGCTCGGGGCCGCCGCTATACACTGGCAGCAATGTGATTGATGGCTGGGCGGCCAATCGTCATCAGTTTTCCGAGCATGCAGGGCATCTGCGTGTTGCCACCACACTCCAAGGCCCGGCATTGTTGGCAGAAGAGCTGCCGTCCACGCGCAGCCTCAACCAGCTGGTCGTACTGAAACTCGATGACATCGACGCGAGTCAAGACTTGGCATTGGTGGGGCAAACACCACGCTTTGCCCCCAATGAAGATATCCGTGCGGCACGCTTTCTGGGCGACAAGGGCTATGTGGTGACCTTTGAATTCACGGATCCCTTGTTTGCCTTTGACCTGACCACCCCCAGCCAGCCACGCATCGCCGCAGAGCTCAAGATTCCGGGGTTTTCAACCTACATCCACCCCCTGGGGCCAGATCATCTGCTCACCTTAGGGCGAGAAGGCGGGCCGGATGGCTTAGGCACCGGGCCAGGTTATCAGCTACAAATTTTTGCCACCGCCGGTGCCTTTGATGACAATCCCGATACCGGCCTGGAGCAGCTCGCAACCTGGGAACCCGCATTGCTCAACGGTGATTACGCCTTTTCCCAGGCCGAAAATGAGCCCTTAGCCTTTGCCTTTTTAGGCGATTCCAGCCGTGGCGACGGCACCCGGGGTCTGCTGAGCATTCCGGCCCAAATTGCTTCGGTGGATCAGAGCCGCGCCTTTAGTGGATTTAGCACCTTTGTCATCGACGCACTCAGCCCCAGCATTGATCCCCTATTAGACCTGGATCACCGTCCGCCATCTGGCGATGCTGGGGAGGGCTGCCCGCCGGGGCGAAGCCCGCCTGGGTTTATCGAGTTCGGATGCTTTGATTTCGCGCCAACGGTGTATGCCGAGCCATTACGCAGCAAGATTGTGTGGGAGCGCGGAGCCGAAGACACCAGGGTGTTCTTCACCTTTAGTGACCATCAGCTTCGCGTTGACAGCCCGGACCGCAATCCAACAGCCATGGCGCGCATTGAGTTTAGAGAGGAGTCCGAGGCCAATTAGGGCCTAGGGTTCAGGCCTCGGGCTGTGTTGGAGTCTGCCGGATGGGGTAGCGCATGCGTATTTGATAGGCCTTGCCCTCGTCATCACGCACATTGGAAATGCCGATGTACTCAATGAGGTCTTTGTTGGCCGGGTTGTAGCTTAGGATCAAGGGGTCTACAAACAGGCCCAACAGACTCGCCACGGAGACCTTAATTCGTACGGTGGACACGCCCTCTATTTCACCGTCCTCCAAACGTTCGGCTTTGAACTTCACGCTACGCAAACTACTCACTACGCAAAAGCGGAAGCTAACGGGATCGCCCTTGAGTAGAGTGTCGAAGTTCGCTTGAACATAAGGATGAAAGCCAGCATCGGCGGCCTCGCAGCGACTACTGTCCACTGCATTGGTCTGGGCTTGCTCCTCGCCGGGCTTTTGTCGGTACATCTCTAAGCCTTCGCCCTTGCGCCGGAGTCCCTCCTCGTAGCCACTGTTGCTCAGCTCGGTGGCGAAGGAGGGCACAAAGAGGCTCTGCTGAAAGTCCACGCTTTTTCCACCGAGGCGGACGCCCTCCGGGCTGGTGTACTCAACCTCATCGGCGATAGGCTGATTGTTCGCGTCGTAGCGAAATTGATGGACCTCGGTATACAGCAGCTCCCCGCTCTCTTTATCGTAGGCCTGACCGACCAACTCTTGAACTGGCTCCAAAGCCTGCGTGGCCCCCATAGCCATGAACAAGGCGGCAGCTGTAGCTACGGATCGCATATAGCTAGAGGTTCGACAGTAGATCACGGTGTGAGGTCCTTCAAAAGTAACTGAAGAGGAGTTCGCGGCCGCGTTGCATTTGGATGCTCAGGCAGGCACCCTGCCAAAGTAAGCGAGCCTCAACATGCTCGCTACAAGCCACTGAATACCAACGCATGTTTTAGGGAGACCTCGTGAATCTAGAAAAAGTCCTCTTTGGCTTTTTTGTTTTGCTGGCACTTACGCTCAACGTCGGCTTCGTTTACGGCGAGATTGACTCGGTAACTCACCACCATGTCTGGGAGCTCTTTGCGGCTTTGGTGGTTTCCTTGATTGCCACCGTTCTCAAGTTTGGTGATCGCACGCACCTGGGCGCCGTGTTGCTGGCGTCCTCTCTGGTCGCAGATTTACATTTGGTGGCCGCGGCCATCGTGTGGGGCGTCAATAGCCAAGTTTTCGCCGCAGGTGAGGAGCCTGGGGTGGTGGCCAGCGTTGTTTCGCTAGCCTGCGGGGCTTTGGTCGCCAACCTTGCCAGCGTGATCTTACTCGTGGTGGAAACTCTGACTCTGCGGCGATAAGTAAGGGGCACAGCCATGAACAGCGTGCTGTTTTTAGTGATGCGTCGCATGCGGCGCCCGCTCATCATGCTGATCTGCGCCTACGCAGTGGCCATTGGCGGCTTGGTGCTCATTCCCGGGGAAGACGACCAAGGGCAGCTTTGGCACTTCGACTTTTTCCATGCCTTTTATTTCATCAGTTTTGTCGGTCCGACTATAGGCCTGGGCGAAATCCCCTATGCCTTGGTTCCTGCACAGCGTTTTTGGGTGAGCTTCTCGCTCTACCTCACGGTGATCTCATGGCTCTACGCCATCGGTAAGATCTTCAGCTTGGTGGGTGAGCCCGCCTTCGTCCGCGCCCTGAGCGAAACGCGCTTTCGGCGCTCTGTCCACAGCCTATCCGAGCCATTTCACCTGATCTGTGGCTATGGAGAAACCGGCAGTCTGCTCGTCGAAGCGCTGTGCGCTCGGGGTTGGCGCTGTGTGGTCATTGATAGCAGTAGCCAGCGTTTAGACGATCTAGAATTGGCCGAGCTGCCCGTCGACATTCCCAGGTTATGCGCGAATGCAGGCGACACCCGTGTATTGATTGAAGCCGGGCTCAAGCATCGTTACTGCCACTCGGTCATCGCAGTGACAAACTCCGACGCGGTGAACACCAAAATTGCGGTGACCTGCAAGTTGTTGCAGCCCGAAAGGATGGTTCTCTGCAGAGCTGATAGCGCTGCGGCCATGGAGAATATGGCCTCCTTTAATACCGACCATATCGTTAATCCGCACACGATTTTCGCCGAGCAGATGGCGCTGGCCATTCGTAAGCCCCATGTGAATGAACTGCATCGGTGGTTGGGCGCGCGTGCCGGCAAGCCGCTCAAGCCGCCGCTTTTGCCTCCTACGGGGCGCTGGATCATCTGTGGTTATGGCCGCCTCGGTCAGGCCGTGCGTCGTTACCTAGATGCCAATGACATCGATGTGACCGTGATTGAACGTGACGCCTCACACTTTAGTGACAACAACAGTGCCATTCAGCACCGAATTATTGGTAGCGCCACCGATCCCGAACCCCTGCATGAAGCGGGCGTGGAGAGCTGTCAGGGGATATTGGCTGGCACGGACTCGGACGCGGATAATTTATCGATCGTGTTAACCGCACGCGACATCAATCCGGACATATACGCGGTAGCCCGGCAAAACCATTTTCGCGAACGCGAACTCTTTGCCGCCGCCAAGCTCCCCCTGGTGGTTGACCTGAACCGGATTTTGGCCTGGCGCATGCTGCCTCTGGCCACGGTTCCTTCGCTGGATGAGTTTCTAGCCTGTTGCCGATCTCAGGAAGACGACTGGGCGCGAGAACTCATGGACAATTTGCGGGCATTAACCGGCGACACCTCCCCAGAAGTGGTCCACGTGCCGCTGTGGGGGCAGGGAAGCCAAGGGCTATGCCAGGCGCTAGCTCGACGTACAGTACGCTTGCGCGATTTGGGGGGGCATATTGATGGTGAAACCATCCCCGTCATCGGCTTGATGCTCAAACGCGCTGAGGAGCGCAGCTTACTGCCGGATCCGGAGACCGAACTCCAGCCCGGTCAGCAGCTGCTGCTCGCAACCGTGGCGCACAGTGCACACCGCTTGGAGTGGCTGATCAAGCACAGTAACCATTGGGGCAGCGCGCCGCGCAGCCACGCTTTGGCAGCGGTTTCGCCGTAGGGAAGCGCTGAAGAAATCCGCGAGCGAAGCAAGGTGGCCCGCCGCCGGAGCGCAGAAACCACAGCATATGGGCGATATGTGAGGAGTTCGACCAATCGGCAGGACAGCCGATTGGGACCGCGCAGCGGCCGCTTGCGGCGAGGGACACGGATGTCCCGAGTCAACACCGCCGGCGGGTCAGATTGCGAGCGCAGCGCATTATTCAGTGCTTCCCTAGGCCAAACCGGTCCGTGACTAACGACCGCTGCGCGGGTCAAAGTCTGCTGCCGACTCCCGCCAGCGTTCGAGCAACTCTGTTTGCTCGGGATTGAGAGGGGTGGGATAGCGCAGAACGATGCGCACGAATTGATCCCCAGGGGCCGTTTTATGCGGTAGCCCACGGCCTTTCAGCCGCAAACGCTGACCACTTTGAGTCCCCGCTGGGATGGTCATTTCAATCGTTCCGCCCAAGGTGGGTACGGGCACCTTGCTGCCCAGGGCAGCTTCCCAAGGGCTGAGCGGCAAATCAATGCTGAGGTTTTTGCCATCCACAGTGAAACGCGGATGTTGACGAATCCGAATCGTGAGCATGATGGGGCTGCGGCCTGCGGCCACACGCATCTTGCTACCGTCGGTGGTCCCGGCGGGAATTTTGACTTTTAAGGTGCTGCCACCGGGTCGCAATAGCTCTCGAGTCGTACCGTGGAAGGCTTCTTCCAGACTGATGTCTACGTCCAGAGACTGGCTTTGCGGTGCTCGGCTAAACCCCGATTCGAAGCCGCCGGCACCTCCACCAAAAGGGCTGGCTCCGCCAGCGCCGAACAGACTTTGGAAAAAGTCACTAAAGCCACCCAGGTCATCTCCGCCATGCCCATGGCTCTGCCAGCCCGGAGGGGGTTGGAAGTTTTGCCCTGCCTTCCAATCTTTGCCCAGACGGTCGTATAACTTGCGCTTCTCTGGGTCCTGCAGAACTTCGTAGGCCTCCTGCAGTGTCTTGAACTTATCTTCGGCGTCGGCCGCCTTGTTGCGGTCGGGGTGATACTCGCGCGCCTTGCGTCGGTAGGCTTTTTTGATCTCGGCCTCGTCAGCCTGTCGGCTCACACCGAGAATTTGGTAATAATCCTGAAATTCCATCTGTTACAGGCTCAAAGAATCTGTGGGAGATATGCGGCCGAGATTGCTCATATTCAATCGTCACTCGGCTTTGGTAAAGCCTGCGGGCGGCGAATGGCGGCTCGTGTCGAACTTGTGCGGGGCGCCTCCTTCAGGTTGCGCTCGCGCGTACGGCTCCGCCGCCATTTGGCATAAAGGCTGAGCCCTGCGTAGACCCCGTCGCTCGCCAGATCGTGAAGACGCCGCATTTCCTGGGCCGTGCGCCGCGTGGCGGGTATTTGTTCCAGAATGTCGAAGGGAATGCTGGCCAATGCGAAATGCGTCGCGCGCGCTGCTCGACCTCCTTGATCCAAAGATGCGGCGACTTGATCTTGAAACTGATCCAGTCGATCCTGGCTCGCACGGGCATAGGCCAACTCACTGAGAAAGGCGTTGACCCGGCGCTGCTGATGCTCATGCAACTCACGCGCTTGCGTGTGCGCCCATACCAGGGACAACACCACAGCCGAGGCCAGCAAGAGCAAAGCCGTTGCCAAAATTTCAATCAGCGGCATGAATGCGCACCTCCGCCATGACATCCCATTTTTCGAGCTCTTTGCGCAAAATGTTGGCCGCTTGCCGGTGGACCTCGCGACGAATCAGGCCCGGCGCGAGATTGCCCAAAATCCCAGCAAAGGCGTGATGCTTGGCGGCGAGTTGCATCGGGTTCAGAATTTCTACGCTAATGAGGCGTTTACGTGGCTGTCCCAATAGTGCGCGGACTTCTTCTGGCGCTGGTGGCGCCAAGTCTAGGACCGGATGCAGCACTCTGGATTGAGTTTTTAATTCTTTGTGGTTGTGCACCAGCAGGGCAATTGCGGCAGACAATAAGACAGCATTCAAGATAAGCAAGGCGATGAGCATGGCAGGGAACGTCGATAAACCGGGGAAGCTCCGGCATGAACATGCGGGAGGATGTGCGTGAATGCTACACCGCAAGCCACTGGGTTCGCGCCGGCTGAGGTGGTGTGGCGCGAGGATGGCACCGCTGTCAGCCCCAAATTCGGAGATGTATTTCACTCCGCCTCAGGCGCAGCCGCCCAGGCTCGCTACGTGTTTATTCAGGGAAATGATCTGCCGGCCCGCTGGCAACGCGGTGAAGCCACGCGGATTGCAGAATTAGGATTCGGTAGCGGCTTGAATTTTTTGCTGAGCGCGCAGTTGTTTTTAGACCATGCGCCGGCGACAGCAACGCTTTATTACCTCGGCTTGGAACTGCACCCCTGGACCAGGACCGATGCGGAGCGCCTACTGCACGATGCGCCTATTGCCGCCCAGCTCAAATCCCAATGGCTGGACGCATTGAACGCGCTGGTTGTCGGTCCCAACCGCATCATCCTGGCCCAAGGACGCATACAACTCACACTGATCGTGGCCGAGGCCCAGCTCAGCTTGAAGCAAGCCAGCTTCCCGGTGGAGTGCTGGTTCCTAGATGGCTTTGGGCCGCGGTACAACCCCGAGATGTGGCAGCCAGAACTGCTGCAAACCATTGCCTCTCAGCTGCAGCCTGGCGGAACATTAGCGACCTGGTGTTGCGCCGGCCCCGTGCGCCGCGAACTTGAAGCCGCCGGACTACATATCGCTAAGCAACCGGGCTTTGGCCGCAAGCGAGAGATGTTGGTCGCGCATAAACCGGGCCTATCGCAGCCACTGCGGGTCTCTAGACTCAAGGTGATAGGCGGCGGGCTTGCCGGCGCATGGACGGCGCGCCTTGCCGCCGAGAGGGGTCTGGAGGTGCAGTTGGTGGACGCTGCCAAAGCCCCGGCAACAGGTGCCTCATGCATGCCCATGTTGATGGTCCGGCCCTATGCCCGCCATCGCGACACTCCCACCGGGCGCTTTTTCTGGCAGGCCGCCGCGTTCAGCGTGAGCAGGCTCAATGCTTGGCAACCACCGGGCTGGCAAGCCTGTGCGATATGGCGGGAGTTTGGTGAGGAAGTGCCCCATTGGTTAGAGCCTGCGGGTTGGCATGATGGGCCTAAGCTCTGCCAATTCCTGCTTGAGCATCCGCGCATTCAGTGTGAATGGCAGCGCAGTATTCCCCCACAGCTGCACAAACTATCGGCCAGCGAGGCTCAGGTGTGGGCGACGGCCGTCCCGCCGCAACCCGTCCAACCTGGTCCTCAGGGAGCAAGCCTGGTCAGAGCGATTCGCGGGCAACAAAGTCTATGGCAATCCGGCGCGCTGCAACTGGGCCAGCATAATCCGCGCGTGGGCCACTGCGTAGGCGTGGAAACCCCTCTAGGGCTGTATTTCGGGGCCTCGCAGGGCTTTGATGACCTTGGCCTCGATCACCGCCCCCATGAAGCCCTGACATACGGAGCGCGCCTACCTAAACCACCGCAAGAGTCTGACCTCGCTCAGATGCAACATTGGACCGGCACGCGCAGGCAGAGCCGTGACCGCTTACCGCTGGTGGGGCCCTGCCCAGATATCCATCTTCAGCCGCAGCCGGGCTTAGCAGCAGGACGCGCCCATCAGACCGACCTGCCGGTTATTGAGGGGCATTGGCTGAACGTCGCACATGGGGCCCGTACGGCCACCAGTGCGGGGCTAGCCGCCAGCCTATTGCTGGACCGCATTATGGGCACGCCATGGGCTTGTTTAGCCGATGAAGCCTTCGCTCTTGATCCGCGCCGGTTTTGGCTACGTGCCTGGCGCCGCGGCGAATGGGAACGGTCAATGCAGCCTTAAGCGCGGGCGCAGCTCAACACGAAGCCGGCGCAGTCGGTATGCTCGGGGTCTACGACAAGGAGGAGACATGACCGGTATGAAGCTTTACGGCGCGCATCGCGCGATTAACTCAGATCGTGTGACCTTATTCCTCGCCGAAAAGGGTGTAGACGTGGTGTTCGTGCCCGTCAATATCATGGCTGGCGAGCACTATGCCCCGGAATATCGGAAAAGCATCGCCCCCAATGCACGTGTTCCGGCCTTGCAGCTAGAGGATGGCACCGTGATCCGTGAGTCGGTCGCAATTTGCCGCTATTTTGAGGAGCTTCACCCGGAGACAGCTCTGTTCGGCCGTGGTGCCTTACAAAAGGCCCAGGTCGAGATGTGGCAACGCCTGATGGAGTTTGAACTCATGCTGCCCATCGCCATGGCCTTTCGGCATGGACACGCTGCGGCGGCGGCCATACAAAAACCGCAAATTGCCGAGTACGCCGAGGCGTGTAAACAGCAAGCGCACAAACGGCTAGAAGTTTTGAATAAAGAGCTGGCTGACCGCGAATACTTGGCCGGGGACTTTTCCATAGCCGACATCACGGCTTACTTGAGTATTGGTTTTGGCCGACTGTCGAAAATTCGCCCTGCGGACGATGCTAGCCATACTCAGAGTTGGTTGGAACGGGTCGCAGCGCGCCCTGGCATTGCCAAAGGCTTGGCCATTATTGGAGGAAAGGCATGATCACCCTCTACACGGCGCCCACACCGAATGGGCATAAAGCCTCCATTGCGCTGGAGGAGCTTGGTTTGGACTATCAAGTGCAGCCGGTCAATATTCTTGGTGGAGAACAGCACCAGGATGCCTTTAGAGCGATCAACCCCAATGGCAAAATCCCTGCGATTGTTGATCACGACGCAGATGATCTGGCGGTTTTCGAGTCCGGTGCCATTTTGATCTATCTGGCAGAGAAGACCGGCAAACTGTTGCCGTCGTCCGGAGCGCAGCGCTATGCCGCCTTGCAGTGGTTGATGTTCCAAATGGGCGGCGTCGGCCCAATGATGGGACAGGCCAATGTGTTCTTTCGTTATTTCCCAGAGAAAATTCAGCCCGCCATTGAGCGTTACCAAAACGAAGTCCGGCGTTTATTTGAGGTGCTTGATCGACACTTGGCGCAGCAAGAATATTTGGCGGGGGAGCTGTCCATTGCCGATATCGCGACCTGGCCCTGGGTGCGCACTGCTAAGTGGAGTGGAGTGGACTTTTCCGACCTAGAGGGACTGAGTCGCTGGGTGGCCAACCTTGCTCAGCGCCCCGCCTTCGCCAAGGGTATTGAGGTTCCGGTCAAGCTGCCCGACCTCACTGAGCTTGATCAAAGCGATAACGCGAAGTCCTTCGTGAAGGGCGCCCAAGGCATGGTTCAGCGCTGATTCTCCAGGTCTTGCCGGAAGCAAACGACATCTTCGCTGCGGTTGCGGGTTAAAATTCAGGGTTCGATGGCGCGCTGGCTTGGACAGGCGCTGCTGTTTTAGGGGTCCACACACCATGGTCATCGCTGCATGAGGCTTTAGGCATGGTGGTGCGTTGGGGCATGACAGCAGTTCTTGATAACGGGGAGGCCAGCAAGTCGCAAATGACCACCGGAATACAGGAATAGCTGATGAGTGAATATCAAAGCGCAGGCCGTCTGCAGGTTGAGTCTGGGCTCAAGACCCTGGTCGACACCCGCATTTGCCCCGGAACCGGCATACAGCCTGACGATTTCTGGTCTGCACTGGATGGAATTCTGAGTGACTTGGTGCCCCAAAACCAAGCTCTGCTCAAGCGCCGTGACGAACTCCAGGCCCAGATTGATGAGTGGCACCGCGCGAATCCAGGCTCTGTTGACCTAGAGTCCTACAAGGGCTTTCTCCGCGACATTAGCTACCTACTGCCTGAGGGCGAAGATTTCTCGATTGATCCGCGCAACATTGACCCGGAAATCGCGGAACAAGCCGGGCCACAGCTCGTTGTGCCGGTGAGAAATGCTAGGTTTGCGCTGAATGCGGCCAACGCGCGCTGGGGCAGCCTTTACGACGCGCTTTATGGCACCGATGCCATTTCCGAAGAGGATGGCTGCGAAAAGGGCGCAGGTTATAACCCCAAACGTGGGGATAAAGTGATCGCCTTTGCTCGCCGCCATTTGGACCAGGCTGCACCGCTTACAGCAGGCAGCCATGCCGGCGCCACGCGTTACGCCATCGTGGAGGGCGCTCTACAAGTCACCCTGGCTGACGGCAGCCACAGTGCATTGAAGCACCCTGAACAACTGCGCGGATACCAAGGCACACCGGAGCATCCTGAGGCCATTTTGCTGCGCAACAATGGCTTGCACATCGAAATTCAGATTGATGCCAGTTCGCCCATCGGCAAAACGGACCCTGCCGGCGTCAAGGATCTGCTGGTCGAGGCCGCTGTTACGACCATCATGGATTGCGAAGACTCGGTGGCCGCGGTGGACGCTGCGGATAAAGCCGAGGTGTACGCCAATTGGCTGGGTCTGATGCAAGGCAACCTGGAAGAAAGCTTTGACAAGGGTGGTCAACGACTCACCCGTAGCTTGAACCCGGATCGTTTCTACACCACCCCAGATGGACAAACACTCCGTCTACCCGGGCGTAGCCTGCTGTTTGTGCGCAACGTGGGTCACCTCATGACCACAGACGCTGTGCTCGACGCTGATGGCCAGCCCATTCCAGAGGGGATTCTTGATGGCATGGTGACCACGCTAGCAGCGATACATGACCTCAAGGCCGATCCCCAAGACCCCCAGCGTAAAGGCAACAGCCGCACGGGCTCGGTGTACATCGTGAAGCCCAAGATGCACGGCCCCGAAGAAGTCGCCTTCGCCAACGAACTGTTTGCGCGTATCGAAGACGCTCTGGGTCTGGAACGCTACACCCTGAAAATGGGAATCATGGATGAGGAGCGCCGCACCACGGTCAACCTCAAAGAATGTATCCGGGCAGCACGCCATCGGGTGGCATTCATCAATACCGGCTTCCTGGACCGCACGGGCGACGAAATCCACACCAGCATGCAGGCTGGGGCGATGGTGCCGAAGACCAACATGAAAGCGCAGCCCTGGATTGGGGCCTATGAAGACTGGAATGTGGACATTGGCCTGGAATGCGGCCTGCAGGGTAAAGCCCAGATCGGTAAAGGCATGTGGGCGATGCCGGACGAAATGGCAGCCATGCTGGAGCAAAAAATTGGCCATCCGAAGTCGGGGGCGAACACGGCATGGGTGCCCTCGCCGAATGGAGCCACACTGCACAGCCTTCACTATCACCAAGTCGACGTGTTCGCTGTGCAGGACGCGCTGAAGGCACGCAGCCGCGCCTCCTTAGACGCCATCCTGACCATTCCGGTGCAGGATAATGTGCAAGACCTGTCGGCAGCGGACATTCAGCAGGATCTTGAGAATAGCGCCCAGGGCATCCTTGGCTACATGGTGCGCTGGATTGATCAAGGCGTTGGTTGCTCCAAGGTTCCTGATATCCACAATGTTGGCCTGATGGAAGACCGGGCGACGCTGCGTATCTCCAGCCAGCATATTGCCAACTGGTTAGAGCATGGCGTGGTCACTCAGGAACAGGTCCTGGACGCGCTCAAGCGCATGGCCGTGATTGTTGATGAGCAAAATGCAGCAGATCCACTCTATCGGCCCATGGCGCCTGGCTTTGATGGTTTGGCGTTTGAAGCCGCCTGCAAGATGGTCTTCGAGGGCACTGCGCAGCCCAATGGATACACCGAACCATTGCTGCATGAATACCGCCGCAAGGTGAAGCAGAGCCAAGCTTAAACAGCGAGGCGTACATCAGCTAAAACGGGCTGAGTGCAAAACATTCAAAGGGCCCACCTATGGTGGGCCTTTTTTTTATGCCTGAGTCGTCTGGTCGGGCAGAGCGTATCGAAGGATGAGCCGGCCAGCGCAGGACGGCAATCACACCGAAATGCTTAGCAACAGAACGCTATCGACCAAGGTCGCATGGCCCAGCGCAGGCTGCACATGCTGTAGTGGGAGCGTGAATAAAGGCCCGGGGGCGGGAGCGGCTGAGGTAGCGCTGGGGGGCGTTACCTCAGCCGGGGCAGGGCGCCTTAATCGTCCACAATCAGCCCGAGTGGCGACTCCAGTTCTCGTTTAAGCGCCTGGATTAGGCTCGCCGCTTGATGGCCGTCAACGATGCGGTGATCAAAGGAGGAAGACAGATTCATCTTCTGCCGCTGCCGTACCTCGCCATCGACCAGTGCCAGCTCTGTACGAACCTTGTTGACGCCAATAATGGCCACCTCAGGCGCATTGATAATCGGCGTTGAGACCAAACCACCCAGTTTTCCTAGGCTAGTGATGGTGATTGTGGAGCCTTGCAGCTCGTCGCGCGTGCATTTGCCTTGGCGAGCCTTGTCGACCAGGGTTGCTATGCCTCTAGCCAAGCCATAGATCCCCATGTTTTGGGCGTTGGCTAAGACAGGAACCAATAAGGCCTGCTCGGTTTGCGTGGCAATGCCTAAATGGACCGCGGATGAGACATAAAGCTGCTCAGTTTCCGCGTCATATGCGGCATTGGCCTGCGGATACTCGGCGAGAACCTTATTTAAGGCGCGCGCAATGAAGGGCAAGAAGCTGAGCTTCGGCCTAGTGCCTGCATCCAGTTCATTGAGCTTTTGCCTGAGCGCCTGCAACTCCGTGACATCCACATCTTCCACGTAGCTGAAGTGGGGTATGCGCTGGTAGCTACTGGTCATGGCCTGCGCAATTCGTCGCCGCAGCCCAATCACAGGCTGTGGTTGAGTATTCTGCGGAGGGCGGAAAGCGGGAAGCGTGGTGGCTTGCTGCGGGCGCATTGATTGCGGAGATGGCAACTGTTGCGCAGCGTCAATGTCGGCCTGACGAATGCGGCCCTGGGGGCCAGTGCCTGGCAGCTGGTGTAGGTCTAATCCCAGCTCCTTAGCGCGCTTGCGCACCGCTGGCGATGCCAGCACCTTGCGCGTCGCTTGAGATGCGGCCGAGACCACCGGCTGGGACTGCGAACTTTGGGGATCGTCGTTCTGTGCCTGCTCCGCAGGCGATGGCGAGCGGGAGGCTGGGGCCTCCGGCGGCTCTTGCCCCTCCGTGCTCGACGGCGCCTTATCCACCGAGAAACGGATCAAGGGGGCGCCGACGGCAACTTTGTCGCCAACGGCGCCATACAGCTCAGCCACGGTGCCGGAAACCGGGCTAGAGATATCGACCGCGGCCTTATCGGTCAGCACATCAACCAGAGTCGCGTCTTCCTCCACCCGATCACCGACGGCAACATGCCACTGTGCAATCTCCGCTTCGGCAATACCTTCACCAATATCTGGAAGCTTGAAGCTGTAGTCGCCCATATCAGTCCTCCATCAGGGTGTACAAAGCGCGCGCGACGCGCTTGGGTCCAGGAAAGTAATGCCACTCAAAAGCATGCGGGTAGGGCGTATCCCACCCCGTTACCCTGGCAATAGGGGCCTCCAGGTGCCAAAAGCAATGCTCCTGAACCAAAGACATCAGTTCTGCGCCGTAGCCGGATGTTTTGGTCGCTTCGTGCAGGATCAAACAGCGACCCGTTTTTTGCACGGAGTCGCGAATGGTGTCGATGTCTATGGGCATTAGACTGCGTAGGTCGATCACTTCGGCATCCACATGCGCTTCCTCAGCACCCGCCATAGCAACGTGCACCATGGTGCCGTAACTAAGGATGGTGCAGGCCGAACCTTCGCGAACCACCTTGGCCTGGCCGATGGGGATGCGGTAGTGCTCCTCGGGCACCTCCCCGCTGGAGTGATTGGCCCAGGGCGTGAGGGGCTTGTCGTGATGGCCGTCAAAGGGCCCGTTGTAGATCCTTTTTGGTTCAAAGAACACCACGGGGTCGTCATCTTCAATGGCCGCAATCAATAAACCCTTGGCGTCATAGGGGTTTGAGGGCATAACGGTTTTCAAACCGCAAACGTGAGTGAAGACGCTTTCTGGACTTTGACTATGCGTTTGCCCGCCGAAAATTCCCCCGCCGCAAGGCGCACGTACGGTGACCGGCGCGGTGAACTCTCCCGCACTACGATGGCGCAGGCGCGCTAACTCGGACACCAATTGATCAAAGGCGGGATAGATATAGTCGGCAAACTGGATCTCCGCCACCGGACGCAAGCCGTACACGCCCATACCCACAGCGGCGCCCAGCAAGCCGCCCTCGGAGATCGGCGTATCGAAACAGCGTGTTTTTCCGTACTTCTTCTGTAAGCCCGCGGTACAGCGAAACACCCCACCGAAATATCCCACGTCTTCTCCGAAGACCAATACCTTGGGGTCGCGGTCCATGCAGATATCCAAGGCGGAGTTAATCGCCTGGATCATGTTCATTTTTGGCATAGCGCTTCCCCTTAGAGCGAATCCATCTGGTCACGCTGCTCGCGCAGATGCCAGGGCATGTCTTTGAACACATCCTCAAACATGGATCGCGGCGAGTCGGGCAATGTGCCCAAAGTGCCATAGCTCTCAGCTTGCTTAAGATCGGCTTTGATGGCCGCGCGCAGCTCCGCTTCCAATTCTTGGTGCTGCTCCTGACTCCAAGCCTGACGCCGAATCAGATGGGTTTTTAGCCGCTCAATGGGATCGCCCAAGGGCCATTTCTCATGCTCATCATTGGGTCTGTAGCCACTGGGGTCGTCGCTGGTCGAATGCGCGGCGGCGCGGTAGGTAAAGTGCTCGATCAGCGTAGGGCCATGGTTGTTGCGCGCGCGCTCACACGCCCACTGGGTCGCCGCATAGACCGCCAAAAAGTCATTCCCATCCACGCGCAGTCCTGCAAGGCCATAGCCAATGGAACGCGCCGCGAAGGTACTTTGTTCACCACCGGCAATGCCTTGGAAGCTGGATATGGCCCATTGGTTATTGACCACGTTGATGATCACTGGCGCCTGATACACCGAAGCGAAGGTAAGGGCGTTATGAAAATCTGCCTCGGCCGTTGTTCCTTCGCCCACCCACGCCGCGGCAATACGGTGATTATGTTCATACGCACTGGCCATGGCCCAGCCCACGGCTTGTGGGGCCTGGGTGCCCAAATTGCCGGAGATGGAGAAGAAATTCGCGTCTTTCACCGAATACAGCACGGGTAGTTGACGCCCGCGGGTGCGATCTTTGGGGTTATTGAAGATCTGGCACATGAGATCCACCAAGGGCCAGTCTCTGGCGACAAGCAAACCTTGTTGGCGATAGCTGGGGAAGAACATATCTTCGGGGTCATGCGCCAGGGCTTGGGCCACGGAAACCGCTTCTTCCCCGGTGCACTTCATATAGAAACTGGTCTTACCCTGGCGCTGGCACCGCAGCATGGCCTCATCGAATAACCGGGTCTTGAGCATGGCGCGCAGGCCCTGCAACAAGACTGTGTCCGGCAATTGTGGATCCCAGGCTCCAACGGCTTCGCCGTTGTCATCCAACACCCGAATCAGACCATAAGCAAATTCGGTCATCTCTTCGTCCGGAGTGTCTACGGCAGGCCTGGGTAAGCTACCGGCGGATGGGATGTCTATATGCGAAAAATCAGGGCTTTCGCCGGGGCGTGCCTTGGGCTCTGGAATGTGCAGGCGCAGGCGAGGACGCTCTTTTGAGGTCATATACAAACTCAAGGTGTCTCCTTAAGTTTGTGAGTTTAGCCCAGCGCTGCATTGGGGTCACCCAGGCAACAAGGCTTGAAAGCTTACGATGCCATCGGGGTAGCAGCTGTTGTGATAGCTCCCAGCTAGCAACGACCACGCTCAGGCCGACTGCCGCCAGGGCTGTCCAATTCCAGTAGGGCTGCTCGGGATTATTGACGGCAATGCTGCGCGCGGTGCCCAGTGGGAGCTGCTCGCAGTCACCCTCACGCAGGAGCACGGTGCGCCCATCTGGGTAGCGGACCACGCTAACCTCACCGAAGTGATCGATGTGGGGCGGGGGGTCTAAATTGTTGTTTGGTGTGGACATGGGCTCAAGCTTGTGAAGTGAATCATGAGCCTCCCCTAGATCTATTTTGCTGCGCCGCAGCATTGGCCGTCAAGCTTGAAATCTCGCCTCCACATCCGCACACTGTGGTTATGGCTGTAATCCCTGAAGCGGGGAGGCTTGTCGGACGCGGGGGCGGTACCCGCCACCTCCACCACTATGGGGGTGAAATAGGCTCGACGGCATGCAAGAACGTAACAGGCAGCTCGGTAGGCGACGACCGTAAATCGCGCAAACTCTATAGTTGCCAATGATGACAACTTCGAGGTAGCCCTCGCGGCATAACCTCCGAGGGCCGTCGCCCTTGTTACCAAAGACCCTGGAAGCCCGCGCAAGCGGGCTTCCTTGCGATTGGCTTTTGAGTTTCATACAACCGGCGGCATGCCCGGCTGGCATACACCAGCCCTTCGATGCGGGCAATCCAGGGGAAGGGTGAAGCGCTCTCTCAGCGCAGTCCTATTAAGCTAGCTACTGGTGTCCTGTCTCCGAAGTTCGTTACATATCAGCGAGTCAGAACGCGGTGTGCCGCTAGGCGCGCTCGCGCAGGAATGGTTGTTCCATTTCAAGCGAGCGCAACACCGCGGAACGCCGCGTTCTGGCTCGCCCGCAGGGAGCCCCTCAAATCGCCCGCTACCGCGTTGCGCTCCTTGGCAAGGGAATAACCATTCCCGGCGGAGCGCGCCTTGTATCGAACGATTTGAGGAGCTCTGATATGCAACGAACTTCAGAGACAGGACACTAACCGGCATCCACTCAATGACGCAGGAGTCGGGCCTTATCTCGGCTCCAATCTCTTTCTTTGATCGCATCGCGTTTGTCATGGGCTTTTTTGCCGCGTCCCACGCCAAACTGCAGCTTGGCCCGACCATGCGACCAATGCATATCTAGGGGCACCAAGGTATAACCTTTGCGCTCGGTCACACCGATGAGCCTGCGAATCTCACGGCTGTGCAGCAACAACTTGCGGGTGCGATTCGGATCGGGCACCACATGCGTCGAAGCTGTCTTCAGAGCCTGTATTTGCGCCCCGATTAACCATGCTTCCCCTTTTTCGATACGCACATAAGACTCCGCCACGCTCGCCCGACCTTCGCGCAGCGCTTTGACCTCCCATCCTTCCAGCACAATGCCGGCCTCGAAATCGTCTTCGATTTGATAATCGTGACGGGCCCGACGATTCTGGGCGATGATGCGGGAATGGGAGCTGGCTTTTTTCTTCTTATTCTTACTCATGAGTGGCGGGTTCACCGCGGGCTAAGGCTGTGCGGAATGTCCATCTGGCCATGAGACGGCGATGGATGCAGAGCCTTAGTGTAGCGTCGCATCTCGTCTGGCTCAGCGCCGCGCTGGGTGGGGTGATGGGCGCTTTGTTTCTTGCGCCAGCCATCCACACGCAAGGGCCCGGTGTTCTATGGGGCTACTTAGCTGCTTTGCTGCTCTTCACTCAGCCCGCCTATCAAGCCGAGGAGGCCGCTTTTCGTCTCGCCGGTCGACCTTGGGTTGTGGCTGCGGCTGATGGTATGCGCATGCGCCATATGCGCCCGATTTGGCTATGGGTGACGGGGGCGGCACTCATGCTGCTGTTACTTTTGTGCAGTCTGATGTTGGCAGCGGCGGCCTTGAGCCTGAGCACGGATACAGCTGCAGCAATGGCGGCAGCAGACCCGACATTGGGCCATATGGCCTTGGTCCTCTTCTTGGTTTGGTGTCTGGCTAGCACCCCCGTTCCCCGTCTAGGTCTGATCCAGCTACTAGGCATCGCTCTCGCATTATGGCTGGGCAGCATCCTGATCATTGGGCTTGCGACTTTGGCTCTACACCCGGTGCCATGGCTGGAGCAGCCGCTGAACATCCCAGCCATTTTTTGCGGCATGCAATACGGCATGCTCTCCAGTCTCCTGGGCCTGGGCATTTACTACGCCATTCGAGTCCAGCCCTATTTGCCTTGGAGCGATGTCACCCAGTCTGGGTGGAGCTGGCCCTGGGCCTTGGTGATCGGTCAAGCCCTATGGACGCTAGCCTTAGTAGGCTGGACTCAGCATTGGTGGGAGACACTAAACGAGCAGCAGGGCTTGTCCTGGCTGCTACATAGTTGGACGCACTGGGCGCAAGGATGGAGTTGGCTTGGTATTGGAACCATCGCTCTGGTATTGATTCTGGGCGCCCGTCTGCTGTTTCTTCCATGGCGGCAATGGCTTTACCACCGCTTTGGTGGGGCTGCTGGCTGGCCTTTACTTGGAATTGCGGCAGTCGGTTTTTTGTTTTCTCTGCGTTTACTCCTGGAGCATGCTCTGGACTACCGCGGCGCTGCCCCATGGTCCATGCAGCTCAGCGCCCACCTGCAAAACTGGGCGATCCCGCTACTCGCAGTCCTCATGCTCAGTGCCATGGTTCGTAGCCTTCCACCTGCAGCCTTGGTATGGGCACAACCAGGTTCCTGGCTGCTCGCCGGCTTGCGCTACCTGTACTGGCGCTACGTGCTGCGCAGCGCGTTGCTTATATGGATTCTCATCGGCAGTGGTTGGGCACAGCGCATGGCCGACTTTTGGCAGCTGAGTTTATTCGCGAAGCACTAAACTACGGCTTGGCAAAGATCTCCTCCGGCACACAGTCGTGAATCGTCCATCTTCAGACATCTGCGTTGAGGTCGCCTATGCGCTGCCCGAGCGGCAATGGCTGCTGGCTCTTGTGCTCGCAGAAGGCGCCACCGTGGCGGAGGCGATTCGCGCTAGCGGCTTGGAAAAGCAGGTACCGCAAGGACTACCGCGCCCGCTGCAAGTGGGCATCTGGGGCAAACCCTGCACACTCGACCAACGGCTGCGCTCTGGCGATCGCGTAGAGGTTTATCGCCCCCTCATCGCCGACCCCAAAGAGGCGCGGCGCCGACGCGCAAAAAACCGGCTCAACAAAAAGTGATTCAGACAGAGCCTGGGCCCAGGGCATCCTGGTTAAGCGGCGACCTCTGCAGGTGTCTCCTCAGCGGTGTCTGCCGTGTCTTCAATTCGGCTGACGACACCATCCGCAAAGTAAACAGTGATGCGCCTGTCGCGCAGCGTCTCTTCGCCGCGCGTGATCCGCAGAACGTAGTCCCAACGATGGGGGGTAATTTCACTGCGCAGCATAGGAGTACCAAGCAGGTATTCCACTTGCACCGGTGTCATGCCGGGCTGGAGTTGGGCGAGCTTTTCCTCTTGCACCACATTGCCCTGGTGGATTGTCACCCTAAAGGTCGAGCAGGCGGATAAGAGTAGGCTAAAGAGCAAAAGCAGTCGCATGGGTGCGCGTCGTTCCATAAAGCGGGATAATAAGAGTTTACCGAATCACGAACAGCACAGTGCCCATGGAATCCAAGGACTTGCGTCGCGCAGGGCTCAAGGTCACCTTACCCCGCCTCAAAATTCTCGAAATCCTCGAGCGAGAGAGCTCGCGCCATTTGAGTGCTGAAGATGTGTATCGGGAGCTCATGGGCTTGGGAGAGGAAAAGATTGGACTGGCGACCGTCTACCGCGTTCTCACGCAATTCGAGGCCGCAGGCTTAGTCACACGCCATAATTTCGATGGTGGGCAGGCGGTCTTCGAGCTGGATGACGGAGAACATCATGACCACATTGTATGTACACGCTGCGGCAAGGTCGTAGAGTTCTTTGATGAGGTTATTGAGAAGCGCCAACGCGACATCAGCGCTGAACATGGCTTCAAACTTCATGACCACAGTTTGGTGTTGTATGGAGAATGCCAACGGACGGACTGTGGCGGCGACGATATCCCCACCAGTGACCGCGCTCACTGAGCGCTAAGGGCCGCTTCCTAGCACCCCGCCGGGCAGCTGCAGGGCAGACCTCAGTCGGCTTGAGTTTCTAAACCCAACATGGCGCGCGCATGCGCGCGCGTCTGCTCAGTAATGTTGCGGCCGCCAGCCATACGGCTGAGCTCGTCCACACGTGCGTCTAAATCCAGCTGGCGCAGCCGGCTAAAGGTTTGGCCCTGCTCAACATGTTTATCGACATAGATATGAGTCGTTGCCAATGCTGCAACCTGCGGCTGATGGGTCACACATAGCACTTGATTATCGCGCGCTAGGTCCGCGAGGTGCTCACCGATAGCTTCGGCAATCGCACCACCCACGCCAACATCGACCTCGTCGAACAGCAGTATGGGAATGTTGACCGCCATCTGGGCGCTCACGGCCACTGCCAGGCTGATCCGCGCGAGTTCCCCCCCGGAGGCCACCTTGGCCAAAGGCTGCGGTGGCTGCCCCGGGTTCATGCTCACCAGGAATTGAACCTGGTTCCAACCGTGCACCGCTGGCGCGCTCTCCTGAGTTTTGACCTCAATCTGTAGCTGCGCATGCGGCAGTCCCAGGGCCGGCAAGCGCTGGCCTAAGGCCTCGGCCAAGCCCAAGGCGGCCTGTTCTCGCGCTTGGCTTAAAGCCTGGGCGGCTTGGGCGTAGGCCGCCTGGGCAGCCTGAATCTCAGCATCCAGGGCTTCTAAGCCCTGCGCATCCTGATCTGCCTGCTGCACTCTGGCTGCCAGACTGGACCAATGCGCAGGCAGCTCGCCCCCGGACACGCGATGCTTACGCGCAAGATCCTCCCAGAGTTCTAGGCGCTGACTAATCTGGGCCAGGGTTTCCGGGTCGGACTCCATAGCTTCGGCCGCATGCTCGCTTTCACGGCGGGCCTGCTGCGCCGCCTCCATCGCCAAAGTGAGCTGCTCGCTGATGGACGCGAGGCTGCTGTCTGACTCCTGCAGGGCATCGGCACGCCGAAGCAGCGCGCCAAGCAAGTCCTCAACGCCGCCATCAGCCGTTAAGGCTTGGGCGATGTAGGCGCAATCCGCGCGACTTTCATCTACGCGGCTCAGCCGCAGGAAGTCTTGATTCAAACGCTCAAGCTCGTCTTCCGCTGGGGCTAATTCCTCCAACTCGGCTAGCTGATACCGGGCCAAGTCCAATTCTGCCGGATCACCAAAACCCTCACTGGCGCGCCGTTCACGTTCGCGGCGCAGGCCTTGCCAGTGCCGGTAGGCCAGCTTCACCGCCTCACGCTGGCTTGTGAGTTGGCCAAAGGCGTCCAGAAAATCGCGTTGGTGGGTCGCCCGCAGCAGAGCCTGATGCGCGTGCTGACCATGAATGTCTAACACCAAGTCCGCAAGCTCTCGCAGCTGCGATACCGTGACCTTCACGCCGTTAATCCAGGCCCGCGAACCCCCATCCGCTTTAATCAGCCTGCGGACCAATAAGCCATCGGGCGTATCCGGGTCGTCCAGGCCGTTGTCTGCCAGCCAAACCCGAGCTGGCGACTGCGCACTCAAGCTGATATCAGCCTGCAGCTCGGTGCGATCGCAGCCGGAGCGCACCATACCACTGTCGGCGCGGGCCCCAAACAGCAAGTCTAAGGCGTCAAATAAGATGGATTTTCCGGCCCCGGTCTCTCCTGTTAAAGCAGTGAGTCCAGGCCCGAAGTCCATCGCCAGTTGGTCCACAGTGGCGAAGTTTGCAATGCGTAATGAGTTGAGCACGGACTTATAAAGGTGGCTTCTCTCGGCCCCAGCTGAGCTTGGAGCGCAGAATGCCATACCAATCGTAGTCAATGGGATGAATAAGGCGCAGGGGCTTTTCCGCCCGGGACACGCCTAAACGCGCGCCCAAACCAAGGTTGATCTTGTCAGTGCCGTCCAGGGTGATAATGGCTTGGTCGCTAGGCGCCACCAAGCGGAACTCAATCACGCTATCTGCCGGAAGAACCAAAGGACGATCGCTCAGCGTATGCGGGCAAATGGGTACTAGGCCCAAAGCCTGGGTCGCCGGATGAAGCATGGGGCCATTGGCGGACAAAGCATAGGCCGTAGATCCTGTGGGCGTGGTGATAATCAATCCATCGGCGCGATGGTGACTAATTAAGCGACCATCAGCGTAGGTGACGTACTCCAACATGGAAACGGGTTCCGGATGACGGATCACCACGTCGTTGATCGCCACTCCCAGGTCTACATCGTCCAAGCTGGCCTGCAATACGAAACGATGTTCTTCCCGATACCGGCCCTGAAGAATCTCCTGCAAGGTTTCTACTGCTGCTTTGGGTGCGATATCCACCATGAAGCCTAAGCGCCCCAGGTTGATCCCAAGCACCGGCAGATCATCAGCCAAAACGACGCGGCTGGCACGTAGCAAGGTGCCATCGCCACCGACGACAATCATCAGGTCGCAGTGGGCGCCCATCTCTTCCAGCGGCACACTCGCCAGGTTCGTAGTGAATGCTTCTGCAGTCCGTTTATCAACCACAGCGGGGACATTCACCGCCTGTAGTCCCTCGACCAACGCGGCCAAGGTCTCCGCCGCGCCGCGCGCATCTTCCTTCACGACGATCCCGCATCGGGTAAAGCCTTGATCCCCAGCTGCCTGATCTAACATCCCCGCGTCGACTTCTGTAGAAAAGCGCAGTCAGCATAGCGGATGCGCACATGACTGGGGCCACATGTTGGGCATGCTTAGTCTGAACCTCTAAGGCCTCAGTGGGCCAGGCTCGCCCGAGTGGCCGCTATCAACGTAGACGCCTGATGGCAGAACATGGAGCCAGATCAGAGGGATGATCTGAGCTTGTTTTCCGCACCTGCTGCCCCTATCTTCCCTCATGTGAAAACGCACAAACCCCGTGATGGCCTTGATTTAGACCTGCGTGCCAGCCTCATTCTGAAGCTGGTGGTCGAGCGTTATCTGGTGGATGGAGATGCCGTAGGCTCCAAAACCTTGGCGCAGATGCCGGGTATGCGGATGAGCCCCGCAACGATCCGCAGTGTGCTTGCCGACCTCGAAGCCATGGGCTTGCTACATGCGGCGCACACCAGTGCCGGGCGCGCACCAACCGCGGACGGTATGCGCTTATTTTTGGAAAGGATCTTTGTGCCTGCTCCGCTATCCGCGCAGGCTGAGCTCCAACTCCGCCGACAACTACAGGACCAGTTAAGACGCGGCCGGGAAGCCGGCAAGGTGGCCGCTGAAACTCTGGCAGACCTCAGCCAGGTCGCTGCTATTGTTAGCTTGCCGCAACGCACTCAGCGGGTGCTACGTCAGGTTGAGTTCATTCGCTTACAACCCCGACGCGTGCTTGCGATCTTGGTCTTCGAGCCTGGCGAAGTCGAGAACCGCATCTTCGAATTGGCGGAGGAGATCAGCGCCGAGCGTTTAACGCTCATTGCCCGTCAGCTCAGCGAACGCTTTGCTGGTTTGCGCCTAGATAGTATTCATCAGCGTCTGCGCCAGGATTTACGCCATTCTCATCAAGCGATCCATCAAGCCCTTGGTGAGGTGGTCGCGGTGCTCGACGACCTCGCGCGCCCCGAGCCACGTCTACGCATTGCTGGTGACCGCCGCCTTGCGCAGCATCAAGATTTGGCTGACCCCGACCGGCTGCGACAGCTTTTTGATGCCCTGGACGAAAAACAGCAATGGATGGAGCTATTCAGTCATTGCCTTCAAGCTGGGGATATGCGGATCTTTTTGGGCGCGGAATCTGGTTTGGACCTACTCGCAGGGTGTGGCGTCATTGCCGTCCCCTACGCGGTGGACGATCAGCACTTAGGGGTAGTCGGTGTCGTTGGTCCTATGCGCATGAATTACGCCAGCGCCATCCCTTTAGTCCAGGCTACGGCTAAAGCCTTGGGTGAACACTTGAATCCGCAGGATCTCAACCCCATCTGAGGCCCTTTGGTGGCCATTAGGGATCCTCTCTCGTGACGGAAAGCAATAAAGACGCGGCGTCTCAGCCGCCCGAGTCAGCGCAAGCCGACCAAGCCAGCACCGAAGCCGGTGCAGACTCCACTGTGGAAGTATCGGTCGACAACCTCAGCAAAGCACTGGAAGAAGCCCAGGCCAAGGCTGAGGACAATTGGCAACGCTTTTTGCGGGCAACCGCAGAGCAGGACAACATTCGAAAGCGGGCTGAACGGGACGTTGATCAAGCACGACGTTTTGCTCTGGAGAAATTCAGCCGAGACCTTATCGCGGTGATGGACAGCCTAGACCTGGGGCTGCAGTCGGCTGAGCAAGATCAGCCCGCGGAAGGCGGAGCCAAGGCCCTGCTAGAAGGCATGCAACTCACCGCCAAGATGCTGCGAGAAACACTCGGTCGCCACGGTATCGAAGTGCTTAACCCCGAGGGCGAGAGTTTTGATCCGGCCAAACATGAGGCCATGTCCGCTGTCCCCAACGCCGAGGTTGCACCGAACACTGTGCTCAATGTGGTGCAGAAGGGCTATCTCTTGCACGAGCGCGTGCTGCGCCCGGCCATGGTTGTGGTTGCCCAGGCACCCGCAGACGGCAACGCATCTTGAATTTGCTCTAAGCACCCCTACAAACACTTGCAAGCTTATTAACGCGCCGCTTCGGTCGCGTTCAACCATAAATTGGAGAATTTCATGGCCAAGACCATCGGTATTGACCTCGGCACCACCAACAGCTGTGTGGCGCTACTTGACGGCGACACCCCTCGGGTGCTGGAAAACGCAGAAGGCGAGCGTACAACCCCATCCGTCATCGCCTTCACCGACGACTCAGAAACTTTGGTCGGTCGCCCAGCCAAGCGCCAAGCGGTGACCAACCCCAAAAACACCTTGTTCGCGATCAAGCGCCTTATTGGTCGCCGCTTTGAAGACGATGTGGTGCAAAAGGACATCAAAATGGTGCCCTACAAAATCGTCAAGGCCGACAACGGTGATGCCTGGGTCGAAGTCAACGACAAGAAGATGTCGGCGCCGGAAGTGTCCGCGCAAATTCTGCGCAAGATGAAGCAGGCCGCCGAAGATTATCTGGGTGAAAAGGTCGACAGCGCCGTGATTACGGTGCCAGCTTACTTTAATGACTCCCAGCGCCAGGCCACAAAGGATGCGGGTCGCATCGCTGGCCTCGAAGTCAAGCGCATCATCAATGAGCCCACGGCTGCGGCCTTGGCCTACGGATTGGATAAGGCCAAAGGCGATCGCAAGATCGCTGTTTATGACCTTGGCGGCGGTACTTTCGACGTCTCCATTATCGAAATTGCCGATATTGATGGCGAGAAGCAGTTCGAAGTGTTGTCCACCAACGGGGATACCTTCCTCGGTGGTGAAGACTTCGACATGCGCGTCATCGAATACATCGCCGACGAGTTCAAAAAAGAGCAGGGCGTTGACTTGCGGGGAGACGCCTTGGCGATGCAGCGTCTCAAAGAAGCGGCGGAGAAAGCCAAGATTGAGTTGTCCTCAACCTCGCAAACGGAAATCAATCTGCCCTACATCACGGCCGATGCCTCAGGGCCCAAGCACCTGACACTGAAGCTGTCCCGTGCCAAGCTGGAGGCCTTGGTCGACGATTTGGTCCAACGCACGATCGAGCCTTGCAAAGTCGCCCTCAAAGACGCCGGCATGAGTGCGGGCGAAATTGATGAAGTGATTTTGGTGGGTGGGCAAACGCGCATGCCCAAAGTGCAGGATGCCGTCAAAAACTTCTTTGGCAAAGACCCGCGTAAAGACGTCAACCCTGATGAGGCCGTGGCCGTAGGCGCCGCGATCCAAGGGGCGGTGCTGTCGGGCGATGTGAAGGACGTGCTGCTGCTTGACGTCACTCCGTTGAGTCTGGGTATCGAAACTCTGGGCGGACGGATGACCAAGCTCATCGAGAAAAACACCACCATTCCCACCCGCAAAACCGAAACCTTCACCACCGCTGAAGACAACCAAGGCGCGGTGACCGTACACGTGCTGCAAGGTGAGCGTGAGCAAGCTGGCGGCAACAAGAGCTTAGGAAAGTTCGATCTGACCGGCATCCCTTCAGCACCACGTGGCACGCCACAGATTGAAGTGACCTTCGACATTGATGCCAATGGCATCTTGAATGTGTCGGCCAAAGACAAAGCCACTGGTAAAGAGCAGAAGATTGTCATTCAGGCTTCGTCCGGTCTATCCGATGACGAAATCGAAAAGATGGTCAAGGATGCCGAAGAGCATGCGGAAGAAGACCGTTTGTTCCGTGAGTTGGTCGATGCCAAGAATCAGGCCGAAGGCATGATCCACGGCGTGGAGAAGTCGCTGACTGACTTGGGCGACAAAGTCGAAGCTGGCGAGAAATCGGCGATCGAAGACGCGATCAAGGCGCTGCGTGAGGCCATGGAAGGTAGCGACAAAGAGGCCATCGACAGCAAGACGCAAGAGCTGGCGGCGGCCTCGGCGAAGTTAGCCGAAAAAGCCTACGCCGAGCAGGCTGCAGGCGGCGCCGAAGGTGAGGCCGCCCAGGCTGAGTCCGAAGATGTAGTCGACGCCGAGTTTGAAGAAGTCAAAGACGACGATAAGAAGTAAGCTGAACACCGCTTGAGCCCGCGCTCCGGGGCGACAATCGCCCCGGAGCGCACGCCAAGCTAAGGCAGCATTCCTGCTAACGATGTCGCTCCACAGCGGCATGGTCCCAATCAGGGCGCGAGATGAGCACATTCATGGTCGCGCCCTTGTCATTGAATAGGCCCCATGAGCAAACGCGACTATTACGAGGTTTTGGCTGTCGGCCGTGACGCCGACCTCGCCACCATCAAGAAAGCCTACCGGCGCTTGGCCATGAAGTACCATCCGGATCGCAATCCGGACGACGCGCAGGCCGAAGAGCGTTTCAAGGAAGCCTCCGAAGCTTACGAAGTGCTATCGGATGAACAAAAGCGTGAGGTGTATGACCGCTACGGCCACGAAGGCCTGAAGGGTGCAGGCGGCGGAGGCGATGGTGGGTTTGGCGGCTTCGGCGACATCTTTGGTGATATTTTCTCGGACATTTTCACCGGCGGTGCCCGGCGCGGCCCGCGGCGCGGTTCGGACTTACGCTACAACCTCAACATCTCCTTAGAAGATGCCGTACGCGGCACGGAAGTAGAGATCAAAATTCCGCAGGCCGTGGACTGCGACACCTGTGATGGCAGTGGCGCCAAGCCCGGCACCCAGCCCACAACCTGCCCCACCTGTAGAGGCGCAGGTCAGGTGCGCATCAACCAAGGTTTCCTGTCAGTGAGCCAAACCTGCCCGCAATGCCGTGGTCGGGGTCAGATCATTGAAGAGCCTTGTCCGGATTGTCGTGGTAGCGGCCAAAAGCGCAAGGACAAAACGCTTAAAGTCACCATTCCACCGGGTGTCGATACCGGCGATCGTATTCGCCTCTCCGGAGAAGGTGAGTTGGGTCAATCCGGAGCCATGGCCGGGGATCTGTACGTCCAAATTGAAGTGGAACCCCATCACTTCTTTGAACGCCAAGACAACCATCTGTACTGCCAAGTGCCGGTAGATATCGTGACGGCGGCATTGGGCGGCGAATTAGATGTCCCCACACTGGGCGGTAAAAGCACCCTGAAGATTCCCCCAGAAACGCAAAGCGGAGCGATCCTGCGCCTGCGCGGCGAAGGCGTCAAACCGGTTCGCGGTGGACCTCAAGGCGATCTTCTCTGTCAGATTAGTGTAGAGACTCCAGTGAACCTCAACCGCAAACAACGTGAGTTGCTGCGCGCATTTGGGGAGTCTTTAGGTGGTCAAGACAACCCTCATAATCCGCAATCACGCTCCTGGTTCGACAAAGCCAAAGAGTTCATTGAAGAGCACATGAAATGACTGCACTAGCAATCGCCATCCACGGCGCTGGAGGCCGCATGGGCCGAGCTTTGGTCGGGCTCATTCTAGACAGCGACGCTCTGGATTTAGTCGCTGCCACCGAATCCGAAAGCTCCAGCGTACTGGGCCAAGACGCTGGGGCACTGGCCGGGCGCGCACCCTGCGGCGTGAGCGTACGTGCGGACTTGCCTGCGGCCTTTGCCAAAGCCGACGTTGTGGTGGATTTCACTCGCCCGGAGGGCACGCTAGACGCCCTTGAAGCGCTGACTCTCAAACCCAAACCCCTGGTCACTGGGACCACCGGCATGAATCCCGCCCAGCAACAACGGCTAAACGATTACAGCCAACAGGCGGCCGTGGTTCAGGCGGCTAACTTCAGTATCGGTGTGAATGTGTGTATTCGCCTTACCGAGCTCGCCGCCAAGGTTTTGGATCAGGATGCCGACATCGAGGTCATCGAGGCGCACCATCGGCACAAGGTAGACGCTCCCAGTGGGACCGCCCTAAGACTCGGCCGGGCCGCGGCTGAGGTCACAGGGCGCAGCTTAGACGCCGATGCCGTGTACTCTCGTGTAGGGCAAACCGGCCCTCGACCACCACGCGCAATTGGCTTTTCGACCATACGCGCTGGCGACATTGTCGGTGACCATACGGTGCTACTTGCGTGTGAAGGAGAACAGGTGGAAATCCGTCACCGCGCCACCTCCAGAGCTAATTTTGCCCAAGGTGCTCTGCGTGCAGCGCGCTGGGCAACCCAACAATCCTCCGGACTCTATGACATGCCAGATGTACTGGGTCTGGCCAATATTCAAGCCTAAGGACAAACCCTCATGCGCCAATCACGAAGCGAACGCGATCCCGGCCTATGGACCTGCGAGCTAGACGTCCGCTGGGGCGACATGGACGCGCTCGGGCATATCAACAACTGCGAATATTTTCGCTATTCCGAAAGTGCCAGGCTGCGTTACTTTGAGGAGTTGTTTGGGGCGGGGGGCTCGGTCTTCGCTGAAGGCGAAGGCCCGATTCTGGCCGACATTGGCTGCGCATTCCATGAGCAGGTGGTTTACCCAGCGAAGCTCGACATCGGCGTCGCTATTACCCGCGTCGGGCGCAGCTCCTTGGATTTGATCACCCCCATCTTTAGGGCGGGTGAAGCGCAGGCAGTAGCAGACGTGCGCGCGGTCTTGGTGTGGTTCGACTATGCCAAGCAAAAGCCCGCACCTGTGCCCGATGTGTTGCGTGCACAGCTCAAAAGTTCTTAACAGACCGTTTAACGATACGCAGGATACTGCTAAGGCTTCGGGGCTCATCTTGATGAGCCCCGAAGCCAGATCATTAGCCAGCGCGTAGCAGCTGGCTGGCTAGGCGAATCCGTCGTCGAAGAAGATGTCTTCCGGCTCCACCAGTCCTGGGCGTGGATGTGGTGGCTGGACAGCCTTGCCTATGGCGATCATCAGGCATATTTCATGGTCAGCGGGCAATCCGATCAAATGCCCGACCCGCTTGAAATCGAAACCGTCCATAGCGCAGGTATCTAGTCCTAGAGCACGGGCCTGAAGCATGATGGCGCCGGCTGCAATGCCACAGCTACGCATGCCTTCATCACGCTGCAAAGTCTCGTCATCGCGATAAAAATCACGAATCTCCGACACCATCTGTGTGGCGACATGCTCTGGCGTATTCCGCCAATAACGCTGCGGATCGCGATCCCATGCCATCAGGTCGTAGCAGAGCACCATGAGCAAAGAGCACTCCGAAACCTGTGGTTGATCCCAGGCCGCCTTGCGGATGTCGGCCTTAATTTGTGGATCACGCACCAGCACATAGCGTCCGTTCTGGATGTTAAATGCGGTGGGCGACAGCCGAGCTGCCGCCTTCAGTGCCGATTCTTCGGCCGAATCAAGGCGATAGTCTGAGTCGAAGTACTTAACCGACCGACGCGCTTCAATGGCTTGAGCAACCGTAAGGCTCATAGCGCGCGGGCCTGTTCGGCAGCGTTACCCACATAGGTTTCAGGGCGCAGCGCTTTGAGCTCCACCTTAACAGCCGGCGGGAGGTCCAAACCATCGACAAAAACGGCGAGGTCTTCGGCATTGATGCGCTTACCGCGAGTGAGTTCCTTGAGCTTTTCGTATGGCTCGGGAATGTTGTAACGGCGCATGACTGTTTGAATCGCTTCGCCTAGAACTTCCCAGTTGCCATCCAGGTCAGCCAACATGCTGGCTGCATTCACCTCCAACTTGCCCAAACCCTTCTCCAAAGCCTGGAAGGAGATGGCCATGTGGGCGATACCCACACCCAGGTTACGCTGCACGGTGCTATCGGTTAAGTCACGCTGCCAACGAGAAATGGGCAGCTTTTCGATCAGATGCTGCATCAGCGCGTTAGCAATTCCCAGGTTGCCCTCGGCGTTCTCAAAGTCAATCGGATTGACCTTGTGCGGCATGGTGCTGGAGCCTACCTCGCCGGCCACAGTTTTTTGCTTGAAATAACCCAGGGAAATGTAGCCCCAGATGTCTCGCGCCATGTCTATCAGGATGGTGTTCACACGGACCAACACCGCGAAATACTCAGCCACGTAGTCATGGGGCTCGATCTGCGTGGTGCATGGACTCAGCTCCAAACCTAGGCCTTCGATAACGCGCCCCGACAAGGCCTGCCAATCGACTTCGGGGTAGGCCGTCATGTGCGCGTTGAAGTTGCCGGTCGCTCCATTGAGCTTGCCGAGAATCTGGACATTTGCCAGTTGCTCGCGCTGGCGTCCTAGGCGATGTACGAAGACGCCGAGCTCCTTCCCCATCGTGGAGGGAGAAGCGGGCTGGCCATGCGTGCGCGACAGCAATGGAACATCCGCCAAACTCAGAGCCAGCTCGCGGATCTTGGCGATGAGGTCGTCCAGTTTGGGGAGCAGGTAATCCTCACGCGCCCGCGTGAGCATCTGGGCATAAGCCAGATTGTTGATGTCTTCAGAAGTACAGGCGAAATGTGTGAACTCGGTGTAGTCACTCACCTCAGGAATGGCCTTGAGCTTCTCTTTCAAGAAGTATTCAACAGCCTTCACATCGTGGTTGGTTGTATCTTCGATGGCCTTCACGCGCTGCGCATCGGCCATGGAAAACTGCTCGAAGATATCCTCGATCTGCGCTTGCACTGATGCATCCAGCGCAGGGATTTCCGCAATTTGCGCCTCTTGCGCCAAAGCCTGCAGCCAGCGTAGCTCTACTCGGAGGCGGTAGCGAATTAGCCCATACTCGGAAAATACTTCGCGCAGACCCCAGGTTTTATCGGCATAGCGGCCGTCTATTGGAGATAAAGCGGTGAGAGCAGACAAACGCATAGCGGTTCCAGTCCAGCGTAATGAACATCGATTCAGGGGCGCCTAGGATACCGAAACCGTCTTCCAACGGCCGTCTGGCATTGTCCTGCGTCGACGGTAGAAGCAGCGCGCCTACAATCACTTTGCTTAGACTGGACAGCTCAATCCTCCATCGTTTCGGCCAACCGCAACACATCATGCCCACACTGACATTTCGCCAAGCCAGCTTATTTGGCTGGTTATTCCCTTTGCTGGCCATGGCCTGGGCCCTCTATCTCCAACATGGTCTGGAGCTCGAGCCCTGCCCAATGTGCGTCTTCCAACGCATCGCCATGATCAGCCTGGGTATGGTGTGGCTCACCGCCTGCGTGCATAACCCTGCAAACGCTGTGATGCGAGGCTTCTACGCGGCGGCGGGCGCGCTCGCGGCTGCCGTTGGCGCCGCCATTGCTGGCCGTCATGTATGGCTGCAGGGGCTGCCGGAGGATCAGGTGCCGGCTTGTGGGCCCTCTTTGGACTACCTGCTAGACATTGCACCATGGCAAGAAGTTGTAGCGACCGTCCTGCGGGGGGACGGCAACTGCGCCATCATTGAAGCCTCATTCTTAGGCCTCTCGATTCCCGCCTGGACTCTCATCACCTTTCTCGGCCTGACCATCTTGAGTTTGGTCATTCCATTGATTGCCAAAACGGAGCACCTATGACTCACGCCACCACCGATATCGCAGATGCGCTAGGCCAAGACGCCCAAGTCGCAGCGCCGATTTTTCGTCACTTCGGCGGCCGCACCCGCTTTCATGGCCCGATCAAAACGCTCAAAGTTTTTGAAGACAACACCAAAGTTCGCGAGATCCTTGAAACACCGGGTGAGGGGCGAGTGTTGGTGGTAGACGGTGGCGCTTCTCCGCGCTGCGCCTTGGTTGGTGGAAACCTCGGCCAACTCGCTGTCGATAACGGGTGGGCAGGAATCGTCGTCTACGGCTATGTGCGTGATGCCGTGGAACTGGGAGCGCAAGCCGTGGGCGTGATGGCCATGGGCACCCATCCTCGAAAAAGCGTCAAGCGCAATAGCGGTGAGTTTGACGTGGATTTGAGTTTCGCAGATTTGCGAATTGGCCCTGGACACTGGCTTTATGCCGACGAGGACGGCATTGTGACAACAACCCAGGCCTATACCGGTTAAACAGCGGCTTGCGCATGCGGGCAGGGGTCATGACGCGCATTAAGATGGAACTGGTGTCGCTTAAGGGCGCCACTGGCTCAGTCTCGCCACATTCGTAGGAGGCAGTCGAATCCACTGTCCCAGGGCGAGGGAACCAAGCTCTAATGGTCCAACACGCGTCCGAATCAGACGCAGGGTAGGGTGACCAATGGCGGCCGTCATGCGCCGGACTTGACGGTTTCTGCCTTCGTTAATGTCGATGCGTAGCCACGTTGTGGGTATGTTCTTACGCTCACGAATAGGAGGCTGGCGTGGCGGCCAGTTTGGGTCGGCGAGTCGCTGCGCTACCAGAGCCTTGGCCGGCCCATCTTTAAGCTGTACTCCCTCCACCAACTCTGCCAGGGCCGAGTCTTCTACAGCCCCTTCGACCTGAACCCAATAGCTCTTGGCCCACTTATGCCGAGGATGCGCCATGCGGGTTTGCAGCTTGCCGTCATTGGTCAGTACCAGCAGCCCCTCACTATCTTTATCGAGGCGACCTGCGGCATAAACGGACTCGGGCAAACCAAACTGCGCCAAAGTTTGCTCTAGGGGTGCGCCGGAGAACTGGCTCAGCACTCCGTAGGGCTTATGCAGTAGAAGGACCTGCGCTTGAGGGCGCTGCGCCTGCCGCCGAAATTTCTGCCGTGCTGGGTGGTTGCCTGTCACGTCTGTATGGCGACCGAAGTGCGGTCGAAGTGAGTAAAGACCGCAGACTAACAGTGTTGCCGTGGCGGCCCCGAATATGTGCTAGAAGAGGATCTGGGCGGCGATCACTAGTCCTACACTGGGCGCCGACCGCAAAGCTATTGCCTGCCGAAGCAGCAATCAGGCTAAAATCAAGCCATGCAAATGATTCGCCTTATTCTCTGTGATGATCACCGCTTGGTGCGGGCGGGGCTGAAGCGCGTTCTCACCGACACCCCAGGCATCGAAGTCGTTGCTGAGGCGGATAACGGCGAAGACGCCGTAGAGCTGGCGCGTCGCCACGAGCCCGATGTGATGCTCATGGACGTCAACATGCCAGGGATTGGCGGATTGGAGGCCACGCGGCGAATTTTGGCGCGACAGCCCGAAATCAAGATCATTGCCGTATCCATGTACGTAGAAGAGCCCTGGCCGAGTCGCCTACTCGGTGCCGGCGCCCGCGGCTACATCAGCAAAGATGCAGCGGCCGACGAGGTGGTATCTGCTATTCGCCGCGTCGCACAAGGCGGGGTGTATGTGGCTTCTAGTGTGGCTGCCAACCTCGCAGCCAGCTTCATCCAGGGGCATGACCCCAAGAGCTCGCCCTTCGATCGGCTGTCCCAGCGCGAAATGCAGGTGATGCTGATGGTCACTCAAGGTCAAAGCAACCAAGTGATCTCTGATGCCCTCTGCTTGTCGCCCAAAACCGTCAGCACCTATCGCTACCGTCTGTTCGAAAAACTCGGTGTGACCAACGATGTTGAGCTGACACGGATGGCAATGCGCTACGGCGTATTAGACGAGCAAGCCTAAGCCGCCTGTCTCGAAAGATTGGCCTGTCCGTGCAGGCCACAATTCATGTTCATCAGCGCCAATGAGTTTTGACGCCGGCCCATTCCTACGCAGTCTGACCACCAAGCCCGGCGTGTACACCATGTACGACGCCGAGGACCGGGTGTTGTACGTGGGCAAAGCGCGCAACCTACGGAATCGGGTGAGCAGTTATTTCAGCTCAACCGCCAAACCGGCCCGTATCGCGCAGATGGTGCGCAAGATTGCCCGTGTCGAGGTCACCATCACGCCCTCAGAAGATCAAGCGTTAATGCTTGAACATGAGCTGATCAAGACCCGGCGCCCCATCTACAACATCCTCTTCCGCGACGATAAGTCCTACCCCTGGCTGCGCATCGGTAGCGGGCCCACGCCGCGCATTGGATTACACCGCGGTAAGCAGCGCAAAGGGGATACCTATTTTGGGCCTTATCCCTCCAGCAGTGCGGTCAAGGAAACTGTAGGCACCTTGCAGCGAACCTTTAGGCTGAGAACCTGCCGGGATAGCGATTTTCGGAGTCGTTCCCGACCCTGCTTGTTGCACCAAATCAAACGCTGCAGCGCGCCTTGCACGGGTGAAATTTCAGCAGCCGAGTATCAGCTTGATGTTGCTGCCGCCATTGACCTGCTGTCCGGACGTGGGGAGCATGTTGTGCATGCTCTCAATGAGCGCATGCAAACCGCTGCCCAAGAGCTGCGCTTTGAGCAGGCTGCGGATTTACGGGACCGCGTCGTGGCCCTGCGGCGGTTACAGGAAAGCCGGGTGGTCACCGACAGCAAAGGAGACTTTGACGTCCTGGCGGTGAGTCGGCATCACGGTTTAGCAGCAGTTGCTGTGATGCCAGTTCGCGGGGGGCGTAGTCTGGGCACACGCAGTCACTTCCCCAGGGAAACCGGGGAGGCGGACTTGGACGAGATTTTGGCCTCCTTTGTGGTGCAGCACTATCTAGAACGCAAACCGCCGCGCGAGATTGTGTTGTCTAGACCCTTGGCGGAAGCCGACAGTATTGGTCGGGTCCTCAGCCTCCAGGCTGAAAAACCGGTGAAGGTCCATTACAAACAGCTTCGCGGCGTGCGCCGTAGCCTGCTGCAAATGACCGAAGAGTCCTTACATTCGGCCTTAGTGGCGAGACTTGCCGAGCGCGAGACTGTGGAGGGGCGCTATAGCGCCTTGCAACAACGTCTGGATCTCAGCACTCTGCCCATGCGGATGGAATGCTTTGACATCAGTCATACCCGAGGTGAAGGCACGCGGGCCAGCTGTGTGGTGTTTGGGAGCCAAGGACCTGAAAAGTCGCAATATCGCCGCTTCAGCATTGAGAACATCACTCCCGGCGACGATTACGCTGCCATCGAACAGGCCGTGAGCCGGCGCTATAAACGCCTTGCTAAAGGCGAGGCCCCCTTGCCGGATGTGCTGTTCATCGACGGTGGCAAGGGCCAGCTCAAAGCTGCTCTCAAGGCTCTCAGAGACTTGGATTTGGATGAACAAGTCCGCGTCGTTGGCATTTCCAAAGGCCCGGAGCGACGGGCGGGGGAGGAAGAACTGCATCTTCCTGAACTGGGTGAGCCCATGATCTTATCGGCTGACGACCCCGCGCTACATCTCATTCAGCAAATTCGGGATGAGGCCCACCGCTTCGCATTGGCCGGACACCGCGGGGCCCGAGCCCGTACACGCACCCGCAGTGAACTGGAAGATGTTCCGGGCTTGGGCGCCAAGCGCCGCGCGGCGTTGCTCAAACAGTTTGGCGGCATGGCCCAAGTCCGCCGCGCCAGCCTCGATGATCTGCAACGCGTTCCCGGCTTATCCAAAAAATTAGCGCAGCGACTGTATGATTTGCTGCATGACACGGACTAAGAGCGCCTAATGCTCACCATCCCCACCCAGCTCACGCTGATGCGCGTGGCCGCCATTCCGGTAATGGCTTTGCTGTATTACCTTCCATTTCCATTGCACACCATCGCTGCCGCCATGGTGTTCATCTTGGCTGCCATTACGGATTGGCTAGATGGGTATTTAGCGCGCCGGCTCAATCAAGCGTCTGCCTTTGGTGCTTTTCTCGACCCAGTGGCAGACAAACTCATTGTGGCCACGGCATTGGTCATTCTGGTACAGCAGGACCCGAGTTTGGCCGTGCTCATTCCAGCGGGGGTGATCATCGGCCGTGAAATTACCATCAGCGCTTTGCGTGAATGGATGGCGGAACTCGGCCGACGGGCCGAGGTAGGGGTTCGCTCCCTGGGCAAGTGGAAGACTGGGTTTCAAATGACCGCCATTGCCATGATGTTGTGGCGAGATGATCTGGGCCCCATTCCGATATACGAGATTGGCTTTGCACTCTTAATCATTGCCAGCGTACTGACGGTATGGTCCATGGCGATGTACTTGAAAGTCGCTTGGCCAATGTTTCGCGAGAGTGAAAAAAACCCAGGAAGTTTTTCTTAAAAGCTGTTGACAGGGGCGCTCTACTTCCCCATAATTCTGGTTTCGGCGCGGGAATAGCTCAGTTGGTAGAGCGCAACCTTGCCAAGGTTGAGGTCGCCGGTTCGAACCCGGTTTCCCGCTCCAAAAGATTTCTCAAAGCCCCGGTCCTCCGGGGTTTTTTGTAAGCGCACCTAGGCTAGGTGGTAGAGTGGTTATACAACGGCCTGCAAAGCCGTGGACGCCGGTTCGATTCCGGCCCTAGCCTCCATAATTTCGGTCAACTCGAATTAATGCTCCGCAAGGAGTGCGCGTTGGGGGCGGACACGGAATTTCATGACAACGTGGCCCGGGTGGCGAAATTGGTAGACGCAAGGGACTTAAAATCCCTCGGGGGAAACCCTGTGCCGGTTCGAGCCCGGCCCCGGGCACCATGGTGTCATGCCTCACCTCTGTACCGGTTGACCTTGGCCGTCCATGGCCAAGGCCCTGCGGGTGACGCTGCGCGTCATCCCAACGCGGCTATCCTGCCGCGTGGTCGAGCCCGGCCCCGGGCACCATGGTGTCATTCCTTACCTTTGTGCCGGTTGACCTTGGCCGTCCATGGCCAAGGCCCTACGGGTGACGCTGCGCGTCATCCCAGCGCGGCTATGCCGACGCGTGATTGAGCCCGCTGCCACACCCATTCTCAGCGTTCAGGAGCTTTGGCATGAACGCGCCGACAAAGAGCTCTTTGCCGGCCTGAGCCTGGATGTGCATGCTGGGGAGCTGCTCCAAGTTGTCGGGCCGAACGGACACGGCAAATCCACCTTATTGCGCATTCTGGCTGGGCTGATCACACCAGACTCAGGGCACAGGCTATGGCGTGGCCGTGAGTTCGGCAGCTGGAAAGATGAGTCACCAGCACCCATTGTTTGGGCAGGGGAGCGCAGCGGTTGGTCCGCCCATCTACCAGTCCTGCAAAACTGGAATTATTTGCACGCTCTGCGCGGGAATACGCCGCCGCCCTTAAAACAGGCTTGGCTGGACCCCGGGTGGGCAGAGCGTCGATATGGCGATTTGTCCACCGGCCAACGCAAACGGACACAGTTAGCCATGGTAGACCTCAGTGGTGCCGCCCTGTGGTTGCTGGATGAACCCCTGTCTGGCTTAGACCGTGAAAAAAGCCAGATCTGGCAGCGACGCATGCGCCAGGCCGCAGACGAGGGCACTGCGGTGGTTGTTGTGAGCCATGAAGATCTATCGGTCGACATCGATCGTCAGCTTGCCTGGAGCACCCAGCCTTGAAGACCATCTTGGGGCGTGAGCTACGCAACTATTGGGGCAATCGATATGAGGCCATGCAGGGCGTTGCCGTGTTTGTCGTTGTTTGCGCCCTGTTTCCACTGGGGGTTAAGCCCAGTAATGAAACCCTTGTCGTCATGGCACCCGCCGTCCTCTGGGCCGCTGCGCTGCTCGCCTGCGTATTCGGCTTGGAAACTTTGTTTCGACAGGAGCTCCGCGACGGTTGGTTAGAGCAGGTCGCCACCTCGGTCTGGCCGCTACCATTGCTCTTAGGGCTCAAGCTACTGGTGCACTGGTGCTTCACTGGGCTGCCTGTGTGTCTAGCGAGTCTTTTTGTGGGATACAGTTTGGGCTTGTCCAGCGAGGCAACTGGCGTTGCGGCCTTGAGTTTGGCCTTAGGCACGCCTGCACTGGTGGGATTAGGCAGCGTTGCGGCAGCGCTCACGGCCAACCTGACTGGGGGCGCTATGCTTTCAGCCTTGTTGGTACTGCCGCTTTATGTGCCAGTCATGGTGTTTGGCGCCAGCGCCATCGAACTCGCCCAAAACGGTGGAGAATCAACAGCTCCGCTATACTTGCTGGGCTGTTTTCTCCTGCTGACGATGTGCCTAGCGCCACTGGCGTCAGCGGCGGCTTTACACGCGGTTGCTGAATGAGCGTCTTGTCCACCACCTTCCATCGCTGGGGCTCTCCGCCCACGTTCTACCGCTTTGCCGGGCGTGCATTGCCGTGGTTTGGCTGGCCCGCCTTGCTACTGATTGTGTGGGGGCTTTACGGGGCTTTATGGCAAGCCCCCGCGGATTATCAGCAGGGCGAAGGCTTTCGCATCATCTACGCCCATGTTCCTGCAGCGTGGATGAGCTTATTCATCTACACCTCCATGGCTGTGGCCGGGGCCATCGTGTTGATTTGGCGGATGAAGGTCGCTGAGGTCTACATTGCTGAGGCCGCCTTGGTAGGCGCCGGCTTCACAGCGGTGAGCTTGGCAACCGGCATGCTCTGGGGCAAACCCATGTGGGGCACATGGTGGGTCTGGGACGCGCGCCTCACATCGCAACTGATTCTGCTGTTCTTATATCTGGGCGTGCTGGCTTTGCACCAAGCCCTGCCTGATGCGCGTACCGCCGCACGCGCTTGCGCCATCCTCGCGGTGGTGGGTGTTATCAATGTGCCCGTGGTGCATTACTCGGTGGAATGGTGGAATACCTTGCACCAAGGAGCCAGCATTACCCGCTTGGATAAACCTGCTATGCCTGCGGCCATGCTGTGGCCCCTTTTGCAAGTTGCATTGGGCTGCATGCTGTTTTTTGGGTGGGTGGTTTTGATCCGCATGCGAGCGGGAATTTTATGGCGAGAACGGCGTCAAAGATGGGTGCAGGAGGTCTTGACTCAGTGACTGAATTTCTCGCCATGGGGGGCTACGCAAAATATTTGTGGCCCAGCATGGGCTTGTTTGTCGCTTTGCTTCTGGGGCTGGCGTGGTCCTCAGTGCAACGTCACCAGCGCACAGTGACACGCCTACGGCAGCAACTAGGAAGAAGGACATGACGCGTCGTCAAAGACGAATGGCCATGGTGATCAGCCTCATCGTCGGAGTGACCGCCATTGTGGTTGTCGCCACTCAGGTTTTTGAACAGAACCTGATGTACTTTTACAGCGCCACAGAATTAACCACGACACCACCATCTGCCGATAGCCGAATTCGTTTTGGTGGTTTGGTCGTGCCAGGCAGCGTGGATCGTACGCCAGGCGAAATTGAGGTGGAGTTCGTGCTCGCCGATTGTGACCACGCGGTTCCTGTGGCCTTTTCTGGGATTCTTCCCGATTTGTTTCGTGAAGGTCAGGGCATCGTCGCCAGTGGCTTCTACCGCGAGGGTGTGTTTCAGGCCGAAGAAGTTTTGGCCAAGCATGATGAAAACTATATGCCCCCAGAGCTGGCCCAAGCCTTGGGTGGGGAGGGTAATCAACACTCCTGTGCCCCCTTCAAAAGCCTAGAAGAGGCCAAGCTATGAGCACTCCAGGCTTGGCCGCGAGCGGTCATCTGGCGCTCGCCTTTGCCTTGGTGCTGTGCGCTACCCAGGCGCTCACAGCGAGCCTAGGTTATTGGCGCCGCAATGCTGCATTGGTCCATACGGCTTCGCAGACCGCTTATGCCTTGTTTGCCGTCACGGCGGCAGCCTTCGCGGTACTGATCACCGCGTTTGTCCAAAACGACTTCAGCATTGCCTACGTTGCCAATCATTCCAATACCTTATTGCCCGTGCACTACCGTGTGGCGGCGACTTGGGGCGGCCACGAGGGTTCGTTATTGCTATGGGCCCTGATGTTGGCAGGCTGGAATATGGCCGTAGCGCTGACCCTGCGCCAGCGCGCCCTGGATGTCAGCGCCGGCGTATTGGCCACCTTAGGCGCAGTGGGCTTGGGCTTCATGCTTTTCATGCTCGGTACCAGCAACCCCTTTGAGCGGGGTTTTCCGGTCCCTACCCAGGGCCGTGATCTCAATCCACTGCTGCAAGACCCCGGCCTGATTTTCCACCCGCCGATGCTCTACATGGGCTACGTAGGGTTTTCCGTTGCTTTTGCCTTTGCGGTAACCGCCCTGGTGCAAGGGCGCCTGGACGCCGCTTGGATTCGCTGGGTGCGACCCTGGACAAATGCAGCATGGGTGTTTCTCACCCTAGGTATCGCACTGGGTAGCTGGTGGGCCTATAACGAGCTGGGCTGGGGCGGATGGTGGTTTTGGGACCCGGTAGAGAATGCCTCCTTCATGCCTTGGTTGGTTGGTACAGCCTTGATGCACTCTTTGGCGGTCACCGAGAAGCGCGGACACCTAGTGAGCTGGACCTTACTCCTGGCCATCGCGGCATTTTCACTGAGCCTGCTTGGCACCTTCTTAGTCCGCTCAGGTGTACTCGTTTCGGTGCATGCTTTTGCCTCAGATCCATCGCGCGGCGTTTTCATCCTCGCCTTCTTCGCTGCGACGGTGGGCTTGTCGCTGCTGCTATTTGCCCTGCG
This sequence comes from Oceanococcus sp. HetDA_MAG_MS8, assembly GCA_019192445.1. Lineage (NCBI taxonomy): Bacteria > Pseudomonadati > Pseudomonadota > Gammaproteobacteria > Chromatiales > Oceanococcaceae > Oceanococcus > Oceanococcus sp. HetDA_MAG_MS8. Next base: position 630,079 of record JAHCMK010000001.1, read on the forward strand.
TGGTCATACGGTGCGAATGGCACCGGGGCCGTTATCGCTAGGTTCCAAAGAAGGCTTACTTCTGCTGAACAATTTATTGCTGACCGTCGCGGCCGCGAGCGTCTTGCTCGGCACCTTATACCCCTTAGTCGTAGATGCCATGGGCTTGCCCAAACCATCGGTAGGGCCACCTTGGTTCAACGCGACATTTGTCCCCTTGATGCTGCCTGCACTCGTGCTCTGCGCGGCGGGCTTCTTCGTTCCGTGGCGCTCTGGCCGAGCAGCGGCCTTATGGCGCGCTGCAGCGGTCTGCATACCCATGGCTTTGATACTCAGCCTGTTGCTCATGCTCAGTGCGCGCAGCGACATTCGCCTGAGTGCATGGTTGGGCTTAGCTTGTGGCGCGCTCACTTTGGTGGCGGCCCTATGGGCTATCATCCAGCGGGCACGTCGCGGCTCTGGTTGGACGCGTTCTTGGCTGGGCATGACTGTGGCCCACTTTGGCCTGGGCGTGTTCGCCTTAGGGGTCGGTTTAGTATCGGCAGCAGATTATGAACGCGATATTGCTTTAGCCCCGGGTGAAACGGTGGAAATGGGCGGCTATGACTGGAGCCTCATGCAGATGGGGCCGGTTGAAGGCCCAAACTACGTCGGTGATCGCGGTGTGGTTCAAGTGGCGCGCGACGGCAAGCTCATAGCAACGCTTAGTCCTGAAAAACGCATTTATCACTCGCAGCCGAATAACCCCATGACCGAATCGGCCGTCGATGCCGGTGTACTGCGCGATTTGTATGTATCGCTGGGTGAACCTCTGGGCGCCAATCGCTGGAGTTTACGGGTGTACTACAAACCACTCATGCGCTGGGTGTGGGGTGGGGCCGTGCTGATGGCCTTGGGCGGCGCTCTGGCCATGTCGGACCGACGCTACTATCGGCAACGCCGCACGCAGCCGACGGTTGCCCGGGAGGCCTTGGCGTAATGCGCTACCTGTGGGGCTTACCCATCATCGCGGTCGGGGCCATGATCTGGGTCTTGGCGCAGGGGCTCAAGCTTGACCCTTCAGAGATTGAGTCACCACTTCTGAATCAAGCTGCTCCGGACTTTGCGTCGACTCGCTTGCACGATGGGCTGACAACCTCGCTAGAAGACCTGCGTGGTGAAGTCACTTTACTGAATGTATGGGCGAGCTGGTGTGTGGCCTGCCGGCAGGAGCACCCACTTCTCAACGACATGGCACGCGCAAACGTGGTGCGCATCGTGGGACTGAACTACAAAGACACGCCCGAGCAGGCCAAAGACTGGCTGGCCCGACTGGGCAACCCCTATGCCTGGAGCGTGGTCGACCAAAGCGGCCGTATCGGCATTGATTATGGCGTCTATGGCGTGCCAGAGACCTTCGTATTGGATCAACAAGGTGTGATTCGCGCCAAGCGCATCGGGCCCATCACGCCCGACTATTTGGAGCAACAACTTCTACCCCTGCTGGATCAACTCCGGGCGGAGCAAGGCTAATGCGCAGACTCATTGCATTCTTGCTGCTCAGCCTGGCAGCCCTGAGCGGCCAGACTGCCGATGTTGACCCAGACCGTCTCCGCGCCTTATCCGAGGAGCTGCGCTGCTTGGTCTGTCAAAACCAGTCCATCGCCGAGTCGCAGGCGCCCCTGGCTCAAGATCTACGCGAGGAACTGGAGAGACTGATCCGCGAAGGCCGAACAGATGCTGAAATCCGCCATTGGATGGTGTCTCGCTATGGCGACTTTGTGCTCTACCGCCCGCCGTTGAGGCCTCGCACCTGGGCCTTGTGGTTTGGCCCTCCGGTCCTGGTCGTATTGGGTTTGTTGTTGATATGGGGCGTAGTCAAGCGACAGCGACAACATCCGCCGCTAACGACTGAAATTGACGAAGAAAAGTTGCAAGCCGCCTTGAAAACCGGCGCACACGACCCAGGTCCTAATCAATGACGGGATTCTTTCTCACCGCAGCGCTGGGTACAACCCTTTGGGCGCTGCTCTGCGTGCGTGCATGGCGTGGCGGTGGCAGCGCAGCGTCGCAGCGTCAGGCCATCAATGCGGCAGATTACGCAGCAGGGTTAGATCGCATCAAAGCAGCGCAAGACAATGGCGAGCTTGATGCTCAGCAAGCGCAACAAGAGACCCTCCGGCTTAAACAACAACTACTTCTGGCGACCGAAGCTGAAGCTGAGCAGAGCGCCGCGAGTTGGAGCCACAATCTTCGCGGACCTGCCAAGATAGCTTTGCTTGTGCTTCCACTGAGCTTAGCCAGCATCGTCTTTTTACTCACCCAAGGCCAGGCCCATTGGCCCCAAGCCCAGGTCGCACCCAGCGCCGCCGATGTGGAAGGGATGGTCGCGCAATTGGCCAGCCGCCTCGAGCAAAACCCCGAGGACACCCAGGGCTGGTTAATGCTTGGGCGGTCTTACATGGTGATGCAGCGCTACCCACAAGCAGCGCAGGCCTTGCGCGAAGCGAATACCAGAATGCAGCCGCCCATTACCGCTGCACAGCTTGCCGAAGCAGAAGCCCTTGCTCTTGCCGGCGATCCGGAGTTCGCACAGCGAGGCCGGGTGCTTCTGCAGCAAGTCCTCAATGCCGAGCCCAATAACGTACGCGCCCTGTGGTACGCCGGCTTGGCGGCGCAGGTTGCCGGAGATGATTCGGCCGCGCAAGGAGCTTTTGAGCGACTACGATCTCAGCCGGACTTACCACCGGAAGTGGCCAGAGCTTTAGACCAACTCGCCGCCAGCAAACCGGCGCAACCGGCATCACCCTCAGCGGCCAGCGTCGAAGAAGCACCAGAGATCACATTGCGCATTGAACTCGGCGACGACCTTCGAAACCAGCCCAGGCCAAGCCAGACTCTGTTTGTCGTGGCCAAACGTCCAAATGGTCCTCCCATGCCCTTAGCGGCGCGCAAGTTACAAACCCAGAACTTTCCGCTGCAGGTGAAGCTTGGTCCGGAGCATCTGTTGCGACCGGATAACAATTGGAGCGCACAAGACCGCCTCCTGATCACCGCCCGACTCTCCACTTCAGGCCAAGCAATTGCGCAAAGCGGGGATTGGCAGGGCCAAGAAATCTGGGCAGGGCAGGCCGACTCTGCACTGACCATCAAGCTCAACACCGTCCTGCCTTAGACTATCGTCAATCTGCAAACATCAAGACGCTTGGAACCCATGAACAACACTCTGCAGTTCGATCGCATTCCGCCAACGCTGCCTCTTTTTGCCAAACTTGCCGTCACTAAGGCGAAACCTGAAAAAATTCTTCCAGTTCCGCTGATCGCGCAGGCCAGCGGCATCCGGCCGAAGGCTGAGGATGTGGAGAAGTATTTAGAAGTATGTGGCGGACAGGCCAATGGTCGTCTGCCCATTTTGTACCCCCAGGTGATGTCCACGCCGCTCACCATGAGCTTATTGGTGCACCCACAGTTTCCACTAGCGGCCCTGGGCCTGGTGCATGTGGAGAACACCGTCGAGCAACAGCGCGCGCCTCGTGTGGATGAGGCATTGGATTTTCTGGTAACCATCCCCAACATCGAGCGAACCAGCCGCGGTTATGAGTTCGACATGCTCACGGAGGTCAGCGTAGAGGGGGAAAAGATTTGGCAATCCCGCGCCCGTATTTTGAGCCGAGCCAAAGATCCAAATGCCGCCAAAAAACCCCGAGAGCCGCGTCGCCCCCCCAGTGCTAGCGACTGGCCTCTGATTGAAACCTACTCCTTGGCCCCCAACTTGGGTCGTCGTTACGCGCGCGTCTCTGGCGACTTCAACCCGATTCACCTCTACGCGAATACCGCCAAACTTTTGGGCTTTAAGCGCGCCATCATTCATGGCATGTGGTCTGCTGCTGCAACTGCAGTGGCTTTGGATATCGGTCCAGGCCCTGGGGTTTTCGACTGCGAGTTCAAGACACCCCTATTTCTCCCCGGCAAGGCGAATCTCCACGCCAAAGCCAGCACCAAAGGGCGTGAGTTCCTGCTCCAGGACGCCAAGAGCTTTAAACCTATCTTGAGCGGTAGCTACAAACAGGGTTGACCGCAAACTACTACTAAAACGCTTGGAGAGCTCATATGCGCATCAGAAAAGCCGTCTTTCCCGTCGCGGGACTGGGAACTCGATTTTTACCTGCGACCAAGGCCAGCGCCAAAGAAATGCTGCCCATCGTGGACAAGCCCCTGATCCAATATGCGGTGATGGAAGCCGTAGCTGCGGGAGCCGAGCAGCTGGTTTTTATTACCAGCGAGAACAAGAATTCCATCCTCGATCACTTCGACCGTAGCTACGAGCTCGAGAAAACTCTGGAAGAGAAGGGCAAGGATGAAATCCTCAAGGTTGTTCGGGAAATTCTTCCAGCCGGTGTGAGCTGCATTTACATTCGACAAGCCGAAGCGCTGGGCTTAGGCCACGCCGTTTTGTGCTCAGAGCCTGCAGTTGGCAACGAAGACTTTTCCGTCATTTTGGCCGATGACCTCATCAACGGAGACATGCGCCCGTGCATGGCGCAAATGGCCAGAATCTACGATGAGCACGGCCTGAGTGTGTTGGCGGTACAACGGGTACCACCCGATCAAACGCATAAATACGGCATCGTGGAAGTCGAGGAGATTGAGCCTGGGCTGAGTAAGATCAAGGGCATTGTGGAGAAGCCCAAGCCCGAAGACGCACCTTCCAACTTGGCTGTCGTGGGGCGCTACATCCTGAGCTCACGTATTTTCAAGCTCATTGAACAAACCGGGCGCGGGGCTGGCAATGAAATTCAGCTCACCGACGCGATTGCCGATTTGCTCAAAGAGCAAACCGTATTGGCCTACGAATTCAAGGGTACGCGTTACGACTGTGGTAGCAAGTTGGGCTACTTGCAGGCCAACGTAGACTACGCTTTGCGCCATCCAGAATGTGGCGAGGACTTTGAAGAATGGCTACGTTCACGGGTGGCAGAGAAGTCTTAAGACGGTTGTGAAGAGTATTTTGACGATCCGTTTTATGCAGCGGAACACCATTTCAAGCAAGCCGCTTGGGAATGCTGTGCATACCCAAGTCGTACAACGGGAGACCCACCGTGCACGGTGACCTCATCAAAAAACAATGGGCAGGAACGCCGCTCTCTGGCTCCCATTCGGGTTATGTGGACGCACTCTACGAAGAGTTTCTGAAGAACCCGCAAAATGTGGAACCCAGCTGGCGGGAGTACTTTGAAGCCAACACCGATCTGGCTCAACCGGATGTGCCCCATGCGCCCATCCGTGAGTCCTTCGTGGCCCTGGCACAAGAGCGGGACCGCCGTGCGCGCCGCGGCGTGGGTATGGCCCCAGAGGCAGCCACCAAGCAGGCGGGTGTGCTCCGCCTGATCAACTACTATCGCGTCCGTGGTCATCAAGCCGCCAACCTGGACCCCTTAGGGTTGACCGAGAAGCCAATGCTGCGGGACCTGGACCCGGCTTTCCATGGGCTCAGCGATCAGGATCTGGACACGGAATTCAATACTGGCTCTTTGGTCGCCCCTGAACGGCTGCCGCTAAGGGACATCATTGCACTCTGCCAGGAGGTCTACACCGGCAGCATTGGCGCCGAGTACATGTACATCACCGAAACGGCAGAGAAACGGTGGATTCAGCAGCGTTTGGAAGGAGCGGCTTTTCAGCCCAAGCTGAGCCAGGACGAGCAGAAGAATTTGCTCATGCAGCTTACCGCAGCGGAAGGCATAGAACGCTACCTGCACACCAAATATGTGGGCCAGAAGCGGTTTTCCTTAGAAGGCGGCGAAAGCCTCATACCTGCGCTTGATACCGCCTTGCATACCGGCGTCAAAGCCGGGACGGAAGAAGCCGTGATAGGCATGGCGCACCGCGGCAGGCTGAATGTCTTGGTGAACATCCTGGGCAAGTCACCAGCCGACCTGTTTGCCGAGTTTGAGGGCAAACACATATCGGATGAGGATATTTGGGCATCGGGCGACGTGAAATATCACATGGGCTTTTCCACCGATGTGGAAATTGAAGACAAGCGCTGCCATCTGGTGCTGGCTTTCAACCCCTCGCACTTAGAAATCGTGAATCCCGTTGTTCAAGGTAGCGTTCGGGCTCGCCAGGACCGCCGCAATGATGAAGATGGCAGTGAGATTCTGCCCATTCTGATTCACGGTGATGCGGCTTTTGCCGGCCAAGGCGTGGTTATGGAGACCTTACAGCTCTCCAACTCTCAAGGCTACGGCACCGGCGGCACCTTGCACTTCATTGTTAACAACCAGATCGGCTTCACGACTCCCAACCCTATTGAGGCCCACCACGGCCGTGAAGCACGTACCTCTCTGTACTGCACCGACATTGCCAAAATGTTGGAGTCGCCGGTCTTCCACGTGAATGCCGATGATCCGGAGGCTGTGGTCTTCGTGACCAAACTGGCAGCGGACTACCGCGCCAAATTTGGCAAGGATGTATTCATCGACCTGATTTGCTATCGCCGTCATGGCCATAATGAAGCCGATGAACCAGCCGTCACGCAGCCGCAGATGTATGCGGTCATCCGCAAAATGGAGACCACGCGGGCGCTGTACGCTAAATCTTTGATCAACCGCAACGTTGTTAAAGAAGGCGCCGCTGAACAACTGGCCGAAGACTATCGCGCTGGTCTGGACCAAGGCGTCAACATCGCGCGCAAGACGCTCGGGATGGTGGGCAATGAGTACACCGTAGACTGGTCTAAGTACTCTCCGGATGATCAGAACACAGACTTCGAGAGTGGGGTGCCGCTAGATAAGCTGCGCGAACTCAGCGAAAAGATGCTGCAGTTGCCTGAAAACTTCAGCTTGCACAATCGGGTACAACGTATCTGGAAGGACCGCGCCAAAATGGCCGCAGGCGGTGCGCCATTGGATTGGGGCTTTGCCGAAACCATGGCTTACGCCAGCCTGCTTGATAGCGGACATAACGTACGGCTGACGGGACAGGATTCGGGTCGCGGAACGTTCTTCCATCGCCACGCCACCGTGCACAACCAAAACGAGCTCGGCGAATTCACGCCGCTCAGCCAAGTAGGGCCCGGCCATTTTGAGGTTCTGGAAACCCTACTTAGCGAAGAGGGTGTATTGGGCTTTGAGTATGGTTACAGCACCGCTTCACCTGATACTTTGGTGATTTGGGAGGCCCAATTTGGAGACTTTGGCAACGGCGCACAAGTGCTGGTTGACCAGTTCATCTCCTCGGGTTACGCCAAATGGGGCCGGCTCTGCGGTCTCACCATGTTCCTTCCTCATGGCTATGAGGGGCAGGGTCCGGAGCATAGTTCGGCGCGTCTGGAGCGTTTTCTACAGCTTTGCGCCCAACGGAATATGCAAGTCTGCGTGCCATCGACCCCGGCGCAGATGTTCCATATGCTGCGTCGTCAGCAGTTGCGCAGCATGCGCGCGCCGCTGGTGGTGATGACGCCCAAGAGCCTGCTGCGTCATCCATTGTCGGTATCGACCTTGGAAGATTTAACCGACGGCAGTTTCCAAAACATCATTGGTGAAATCGATGATTTACCGGTGAAGTCGGTCAAGCGGCTCGTGTTCTGCAGTGGCAAGGTGTATTACGACCTCTACAAGGCCCGCCAGGAACGCGAGATCACCGATGTGGCCCTCATTCGGATTGAACAGCTGTATCCCTTCCCTGAGGACGAGTTCGCAAAGATCTTGAAGAAATATCCACAGGCCAAGGATATTGTGTGGTGTCAGGAGGAGCCTGAAAATCAGGGAGCTTGGTACCAAATTAAACACCGGTTGCACCAACCACTGGATGATAATAAGCACACCTTGTTGTATGCCTCCCGGCCAGGGGCAGCATCTACAGCCACAGGTTATATGTCCTTGCACGTTCGCCAACAAGAACACCTTATTGAACAGGCCCTGAGCGGTGGATCGCCGCTCAAGGGTCTGTCTTGAATCACGCCCTAGCCACGCAATAGAAATTTCGGAGAAAAAATGAGCATCGAAATCAAGGTTCCCGCCTTGCCGGAGTCCGTCGCGGAAGCCACCATCGCCACTTGGCATAAGGCCGAAGGCGACGCGGTGGGTCGCGACGAAAATGTGGTGGACTTGGAAACCGACAAGGTTATGCTGGAGGTGCCAGCTACGGCGGCCGGCAAGCTAGTCAAGGTGTTGAAGGGCGAAGGCGATACCGTTGTTGCCGGCGATGTCCTAGCCGTCTTGGAAGAAGGCGAAGTCGCTGCGAGCACTGACAACAAAGCAGAAGAAAAGACCAGCGAAGAGCCGTCCAGTAGTAGCAGTAATGGTGACGCACCAGACCCGGGCCCAGCAGTGCGTAAATTGCTTGCAGAGAATGGTCTGCAGGCCTCAGATGTCAATGGCACGGGCAAGGGTGGCCGCGTTACGCGTAAAGACGTAGAAGCCCACCTGGCACAATCCAGCAAGGCCAATGCACCGACCCAGGCTGCGCCAGCGGCTCAACCCAGCTCCGAAGCCAAGGCGGACCTGCCCGATGTCACCAGCTCGGACCGGGTCGAGCAACGGGTGCCCATGACCCGTATCCGTGCACGCATTGCTGAGCGCTTGGTCGAAGCGCAGCAAACCGCAGCCATGCTCACCACCTTCAACGAAGTGGATCTGCTCGCGGTCGACAAGTTGCGCAAACAATATCGTGACTCTTTTGAGAAGAATCACGGCGTGCGCCTGGGATACATGAGCTTCTTCGTCAAAGCCACGATTGAAGCCCTCAAGCGCTACCCCATCCTCAATGCATCGGTCGATGGCAGCGATATCGTTTATCACGGCCACTATGACATTGGCGTCGCCGTTAGCTCGCCACGCGGCTTGGTTGTGCCAGTGCTGCGTGCCGCCGATAAGCTCAGTTTCGCTGAGATTGAATCTGGCATTGGTGACCTGGGTCGTAAAGCGCGCGACAACAAGCTGAGCTTGGATGATCTTAGCGGTGGGACCTTCTCCATCACCAATGGCGGGGTCTTCGGTTCCATGCTCTCCACGCCCATTCTCAACCCGCCGCAAAGCGGTATCTTGGGCATGCACGGCATCAACAAACGGCCGGTGGTCGTCGGGGATGAGATTGTCGTAAGGCCAATGATGTATCTGGCACTCACGTATGATCACCGCATCATTGACGGACGGGAGGCTGTCATGTTCCTGCGCACCATCAAGGAAGTGTTGGAAGATCCCGCCCGCATGTTGCTGGAAATCTAGCCCCGAAGCCTGCCTACAGAGATTGCGAGCGAGAGAACCATGAGCAAGGATTACGACGTTATTGTCATCGGCGGGGGTCCCGCCGGTTATGTGGCTGCCATTCGCGCCGCCCAACTGGGATTGAAAACTGCCTGTATTGACGCCTGGCTGAACCGCGACGACACCCCCGCCTTCGGTGGCACCTGCCTCAATGCTGGATGTATTCCATCCAAGGCCATGCTGGAGTCCAGTGAGCTATTCCACAAGGCGCAGCATGAGTTTGCGACCCACGGCATCGAGGTGGGGAAGGTCAAGCTGAATTTGGAGGCCATGCAAGAGCGTAAGGCCGGGATTACCAAACAGCTCACCAGTGGCATCCAAGGCCTATTCAAAGCCAATAAGGTGGATGGACTACACGGCAAGGGCTGCATCCAGGGTAGTGGTGAGGTGGAGTACACCGACCTTGAGGGTGAGAGCAAAACCCTCAGCTGCGAGCACATCATTGTGGCAAGCGGCTCCGCACCCACCCAGTTGCCTATGGCCAAATTCGACGGTAAGCACATACTGGACTCCTGGGACGCGCTCGATCTGGATGCGGTACCCAAGAAACTCGGAGTGATCGGTGCGGGCGTGATTGGCACCGAGCTGGGCTCCGTATGGTCCCGTCTAGGCTCGGAAGTGGTGCTGTTGGAGGCCATGGAAAGCTTCCTGGACGGTATTGCAGATTCCGCCATTGCCAAAGATGCTCTGCGTCAATTCGGCAAGCAGGGGCTGGATATTCGCCTGGGCGCTCGCGTGAAGGGTGCTGAGGTAAAACGCGGCAAGGTAGAAGTGGAGTTCACCTACAAGGGCGAAGACCACAAAGAAACCTTCGATAAGCTCATCGTTGCCGTGGGTCGCCGCCCTTACACCGAAGGCTTGTTCAAATCGGATGCTGCCCTGGAGCTGGACGAGAAGGGCTTCGTTGCGGTTGACGAGGAATATCGCACCAATCTGCCCAAGGTCTACGCCTGTGGCGACTGTATCGGCGGACTCATGCTGGCGCATAAAGCCATGGAAGAGGGCGTTGCCGTTGCCGAGATCATTGCTGGACATGCCGCGCAGGTGAACTACGCCACCGTACCTTCGATTATTTACACCTCACCGGAGGTGGCCTGGGTGGGGCAAACCGAAGATGCCCTGAAAGCCGCGGGTACCGACTACAAGTCCGGCAGCGTGTCCTTTGCAGGTAATGGCCGTGCCAAAGCCATGGAACAGGCCGTTGGCCAGGTCAAAATTTTGGCCGATGCCAAGACTGATCGCATCCTAGGGGTACATATGGTGGGGCCTATGGTGGGCGAACTGCTCTCAGAGGCCGTCGTGGCTATGGAGTTTGGCGCTAGCGCTGAAGACCTCCAGCTCACCATGCATGGCCATCCGACTCTATCGGAGACGGTCCATGAAGCGGCCTTATCGGTTGATGGGCGAGCGATCCACGCCATGAACAAGAAGAAGCGCTGATCGCAATGCGCAAGCTTCTGATGCGGGCCGCGTGTGCGGCCCTTTTCGCTTGTCCGCTCAATGCTCTGTCCTCCGAGCTGCGCATCAGCTTTGGCAACGACAGTTTGCGCGGAGAATTCCTGCAAGCCCTTGGCGAGCCTGTGGCGGATAGTGCCCCCACACTTCATGCTGGGGTTCTGTACCGCGAAGAAAGCGACAGCGACGGCACCTTGGGACACGCCGGCTTAGTCATCTATGGTGACGCCGGATCCGAAGAGGTTATTCTTCAAGCGGGTATTGGTGGGCGTCTCTACCTCTTGTCCACCGATCCAGACATCAACGGAGCTGCTCTGGCCATGGGCGGTGCTGTCCTCGGACGCCTACCCGGCGTCGATCGCTTGGGCGCTTTTGGCGGAGTCTGGTACGCGCCCAGGGTCAGCGCCTTTGGGGAGCTTGATCGCGCCCTGGAGATCAACCTTGGCGTTGAGTATCAATTGCTGCGGCAAGCCGCATTAAGCCTAGGCTGGCGACGCATTGAGTTTAAAACTCAGGATGGGCCTAGCTTCGACTTTGAAGATAGCGCATTTGTTGGCTTTAAGTTCCTTTTCTAAACCTCTAATTTAAAAAGATTTATGGCAGGTCATTCCAAGTGGGCGAATATCCAGCACCGAAAAGGAGCACAGGATAAAAAACGCGGCGCCCTGTTCACCAAGTTGGTTCGGGAAATAACCGTGGCAGCCCGCATGGGTGGTGCCGACCCAGACATGAATCCACGGCTACGTCTGGCAGTCGATAAGGCCAACGGGCAAAGCATGCCCAAAGACAATATCGAGCGCGCCATCAAAAAAGGCGCTGGCCTGCTCGAGGGCGAAACCTACGAGGAGGTTCGTTACGAGGGCTATGGGCCCCATGGAGTTGCCGTCATTGTTGATTGCGTCACCGATAACCGCAACCGCACCGTGGCTGAGGTTCGACATGCATTCAGCAAGGGTGGGGGCAACTTGGGTACCGAAGGATCAGTCGCCTTCCAATTCGAACACACGGGGCAACTTCTTTTCGCTCCCGGTGTAGATGGCGATCAGCTCATGGAAGTGGCCTTGGAGGCGGGTGCTAAAGATATGGAGCTGTTCGATGACGGCTCGGCCGAGGTACTCACAGAGCCGGCGGACTTCGATAGCGTACGCACAGCGATTACCGAGGCCGGGTTTGAGATTGCCGACGCTGAACTCACCATGCGTGCCATGACCCCTGCTGAAGTTCCCGCCGATGCGCGCGAGTCTATTGAGCGCTTGCTCGAGCGTTTGGATGACCTCGACGATACTCAAAAGGTTTACTCCAACTTAGCGGACGCTGAGGAGTAGTCTGCTTGGCGCCGCGCAGTCTTAGGCGAAACCCTGGGGCTGGTACTACCGGAACGAGCGGGCCATAGGGAGCCGCTGAAGAAGTCCGTGAGCGAAGCAAGGTGGTCCGCCGCCGGCGCGCAGTAAACGCAGCATATGAGACATATGTGAGGCTTTCGAGCACCGCCGGCGGGCTAGATTGTGAGCGCAACGATTTATTCAGCGGCTCCATAGGTTTGGCGGGGTCAGGTCGCCTACAATGTGCCAATGCGCATCTTGGGAATTGATCCAGGCTCGGTTTACACCGGCTACGCCGTCTTGGCTATCGAGGGCAATAAATTGCTCCCTTTGGCGAACGGGCGCTGGCACCTGCGCGGCAGCAGCATTGGTCAGCGCTTACTGCAGCTGCAAGAGAACCTGCAAGACTTAATCGAGGTGCAGCGCCCTAGCGTAGCAGCGGTGGAAACGGTCTTCGTACAAAAGAACCCCAACACCGCTATTAAGTTAGGGCAGGCAAGGGGCGTTATTTTGTGCACCTTGGCACGCTACGCTTTGGATACGCATGAGTACACACCGGCGACCATCAAGCAGACCCTGTGCGGCAATGGCCGCGCTGACAAAGAGCAAATTGGCTGGATGGTCGGGCGCTTGCTTGGTATGCGGCCCGCACCAGAAGCCGATGCCGCAGACGCTGCCGCCGTCGCCATTTGCCATCACCACCATGCGCCCTTACGGCGCTTAAAGGCGGCTCAACAATGATCGGACAATTGCGTGGAGAGGTGTGGAGCATCGCTCCGCCCACACTGGTACTTGGTGCTGGTGGTGTGGGCTATGAGCTGGACCTGCCTTTGTCTGCGTTTACGAGCCTACAAGTCGGACAAGCTGACGTCGCTCTCCACACCCACTTAGTGCAACGGGATGACGGCAGCTTTCTGTATGGCTTTTTGGAACTGGGTGAGCGTGAGCTTTTCCGGCGGCTACTGAAAATTTCCGGTGTGGGCCCCAAGCTCGCCTTGGTGTTGCTCTCCAGCCTCCCGCCAGAGAGCTTGGCGCGCTGCGTGCAGGAAGGCGATGTGGGCCCGCTAACGCGAGTTCCGGGCATTGGCAAGAAAACCGCGCAGCGACTGTTATTAGAGCTGCGCGGCAAACTCGACGGTCTGGTGTCCTACCCGGCGCATAACCAAGGGGGCGGTCAGCAACAGCTAGGTCCCCGCGCCGAGGCACAGGCTGCGTTACTCAGCCTGGGATATACGGCCAAAGATGCGGAGCGCATGCTCGATGCCAGTGGCGGCGAAACCCCTCCGGAAGACACCGCCCAATGGCTGAAATTGGCGCTACGCCAGGCGGCTCGCTAAACCATGGAAGTGATTCGCAACCCAGACCTACCGGATAACAGCGCCGAAGACCGTGCCATTCGTCCTCGTCGCCTTCAGGACTATATTGGCCAGAGCGCCGTCCGCGAGCAGATGGATCTCTTCATTGCCGCAGCGAAGAAACGGGGCGAGGCCATGGATCACACGCTCATCTTTGGCCCTCCTGGATTAGGCAAAACCACGCTGGCGTCCATCATCGCCCAGGAGCTTGGTGTGCACCTGCGTTCGACCTCCGGCCCCATCCTCGAAAAACCGGGGGACCTGGCTGCTCAGCTCACCAATTTAGAGCCACATGATGTGCTCTTTGTGGACGAAATTCACCGCTTAAGCCCAGTGGTAGAAGAGGTGCTCTATCCGGCGTTGGAAGACTTTCAGCTGGACATCATGATTGGGGAAGGGCCAGCGGCGCGCAGCGTCAAAATCGACTTGCCTCCTTTCACCTTGGTAGGGGCAACAACTCGGGCTGGCGCACTCACATCTCCACTACGAGACCGTTTCGGCATCGTGCAGCGCCTGCAATACTACAACGCGACGGATCTGGCGCAGATCGTCGAGCGCTCCGCCAATATTCTGCAAGTTCCCATCGAAGGAGATGGCGCTATGCAGATTGCCCGACGCTCCAGAGGCACCCCGCGTATTGCTAACCGGCTTCTGCGGCGAGTGCGGGATTACAGCGAGATTCGTGGGGAAGGGCGCATTACTGCCGATTTGGCCGATGCAGCGCTCAGCATGTTGGAGGTGGATCAGCAGGGCTTCGACAGCATGGATCGACGCCTGCTCACAGTGCTTTGCGAGCATTACAGTGGCGGGCCTACTGGCCTTGATGCCCTGGCTGCAGCAATTTCAGAGTCGCGGGACACCATCGAGGATGTGCTGGAGCCCTATCTGATTCAACAGGGCTATTTGATGCGCACACCGCGAGGTAGGGCTGCGACTCCTAAAACTTGGCTATACCTTGGATTGACGCCACCGCAGGGCAGTGTCGCCGCCCAACATAGCTTATTAGACGCGACGAATGAGGACCTTGATGCAAGTTGAGGCGCCCCCTTGGTTACTGCGTGTTTACTACGAGGATACCGACGCTTCGGGCGTGGTCTACCATGCACGCTACTTGGCATTTTTTGAGCGCGCGCGCACTGAAGCACTACGCGCCGCTGGGTTTTCTCAGCAACAACTCATTGATCAAGAGCAGGTTGCTTTCACCCTAGCGGGTATTGCTGTGCAGTACCGACGGCCGGCCCGCTTAGACGATTCGCTGCGTGTGCACACCACACTGCATTGCCGCCGCGCCCTGATAGAATTTGAGCAAGGTATATACCGGGTTGAGGACAACACTGAGCTCGCTAGCGCCCAAGTTCGCGCTGGTTGCGTCAGCTTGCCTTCCTTTAAGCCCACTCGCATTCCCGCTGCTATCTTGACTGCCCTTGAGGGCCTTCGTGCATGAACCTAAGCCTGTCCCAACTCCTGTTTGCTGCCAGTCCTGTCGTACAGGGCGTGATGCTGCTGCTACTGCTGGCCTCACTCAGCTCTTGGTTTGTGATCTTCCGCAAGCGCGCCATGCTCAGCCGGCAAACCAAATCGGCCGCGAAGTTTGAAGAAATGTTTTGGTCAGGCGGCCGCCTGGCAGACATCTACGAATCTCTGCGCCGGCGCAAGAATGGGGAAGAAGGCCTAGAGGCCTTGTTCCGGGCGGGTTACGAGGAAATCGGCCGGGCGCAGAGTGAGGAAGGTGCTGAAGCTGTGGCATCGGTGCAGCGTTCTTTGCGAGTCGCGCAAATGCGCGAAGTCGATGAGCTGGAAAGTGGACTAGCCTTCTTAGCAACTGTGGGCTCTACAGCACCCTATGTGGGGCTCTTCGGCACCGTCTGGGGCATCATGAACGCCTTTATTGGCTTGGGCAATGTGCAGCAAGCCACCTTGACCCAAGTGGCTCCCGGCATTGCCGAAGCACTTATTGCCACTGCCATTGGTCTGTTCGCTGCTATTCCTGCCGTCATCGCCTACAACACTTTTACTAGTCAACTGACCCGTTTAGAGTCGCGTTTTAATGCCTTTTCTGAAGAGTTTTTAGGCATCGTCGACCGGCATGTACGGGAAGGGCGGCAGCAGTGACCCCGAATCCTCGGCGGCGGCTCGCCCATGAAATCAATGTGGTGCCCTACATTGACGTCATGCTGGTACTGCTTGTCATTTTCATGGTGACCGCGCCATTACTCCAACAAGGGGTCGAAGTCGAGCTGCCACAAGCCAGCGCTGAGGCGCTACCAGCCGACAAAGATGCTGAGCCACTCATCGTGAGTGTAGACGCTCAGGGGCAGCGCTACCTCAATCGCGGTCAAACCCCCGAAGAGCCATTAGACGATGCCGAATTAATTCGGCTCATCCAAATTACGCTTAAGGCCCAACCGGGCTTGGCGGTGGTTGTGGAAGGGGATAGACGCGCCAGCTATGAACAAATTATGCAGGCGATGACCTTGCTGCAGGGGGCAGGAGTCCGCCAGGTCGGTCTCGCCACCCAGCCGGGATAAGCCAACATGCAGCGCACCTCGCAGCGTGGCTTCCAGCGCGCCGATCTGGGCCCATTGCTACTCAGCATTGGCCTCCATCTGGCATTGGCTGCCTTGCTGGTGTTTGGTCTACCGCAATTAACCAGGCCCTTACCCCCTCCTGGTCCCAAAATTGTGGGAACGGTGGTGGAATCACCCACAGCGCGAGCTCTGGAAGAAAAACGGCGCAAGGAAGCTGAACGCCGGGCGCGCGAAGAGGCTGAACGTAAGGCCAAGGCCGAAGCCGAACGTAAAGCGCGGGAGGAGGCCGAGCGCAAGGCCAAGGCCGAAGCCGAACGTAAAGCGCAGGAGGAGGCCGAGCGCAAGGCCAAGGCCGAAGCCGAGCGCAAAGCGCGGGAAGAGGCCGAACGTAAGGCCCAGGCCGAAGCCGAGCGCAAAGCGCGGGAAGAGGCCGAACGTAAGGCCAAGGCCGAAGCCGAGCGCAAAGCGCGGGAAGAGGCCGAGCGCAAGGCCAAGGCCGAAGCCGAGCGCAAAGCGCGCGAAGAGGCCGAACGTAAGGCTAAAGCCGAAGCCGAGCGCAAAGCCCGTGAAAAAGCCCAGCAGGCTAGAGAGGATGCCTTAGAAGCCGCGATGCGCGAGGAGGAACAGCGCATACAGCAAGCTCAAGACGCGCAAGATGCCAATCGTTGGGCAGAACAAATCGCCGATGAGATCCTGCGGGAATGGGTAAGGCCTTCAGGCGCACCGGCCGACTTCTCCTGCGAGGTGCGCGTCGAACTCTCGTTATATGGTGATGTCCTTCAACGTGAGATCATTCGATCCTGCGGTAACGAGTTTTTAGATAACTCCGTATTGCAAGCTGTGGATCAGGCGAGTCCCTTGCCATTGCCGCGCAATTCACGGGTATTTCAAACCACTATCAACATTACCTTTGAGCCTTTGTAATGGCCTTATTCGTTTTATCTCGCAGTGCTCCCCTCGCGTTACTGCTGACTATTCTCGGCTGTGGGCTGGCCCAGGCGGCGCTGGACGTCACCGTACGTGGCGGCCGCCAAGCTCCGGTTCCGGTGGCTGTAGTTCCCTTTGCCAACAATGGGGATC
The DNA here is from genome assembly GCA_019192445.1 of Oceanococcus sp. HetDA_MAG_MS8. Taxonomy (NCBI): domain Bacteria; kingdom Pseudomonadati; phylum Pseudomonadota; class Gammaproteobacteria; order Chromatiales; family Oceanococcaceae; genus Oceanococcus; species Oceanococcus sp. HetDA_MAG_MS8. The sequence goes on from JAHCMK010000001.1 coordinate 647,046, forward strand.
TGACCGACGTCGCAAAGGTCGTCGCGCAGGACCTACAGAGCTCAGGGCTATTCTCCCCATTAGACCCGAATGACATGTTGGCGCGGCCCAGCCAGCCCAAAGATGTGAAGTTCATCAACTGGCGAACCATCAGCGCGCAGCATCTGGTCATCGGCACCTTAGAGCCTCGCGATGCTAGCTCTAGCCTGATTCGCTTTTGGTTGCTCAATGTGACTCAAGAGCGAGAGTCTCTGGCCTATACGATCCCGGCGCGCAATAGCGACCTACGCTACGCGGCGCACCGAATTGCCGATCTGATTTACCAAGAGCTCACTGGCATCCGTGGCGTTTTCAATACGGACATCACCTACGTAGTTGCCCGTGGGCGAGGCGACCAACGCGAGTTTCAGCTCGTCATGGCGGACGCTGACGGCGCTAACGAGCGACTGCTGACTCGCTCAGACGAGCCGCTGCTGTCTCCGACCTTTTCCAAGCAACGTGACAAGGTGGCTTATGTGGCATTTCAGCAAGGGATGCCAGGAATTTTTGTGCAAACGCTCGCGACTGGTGCCATTACGCCGTTGCTGTCCAAGCCTGGCATCAATGGTGCTCCTGCCTTCGCTCCTGATGGGCAGCGGCTGGCGGTGACTTTGTCCTTTGAAGGCAACCCTGAAATCTACTGGGTCGATCTGCAAACACAACGGCTCACACGCTTAACCCGTAGCTCTGCCATCGACACCGAACCCGTGTGGTCGCCGGATGGGCGGAGTATTTACTTCACCTCTGACCGCGCTGGAAAAGCCCAGATCTACCGCATGGACTCTACGGGTGGCGGAGTTGAGCGGCTGACCTTCGAAGGGCTGAGCAATGCGCGGGCGGATGTGTCACCAGATGGGCGCAAATTGACTTACGTTCAGCAAACAGCCAATGGTTATCAGGTGGTCGTGCATGACCTACGGACGAACGATACACGTTTGCTCACACCTGGCCCCTTGGATGAGAGCCCGCGCTTTGCGCCCAACGGCGACGTGATAATCTATTCAACCAAGGGTCGAGGAAATCAGGCAGAGCTCGCCACCGTCACGATTAGCTCGGGGGTCCGCCGCGAGCTGCGTCAGGCAGGCGATGTGCGCGAGCCAGCATGGTCCCCATTTACAGATTGAAGAACAGCGGAGTCCGCATTCCCGTGAGAATTTTTTCTATTGCCATCGCTTTAAGCGGCACCGTGCTGTTAGGCGCCTGCGCCTCAACGGATGACAAGAATAGCCCTGTCTTTGATGCCCCAAGCTCCAGCGACGAGTCGGGTATTCAGGGTCGTGAGCTGCGCAATCGTCCAGACCTCAGCGCAGAACCTGCTGACCTCAGCGACTTGCGTGACGGAATAGAACCCGCGGACGCATTCGATGCACTAGCCACCGTGGTGTACTTCGAGTTCGACTCCGCCCAACTGAACCCCCAAGCTCTGCAGATCATTGAAGAGCACGCAAGACGCCTCCGTGGTCAGGCGGATGCACGCTTACGTTTAGAAGGCCACACCGACGAACGTGGCACCCGCGAATACAACATCGCACTGGGTGAGCGGCGCGCCGAGTCCGTCCGCCGAGCTTTGCTGCTACGCGGCGCATCTCGCGCTCAAGTTTCGGTAGTGAGTTATGGCGAAGAAAGCCCAGCCGCTTACGGTAGTACTGAACAAGCTTGGGTGAAGAACCGCCGAGTAGAGTTCCGTTACCTGCGATAAACCACGCTCTGGAGTCAGAAATATGTCAAGCATGCGCTTAATTCTGGTCTGTACCAGCGCCGTGATAGCGGGCTGCGCGAGTAGCCCCCAAGTCGACCCCGTGGCGCAAACCCTGGGCAGTCATGATCAACAACTCAGCGACCTACGCAAGGAAGTGAGTCAACTGCGAGCCTTGGTAGAGGGCATCAGTGCTGCCGGGCTCGGCACCAGTTTGGTCTCCATAGAAGAGGACATGCGCAACTTGCGCGGGCAAGTAGAAGCCTTGGAGTATGAGCTGCGCGATATGCAGCAAAGACGCCGCACTGTAATCGGTAGTGGCGAACGGCAAGTACCACCGCCACAGCCTAGCCAGGCACCGAGCGCGACAGCCACCGATCCCGACGATCAAAAAGCCTACCTGAGCGCCTTTAGCAAGCTGAAGTCGGGAAACTATGAAGCGGCCATCCAAAGTTTTGGTAGTTTCCTCCAGAACTTCCCTCAGAGCGCTTACGCACCCAATGCCCAGTACTGGATCGGCGAAGCCTACTACGTACAGCGGAATTTTGAGTCAGCATGGGCGGCCTTCGATAAGGTGAGTCAAAATTTCCCTCAAAGTCTCAAGGCTGCAGATGCGCGCCTCAAACAGGGTCTCATTCGCGTCGACCAAGGGCGTATGGGGGAAGCCCGCAAAATTCTGCAACAGGTCGCCTCTGAGCACGCTGGCAGCTCTGCGGGACGTCTCGCCGCCGAACGCCTGCAGCGCATGGGTGGGGGCTAAGCTCAGCGTGTGGGGTATGCGTGTGCAGCGCCTGCAAGGCACGCGCCAATGTCCACGGTCGCGCTTTGAGGTAGGCCATCAGAATTTGCGTCTAAAGGCTTGACCTTTTTCAGTTTTCAGGTACTATGCTGCGCTTCCTGGCGGGTCGTTAGCTCAGTTGGTAGAGCATCGGACTTTTAATCCGCTGGTCGCTGGTTCGAGCCCAGCACGACCCACCACCAGATCAAAGAATGAGGCCACCTTAGCGGGTGGCCTTTTTCTTTTGGTGCAAAGAAATGTCCAACACCGCTCCTAGAGTGCGACTGCTCTAAGGAAACAAATCGCTGCATCGAAAGAATGTATCGATGGCGCAAATCCCCGGCTAGTTGATCCCGTCTGCCTGCGCCTGAAGCCCGAGACAAGGGTTAGGGCTGGCCGATACCCCGACAACAACACAGCTTCCTTTGCCACGGGATTAGGTGGCAGCCACGAGTCCCGGCCTGAGGGTCACCAAAATTCTGTTGCCTCAAGCCGGTCTGCAAAGCGCGCGTGGTAGAGGTTCCGTCCCGCTACGCTAGTGCCCGGATCAGGCTTGGCCGCATAAACCATCGGCGGCTTTTGGCTCGGTCTCAAGCTCCAGCTACGCCTCAAGCCATGAGGTAATAAGCCTTAGCAGCTCTCAGAACATAGGTATGTGTACGGATAGGCCTGCCATGATCGCTGACGTATGTTGACCGTCTGCACAATGCGGAGTCTGGTCGTGGCATTGAAGAGTGAAACACATATCTGGGTGGGGTGTCTGCTAAGTATGGCGCTGGCACTGGCGGCCTGCGGCGGTGGGGGAGGGGACGGGAATAACGAGAGAGTTCCACGCAATACTGCTGAAGCGGTGCGCAAACAGCAGCAAGCGGCTGCGGATATACAAGGTCTGGTAGAGGAGCTAATTAGCGAAGAGAGCGCGGCCAGCCAGGCACTCGATGAGGAACGCTATGCCGACTTCGATGCCTACTGGTTGGAGCGCTATCCGGGGTGGGTGGATCGTTTGGATGCCGCCGCTGAGGAATTTGCCACAAGTGAAGAGTTTGTACGCGATCTGGCCCTGGACCAGCAAAGCAGTACCAAGGCCGTACCGGTACCCATTGTGCTGCTCGCCGCCGCGACCATCACCACCATTGCTGCGGCCGAAAAAGAACGTTTGGCCAGAATCAATGATGGCGTTGAAGGTAATGAACGCGAAGCTTTAATTGAGGCGCGCACCAGGGCTCTGCAACAACAGGGCCTGAATGAAACTCAGGCTCGCACCCGTGCCATCGCCGATGTCACCCAGGTTCTGGTGCTACAAGGCCTAAAGAATGGTATCGAGCACGCACGCCAGTTTGTGGTGGAACAGGTCCCCAACTTTTTTAGCGGCTACCTGCCCGAGCCCGTGTCAGGTGCATTGGATCTGGCTGAGACCTCTGGGCGCCTGGAGCAAATTCGGGACGGCGCTACAGTGCTCTTGAGCGATACAGACTGCGCAACCGACTCCCAACGCAAGCTTGAGCAGTTTCCGGTCTGCCGCTTGGTGATCTGCGATCCTGCCGATTTGAAGTGCAGTGGTGTGCCCCCTGGCGACTGGGCGGTTGGGGTGTTTGATAGCGAATTTGTGCGCGACGAAGTAGCGACCCCGGTTAGCTCGGGTGGTACCAGCACAGCGGATCTGTCCTTGTTTACTCCAACCGAGGCCGATGCCGCCAACCAGCCAGACAATGACAATGGCGGCGGCAGCTTTAATCCCATTGTCGAAGTGGATTTCTCGCTGAGCGTAACCGCCCAGGGCACCCGCTTTGGCGAACAGGACCCGCCTGGCGGTGTCACCCAAGCGAGGCTGGTGTCGGTCAACGTGACCATGCTGCAGCCCGAGGGTCCCTTTAGCTGCTTCTTTTTTGAGGGTACGCCCGAGCAAACTGGTTTCGCCTTCACACTCCAGCAGACTGGAAGCTCCGGAGGTACGGCTACCAATGTTCAAAGCCTCGCCGGGGGACTTATGCGGACCAGCGATTGCGCGCTGATGCCACAGTTCAGCCTGGTGCGCGAGGAAACCCTGCAATCGGACGCCAGCGTGGACATCTCAGACTTGGACGCCCTGTTCAACAACGTGCCCAGAGAGAGTATTAGCGGTGGCAGCAGCTTTAACGATGCCAGCCGCATTACTTTTGGCTTGAGCGGCAGTGCAGTCTGTGACGCCATCGGTGATTTTGATCTGCGGGAAGATGATGGCGAGTACATCGCTGAGTCGGCAACTTGCGATGGCAGCAGTCGCTTGGAGGTGATCTTCCGTCGCTGACGGGGCTAAGAGCCTGGCTTAAGCCCCGCAGGCGCAGTGATTAAGCGCTGAAACCGTTGCTTCAGCGGTAGACGCCGCGTTCACAGCATGGGCAATTGCGTTTGCAGGGGCGCGGATTGGTCCCGAGCAAAGGTTTGTAAGCCGAGCCCCAATAGGCGCGCCGGTTTTTGCCCCCGTTGCCAGGCCTTTGTCAAAAGCTCTTGAAAGTCTTTGTGCAAGGCCTCGCGATCCCATTCGTAGGCTGCCGTACAACTGGCTGTGGTGAGCTGAAAATCATGGAATTTGAGCTTGAGCACCAGCCCCTTAAACTGATACTGCGCCGCCGCCTTAGACCACCGCCGTTCCAACTCCAGGAGTAACTCTGGCAGGCGCTGACTCAGGCTCTGTAGATCTGCGAGGTCTCCAGAGAAAGTGCGTTCCACACTCAAGCTTTTGCGCTGGCGGTTCACCCGTACAGGCCGATCATCGATACCGCGGCATAACTCATACAAGCGCCGACCAAACTTCCCGAAGTGTTGGGTGAGGGTATGCTCTGGAAGGGCGCGCAAGTCCTGGCAAGTTTTGAGACCCATCTGATGAAGCTTGTCTTCGGTCACCTTACCGACGCCGAAAATCTTTCCCACTGGAAGATTGGCCACAAAGGCATCAACTTGGTGCGGTTTCACCACGTATTGCCCGTTGGGTTTGCGCCAATCACTAGCAACCTTTGCAACGAATTTATTCACCGAGATACCTGCAGAGGCCGTGAGCTCGCGTTCTCGCCATATGGTTTGGCGAATATCCGTAGCAATGCGCGTCGCTAATTGGCTAGCCGCCGTCACATCCAAAAAGGCTTCATCCAAGGACAGCGGCTCTATAAGGTCGGTATACCGCGCAAAGATCGCCTGAATATACTGTGACTCTTGTTTGTATTTGGCCATATCCACCGGCACCAGCCTAAGCTGTGGACAATGCCGTAGGGCAATGGCCGTAGGCATAGCCGAGCGACAGCCATACGCCCGCGCTTCATAGTTCGCTGTAGTGAGCACGCCCCGGCCACTCCTTGAGCCGCCTACCGCCAAGGGCTTACCGGCCAGCTCGGGCCGATCGCGCATCTCTACGGCCGCGTAGAAGCAGTCCATATCAATGTGAATGATTTTCCGTGACACGCTCGGCTAGACGGAGACAAGTCGCCAAGTGAGGAGTCTAGTCAGTAGTGGAGTAGAGTGCATGAGCACTCAAAGGCCTATTCCACGAGTGGAATCACGCCGCCTGGTATATCCATCTCTGTGGACTTGCTTTGCAGGCGAGGATCGTAGGCGAACTCCACACTCAGGAAGGGCTGCAAGGGATCCGTAGTGTCCCATTGGTAGGCGGCATAGTCATGCCGTGTCTCCAAAAGACGCCGGTCAAAGCTCGCCACAATTTCACACTGCTCACCGGGCTCAAGATGACCCAAGCAACCGTCACTGAGGGTGATGGAATCTCTAGCCTGCAAGCTACGCCGGTTACTCAGCCGAATGCTCTGGCTGCCAGTATTGAGAACCGGTACAACCAGCGCGCCACCCGATGCCGGAAAACGATAAAAGTAGCCTTGTGGCAGCGTGAGACTAGAGCCGCGAATACGCACGCGTGCGACACCGTTGGTCTGCCGGTCTACGTAGTCGATACGCAGACCACGGTGTTGGTCGACGTAGCTCTGCCCAACTTCCAGCTCGCCACTGAATAAGCTCCCGCGCGTGGGTGTGCTGCTGTGACGAATGCCAAAGATATCTCCATCGGCATCGAAGGACTCTCCCTTTGCGATGTAGAGCTGAAGCTTGCCAGAGCTGGAGATGTGTTCGGTAGAACTTTGCCCGATGAGGTAGCCAAAATCGCTGGGGTTACGAAGGTAGTAAGCCAGTGACTGGCCGTTCAAGCTATTGCCTAATTTAATCTGCAAGCTTTCGCTGCCAAATCGCTGCCGATCGGGGTTCAGTAAGAACTCCTGCGTAGCACCCGCTTGAGGGATGTTGATGCGCGTGATGTCACGCTCTGCCACCCAGCCCAAAGCATCGCGCTGGTGGACTGCCACGTCGCCATAGTTTGTCCCCATGATGGTGTTCACCGTGTATTCGTCATAAGGACGGCCGCTAAGGTTGCACTGCTCATAGAGCCCGCGGTTTTGACTCAATGTGGCCGATGCAATGCCATCTGGCGCATCCACACAATCATCCGTACCTACATGCCCCAAGCCCAGGTTATGGCCCAACTCATGGGCGATGACTCCGCCGCTATCGCAACGTGAGGTGACCAAGGCAATGGGTATGGATCGCTGGCCGGCGCTATCTCTCACCACAATACCCTTGCCAATACTCGCCATACACGGGATGCGCGGGGCTTGGTTACTGTAATCCAGAGCAATCATCAATCCATCTACACCGTCGAAGGATGCGGAACCGGCGATAGCCTGCATGGTAAGTGTTACCACCTCGGTCCAGAGGGGATCTGAGAACTGTCCGAACTCTTGATTACTCGCTCCCAAGATGTTCGCCAGCGCGACTGGCAAGGTCACTTTATTCGCCACCTCAAAACGGTAATCCAACCGGCCTCTTGAGGCCTCCTGAAAGAAGCTACGGACTGACTTAGGCCGGTCCACACTGCCATTGAGAATGCTGTTCCAATCCGCCGCAGAGGTGCCGCGGACTAGGCTGGACAAAAAGCGTACCGGCACCACCATGTAGTTCATCTGCTGCTGCAGCGGATATTCCGGCTGATAGTTCACATCCTCGGCATCCTTGATGCCATCTCCATCAACATCGGAGGCTTTGGCGACCTGCCCGACGGGCAAAGACGGACGTTGGGCGTTAGGCGCCGGGTCTGGAGTCGGGTCAGGACCAAGCAGCGCTTGTGGGTTTCCTGCCGCTGGGTCGCTAGCAGCCGTGGGCGCATCATCGCCACCCTGGCACGCTACTAAACAACAACTCATAGTCAACATGCACAGCGGTATGAGCCGCATGCCTTTACTCCTCGCCTCCCTGACGGAGGCCTCATTCTTGATGGGCCGGCCATTTGCAGCGCATCGACGAGTAGCTGGCGGCCGGATTCATCGAGTAGGGGCAAGGCCAATGCCACGCCGACTTGACCGCCGCAAGCTGGATGGCGGATCCACGTAGGTGGCGCTTTGAAGGGGCCTGGCGGTGCTACGCCATCTAGCCTTGGATGGATATGCCCGAAAGGGTTCGCCGACAAAAAACCGACGCAGGCGTCGGTTCTAAGGAGTCAGTGGGTGCTGGGAAGTCGCGCTGATTACCGCACTAATCTGTGGCTCGGCGACCTCGACCCTGTCGGGGGACCAAAGCTTCCGCCCCAAAGAAGTCACCCTGAGCCAGAAGAATAGGGCTGCGCCTTTCGCCTTCTCGGCGGTCTGGGAGATGCTTGTAACGACAATGGCACTCGGCCTGATCACAACTCGGCAAAGGCAACACCGGCGCTTCGCGAGCTAAGTAATTGTGACCACAAATGTCTTTGGCATCGGCGCAGCAGGTACTACCGCTGATGATTTTTACGCCAGCATAAGGGTTACTTTTGCGGCGGGTCGCCTGCGCTCTTTGCGAGCGTTGTGACTGAGCCTTTGGCGACAACACCCACACCTTCAAGAGTACCCAGATGACGGTGGCGCCAAGCAAACTGAGTAAGTACATATCCATGGGGTCGTCTACCAAGATTCCTGTTCGCTCAGAGTTCAGCACCGATTGCGTCAAGAGCATGTCAACCCGGCTGGCCGCTTCGCACAGACCCTAATCCAATCAATCTTCAGGCACGACGATGGAAAGCAGGCCGGCAGGAACGGCGTCAATGGAGTCACGGCAGGGTTGATTGAGCAGTTCCGCGCAGCTCAAAGCGGGCGGACGCGGCTGGGCGTCTGGCAGCATGCCAAGCACCAACTTGGAGTCATACGCTCCACCCTGCCAAACCGTATTGACCGCCGGCACAGGGTTAAACAGTCCGCCCCAATCGCCGGTGAGCGCCATGGGTGCGTCTACAATCATCCTCAACGCGCTTCCACTGCGGATACGATGCGCAAAAGGGAAGACCTCCACACGCATCAATGTGGGTTCCCCCGGCACCAAGTCCTGTACTGTTGCCTGACTGTGGTCGTGGAAAGGTCGCGTCGGTGTTGAGCGGCTCGGGACTAAGGCACGCTTAGAAGCCCGTAACCAACCTCGGGATAAATACACTTCTTGACCGTCTGCGCGGACTTCACTCAGGGTGACTTGCACGTCCGTATCCACAGCGGTGGAGCTCAGCCACAGGTCTGCACTGGCGGAGCCCAACAACTGGAGATCATCCGCCAAAGGTGGACTTGTCCATACCAGCCGACCAGCTGCCGGTGCCGGCAACCTCCACAAGGCATCCAGCGCTGCCGTACTCCCTGGAAGAGGATTCGTAGAAGAGGACAGCAGAGGATAAAGGTAATCGCGACGACCAATTGGCTGCTCAGTAGCGTCCATGCTGAGCTCGCCAGAGGAGGTCAGGTACAAGGCCACAGGCTGCGGCTTCGGCAGAGTGCGATGTTCGGTAATCCATTGAGGCTGCAGATCGCTTCGACTCACCTCGTGCAAGATCTGCAGCCGCGGCGTGTTCTCCCATCCGTTGTGAACACCGCGCAGGTAATGCTCGAAAAAGTCGATGAGCATCTGCGAATGCAAAGGGTGGTCCCAACTGAGGTCATGGTTGCCATTACTCATCACGCTCCAGCTGCGCTTCGCATCCAGAACTTGTAACAGCCCTCCGGCTTCGAGCAGGCCCCCTAAGCGCGAACCGGTTTGCTCGTCTTGCCAGTAATTCACATTCAGCACCGGCACATCAATCTGAGCCAATGTGGCCTGTGGGCTGCGTTGGGCCCAGCCAAAGGAGCCATCAATATGGGGGCTGAGTAGACCGTCCAGAATAAAGGCCTCATAGCTAGCCGCATTCTGGATTGCATTGTTTAAGCACTCAGGATCACCTTGGAGTGCAACCGCCGGTACAGCTAGGCGACCAGGAGCTTGTTGTTGTAGCGTGAAAAGCGTAGAAAAAGCGCCGTTGGGGATACCTCCAGGACTTCCAACATCTCGGTATAAGTCCACAAAAACGTTCGATGGAGCAATAGCCCGCAGATGAGCGGGCTTTTGAGCCGCAACGAATAACTGCGTGATGCCCGGATAGGAGTAGCCCATCATCCCAATCTCACCATTAGACCATGCCTGCTTTGCAGCCCACTCCACAGCCTGAGCACCATCAATGGCCCACTGAGGGTCGAACAAAGAGAAGGCGCCGCTGGAGCAGCCGGTGCCACGAACTGAGACACCCAGCATGGTGTATCCCCTACGCATCAATGTGGCTTTGACCGCCGGTATGTTGCTGAAATAACCACCGGTACCGGCATCGTAGCCATCGTATTGAATGAGCACAGGCCCAGGTGGAGCGGCATCTGCGCGTTCCATGTGGTAACGCAGTCGCACGCCATCCGCCAGGGAAATATATCCCTCTTCAATCTCACTCTCGCTGCCGTAATCCGGTACATCAACCCCGCTATGGGCTGCTGCGGCAACGTCAGTTGCACCGCCGCAGGCCTGGAGAAGCAGGGCGGCTAGCAGCAGCACAACCTGCCCTATGAGACCGGCGGGAGCGCAAGAGCAACGCCAGACTCCATGGTGATCAGTCCTGAACCAGCGATCTCCCCTCAACATTCAACCGACTCCCTAACTTAGGCTGTGCCCCTAGAGGATGTGTAGACGCTCAGCTTGATCCCCCATGGGCACTCGGCCCGATTGCATGGCCTGCAACATATGCTCGAACACCACCCCTGGCGCGCCGGCCTCGTTCTCAATGAAATAGCTGTGGCCCTTAGGCGGGTCATAACGCGTATTGAAATTGTCACAGTCCACCGCAAAAACATTGGACGGCGTTTTGGCCAAACTCTCCGGCCCGGTATGCCCAAGCCGTCGAGAGGCCACCTTATTTTTGAGGTTAGACACTTTACTGGCGCGTAAGGCCAAGTCATCCGACGCAAAGTAGACCACAACGTTGCGACTCGCCTGACTAATGAGGCGTCCGTCTTGGTTCTCTTCTAATGACTCATTGACGATGTCTGCTGCCATGAGGAAGGTGTTCCTGAACAACAAGGGCACACCATTGGCGAGGTCGTAGCGATTCCAACAGGCCAGCGTTTGCCTTAACACCCGATTCCCCATGGAATGGGCCAGAACGTTAATCCGCTTAGTACAGGGTTGATCCTCGGGCTGCGCATTGCGCCAGCGCATGAAGAACTCCAAGGCCCGCGCAAACGAAAAACCGCTCATATCCGCAGACTTTTGATCGTCCCAATAATCCTTGACGATTCCTGGGTCATCGTCACAAGGCCAAATCACAGGAATGACCTGCACGGTTTCGGGAGCGACAGCGTCGCAAAGCTGTTGTAGAGCCAAGGCCCGTGGAAAGATGGACGACTCTGGCAGGTTTGAAAAGCCGTGAATAAAAAACAGAACCTGTGCATAGGCACTGTTTTTCAATGCGCTAAGCCAAGCCTCTGAGCCCAACTCGGAGTACTCGTCTTGACCCATTCTTTGGCAACAATAAATCGAATTAGACGGTGCGTTCTTGCGTAAGTCGAAGTGAAATGACCGCCCTTTGCGAGTCCGTATCGACCCCCTAGGCTCGCGATTAGTGACAAACAGCATGGTCCCCTCCTGTTTCATCAGCCGTGCTTATTCAGCACCACTTCATACTGCGCTCAAGCGCCAGGCCACGCAAGTTGCCTAGAAAGGCAAGCAAGGGATAGGAAGCGACCTCCGATCGTGCGCTGGGGATATCAAGCCGCGCGAAGCCTCATTGGCTCAGCGATAGTAGCGGGTCCACTGCAATTGAACGCCAATATCGGCAGAGTCTGCCGTGCCTACAGCAATTGTCAGCGTTTGGTCCTGATGGTAGGGCAAGCCCAAAAAGATGCTGAATCGATCATCGGTCGAAGCGAACTCAGCACCTACAACGCGTTGCTCGCCCAAAGCCGTTGTGGCTCCCACAACCACTCCGGCATCAAAAAAGCCTTCGGCTCCGATAGAAGCACTGGCATATAAATCGGCTGCTCGCCCCCATTCTAGGCCCGATGCCTGGTAACGCAGATTCACATTGCCAAAAACATCAACCTTGTTGTCGTCGTCCTCGCTCAAATAGGCCACATTGAGGTTGGTGCTGGCCCACAGCCCGGGAATAAAGACAACGGGAGCACCGAGTTTCAAGCCGCTACGCAGATTGATCACCTGGTCGCTCTCCTCCAATGTGTCCTCATCAGAGATCAGCAAACCACCAAGAGCCGCCCAAAAGGCTCCATCCTCATCCGCACTGAGATGGTGAAAGGTACTCTCCCCTTGCAGACCCACGATGGCCTTATCGGTATCACGATCTGCAAGCGCCACCTCTCCACGCAATGCGGTGAGGGGCAGGGGGTGGTCCAACCCTGCACCCAGCGAAACCGGCAGTTTGGTGCGGAAAATACTGGCCTGCGCCGGTATACACACCACGCAGGCCAGAAGAACAAGCCACAAACGCTGGTCATCATTTCGATATCGAACCCACATGAGCTAGCCCCGCATAAAAGAGCTCCATCATTAACCATCTGTGGGAATGAGAAAAGCCCCCGGTCGTCCCTGCAAACGCTGCGACCGTATGTCTCAGGCGAATAGCTAGTAAAGCTCTCCTGAGCAGCACAGCTTATCGGCGGCGCGGTTCCATGACCGATTGCAGCGCAAGCGATGACGACTCATTCGAATCGTGAACACGCCAGTAATCTCGAGCCACATCACGCACAAAAAAGCCGGCGTTGAAGCGCCGGCTTTTCTCATTGCGGAATTGGGTGTTAATGCCCGGCGCCAAACCCGGACAGTGGGAGAAGGTCTCCGAGGCCGCCTAAACCACCACCGCCAGTACAGGCATCTGCGTTGGGGTAGCTTTCATCCACCACATCATTAATCCATCGAGTGACAAGCTCGAAAGCTTCCTCATGGACCACACTGCGTGCTAAAGGCGGCATACGCGCAGCCAATGTGTCCGCCTCCGGCCCCATGCGGTAGGGAAGAATGGACTCTGGTGCATCACCGGGTACGATATCGAACTCGCGCCCACCACGACCTTCAGTGCCACTTGCCGTAGGCCCTTTACAAATGCCGTAGGTGTCGTCCACCGGACGGAAGACATCTAAGTAAAAGCCCGTGTTCTGGGCCAGGCCACGGTTGTTATGGCAATGGGCACAGTTGATTTCCAAGTAGGCTCTAACCCGGGCTTCAATATCGGCATCAGAGTCGGCCGGGAAGCCGGAATCGCCAGGCTTATTGAACACTGGCACCCGTTCAGCACCAGCAGCGTATTGGGTCACGGGGTCCACAGCCAAGTTGCTGGGGCAGTTCCGTAAAAACCCATTCTGACACCACCAGGCCAACTGGTTGACCCCCGCCACCGGATGGCTGGCCTGCCCATTATCGAAGGGTGACTCAGACTGGTAGGGACGGTTGAGATTACGCGGCTTAGGCCCAATCGGCGCTGTTCCAGTTTCGGCGTCATCGTTGGCATGGCAGCTCATACACTGGTTGGCATTGGGGAACATGTAGGCATTGGTGGAGCCGCGATGGCGTACACCACTGTCTGCATCTTCGTAATCCCAGGACGCACTCGCAGTACCCCCTTGCTGGGTGAGCTTGGCCACTTTACGACCGTTTTGCTCTTCCCAGATGTACTCCAGACCAGACCAATACACGCTGCCATCACGGTTTTGCCGTTTGATCAGCAGTCGTGTTTCCATGGCCGTTTCCGTACCCGCAGTCTCGTCCGGATAGGAGAAGGTTTTGGCCACGATGGTTCCCACAGGGAACAAGATGGTGGCATTGACGTTGTCCTGACCATCACGCCAAGTCGCCTGTTTGCCTGGCGGCAAATAGGCCACGCGATACTTCACCGAAAAATCCGTGAAGAGCTTGCTGTTCAGCACAAAGGGAATACCGTCCCCATTTGGCAGACTGGTTGGGTCTTCGGGGTCAGCGAAGAGGTTGTACTGCGCCAAATCCGGACAATTCACGGTGAAGGCCTCATGGTTGACCTCACCAGTTGCCAAGGCGGCATTGCAGAGTTTGTCGATGGTGGCCTGAGTCGGTGCTGGATCCAAATTACCCGACCGCTCAAAGGGCGGAATCACCACCGGAGGTAGCAAGGGTAGGTTGGAGCCGTACTGCTCTACGCATTGATGCGGGCTCATATCCAGGTCGGCCGCGAAGTTGGGCAAGCTTTGAACCTGATCAATCAACACATCCGGCCCCACATTGGGGAAAGCCAGCAATAACTCTAAGCCTTCCAGACCATTGAAGTTGGCATAGGTGAGACTGTCATCGGAGAAAGTATTATTGGCATCGATGCAGGATGCCCACCATTTCGGTTTGATGCGCTCTCCGTTGTTATCGAACTTATAGGCGTTGTAGCGGCAATCCGGATTGGGGTACTGATTGCCTTGTATAGGCTTGCCATCCTCATCCTGAGGAATTGGCTGACCATCACCGTCAACAGGGTAGGGGCAGTCTTCATCGAGTTCGTCCAGATACCCGTCCCAAACGATGTGTCCGCCGCGATAACCGCCGAGTGCCGCAGCCACTTTAAGACCAACAATCATGGGGAAGGCAGAGGTCACCTGGCTGCCGCCGGTCGCCAGAATGGTAGCGAAATCTGGCTGGGGAAGGTCGTTACCATTGTCGCGGAAGGTATTGTTGAATACGTGCATACCTTCGGTATACATATCCAGTCGTTTGTCCCCAGGCTCACCCAAAACCACGTAGCTAGTGTGCACGATACCTGCTGTGCCGTGATTCTCGAAAATGTTGTCAAAAACATCGATCTGGTCGTAGGCGAGAGTGATCATCCCAACCCCACGCGGCACGTTAGACACAATGCTGCCAGGCTCTGCGAAGTTGTAGGTGTTGTTGTTACGCGCATGGTTGCGGTACATCCGCGTCTTACTGCCATAGCGTGTGAGACCATCCAGGTCATAGACCAAGAAACCGCCAGTGTTGCACTCCGCCAAGTTGTCTACATACTCACCGCCGCGCACGTTCTCAATCTCGAAGCCAAACACGTTAAACGCAGCGCGGCTGTTACGGATGATGGCGTTATCGGTCTGACCGACATAAATGCCCGCATCTGAGGCGCCAACCGACTCGGTAAACTCCACCAAAATATTGTTGGAGTTCACGGGATAAATACCGTACCGGCCCGAGGCCACACTCACGGTGTAATCCGGCGAGGTGGTGTCGGTTTCGGTGGGATTGGGGTTGGCAGGGTTGTGCCGTGCCGGGTCTGTACATGCCACATTCAACTTGTCTTTGAAGTTGCTTGCAGTCACGGTGTCTTCATCTGGCGTGTTACGGCCACTGGACCAAAAAGCCCGCACCCGTCGCAACGTGCCCCAATTCACGCCTTGAAGCTTAAAGGCATCGCCGGGGCTGTCGAGTACCGTTAGGTCCTCAACCGTGACTCCGCGAACATTCGTCGCCAAGAAGCCTTCTTGTGAACTGCTGTTTTTAAAGGAGAGGACGGTCTCATCCATCCCTTGACCTTTAACCAAGATGTCTTCGGTAGAAGATAGCTGCAGTCCGGACTCCAACTCGAAATAGCCCGCGCTGAATTCGATGACATCTCCAGGCCTGGCGTCGATGGCCGCCAGCACCATTTCGGTGGTGGCATTTGGCCCAGGCTCGATGAAGAAGGTCCGACCGGGCGAGTTATCGCCAGATTGTGCACCTCCACCAGAATCTTCACGGCCCGCACCTTGGCAAGCGACCAGTGCCGTACAAACAATTGCCCCTAACAAACCCAAGCTATTGCGCATGGGAATCTCCTCACGTCCCGTAATCGTCCCAGTATGCCCAAATACAGTGACTGAAAACATCGTAAAAACTCAGCAGAGCTTGTGAAATCTCGTTCACAAGCTCTGCCGCCGATAGCGTCAAGCCACCTTTACAAACCGCCGAAGCTCTCGCTCATCCACCCCAGGCCTGAGTTGGTCGGAGCTGGAGGCATCGGCTCGCCGCCATAAACCACACCTCCTTGCTCATTGGAATAGCTCATCCATGGAATGGTGCCCTGGAAAGACACACCGGGCTTGCTGTAATCACAGACCCCATCGGGGAAGATCTCGCTAAGACTCTCTAGCTGAGCTTCACTCAGCAAGGGTGGCGAACCCGGCACTGGAACTCCCTGAACATGAAGCACATAGTCCTGTGGATCTATCGCTTTGAGTTCACACTTGTTGGTATCGGTTGTAATCGCATCGCCGGCCACCATTCGCGGAGTTCCATAAACCGTCAGCAATGCCTCTGGACACAGCACTGGCGCATCGAGGTTACCCGTACCATCCCAACAAGCATCTGCGAGTGAACTCGGTTTGTTGGCGGTGAGTTTTTGCGCCAAGGGTAGGGCACTCGTATCGGCCTCTACCGCAGATAACCATTCGTCCATCGCGACCAAGCTGTTATAGGCGCATTGAGCATCACCAATAATTGGAACCGGGCCGCCCCAGATCACGTGGTTGTCGTGATGACCATGTTCACGATCCAAGCGTGCACGGATCGCGAAGGCGCGGTAAGCATCGTGGAATAAGCCGGGGTCTGGTCCGCGGCAATCAATGATCGCGGTTTGGTCCAGGTTGTTTCCCACGTTAATCATGCCGCTGCGGTAGGCATTTGCCAGCGCAGGCTGTGAGGCGGGAGTGCGCTCAGTGGTGGGGCGGGTATCAATATCCAAACCGCCAACATTGCGATTGAGGTCAATGAATTGATCCGGAGTGATCTGCCCTTGCTGCAAGGCAGCCAGCCCGTACTGAACACCGACGTTATCCAAGGGGAAACCTGCAAAGCCACGTCCTGCAGCCGTTTCTGCGGCAATCCAATCCTCTGGTGGACGAGGACCAAAAACGTTGATGGAGGCGTCCACGATGGAACAACGCACACCATTCGGATTGGTCTCCGGGTGGTAGAGCTGCTCATCACTCACACCACCACAACCACTACGGTCGTCGGGAACGGCTACATGGAACTGCGCCTGTTCACTCACCTGAGCATTGACGACAGTGACATGACCCATGACATCCGCCATCTGCGTAGGCAGCCATGGAATTCGCCCAGCGCTGAGGAAGTCGAAATAGTCGGGGGGAAACTCCTCAAAGTCGTGAATCCCAAAGTAGATCAGCAAGCCGTGATAATCCACGAACTGCGTAGCCGTACTCCATGTGTCTGGAAAGGAGCAGGTGGGCAGGATGCCCTGGTAGATGCCTGGATAGGCATTGGCCACCCACTGCGCAGCGAGCGCGCCGCCTGAGCAGCCCGTACCAATGGTGTACCGCAGTTCACCATACTGCTCAATTAGATGCTCTTTCGCCATCACCATAGACTCAGCCTGCAGAGGCAAATCGCAGTTGTGGCCGGAATTGTTGAGAGCCGTAGACATCACGGCATAACCTCGGCCTAAGGCATACACCGCACTATCCTCACTCAAAGGTGGCGGCCCGGAGCCCGTAATCGGATCTTCTAGTCCAGCGAAATCCAAGGGGTTGTACTTCAACACACTTGGGGCGCCACCTGTTTCGTAGTCCACGCCGCAACTGGCGCCATGGGTAATCAGTAGCTTCCCGTTGAACTGCGGCTGTGGTGCAGCGGCTGTCCAGCTCAAATTAGGCTGGTACAGCATGGCAATTTTGTATTGGTCCCGGTCCAAATAACCGATTTCGCGGCGGACAATGAAAGGCACCGTTTCGCCTGAGTCCGTCTGCGTCATTGCAACATCATCAGCTGGGTTCGCCGGGTCATAAGCCATCAGTGCATCTCCGCCTTCGGGCAGGTAATGCCAGCTAAACTCTGGGTCTTGGTTGCACTGGGCATCCACGGCCGCTGCGTTTCGACACCGCCAAGGTTGTAACTGCGGACCCGCAAACACGGGCCCACCCTGCGGGTGATTACGTATCGTCAGCTCAGAACTTACCCCGTTCACCGCAGCGCTAAGCGTGTTGTCCCCAACGATCAGCCCATCTAGTCGAGCAATGAAGCGACCATTACCCGTGCGCACAAAGGATGAGGTCGCGTCGTCTCCGTTTAATAAAATGTCTAGCGCTTCAGGCGCAATGCCGGCTGGGGGAACTGCTTCAACTAGCACATTCCCTCCGCTGATCAAATCGGCACGATTCGAGAGCACCTTCAGCGTCGGCGGAGCTGTGGGCTGATCACAAACATCTCCAATGCCGTCTTGATCTTCATCGGCCTGACCGGGGTTACTGAGAGTGGGGCAATTATCCGTGATATCCGGAACGCCATCCCCATCGGCATCTGTTGCGCAGGCATCACCGACCCCATCTGCGTCGGAGTCGGCCTGATTCGGATTTGCGACGCTAGGGCAGTTATCCACGCCATCAGCAACACCATCTAAATCGGCATCGCTCAGCGAAGAACTGTCGCACGCATCTCCAAGGCCATCTCCATCCGCATCTGACTGGTTGCTGTTGGATGTGTTTGGACAGTTATCGGCATCATCCGAGATGCCGTCATTATCACTGTCGGCTGTGGGTATTGGTGTTGGTGCTAGCGTAGGCGTAGCCGAGGGTTCCACTGCATTCGGCGGAGCATCATCAGTACTAGAACCACAGCCCACCACCAGGAGGGCGATTAGGACTACCGCAGCGCCACGCTCATTCATCATCATTAGGGTTTGTCTCCAAGGTTCTGGCGATAACCGCCATATCGCGCCGTTGGTCCAGGCGCGAAGTGGGCCACATACTAGCGATGTCTCCCTCACATGGCTACTCGCTCTAGCTGCCACGCTCTTGCGTTCAGGTCTTTGAGCGCGGCTCATTCACCCATTTCCGATACTTTACATAATATACATTCTGCGCAGTTCTGAATGTATGTCGAAATCGGCTACGAACAAAACCTGCAGCCATTTTTCGCAGGCAATAGAGCCTACCTTCGTGTAAGCCGACGCCTCATTGCGATGGCAATTGATGCTTTCTTAGCAACGCGCTCAGAGCCAAAGCTAAACAGGACGCGATCACACGCAATTTCAGGCTCACGACGTAAACCTGCAGATGCGTAGCTGCAGTTGAACACCAAACTCACTTCAGGAACGGGAGTTCACGCCGACTCAACTGGCCCAGCAGTCCTGGCACCAAGCGCTTCGCCCAATACATGCCCCAGGCCTCTGGGGATACGGGTTGCACCGCAACATTGCGGCGAACAGCTTTGAGTACTGCCTGAGCCACCTGCGCCGGGGTGTAATTGCGTTTCTGGTAGAACGCCACCACCTTGTCTTGAACATCTCCTTCACCCATGGCGCCTTCCATGATGGTGGTACGCACAATATCAGTATTGATGATTCCAGGACAAATCGCGCTCACGCCGATCTTGTGCTGAGCCATGTCCGCACGCAGGGATTCAGACAAACCCAGCACAGCAAATTTGCTAGCCGCATACACCGGCATATCCGGTGCAGCCAAAAAGGCCGCTGCGGAGGCTGTGTTGACCACATGACCCCCCTGCCCGCGCTGCACCATGGCGGGCAAAAAGGCTTGGCATCCGTGAACAACGCCCATGAGGTTGACGTCCATGACCTTTTTCCAGGTCTCTAAAGACGCATCCAGAAACCGTCCAGCACTGCCTATACCGGCGTTGTTAACCAAGATATCCAATGCGTCAATCTGAGCATGAACCTGCTCGGCGGCGGCCCTCACCGCATCGGCGTCGGCGACATCCATGATCAGCGTCTGCGCGCGGCCGCCTTGCTGGGCAATCTGCTGCGCAACCTCGTCTAACCCCTTTTGATTAAGGTCAGACAGCCACAAAACCGCACCCTGGCTGGCAAAGGCCAAGGCGGTTTCACGCCCAATGCCGCTCGCGGCGCCAGTGACCAAGACCTGTTTATTCTTAAATGACTTCATGTAGCTGACATCTGGAAACATTTGCAGTCACTTTACAACGAGTACCCGCATGGATGCACCCAAGCTGTGCTCACGAACATCTGAGACATAAAAAAAGGGGAACGGATATTCCGTTCCCCTTGTCACCCGACACAGCCAAAACGGCTGTCTTTTCAGCTGCCTACATCGTACCCGTGGGCATGAATTTGGTCAGGCTAATACCGGCCACGGCTTGCTTGTACTCCTCGACATTCGGCGTACGGCCGAGGATGGTGGAGAGCACCACCACCGGCGTGGATGCCAGCAAGGACTCACCCTTCTTGTCGTCGGCGTCTTCCACCACGCGGCCCTGGAACAAACGGGTGGAGGTCGCCATCACGGTATCGCCCTTCTCCGCCTTTTCCTGGTTACCCATGCACAAGTTACAGCCGGGACGCTCCAGATACATGATGTTTTCGTACTTGGTGCGGGCCTGGCTCTTGGGAGCCTTGTCGTCGAACTCGAAGCCGGCATGGCGTTGGAAGATTTCCCAGTCGCCTTCGGCCTTGAGCTCGTCGATGATGTTGTAGGTCGGCGGTGCAATCACCAAGGGCGCCTTGAACTCGATCTTGGAGCCGTCTTTTTCCAGGTTACGTAGCATTTGCGCGATGACCTTCATGTCGCCCTTGTGCACCATGCAGGAGCCCACAAAGCCCAGGTCCACCTTCTTTTCGCCCTTGTAATAAGACACGGGGCGAATGGTGTCGTGGGTGTAACGCTTGGACACGTCCTGGTTGTTCACATCCGGATCGGCAATCATGGGCTCGGAAATGTCGTCCAGGTCCACCGTGAACTCGGCGAAATACTTGGCATCGGCATCAGGCTTCAGCGCCGGAGCCTCACCCGAACGAATCTCGGCAATACGCTTGTCGGCGCGGTCAATCAGCCCCTGCAGGGTTTGCGCCGCGTTATCCATCCCCTTATCGATCATGATCTGAATCCGGCTCTTGGCCAGCTCCAGGGACTCGATCAGGGTGTCGTCATTGGAAATACACACTGCGGCCTTGGCCTTCATCTCGGCCGTCCAGTCGGTGAAGGTAAAGGCTTGGTCGGCCAGCAGCGTGCCGATATGAACTTCCACCACCCGGCCCTGGAAGACGTTATCACCGAACTTCTTGAGCATTTGCGCCTGGGTAGCGTGCACCACATCACGGAAGTCCATGTGGTCTTGCATACGGCCCTTGAAGGTCACCTTTACAGACTCGGGGATGGGCATATTGGCTTCGCCGGTGGCCAGGGCCAGAGCCACGGTGCCGGAGTCGGCGCCAAACGCCACACCCTTGGACATGCGCGTGTGCGAGTCGCCACCAATGATCACAGCGCGATCATCCACGGTGATGTCGTTCAACACCTTGTGGATCACGTCGGTCATGGCCGGGTACTGGTCTTTAGGATCACGCGCGGTAATCAAACCAAAACCGTTCATGAAGCCCATCAACTTGGGAATGTTCTTTTGGGCTTTGAGGTCCCACACCGAAGCGGTGTGGCAACCAGACTGATAGGCCCCATCCAGCTTGGGTGAGATCACCGTAGCAGCCATGGCTTCCAGTTCCTGCACGGTCATCAAACCCGTGGTGTCCTGCGAGCCGACGATGTTCACGTTCACACGCACATCCGAGCCGGCATGCAGCACGGTGCCTTTGGCCACACCGACGGCATTCCGGTTGAAGATCTTCTCAACAGCGGTCAGACCTTGGCCGGGGTTGGATACCACCTTGGACGGTGCAAAGACTTCTGGCGCCACGGTGCCCAGAGTCTGCGCAGCGAAGGTTTGCAGCTGCTTCCCAAAGACGATGGCGTAGGAGCTGCCAGCCTTGATGAACTCCAGCTTTTGCGGCGTGAAAGCCGAGGAGATATCGGCCAGCTCGGTGCTGCCGTCGGCGTCGTAGAGCGTCTTGGTCTTGGTATTGATCGTGAGCACGGTGCCGGTATCGACAGAGTACTTCTGCTCCAGCACGGGGTCGCCGTTTTCGTCCAAAACGGGCTTGCCCTGGTCGTCCAGTTTCTTGACCCAGTTCTTCAGGTCCAAACCAATACCGCCCGTCACACCCACGGTGGTCAGGAAGATGGGGGAGATGCCGTTGGTGCCGCCGACAATCGGCGCGTAGTTCACAAACGGCACGTAGGGGCTGGCTTGCTTACCGGTCCACAGCGCCACGTTGTTTACGCCGGACATCCGTGAGGAGCCCACACCCATGGTGCCCTTTTCTGCCACCAGCATCACCCGCTTGTCCGGATGCTGCTGCTTAAGTTCTTCAATCTCGGCCTGGGCTTGCGGCGAGATCATGCACTTGCCATGCAGCTCACGGTCGGAGCGCGAGTGAGCCTGGTTGCCCGGCGAGAGCAAATCGGTAGATACATCGCCAATGGCGGCCACGTAGGTGACAACCTTAATTTCTTCTTCCGGCTCCGGGAGTTTGGTGAAGAACTCGGCCTGCGCGTAGCTTTGCAGCAGCTCCTTGGCCACTGGATTGCCCTGCTCATAGGCGGCTTTCAGACGCTCGGTATCGGCTTCGTAGAGGAACACCTGGGTTTTCAAAACCTCAGCGGCATCTTTGGCAATGGCAGCGTCATCACCCAAGGCCAGGTCTAGAAGCGCGGCGACAGACGGCCCACCCTTCATATGGCCCAACAATTCGAAAGCGAATTCGGCAGAAATCTCCTCAACTTTAACCGTGCCAAGAATGATGTCCTTAAGGAACTGCGCCTTCACAGCGGCTGCACTCGTGGTTCCTGGCAAGGTGTTGTAAATCAAAAACTGTAAGGAGTCTTTGCGGTGCGCATTACCGCCGTCCTTGACTTGCGCAATGAGCTCCTCAACCAGCGCACCGTCTTCGATCGGCTTGGGGCTCAGGCCCTGCTCTTTTCGGGTGGCAATTTCTTCTAGATATTTTTGATATTCACTCATGCTTTATCTCGACGAGCCGTTGCAGGGCAACGCTGGTGTATGGAAATCGGCCCAGTACCTCAGGTCGTTTGCACGACGCGGCTCTGCGCTGCGAACCAGCGCGAGCCAAAGGCACACGAATCGGGTGCGCGAATTTTAGTGGTTCAGCGGCTTGGGGTCCATGCCGGGGGCCTGCGCACTTGGTCTAGCGAGGGTGTACCCACCATTCTGGTGCTTTATGCATGGCTCGTTTTGCTTCAGCAGGCCGGCTGAAATGCCATGACACAGCTGCGGTCATGACTTAACATCGAATATGCAGTGATTTGGCGCGCCGTTATTTGTAGTAGCCCGCCAAGCTGCCAGAGTCAACGAGGAGACAAAGTTATGCCTATCCCGGCGATGGTTTCGCGCCGTTCCCATGCGTGGAGTCGGCTTGGCCTGGCTGTGGTGCCCGCCTTGTTGGGCTCAATGGCTGCGTGCACCCAGGAGGCAGCCACTTTGCCATTGACCATGGATATCTCTGCGGCCACCGATTCCGATGATCGTCCCGCCGATTTACCAGACAATCGCCCGCAGCGCCCCAAGTTCCCCGGAGGTTTAGGCTGCGGATGGCAAGTCGCCTCAGACATCAACGTCACTAATGTGGCCTTCCCCGACGAATCGGCCAAGTACTGGGTTGCCATCCTGCCCCATGTCCCCGGTGCCCGGCTGCGAATTGATGGTCGCTTTGGCCATATGCGCTACTTCTCTTTCAACGTGTATGACCCCCTCTTACGCCCTGTGGACGCTTTGGCTGATGAGGAGCTGCTTGCAAATGACAACCTCGATAACCCGTTTATCAACCCCAAGGCACCCTTAGGCGGCGGCTACACCGCTTACTTGGAATTCACCGCCAAACCCGAGCAACCGGCGCCGAATACTCTGTATTCAGGAGCTATTCCTTCTGGAGATAACGCCCTACCAAACCCCGTAGGGACGGCTATTTTTTATCGTAGCTATGTCCCCGAAGCTGGCTTTGCGTTTGACGGTGGAGTCGGTCTGCCCGTACTGACTTTGGAGACCACGGATGGGGCGCAGGAGCTCGTGCCCTTTGCGGACTGCGATGAGCCGGCGGTTCCGACATTGGGCGGTAATGTTCCCGACCCAGGCCTCAATGGAGTATTACTGGGGCTGGACCTACCCGATGAACTGCTGGGACTCATCAACTTCCCTACCGCGGTCATGCCGCCACGCTCCCAGGTGTTCTACGGCCTGCCCACAACCTTGCTGAATATTGCCGGCAACCTTCTGGGCATTCCGTTAGGGGAACAGCCCAGCGGTTTACCGCTGAGTGGCGGCGGTGGATTCTTAAGCAATATCCATAATGCTTATATATCGGTGCCGTTCTCGCGCTACTTTGGCAGCCACTATATGGTGCGCGCCAGGGCTCCCAGCTGGCGCGGCGCCCCAGGCCTTACTTGGAACCAGGAGCAAATGCGCTATTGGTCGGTTTGCCAAAACGAGTTCGCAACCCAGCGATTTGTGGCCTGCGCCCGTGATGACCAAACCGCCATCGACGAACAGGGTTTCTTCACAGTCATGGTCACGGACCCGGCCGATCGTCCCCAGTGGGCGACTCGCGAGAACGGCATTACCTGGCTTCCTTGGGGCCCCTTCCCCGATGGCTTGATCATTTATCGCCATATGCTGCCAAACCCAGGCTTTGACCAAGCTATCCAGAATGTGCCCCAAGGCACAGCGATTGAAGAGGTTATGGCCGACTATCAGCCCGTGGGGGCATACTGCTATCCGGAGCAACTCGAGCAAGCTCCGGACAATGCGGCCGAGCTATTCCAGCGCTGCCTCGAAGCCACCTTGGAACAAGGAGAGCAAACGGGTCTTCTACCAGGGCTGCTGCCTGGCACCTAAACCGATAACGCGGCAAACAAGGCCAGCCGCACAACTAAGGCGGTGGCAGATGACCAACCTTCACGTAAATCAGGGCGGGGGCGTCTAGAGTAAAGGGCTGATGCACACTGCCATGAGGGCTGCGAATCCAGCTGCCAGCCGGATAAGCCCCATGCTCGTCATACCAAGTTCCCTCCAGCACCAAGATCTCTTCGCCGCCCCAGTGACGATGCTGGGAGAATTGGGTGTGCGGAGCCCAGCGAACCAAAGCCACATGCTCTGCCTTGAAGTCGTGCAGAGCCAGAACTTCCAAGCCTTCAACCAGCCCTGGTCGAAATTGCTGCTCGCGCGTGTTGATGTGAACAGGCGCCTGATCATCCTGCGAAAACTGGTGCAGCTTCACGAAGATCACCGCGCCCTCTTCGCCTATCTGCGGTTGATGTGCAGTGCCAATGGGGTTGCGCACGTAGCTCCCAGCGGGGTATCGCGCATGCTCATCGGCAAACACACCCTCGAGTACCAAAAACTCCTCGCCCCCTCCATGACGATGGGGGCTAAAAGTACTGTTTGGTGCGTATCGCACGATGGAGGTGGCCCTGGCCACTTCGTCGCCAATGCGATCCAACATCATTCTCTCAACGCCAGGCATAGGAGAGTCCACCCATTGGTAGTCTTCCGGCAGAACCACTTCTCGGCGATTGAAATCTGAACGCAGTCGCGTCACACCTTCGCTGGACATGCAGGCTTATCCTCGGCTGCGAAATCGGGGTAACTCCCAGCCGCGCCGCAGTGACACAGCCCGAAGACAAAATATGAGTAAACCGCAGATGGTTTCGGCATAACCAGGCGGCCAGGATAACTGCCGCAGCTGGGTATAGAGCAATGTTCCCACCAAGGCATTCGTCGCGTACAAGGGCCCCTGAAATACCAATGGCTCTTCGTTGCAAAGCACATCGCGGATCACGCCGCCCATCACCCCGGTAATTACGCCCATCATGGCCGCGATCAGAGGATCGACCCCAAGAAGTAAGGCGGTTCTAGTGCCCAGCACGCCAAACAAGGCTAAACCGAGGGCATCCGGCCAAACGAAGATGGCCGCCGGTAAGCGCCAAAGGCGTGCCGCAAAGAAGGTGCCCAAGGCTGCAATCACCGACACCCAGACATACACAACATCTGCGACCCAAAACACGGTGCGATCCAAGAGCAGGTCACGCACCGTCCCGCCCCCTAAGGCACCCGCCATGCCAATGACCACCATGCCGAACATGTCAAAAGACTTGCGTCCCGCTTCCAGAACAGCGGCGCCAGCCATGCTGGCAACGGCCACCATGCCTACGAGATAAATCGCCTCTGCGACGGTCATAGCCTCTCCGCGGGGGTGTGAAGGATTCAACGGCAGGGTTGCCAAGCCACTATAGTGTGCGCCATTGAGGAGATTAACGGAGCCGTTATGGCCACTGCACACACTGATTACGATCCCACGCATGCGACGAAGCGCCGAGTAAAAGCACAGCCTCCGGCACAAGTCGACGTCGCCATTATTGGAGCGGGATTGGGTGGCTTGATGGCCGGCGCCAAACTCAGTCAAGAAGGCATGAAGGTTGCAGTTTTCGACCAGCACTACGTGGCTGGCGGCTGCTGCACCATGTTTTCCCGGGGTGGTCCACGTAGCCGGCGCAACTTCGATATTGGCCTGCATTACATTGGCGACTGTCAGCCCGACGGAGCCATTCCTCAGATGCTGCAAAGCCTAGGCATTGAGGACATGGTGTACGAACCCCTGGACCCCGATGGCTTCGATACCTTGGTCTTCCCAGATTTAGAGTTTCGGATTCCGGTTGGCCGCGCGGCTTATCGTCAGCGTTTGCTCGATACTTTCCCCGAAGACAAACGCGGCATCGATCGCTACATCCGCTTCTTGGACGAAGTCGAGACCATGATGGGTCTGATGGCAGCCAAGCCCTCCCGCTGGCAAATGGCATGGACGGCCGTCACCCAAGGCCGGATGGTCAGCAGACATATGCAATCCACCCTGGCCGATGTCCTCGACCAGTGCACCCAAAATCCGGCTCTGCGCGCGGTCATTGCCGGGCAAAGCGGCGATTATGGCCTGCCCCCCAGTCAGGTCAGTGCTTTACTGCATGCTGGCTTGGTGAACCATTACTTCAGTGGCGCTTATTACCCGCGTGGTGGTGGTCAGGTCATCGCCGATAAACTGGCGCAGAAAATCGAAGCGGAAGGCGGCAGTGTGCATTTGCGCCGAGGCATCGAGTCTATCTTGGTCGAAGGCGGCCGCGCCGTCGGCGTGCGCACCGAAATGTACAAAGGCCAGCAATTTGAGGTTCGGGCAGAACAGGTCATCAGCAATGCCGACTTGCCGCGAACCCTCACCGAGCTGATGCCTCAGGATCAACAAACGGCCGTGCAAAGCTGGCCGCACGCCGCGAACGACATGAAGATGGCTGCAGCTTTGTTTATTTGCTGTTTGAACGTTAAAGGCGACATGCGCAGCCGAGGCATGCGTAATGCCAATTACTGGCAGTTTGATGGCTACGACATGGAAGGCTTCTACGCCGCCACCGACCTGCGCCCTCGCGGCTGCTACATCACCGCAGCAACGCTGAAGGACCCACACACGCCCCATCATGCCCCTGCAGGTGAAGACAGCGTGGAAGTGATGACGGTACTGCCAGGTGACCCCTCTTTATGGGGTGCCGAGGCTGACCAGATCGATAACTGGAAATACAAAAAAAGCGCGACATATCAGGCCCACAAAGAACGTATTCA
The DNA here is from genome assembly GCA_019192445.1 of Oceanococcus sp. HetDA_MAG_MS8. Lineage (NCBI taxonomy): Bacteria > Pseudomonadati > Pseudomonadota > Gammaproteobacteria > Chromatiales > Oceanococcaceae > Oceanococcus > Oceanococcus sp. HetDA_MAG_MS8. The sequence continues at coordinate 674,363 of JAHCMK010000001.1, forward strand.
GGATGACCTCATTGCGCGTTTGGACCGGCTCTTCCCAGGGTCCGCAGCCAATGTGAGCTTTGCAGAGTCTGCGACCCCTCTATCGCATGGTCGCTACACCAGGGCTACCGCAGGGACCGGATATGGCCTTGCTGCCACTCCCGACCAGTTTATGGGTGCCAGACCGGGTTACTCTGGTCCCATTCCTGGACTGTTTTTGGCGGGAGCCTCCACCCGTGCTGGCCATGGTGTTGTGGGCAGCATGCGCTCTGGCGAGGCCTGCGCCCGACGCGTGCTCAAAACGCGTGCTATGGCCGACGCTTAAGCGGCCAGCCCCTACATGGTGTGCGTGGGCCGCTCCGGGTCTTTCATGCCGGCCAAGGCCGTTTCAATGCGCTTTTGAGTCTCGCCGGAGTCTTGTGGGGAGAATTGCACGCCTATTCCTTGCTGGCGCTGATTCTGCGCGCCCCGAGGCGTAATCCACACCACCTTAGCTGCCACCGGCAAACGCTCTTTATCCTCCAGCAGGCTGAGCAAAATAAAGACCTCATCGCCTAGCTTGTAGTTTTTGGCGGTGGGAATAAATAGCCCCCCGTTCTGCACAAAGGGCATGTAAGCATGCTGCAAGGCCTGCTTCTCTTTAATGTGCAAAGTCAGAATGCCGGGTTGGCTCATGCTGCCGTCTCCATGGCAAAGGGCTGTTTTTGGTGGGCACGTCGCAGCAGGATAATCAGCGCTTCAATGCTCAACAAGCGATTCGTGGCGATGGCTTCGCCGCGTCTTTGACGCAGCATGGCCGTCCAGGCTTCCTCCAGCACGGCGGCGGCTCCGCTGCGCGCCCATTCCAAGGTGCGGCGCTGCAACCAGCGTAGCGCCAGCGGCCAATCATCTGCATCGAACATAGCCGCCGCCTCGAAGGTATCGCCCTGCTCTACACCGCGCCGCCACGCTTGCCGCCACCGAGCCAATGTCTCCTGCGTCTGCTCAGACAGCTGCGCTGCGGCCAAAGCATCACCTGGCGCCCATTCCAACGCATCTTGAATGCGTGTGCTCGACCAGCCCTGTTGCTGAGCCCAACCCACAAACACCTGCTTGCCAGGTGCCGGCACATCAATGCGTACACAGCGGCTACGAATGGTTTGCGGAAGGCGATGCCACTGGCGCGTGCTCAAGACGATACATAAACCCAAAGCCGGCTCTTCCAGGGTTTTCAGAAACGCATTCGCAGCGCTGCGGTTCAACTCATCAGCATGTTGAATGTAGAGAACGCGACGCCCAGCACGCGCCGTCTTCGTGGACCATTGCGAGGCCTGGCGGATCTGATCTACAACAATCTCGCGCTTGTCCTCAGGTCGTTGAAGGTGTTTAAGATCCGGATGGGTGCCGGCAGCAACCTCACGACAATCCCGGCACTGCCCACATGGGCGCTCAGTCACATCAGCAGTACATAAAATGGCCGACAACAAAGGTGTGGCCAAAGCATGGGCATCGCCATTTTGCGCGCTAGACAGCAACAATGCCGCTGGAGGCTTGGCGCTGAGCTGTTGTAGACGCTGCCAAACCGGCCTGAGCCAGGGGGGCAACTGCGCAAGGTCATACATGGCTAAGAATTGCTGTCAGACAAGCCGAGGCAACCTGCTCAGGCGAGGCTGCCGCATCAATGCGCACCAGCTTAGCGGGCTGTGCAGCAAACTGCTTGGCATAGGCCGTAGCAACCTGTTGCCAACGCACCTGACTGCTGGCGTCCATATGATTATTGTCGGTGCGCGCTTGTAATCTCGACCACGCCGTTTGCGCGTCCAACTCCAAAAACAGGCGTAGATCAGGCTGTGGCAAAGGAAGCTGGGCGTAAAGAGCCTCAATTTTGCTCAGGTTCAACCCACCCAAGCGCCCTTGGTAGACCATGGTGCTGTCGATGTAACGATCACAGAGCACAATCTCCCCCGCCTCCAGGCGTGGTTCAATCAGGGCACTAGCATGGTCCAAACGAGCCGCTGTCATCAGCATCAGCTGAGTCCACGCCCCAGCCTCGCTGAGGCCCTCACTCAGGCAAAGGTCTCGAATTTTCTCCGCTATAGGCGTCCCCCCCGGCTCTCGGGTTGTGGTGACGGTTTGGTGAGCCTGACGTAAGCCCTCGGCAACGGCAGCCAATGCGGTGCTCTTGCCGCTGCCGTCCGCCCCTTCAAAAACAACAAAAAGTCCGCGTCTCGCCATCTGAATTAGCTGCCTCGCTGGTAGCGGATGTAGGCGCGCACGGCACGCTGGTGCTCCTCGAGCGTGCGACTAAACACATGTCCACCGCGGCCATCCGCCACAAAATACAAGGCCTCTCCTGCAGCCGGCTGGGCAGCCGCCTGCAATGCCGCAGCACTGGGCATGCAGATGGGCGTGAGAGGTAGGCCGTGCCGGGTGTAGGTGTTCCAGGGCGTATCTGTGCGCAGGTGCTTACGCGTGATATTCCCGTCAAAAGAGTCCCCCAACCCGTAGATCACAGTCGGGTCTGTTTGCAGCCGCATACCCTTATTGAGCCGCCGCGCAAATACCCCAGCGACTTGGTCGCGTTCTGCCGCAACAGCTGTTTCTTTTTCGATGATCGACGCCAAGATAATCAGTTCCTGAACGCTGTCCAGCGGCAAGTCAGGATGACGCCCTGACCACGCTGCATAAGCGGCTTGGTCCAGAGCATCTGCCATGATTTGTAGTACCGCCAAACTGCCGGTGCCAACGGACACCTGATAGGTTTCCGGCAGAAAGGCGCCTTCAGCAGTGCGCTCGGGATAACCCACCGCCACCATCAGCTCTTTTGCACTGAGTTTGGAACTGGTGTCGCGCAGGTCTGGATGTTGTTCCAGCATTGCGCGAAGTTCCCTCAGGGTTTGGCCTTCAATCAGCGTCAAACGTGTGCGCGCAACCTCGCCTTGGCGGAAGTCCTGCGCTATCTCCAAGGGGCTCTGCCCCGGCGCGAGAGTGTAGACCCCAGCCTGCCACTGTGCCCATTCAGGCTGCCAACGCAGAGCCAGCTTCAGCAGCCAGTCACCTGTCTTCGGCCATTCCATCCAACCCTGACTCCGCCACTGCTGCAAGGTGCCTTGCAATGTGGAACCCGAGACCAATTCCCAACGATGCTCCTCAGAAATATTCAAGGGGTCACGCAGGACCTCAGAAAAACGCCAAAGTTGGTGTATGCCCCCGGCGAGGCCAAGACAGACGACCAGGGCTACACACAGAATCCCCGCACGCTTCATCGTCGCATTGCGCCTTGGTCCCCTAAGGGCTCAAAACCCAAGCCCTGTCGCCACTCCTGAACGCGCGAGTCCCGGCTGGTCCAGCTGCCGCATTGGCCCACATTCACCGGCCCCCACAGCGCATTCATCACTACCAATTCTTCGGCCTGGCTGAGAATATCGGCCATAGGCCAAGCCTCGAGGTGCACCTTGCTTCCTTGCTCCTCCAACCAACGCAGCAGACGAGCGCGGGTGTGTCCGCGCACGCCGCAATGGAGTAATGGATGGGTGTAAATGCGCCCCTGCGGCAAACGCCAGAACACGTTGGAGGAAATCCCACAGCTCAAACAGCCGTGAATATCCAGCATGAGGCCTTCGGGATAATGCACCGGGTCGTGCTCCGCGCGCGCCAAGGTTTGTTCTAAGCGGTTGAGATGTTTAACGCCAGCCAAACGGGGCTGCTCAGCCAAGGTTGTGCGGCAAACCCACGACTGGAACATCTGCGGCGGCTGGTACTCTTCCGGCATTGGCATAAGGGCGATTCGCACCCGCGGCTCTCCCGTGCGCACATAGCCTCCGGGCGCATCGCCGCCGCTAATCACCCACTTCAGACGCGCGCGAGCGTGGCCTCGAACCAAAGACTTGGTCACCTCGGCCAGATGTTCAGCCTCGGGCAGTGGTGTCAGCTCTAGGTGTCGGGCATCGTCCAACAAATGCAAAATCTGACTGACAAGGTCATGAACTTTGCCATCGCGCACGCTGGCGGTTCTGAACACCCCATCACCAAACTGCCAACTGCGATCTGTTTCCGGCCAGCTTGCGGGCTGTCCCTGCAAATCGAATAACAACATACTCATGGCGCGCCGCTCCTGGCCAAGGCTGCGATAACTCCTCGCGCCTTTGCGCGTGTTTCTTCCAGCTCAGCCTGTGCTTGTGAAGACACCACAATCCCACCGCCAGCGCTGAGGTGCAAGCGCTGCGGGGTTTTGAGCAGAGTCCGGATCAGGATATTGAAGTCAACCGCGCCCTTATCCATGCAATATCCCAAGCTACCGGTGTAGGCATGGCGGGGGGTGGCCTCCAGCTCAGTCAATATTTGCATGCAACGAATTTTGGGGCACCCAGTAATGGTTCCACCGGGGAAAACGGCCTGCAGAATGTCGGCCAAGGATGTCCCCGGCCGCAACGCGCCGCTAACATCACTCACCAAATGCTGCACGCTAGCGTAAGGCTCGACGGCAAGCAGACGCTCAACCTGAACACTACCCGCTTGGCATACCCGCCCCAGGTCGTTGCGCTCCAAGTCCACCAACATGATGTGCTCGGCCCGCTCTTTGGGGTGCGCATGAAGTTCTGACCGAAAGCGCGCATCCTCGGCCGGGGTTGCCCCGCGCGGACGCGTTCCTGCAATGGGTTGGGTGCGAATCCGCAGGCCGCGGGCTTCAAACAAGCGCTCGGGCGACGAAGAAATCACCTCAAAATCTGGAAAGATAGCGCGCGCCGCAAAGGGTGCGGCATTGGCGCTGAGAAGCTTCTGGTAAATGCGTTCACCCGCCATCGATGTCGTGGTGTTCCAGCGCCGGCTCAGGTTGACCTGGTAGACATCCCCGGCCCTGAGGTATGACTGAATGCGATCAAAACCCGACAAGAATTGCTGGGGATCTTCTTCGATCCAATGCTGTGTAGGCACCACATCTTCAGATACGTAAGGATCAGGTACGACTTCGCGCCGACGTTGGGCCAAGCGCACGCGCTGTAATACAGCCACAGGAAGGGGCGCTGTTGGCAGCATCTGTAGACGCCCCGCGGGCACGAAAGCTGCCGCTGCCTCATAGCTGAGATACACCAACCAACCTTCATCCCCAGGCTCTGGATGCAGCTGATTGTTTGGCTGCGCCCGCCATTGCAAGCGTTCAAGCGCCGCGCTTAACTCGGCCGCATCGGCACAGATGACTGGCGCATCCACGGCCGAAAACAGCAAGTGCTCTGCTGGCTGCCCAGGAGCCGCAGTGCTTAGCAGGGCCGGGAACTCTTCGGGGGCGCTTTGCTGCAACCGCAGCAAACTCGGCTGGTTCATCGGGGCTGTTGTTTGCGGGGCTGACGCGTCCCGAAACGGCCGCACCAGTCAGCGCCCCGCGCTGGAGCTTGGCGCACATCCCCAATGAGCGCGCTGAAGCTAACCAAATCGCGCACACGCATTCTTGCTAAGCACATGCAAGCAACAGCTTCGGTCCTCAGCCTAGGCTGAGTAACGCTTGAAGATTAGGGTGCCGTTGGTTCCGCCGAAACCAAAGGAATTAGAGAGCACATGTTCAATGGACATTGAACGAGCCTGATGCGGCACTAGATCCAGATCACAGGCTGGGTCTGGCTGGTCCAAGTTAATGGTGGGCGGTGCCACCTGATCACGCAGGCAGAGCACGCTGAGGACAGCCTCTAGGCCACCTGCAGCGCCTAATAAGTGCCCAGTCATGGACTTGGTAGAACTCACTGCCAAGGCCTGCGCTGCGGACCCGAACACCGTTTTGATGGCCGCAATTTCCGCCTTGTCGCCGGCCTGGGTCGATGTTCCGTGGGCGTTAATGTATTGCACATCAGAGGGGTCTAAAGCGGCGTCGCGCAAGGCATTACGCATGCATTGGGCCGCACCGCTGCCGTCCTCGCGCGGCGAGGTGATGTGATACGCATCGCCACTCATCCCAAAGCCCACTAGCTCTGCATGAATTGTGGCGCCGCGTGCCTGCGCGTGCTCCAAGGACTCCAAGACCATCACGCCAGCGCCATCACTGAGCACAAAGCCATCGCGATTCTGATCAAAAGGCCGAGACGCTGTTTGCGGCGAATCATTCTGCGTACTCAAAGCACGCGCCGCGCAAAAACCCGCCATACCGGCCGGGCTTGAGCCCCGTTCAGCACCACCTGCAATCATGACATCCGCATCGCCAGCAGCAATTAATCGGGCTGAGATGCCAATGGAATGAGCGCCGGTGGTACAGGCTGTCACCGTAGCCAAATTCGGACCACGAGCACCGGTAAGAATTGAGATGTTGCCCGAGATCATATTGATGATGCTCGAAGGAACAAAAAACGGCGACACCCGCTTCACAGAGCCCGTGCGCACCATATTGCGCACGGTGTCTTCGATAGTTCCGATCCCGCCAATACCGCTGCCCACGTGCACGCCGATACGGTCTGCATTGGCCTCGGTGATTTCCAGTCCTGCGTGCTTGAGAGCGTCTACAGACGCTGCCACGCCATAGTGGATGAAGGGATCACACTTACGGGCTTCTTTAGGGCTGCCAAAATAGGGCACCGGATCAAAGTCTCGGATTTCTCCGGCAATGGTCGTGGTGTAACCCTCTGGCTCCCAAGCTTGAATGGGGCCGATGCCGCTACGCCCAGCTAACAGTCCTTCCCAGGTTTGTTCAACAGTGTTGCCCAAAGGCGTAATCGCCCCTAGGCCTGTGACTACTACCCGCCGCTGCTGCATTGCCGGCCGCCTGCTTTACGCCCCAATTGAGGCGCTTAGGCCTCGTCGCTGGCGTTAGCTTGGATGTAATTCAGTACATCCTGGAAGGTCACGATCTTCTCGGCTTCCTCGTCCGGAATATCAATCTCGAACTCTTCTTCCAAAGCCATGACCAACTCGACTGTGTCCAAAGAGTCTGCCCCAAGATCATCGACGAACTTAGCGTCCGCGGTGATTTTGTCGATCTCGACGCTGAGTTGTTCGGCGATGATTTTCTTAACGCGTTCTGCAGTGTTGCTCATGACAGTTTTCAATCTCCCTGGGGACTCCCCCGACGCCCGGCATTGTATAGGACTTAGGCGAAGGTCTGGCGTAATTCCTTGGTCGCGGTGTGCTGCAGCCGACTCGGCTGCAAACAACCGTATTAACCCATGTACATGCCGCCGTTCACATGCAGCGTTTGGCCGGTAATGTATGCGGCCTCATCACTGCATAAAAATCTGACGGCGGCGGCAATATCCTCGGGCTGGCCCAAACGACCAAGGGGGATACTACCAAGCAAGCTTTGCCGCTGTTCCTCGGACAAACCACGGGTCATGTCCGTATCAATAAACCCTGGGGCAACCACGTTAGCTGTGATTTCCCTAGAGGCCACCTCACGCGCCAATGAGCGAGCAAAGCCCTCCAGGCCAGCCTTGCTAGCGGCATAGTTGGTTTGCCCGGCATTGCCGGCGGCCCCAACCACACTGCCCAAGCACACCACACGGCCAAACCGCTGTTTCATCATGCCGCGTAAGCAAGCCCGCGTGAGGGATATTGCCCCGATCAGGTTGGTGTGCAGCACCTCAGCAATGGCAGCGTCATCGAGGCGCAGTAGTAGGTTATCGCGGGTCACCCCAGCGTTATGAACTATGCATGCAAATGGCCCATGGGCCTTGACGAAGTCCGGGAAGCTTTGCGGCTGAGACACATCGAGCACCGCGCCTTTGAGGCCTCGCTCCGTGATGGCTTGGGCCCCGTGTGCTGAAGTCGCCGTCCCTACCACCATATAGCCAGCGTCCTGCAAGGCATTCGCAATGGCAGCGCCAATGCCACGCGTCGCGCCGGTTACTAGCGCTGATCTTTGTTCAGTCATCACTGATCCCCCTAAAAAGACCGGCCCGCCCTAGGGCCGGAATCATTACTGTCCCTGTACCCATTGCATGCTTTCCGCTAGCCCCTCTGGCGCCGGAAATGCCTGAACGGCCAGCTCTACGCCACTGCGACGCCCCAGGCCAGCCAACACATTGCCAGGGCCACATTCCAGGGCCCGAGCACAACCAAAGTCTGCCTGGATGCGCTGCTGAGTGCGTACCCACTGCACTGGTGAATGCACCTGATCCAACAACGCGGCCTGAACATTCGCGGTTCCCTGCCGCACCTGAGCGTCAACATTATGTAAGAGCGGGTAATGCGAATCGGACCAGCTCTCTTCGGCAAAGGCTGCCTCTAGCGGGCCTCGGGCGGTGCGCATCAGTCGACTATGGGCGGGCACGCTGACTGGCAGCCGCCGCGCCATTCGGGCACCCGCGTCTTTGGCTGCGCTGCACACGGCGTCCACAGCGGCAACCTCCCCGGCAATAACCACTTGCGTCGGCGCATTCATGTTCACCGCGTCCACGATCCCGGCACTGTGCGCGGCGCAGAGCTGCTCTACGCGGGCAGCGTCTAAGCCCACCACAGCGGCCATGGCGCCAGTGCCTTTGGGTACGGCCTCCTGCATGGCGCGGGCCCGGACGGCCACGATACGGAGCGCCGCGGCGAACTCCAGCACGCCCGCAGCGACTGCCGCCGCATACTCGCCCAAGGAGTGGCCTGCGACGACCGCAGGTTGTGCGCCGCCTTCTTCCAACCACACCCGCCACAAGGCCACATCCGCCAGCAACATCGCCGGCTGGGTGTTCTGGGTTTGATCCAACTCGCAGCTGGGACCCTGCCCCATCAAAGTGCTGAGGGGACGCCGCAAGATGCTATCTGCTTCTTCAATGAGCTCACGCACACATGTGTAGCGCTCAGCCCAATCTTTGAGCATGCCGACTCGTTGCGACCCCTGTCCGGGGAACAGCATGGCAAAGCCCGTCATGTCGATGAATCTCCCTGTATGCATGAATTCATAGCCGCCTGGACCAACAGCCAAATACCGGCGCCAATAGCGCCAAAGCTATGTGCCTGGGTTAATACCGGAACGCCTACCAAGTCCTCATCGCTGGTCAACGGCCCCTGAAAATGTTCCCAACCCAGCTTGAAGAGCAAGCCCAGCAGCAGCAGCAAGGCTAACCGATCTCCACTGCGCCACAACCACCACAGACCAAAGACGAAACTTCCATGCAGCACCCCGGACAAGCCCACGTACCAACCCAAACCCGGCAGGCTGAACATCGCCAGGCTGATAAATAGCGCCAACCATGCAAAGCGCAAAAACTGCTCAAGCAGCGTTCGAGGTTCCGGAAACAACCAAGCAATAAGCACTAGCCCCATAAGGTTCAAGCCCACGTGCGGCCAGCTGGCATGGATAAGGTGCCCCGTCCAGAGCCGCCACCAATCGAACTCTGCCAAAGCAGCGCGGTCCCAGCGCAGTAATTCCAAGGCGGCCTGCCCTCCACTTTGGGCCAAAACAATGACCAAGCCCATCAACAAACAAAACCGGCTGGTGCCGGAGAGTTGCAGTGTCGGTATCATTCGTCCCATGAAACTTTCGTCAGTCCTCAATATGTCGCACTCACAGCGTTCACAATCTGGCTTCACCTTGATCGAAATCATGGTGGTGGTCGTGATCTTGGCCATTCTGGCCGCAGCCGTCGTTCCGCGCATCATGGGTCGCCCCGATGAAGCGCGGATCACGAAAGCCAAACAGGATATCCGCGCCTTAGAAAGCGCGCTGGAGCTGTACCGGCTGGACAACTTCAACTACCCCAGCACCCAACAGGGTTTGGATGCGCTGGTGCGTCAACCATCCGGTGACCCACCCGCGCGGAATTGGAAAAGTGGTGGCTACGTCAAAACCTTGCCTAAAGACCCCTGGGGCAATGACTACCAATACCTGAGCCCTGGCGTACGCGGCGAAGTCGATATTTACTCGCTTGGCGCTGATGGCCGCCCAGGGGGAGTTGAAGCCGCAGCGGATATTGGCAACTGGGGCGAAAACCCGCGCTAATGCGGCCTGGACTCAAGGCGCGGCAGCGCGCCTTTACGCTTATTGAAGTCCTGGTTGTTGTTTTCATCATCGGGGTTATTTTGGGCTTTGCGTCCCTCTCTTTAGGAGGACGCTCCTTGGATGACCAACTTCAGCAAGAAGCGCGGCGACTACAACAGGTTCTGCAAATCGCCGGCGAAGACGCCATCTTCACCACGACGGAGATCGGTCTGCAGCTGCTACCAGAAGGTTATGTCTTCGTCGTCCCTGGCGACCCGAACTGGGTGCCTATCGAGCGCCAGCGCTCGCCCTTGCGTGCGCATCGCTTCGAAATCCCTGCCCGGCTGACTATTTCCCAAGCCAGTCTGGGCAATTTGGGACAAACAGCCGATGAAGATGAACAGCTTCCGGCAGTATTGTTCTTGTCCAGTGGTGAGGTCACTCCCTTTGAGTTGGAGCTGAGTGCGCCCGGCGCCGACGATCTATATCGCATCCAAGGCCGCATTGACGGTTTAATTCAAATGCGCCGGGAACGAGTCGACACATGAGGACTCGGGTTGGCGTCAATCAGGGCTTTACCCTTATCGAGGTGCTTGCCGCTTTGGCGGTGCTGGCCTTGGCTATGGGCGCATCATTGTCAGCCGCCAGTTTTTACAGCTCCAGCACACGCGGCCTGGAAGATCGCATGCTGGCAGGCTGGCTTGCCCACAACCGTATGGTGGAAACCTTCCTCGAGCCGACCTGGCCTGGAACCGGCCGCCGCGAGGACTTCGCGGTACTCGCCGAACAGGAATGGGAAGTGGAGCGTGAGGTGGAAGAAACGCCGGATCCCTTCATTCGGCGGGTGACCATTCGCGTCCGCCATCGTCGCGAGGAAGAAGGATGGCTAGTGACCCGGTCGGCCTTTCTTGCAGAGCCTGCGGCTCCTTTGGCCAATGTTCCGAACACGCCTGGGCAGAACTCACCCACACAAAACAACGGCTTACCTTCGAGGTTTGGGCCATGAAGCGGGACCAAGGCTTGCGCTCACAAACCGGCTTCACGCTCATTGAGCTAGTTGCGGCCCTATCCATCTTTGCCCTGCTCTCTGTTATGGCCTATGGCGGCCTGAACTCAATCATTCGCGTCCGCCAAGGGGTGGGCGCTGCGCAAGAGCGCATGACCCAGTGGCAAAAAGGGGTGTACCGCCTGCGCGCCGACTTGGAATCGGCGGTGAATCGCCCCGTACGCGATGACTTTGGAGATTTTCAGCCCTCGCTCTATCTCAACCCTCGTGGCGGACTGGAGTGGACCCGTGCCGGCCGTCGTAACCCATTGCAGCAGCCGCGCAGTGGTCTTGAGCGTGTGGAGTACATCCTGCAGGACGACGCATTGTTTCGGCGCGTCTGGACAAATACCGAACGCACTCAAGGGGATGAAGGCTTGGCCTATCCCGTCATCGAAGGGGTTCGCGAATGGGCCGTGCGGTTTTTGGGCACCCAAGGCAATGCAGGCAACGCTGATGCTTGGCAACCTCAGTGGCCGCCTCTCAGTATTCAGGATCCGTTGCAGGCTGGCCTGCCGCGCGCCGTAGAGGTGGTACTCATTACCGAGCATTACGGCGAGGTTCGGCTGCTGTTTGGACTGAGCGGAGCATGACGATGCTGCCTTCGACCCAGCGCCAGCAAGGCGTAGCCTTGCTCACGGCCGTCATGGTGGTTGCCTTGGCCAGCACCCTGGTGGCCGGGCTAATGGTCACCCAGAACTTAAGTATTCACCGCGCTGCCAACATGCGTAGCATCGACGCGGCATGGTGGTACTTGGTCGGCCTAGAGGAATGGGCCGGCACCATCCTACGGCGAGATGCCGAGGCTAATCAGGTCGATAATCTCAACGAGCCCTGGGCTCAGACCATTGATTTCTTGCCGGTGGATGAGGGGGTGCTTTCCGGGCAATTGGTGGACCTTAATGGCCGATTCAACCTCAACAGCCTGGGCAAGCCCCTGAACCAAAATCCTAATCAAGCGCCTGGCACTCCGGCCCCTGCCGAAGAGATGGAAATCTTTAACCGCCTGCTGCAGGCGATTCCTGAGCTACGCAACCAACCCATTGCGGACTTGGGCAGCAAAATCGCAGACTGGGTGGACGCGGACGCTAACCCACGCTTTCCAGGCGGGGCCGAAGACGAAACCTACATGGGCATGACGCCTCCGCGCCGGGCCGCCAACCAACTGCTGACCAGCGTCACCGAGCTGCGCGCAATCGCTGGAGTCACGCCTGAAATTTACGCGGCCTTGCTGCCCCATGTTGCAGTACTGCCCACCACCAATCTCAGTATTAATGTCAACACCGCAACCCCGGCGGTTTTGCAAAGCCTGGCCGCTGGGGTGTCTCCTGCCGAAATCGAAGGTTTACTGGTGCAGCGCCAAAACCAACCCTGGGAAGATGCGCAAGCTTTTTCCGCAGAACCTGCCTTCGCGGGTCGCGCACTGGCCAGTGGACTGAGTGTGACGTCGGAGTGGTTTGAGGCCCGCGGCACCGCCGACATAGATGGGGTTCGGTTAGAACTGGTGAGTCGTATCCAGCGCGGATCGGATAATAAAGCCCGCGTGGTTGCCCGCAGCCGGGCGCCCTTGTAGTGAGCGTAGCCAACCACACCTGTCACACAAGCAAAGGCGATAGAATGAAGGGCTTTACCTTGGTCGACCCTAGTTGGAGCGCCGAACACCGTGTCTGAGCTGTTTTTAGTCCGTCTGGGCGCAGACGAAAGTCATTGGTTCTGGAAGACGCTACAACCTGCACCAGAACAGCAAGCCAAGGTGCATAAAGGCACGCTGGACGATGCGCGTAACGCTCTCAAGGGCCAGCGCCTTATCGTCATGCTGCCCGGGCAAAATATTGCTCGCCATCCTCTTGAGCTTCCCTTGCGCGGCACTAAGCTTCTCGCCGCCGCGCCCTATGCTTTAGAAGACGCGCTGGCTGAAGACGTGGACACCCTGCACTTCGCCATGGCTCCACAAGTGCATGGGCGCTCAGGTGTGTATGTGGTGCGGCGGGACTGGCTGGCCCAGCAACTTGAGCGCATTCAACAACTAGAGCCAGCCGACATCGTCAGTGTTGTCCCCGAGCATGTGGGGCTGATGGTCGCTGAACAACAGTCTGGAGCCATCTTGTTGGCCACCCCAGAGCAGGCACATATTCAAACCGCACAGGGTTTGGTTGGCAGCCTGCCACCGGCAGCTGTTCACGCCAACCAGCTCCAAGAAGAGGCCCAGGACGGCGACGAAACTGATGTTGGCATCAGTTTCATTAGCATTGCTGGCGCATCCCCTCCGCAGGGGCTGAGCTTAGGGCGGCGCCTAGACGCAGCGGACATTCTGGACTTACCCCTCAAGCTGGATGTGCTGCGCAAAGCTAGTTTGCTGCAAGGAGCCTTTGCGCCCAAGAACAATCAGTTCGGCTGGCTCAAGGCCTGGCGTTGGCCGGCGGGTTTGGCTGCTGCGGCGCTGCTCATGCATTTGGCCACTGTGATTGGCGGTGCACAACAATTCGCCGAGCAAACCGACGCCGCCTATGCCGAGGCAGAGTCCATTTTTAGGCAACTTTTCCCCCAAGAGCAGCGCATCGTAGATATGCGCCTACAGGCCTCGCAATATTTAGCACAGGCTAGTGGATCAGGCGGCAGCCCGGTGCTGGAGCTCATGGATGCTAGCGCTACCGGGTTGGCCAGGGCTCCATCTCTAGAGCTGCAAACGGTGCAATATCGAGGTGGCGCGCTTTACTTGAGCCTGACTGGCAAAGACCTCCAAGCCCTGGAGAGCTTAAGAAACGCTCTGGAGTCGAATCCCTCACTACGGCTGGACGTGCAATCGGCTCAGGCGGGTAGCGATGGCGTGCAAATTCGCCTGAAGTTGGAGAAAGCCTGATGCTGGATTGGTGGTTACAGCGCGCGCCCAGAGAGCAGGCCATTCTTGCGGCCGGCGGCGGCGTCTTGCTGCTGTTGCTCGTCTATTTATTCGCCTGGGAGCCAGCCTACGCCAGCTTGCAGCGCAACTTGGCTGCCCGCAATGAAGCCCGTGAACTCGCCACATGGCTGCGCGAAATACAGCCTCGTGTTGCTAGCCTGCCCCGTAGCGGCGGCAGCCGATCTAGCAACCGTTCTATGTTGGCCACGGTGGATCAGAGTGCCAAGAGCAGCGGCCTGGGCTCGCGGGTCAACCGCATTCAGCCAGAGGGAGACAAAACGGTGCAGGTCTGGATTGAGAATGCGCCACTGAGCAGCATCTTGCAGTGGATCCAAACCTTGCATGACCAACATGGGATTCGAGTGAGTAATTTCAGCTTGGACCGTGGCAAAGCCTCGGGTACTGGTGATGCGCGTATGACTTTGGAGCGTTCCTAATGCGTATCGCTCTCGGGTGCCTGATCGTTTTCTTGGGCTTCATCTCCGGTTTGGTGCTCTTCGCACCCGCAAACAAAGTGTTCGGATTAGTACAAAACGCCATTCCGAACAACGTTGAAGTGGTTTCACCGCAGGGCCGTTTGCTCAGCGGCAAAGCAGAAAGTCTTGCCATAAATAATCAGGTGATGCTGCAACCTGTTTTTTGGCAACTGGATCCATTAGGCCTACTCCTTGGCAGAGGAAGTTTGCGTTTTAATGGAGAGCTGCTCGGCTTGCGACGCGCTCATGGCAAAGTCAATGCCTCCCTGCTCGGCACAGGCAAAGTGCGGTTCCAGGACCTTCATCTGAGCTGTGGCATTAGTGACTGCATGAAGCTCACAAAGCTCCGCTTCAGTCCAGTCAACGGAGAGGTGCTGTTAGATATTGACACTGCGCAGTTGGATATCGCCGACCCTCGACCACAGCTCAAACAACTGCAGGGCACAGTGCGCCTTAGGAACATGCAATGGACCCTGCTGAAACCTGCACTCGACCTCGGTGAGTTTGTAGCAGACCTATCCACTGACGACGCGGGCGTTTTACGTGGCGCCATTCGCGATCAGGACGCCACGGTCAAAGCCCAAGGCAATGTCAGCCTCGACCCACAAGGGCAGTACAACTTGGAGCTGAGCGTACAGCCCACACCGGATACGCCCGCGATGATTACTAACGGAATTAAGACCATGGGCCGGCCGAACAGTCAGGGTCAGTATCAGCTGAGTTATAAAGGCCGAGTCCCCGGCTGGTAGCCCACGAATGTCGTCAGCGCATGTCATTGTAGGGTTGTCCGGGGGAGTGGACTCTGCCGTGAGCGCCGCGTTATTGCTGGAGCAAGGCCATCATGTTGAAGGCCTGTTCATGCGTAACTGGAGTGAAGATGATGCCTATTGCAGCGCCGCGGAGGACTATGCCAGCGCGCAATCGGTTGCAGACCAACTTGGCATCGTGTTGCACAAAGCCGACTTCTCAGCGGCCTACAGAGAGCGAGTCTTCGCGCATTTTCTCGCCGAGTACAAGGCTGGACGCACGCCCTCACCTGACCTGCTCTGTAACCGAGAAATAAAGTTTGGCGATTTTGCCCAGCATGCCCGTGCCCTGGGTGCCCAGCATATTGCCACCGGACACTACGCCCGCATAGAACATCTGGCGGACAAAAGCCTGCTCTGCCAGGCCGCCGACCCCAACAAGGATCAGACCTATTTCTTGGCTGCGACTCCTGGGTCGGCACTGCGTGATGTGCTTTTCCCGCTGGGCGATTACACCAAGCCCCAAGTGCGCGATATGGCGGCCGAGCGCGGGCTGCATAATCATCAGCGCAAGGATTCCACCGGCGTATGCTTCATCGGTGAGCGGCCCATGCGCGGCTTCCTACAACAGTACATTGCCAGCCAGCCTGGCCCTATTGTGGATGACAATGGCCGCCGCATAGCCTCCCATGATGGCGTGGCCTATTACACCCTGGGCCAGCGCTCTGGGCTAGGTATAGGCGGCGTCGCCGGCGCCCGCGAAGCGCCTTGGTACGTGGTTGAAAGACGCACCAGTTCCAACACCTTGGTCGTCAGCCAGGACCGCGAAGACCCCAGGCTCACCCACCGCCAACTCAGGTTGGGACAAAGCTATTGGGTGAATGAGGCGCCAACCAATGGTGACGAGGTTCAGTTCCGGGTGCGCCACCGTCAAGCTCTGCAATGGGCCCGGCTGGAAAAGGCCCCTAAGCATTGGCTTTTGCACAGCGAAGAGCCGGTATGGGCGGCAGCCGAGGGCCAATATGCGGTGATCTACTCTGGACGGGTCTGCTTGGGCTGCGCCGTCATCGAAGGGGCCACCACTCCCTAGCTGGGGTGCTAAGAACTCTAGCAGAGCCGCGTCGCTAGGCGCTGCTTAGCATGCATCAATCTCGGGATCATGCCCTGCATGGCCATTGCGGCGACGCATCCTTAGCATAGAGGCTTAGCTTTGCCGGCGGATTTCTCAAGCTCAGGCGCCTCATTCAGCGGTAAGCGGCAAAAGTCCGAGCAATCACAATTTTGGCGGCGGTAGCAAATGCAAGCCCGCCAACGCATGTCCGTATAATGGAGTTGAGACATTTTTTCGCACGCTCAATCTGAGCTTGTGACCACTGAGCACGGGAGAACTCACCCAATGACGGACAGTTTCAAAGCACGCAGCCAACTCCAGGTTGGCGATCAAAGCTACGACTACTACCGACTGGGGGCCGTTGCCAGCGACGCCCAACTTGACCGGCTGCCCTACTCGCTCAAAGTTCTGCTGGAAAATTTGGTGCGCCACGAGGATGGCGTCAACATCACCAAAGACGATATTCAAGCCGTGGTGGATTGGGAGGCCAAAGCCGAACCCACGCAAGAAATTGCCTTTACTCCGGCGCGAGTCATCTTGCAGGACTTCACTGGAGTGCCCTGCGTGGTTGACCTCGCCGCTATGCGCGATGCCATGAAGGCCTTGGGCGGCGATGCCACCAAGATAAACCCTCAGGTGCCCGTTGAATTGGTCATCGACCATTCCGTACAAGTGGACAAGGCCGGCACCCCGGATGCCTTGGACCTCAACGCGCAAATTGAATTTAAACGCAATGAAGAGCGCTACGGCTTCATGCGGTGGGGCCAGACGGCCTTCGATAACTTCAAGGTGGTGCCACCGGGCACTGGCATCGTCCACCAGGTCAATATCGAGTACCTAGCACGGGTGATCTTCGGCAAAGAATCCGGAAACGTGGCCTACCCCGACACCGTGGTCGGAACCGACTCCCACACCACCATGGTCAATGGCATCGGCGTTCTGGGTTGGGGCGTTGGTGGTATTGAAGCCGAGGCGGCCATGCTCGGTCAGCCGGTTACCATGCTCATTCCGCAGGTGGTGGGCTTCAGGCTCACCGGCAAATTGCCCGAAGGCGCCACGGCCACCGACCTCGTGCTCACCGTCACGCAAATGCTGCGCGCACAAGGCGTGGTTGGAAAGTTTGTAGAGTTTTTCGGCGATGGCTTGGCCGACCTACCCCTGGCCGACCGCGCCACCATCGCCAATATGGCGCCGGAGTACGGAGCAACATGCGGGATATTCCCGGTGGACGGCGAAACCATTCGCTACCTAGAACTGACCGGCCGCGACCCAGACGAGCTTGCACTGGTGGAAGCCTACGCCAGAGCCAACAAACTCTGGCGTGAAGACGGCCAAGCCGAGGCCGATTACACCGCCGTACTCGAGCTCGACCTGTCCACAGTACAACCTTCATTAGCAGGCCCCAAACGTCCGCAGGACCGAGTTCTGCTCAGCGATATGCAGGCATGCTATGCCAAGCATTCCCAAACTCTCATTGCCGAGCGCGATGCCAAGTCTGCTGAAGAAGCACGGTTTGAAGACGAAGGTGGTGATACGGCTGTAGGAGCAACCACCACCCGTGGCGTCGCCGATGTAAAAACCGAAAAAGGTCAGTTCACGCTAACGGACGGTGATGTGGTGATTGCCGCCATCACCTCCTGCACCAACACATCTAACCCCGCTGTCCTAGTTGCTGCTGGCCTGGTTGCTCGCAATGCTGTAGCTCGTGGGTTGAAAGTGAAGCCCTGGGTGAAGACCTCGCTGGCACCTGGCTCGCAGGTGGTCACCGACTATTTGATCAAAGCCGGTCTCATGGATGACCTAGAGGCGCTGGGTTTCCACGTGGTGGGCTATGGATGCACCACTTGCATTGGCAACTCCGGCCCGCTGGACCCGGCCATCTCACAGGCCATCCAAGATAACGATCTCATTGCCACTTCAGTGCTGTCTGGTAACCGCAACTTCGAAGGCCGGGTGCACGCCGATGTGCAGATGAACTTCCTGGCCTCGCCGCCCTTGGTCGTGGCCTACGCTCTCGCTGGCACCGTGAACAAAGACTTGGTAAGCGAAGCCATTGGCACCGATGCCGACGGTCAACCCGTTTACCTCAAAGATGTATGGCCTAGCAACGCCGAAATTGCCGATACGGTCGCAGCCAGCCTGAACGCCGACATGTTCAAGTCTCGCTATGGCGACGTGTACACCGGTGATGAGCGCTGGAAAGGCTTGAGCATCCCCGAAGGCAAAATCTACGAGTGGGATGACAGTTCCACCTATGTTCAAAACCCGCCCTACTTCGAGGGGATGAGCATGGATCTGGACGAGGTCACTCCAATTTCCGGGGCACGATGCCTGGCCAAACTGGGTGACTCCATCACCACAGACCATATCTCCCCGGCTGGCGCCATCAAGCCAGACTCGGATGCTGGCCAGTACTTGAACTCCAAAGGTGTGCAAGCGGCCGACTTCAACTCATTGGGGTCGCGTCGCGGCAACCATGAGGTGATGATGCGCGGCACCTTTGCGAATATTCGCCTGCGTAATCAATTAGCCCCTGGCACCGAGGGGGGCTGGACCAAGCATCAGCCCTCGGGCGAGCAGATGACCATCTATACCGCGGCCATGAAATA
Source organism: Oceanococcus sp. HetDA_MAG_MS8 (assembly GCA_019192445.1). Lineage (NCBI taxonomy): Bacteria > Pseudomonadati > Pseudomonadota > Gammaproteobacteria > Chromatiales > Oceanococcaceae > Oceanococcus > Oceanococcus sp. HetDA_MAG_MS8. The sequence continues at coordinate 693,093 of JAHCMK010000001.1, forward strand.
CCGCGACGAGGGTACGCCCTTGGTGGTGCTGGCTGGCAAGGAATATGGCACGGGCTCGTCCCGTGACTGGGCGGCCAAAGGCACGATTTTGTTGGGTGTGAAAGCCGTCATCACCGAGTCCTTCGAACGCATTCACCGCTCTAACCTCGTGGGCATGGGCGTTTTGCCCTTGAATTTCGTGGATGGCGAGAGCGCCGAGAGCCTAGGGCTGGACGGCACGGAGTCCTTCGACATTATCGGCCTAGAGCGAGGCGCTAAGACGGTGACCGTGAAAGCCACCAAAGAGGATGGCAGCACGCAGGAATTCCAGGCCAAGGTGCGTATAGATACGCCCAAGGAGTGGGATTACTACCAACATGGCGGTATTCTGCAATACGTCATCCGCCAACTAGCGGCCTAAAGTGCAGATGAGCCATTCGACACTGTTTGGCTCAGTGCTCCACGATTCAGCCAGCGCTACAGTAAAGCTACTGTGGCGCTGGTTTTGAACATGGAATAGTCGGCCCTGAGGGGAGCATGGCTTTCAAAATCCCTTGGTTTGGGCTAGCCACAATACCAACTCAATCCCGATCTTTCGGCAACACAGCATTCAACAACGGCAAAGGGCATAGAGCATGCGGCGCGTGGTGTTCAATCAAAAAGGCGGCGTGGGTAAAACCACCATTGTTTGCAACCTTGCCGCATTGGCCGCTCAGCGTGGCCTTAAAACCCTAGTCATCGATCTGGATGTGCAGGGCAACGCCACCCAACATCTTTTGGGTGACACCCCCTATGACACCGACGTGGCCAAATTTTTTGATGGCACCTTACGCTTCGGCTTGGGCGACTCCGGCCTGGATAAGTGCACGGTTGCCTCACCCATACCCAACCTTGATGTCGCCCCTGCATCTGCCGAACTGGACCATCTGGTAGCCAAATTGGAGGCTCGGCAGAAGGTCTACAAACTGCGCCAAGCCCTGGATAAGCTGGGAGAGTACGACGCGGTCTTTATGGATACCCCACCGGCCTTGAATTTTTATTCCCGCGCCGCGTTGATTGCCGCCGACCAGGTACTCATTCCCTTTGACTGCGATGAGTTCGCCCGCCAGGCCTTGTATACGCTGCTGGACAACATCGCTGAAATTCAGGCCGACCATAACGAGGCCCTGAACGTTGAAGGCATTATCGTGAACCAGTTCAACCCTCAGGCCCGCCTGCCCAAGCAAATGCTAGAGCAGTTGCGCGAGGAAGGCTTAAGGGTGCTTGAACCAGCGCTGAATGCCTCGGTTAAAATTAAGGAATCGCATGAAGCGCATCAACCTTTGGTGCGTTACTCCCCCAAACACAAGGTGGCAGAGCAGTTTGCTCAGCTGTTTGAGACCTTGGTACCGTCCTAAAGGGGCGCGGGCTTTACATCCCCCCTTCGCCTGCACTGGAGAACACAATGAAATTGACAAACTGGCTGGCGCTGCCGGCCTTGCTATTGAGTCCATTAACTTTGGCTCAGATTGCGCCCGATGACAACCGTGAACGCAACGCTGACGATCCCACCTACACCTCTTTTTATTTCACCCAAGCTGATGCCGATTACGCCAACTTAGATCCCGCCATCAATATCGGCGGTGGGTTCGGCTTTCGCTTCCCCGACTTTGAGTTTCTCTCCGTAGGATTAGAGATCTCCAGCACGATTATCGCAGGAGAAAATTCTGGCGCCGCTGGCGGTGTATTCGGTGGTGGTGGAGACAATAACGATGATGGCGGAGGCGGCATTCTCGACCCCATCATCGGGGGCGGCGGAGGTGACGATGGCAACAACGATAACGGTGGAAGTTCGGCCTCCCGCGGCACTCGCACTAGTGAAGACTTGCTGGTGAACACCTTCGGCATCTTCGTAGGCCTAGAGTCTCCCCGTAGTTGGAGCTCACGCTTCTTTGGTACAGCCCGCGTAGGTTATGCCTACATCGACTCTAGCATTCCGGAAATGGTCGAAGATGGGCGCAGCCAAACTGCCTATGGCGTGGGCCTTGGCTACCGCTACGGCGATTCCGGCCGTATTGAACTGCGCTACACGCGCATGAGCGATGATTTGGAATACATCAGTTTGGGCTACAGTTTCTAAAAGCCTTTACGGAGGCGTCGCACTGTGTGCACGCCTCCTTTGCTCCGGCCTACAAGGAAGATATGAACGCCGTGCGTAAATTGAGTGTGGACGTGGCCGTCATAGGCACCGGTCCCGGTGGTGAAGGTGCTGCCATGATGGCGGCAAAGAATCACCTGAGTACTGTAGTTATTGATCGTTATGTGGACGTGGGCGGGGGCTGCACCCACTGGGGGACCATTCCCTCCAAAGCCCTGCGCTACTCCGTCAAACAGCTTAACGAAGCCAAGAACAACCGCTTCGTCCGCCATCTACGCAAAGAAATTCAGATCAGCTATCCGCAGCTGCTGGAGAGCGCGGTCACGGTGATTGAGTCCCAAGTGGCATCCCGCCACCGGGCCTATGAGCGCAATCATGTGCCCATCATTGAGGGCGAGGCCTCTTTTGTGGACCCGCATACCGTGCAGGTGCGCAAGCTGGACAGCGTCACGCACGAAATCGAAGCCAAGCACTTCCTCATTGCCACGGGCTCACGCCCCTACCACCCAGAAGGACTGGACTTTAGCCATCCCCGGATTCTGGATTCGGATTCGGTGCTCAAGTACCGCGAAAACCCGCGCTCTATCACCATTTATGGAGCTGGAGTGATTGGCTGTGAGTACGCCTCCATCTTCGCCAACCTGGGCATTAAGGTGAACCTGGTTAACACCCAGAACCGCCTCTTGTCTTTTATGGACGAAGAAATCACCGAGGCGCTGTCTTACCACCTGCGCGACCAGGGCGTGATTATTCGCCACAACGAAGAGTTCTCGCATGTGGAAGCCCGCGAGCGCGACGTGGTGCTGCACCTCAAGAGTGGCCGTAAGCTTAAATCCGATGCCCTGCTCTGGGCCAATGGCCGAACCGGCAATTCCGATTCACTGAACCTGCCCGCGCTGGGCCTCAGTGCCAACTCCCGAGGCCAGCTCAGCGTGAATGAGAACTTCCAAACCGAAGTTCCGCACATTTACGCCGTGGGCGACATTATCGGCTACCCCGCCCTCGCCTCCAGCGCTTATGACCAGGGCCGTTTCGCCCTCACGCATATCCTCAACCCCGAGGAGCGTAACCCCTTCACCGGTCTCATGCCCACCGGCATTTACACCATCCCCGAGATATCCTCGGTGGGCAAAACCGAGCAAGAGCTAGCCGCCGAAGGGGTGACCTACGAGGTGGGTTACTCCTACTTCAAACATTTGGCCCGCGCCCAAATGAGCGGGGAAATGACCGGCATGCTCAAGCTCATCTTCGATGTGGAAACCCGCAAAGTGCTGGGCATCCACTGTTTTGGCGACCGCAGCGCCGAAATTGTACACATCGGCCAGGCCGTGATGGCCCACGAAGATGGCAACCTGAACTACTTCATCAACACCACCTTCAACTACCCCACCATGGCCGAGGCCTACCGGGTGGCGGCGTTAAACGGGATGAACCGCATAGCCTGAGCCTGGGCAGACTCGACGGCCACCCACAGTACAAAGCGATTGGAGTGCGGGTGCCCAGTTCAAGCGGCCTCAGCGACTAGGCGCCGGCAACAGCTGAGCCATGGCATCGCCCAACCACTTCAGCGTGGTTACCGACTCCGGCAGCAGCGGCGCCATGATCGGCCACACATGCATGCGGTCACCTTCTTCATGCAAAGTCACGTTTACGCCAGCCTCCCTGGCCTTGGCCACCAGCCGCAGGCTGTCGTCATACAGGCATTCGCTACGGCTCACCACCACTATCAAAGGCGCACAACCGTCCCAGTCCGCCAGGGCCGGCGACGCCCGCGGATCGGTGCGTTGAGTCAGGTCCGGCACATAACAATCCTGCAGGCGCTGAATCATCTGCGGGCTCAGTACGGGATCGGAATCAGCATTACTCACATGTGTACCGCCCGACCAAGACTGGTCGGTCGCCGGAGACAACACCATGCACCCCGCCGGCTGCGGCAAGCCCGCATCCCGAGCACCAATCAACACCGACAGCGCCAACCCACCTCCGGCAGAGTCACCGCCCACCAACAAGCGCTGCGGATCCTGCCCCTCTTCCAGTAATTGCCGGTACACGGCTAGGACATCGTCTGGCCCCGCCGGGAACGGATGCTCCGGCGCCTTACGATAGTCCGGCAGAACCACCCGCGCATTCAAACGCCGCGCCAACCGCGCCGCCATGTTGATGTACGTCTGTGGCCGCCCCGCAACAAAGCCCCCACCATGCAAGTACAGCAGCGTATTCACGGGTGAACGAGGTGCCAACACCAGGCAATCCAAGCCCCCCATCTGCACGGCGGACCGCCGCACCCCAAAAACCGGAATAGTCGGCACCACCAAGCGCTGCAGCGCCCGCCGAAACCTCACCGCGGCTTCTTCAGCCGAAGCCGGCTCGCTGCGAACCAACAACCGCAACCCCTGCTCCACCAAACGGGTGCGCACACTCGTCATACGAATCTCTCCTCCATGAATCGGCCAACCGGTTGCCGCCCAATCAAGGGTGGCACATCACGCGTCGGCCCTGCGCCCCCGAGTATAGGCTCACTGCTCGAACGCAGAGCGCCCCAAATCCCGCCAGCCGAACAACGGCACCCTTCACACCACATTCCGCCCTAGCCGCCCGACTCGCCCAAGGCCAAAGTTGCGACGCCCATCCAACCCACGTATAACCACAAAAAACATAAATCGCGGACTGGGAGGGCCAGACCATGCCAAAGACCCTTGTGTGGTTCTTTACACTGCACTCAAAACTGACGCGCGCAGCGGAAACACCTATTTATCAGGAACTTGGCGATGCTCCAAAGCGGCTTACTATCGCTTTAGGCAGTGTTACACGACAGCTGCCATGGATTAGACCCCATGTTTGGCGTCGAATTGGGTGTTAGCCGCCCACATAAATATCAAACGTAAGAGAGACAGCAAATGATCACGCTGGCAATGTTTAACAATAAGGGTGGAGTGGGCAAGACGACATTGACTTGCAACGCTGGTGCCTACATCGCCAAGAAGCTCGAGAAGCGCGTACTAATCGTAGATTGCGATCCGCAGTGCAACGCTACTCAATTGATTATGGGGGAGGAATTCGCAACCAATCTGTATTTCTCCGACGATGAAGCCCAGCAGACGACTACCATAAGTAACATCCTCCAACCAATTGAGGATGGGGACGCAAATATCTCAAACAAGATTGTTCCTATAAAAAGCTCTGAAAATCGATTTGGTGTCGATCTGATACCTGGGCATCCGTCATTTTCGATTATCGAAGATAGATTGGGTGCCGCGTGGCACGATCTACAGGGAGGTGATCTCGGGGGCATCCGAAAAACAAATTGGAACACGTTTTTACGGGACCTCATCAAGGATAGATACGATCTGGTTCTCTATGATCTCGGTCCAAGTTTGGGCTCAATTAATAGAAGTGTCTTGATCGGTTGCGATAACTTCATGACGCCAATGGGGACCGACATCTTCAGTATCCTGGGAATTCGCAATATCTCATCGTGGCTAGGCTCATGGGTCGATAGATATGAGAACGGCTTGGCTTTGTGCGAAAAGAATTCTCCGAACAGGCTCGCGGACTTCGGTATTTCTCCACAGCTATCAATTTCTGGAGGATACGTCGGATACACCATGCAGCAGTACATCACCAAGTCAAAAGGTGGCGTTAGACGGCCAACCAAGGCATACGAGGCAATTATTGATGACGTGCCTGAGGAGATAGTTCGGTCTTTGGGGGGGTATTTGCCGGAAACGATTGAAAAAAATCAACTCTCATTGGGAGATGTTCCGCACCTCTACAGTTTGATTCCACTCGCTCAATCAGTATCTTGCCCGCTTTTTGAGCTGCAGGGGAAGGATGGCTTAGTTGGTTCTCAAGGAAAGCAACGAGATCAGTACGAAAGCATTCTCGGAGACATTTGCCGACATCTTTCGATGAACCTTGGTTGGGTCTACTAAATGTGGCCCAAAGCACTTGTTGAAGAACTCGCTTCGAGAAGATGTGTGGTTTTCCTGGGCGCGGGGGCATCGGCTGGCTGCCTCAATGGGGACGATCCGCCAAAGTCGCCTCCCAATTGGCCTCAATTGCTCGAAGCACTAAAGGCCATTGTCAGAGACCCCGCCTCAATCCCGATTGCAGAGGGCTTGATACAAAAAGAGAAGTACTTGGATGCCGCTGAGGTGTTATTCGGAAGTATTAACCCCGCGGATTTTTCGGCGCTGATCCGTGAGGCATTGGCAGAGCCAAGATTTCAGCCGTCGAGCATTCACGAAAGCGTTGTCAATTTAGACCCCAAAATCGTAATAACCACCAACTATGATGAGATCTATGACAACTACTGCAAGAGCGGAGACGAACCCGGTCTTTACAACGTTTGCAAGTACTACGAAACGCATCTCGTTTCCGACTTAAGGTCGCCTGTTAGGCAGATCATCAAGTCACACGGATGTATTAGCGACCCCTCGAAGATTGTGCTAACTCGTTCTCAGTATTTTCGGGAAAAGCAGCATTATCCGAACTTTTATAGAGTCTTGGATGCGCTGTTTCTCACGAAAACTATTCTGTTTCTTGGCTACAGTATTTCTGATCCGGACATTCAATTGCTCCTGGAGAACTCAAACATCACGTACAAGGCTTCTCATCCGCACTACGCTCTGATCGGCGCGGGCATGAATCCTTCGATAAAGAGCGCATATAAAGAGGCGTATAACATTGATTTTATCGAGTTTCCTGAAGGTGATTATGAGCAGGCCAATGAGATGCTTGTCGAGCTTGTCGGGCTTGTTCAAAGAAGAAGGGAAGCCAATCCGGCCATGGGCGGCTAACAACACGTTGCAGGTGACATTTGACCCGCTGCCCATTTTTGCTGTCGCAAAAACAGGCATCGCCTCAAATGCATCTGAACGTGGGCGTTATGTGCTTTATCAATAAACGTGGTTTTTATTTTTGTGGGCCAGGTGTTAGCTGATTGGTCCGGCGCTTCTGTTCAGCCAGATGGCCGTGCCGTCTGTTGCCTTTACTGCACGAAAGGATTGAATAGTCACCGAAACCTTTTGTGAAACATCTCCCCGCTACAAGGCTTACCTGGGCATTTGGCAGGGCACTTTCGCTTAGCCCTCGCACTTGCCGGTTTCCAGCCAGCGTTAGCCGTGTCACAGGGTCACTTCGTCCAAAAGGTTCTGCAATGAGTGGCTTGGCTGTACATGCTAATGGGCCGGGCACTTCAAGGGAGAGTGCCATCGGCAAACTAGAACTAGTTGGCACGCATCAGTGCCACGGCATTGAAGTCCCCTACGTTCGGCGTATGCTTAGGTCGGGGCAAACAATAATCGCGGAGGCGCTTCGCATGAGGTCGCACATAACAAATTGCTTCAGTCGGACGCCAAACCCGCTGCGCGGACATGGCGCCGCTGAGCTCAGGCGTTAGATGCCAGTTATAGACTGTGCGTGGAGTGGCTCATCAGCGGTTAGGAAGGAGGTGATGTGAGTTGGCTAAATCTGGTTAATAGATACGAAATACCCTTCAGATCACTGGAGCAACGGCGTGTCTTTCTTACGAAGACTGCTCATTTAGTCATGCCCATCATTTTCTTCGTCGTTACTCCAAGCGCTTTCGCGGACAACCGGTGTCCAGAACGCAATGGGATACGTCAAGCAGTGACAGTAGATGCACTAGAGGCGATCCAAAAGGGGATCTCGACTAAGAAAGACGCTGTTTACGATTTATACCAAGGTGCCCAGTCAGTCCATGGCCCATTTGCTGACAAGGTTGTCTATGAACTGCGCGTTCACCCAAGCGGCGCGATTGGATCTGTTTGTGTCATCGAGAGCCATTCCACACCTGCCGCTTTGCTTGAAGCAGTGCGATATCTGCTGTTGTCAGTGAGGCTAAACGCTTGGCACGAAAGTCACACGCTCAGTGTCAATTACCCGATCTTCTTTTCTCCGGAGTGAACAGAGTGGCATCTAACAATGCGCTTCAGTCGGACACTTGCGAGCAGGCTGCGTTTGGCTACGCCAATCCTCGCCCGCTCGCAAGTGCCGCTGAGCTAGGGTGTTAGGCGACCAGGAAGCGCAGGCTCATGTTTTGAGCCTCCCCCCTCATAAACTCTCGTGGGAACCTGATAATTTCAGCCGTGCGAGGGGCTACTGATGAGCAAATTTAGAAACGTTCAAGTAGATGGCGATGGAGTGCAAGTTGGCGACAACAACGTACAGAACAATGTCACAAACCACACTTACCATCATCGAACAGGGGGAAACAATTCTGACGATGGTGGGGAAGCAATTGCCATTATTGTAGGCGCTGCAGGTGTATTGGCGGCACTAATCTGGGCAACGCTTCGTTACAACGAGCAGGTCTACTTTTATCTGAAAATCGGAAGCCTAGCTTCTGTTTTAATCGCTTTGCTGTCGCTAGTGGTACTACTGATTCAGCACCAACTCCAAGAGAGCGATGCTCTGAGGGCGGGAGGTATCCTTGTAATCGGTGTGGTGCTTTTTGGCCTGATCGGCATGGCTACTAAGTACGCACCTTTAGATGCCATCCAGTTTTCAAAGAGCGTTGGGTTTCAGGAGTTCTGGCGAGGCCTGACTGACTATGGGCGTAATGTGGTTTTGAATTATTTTGTTGCTACATTCGCAATTGGTGCAGCGTTGATTTTTACATCTATTGCATCACTTCGACAGCTTTTTTATGCCACCGCTAGTTCAGAGGGTGTTGGCTTCTCATACTCACTTTATCGGGCAACGGCCTTTTTTGGAATGAAGGTCACGAGCTTTGTGGTTACATCTTTTTCAGCGTTGGCATGGGCGTCATTAAATGGAAAGTTACCAGCGGTGTTCGCCTAACAAATTGCTTCAGTCGGACGCCAAACCCGCTACGCGGGCATGGCGCCGCTGAGCTCAGGTGTTAGGTTGCTATCTCAATGTTAGGCCCCCGACTCAAGCGAAAGCACACTTACGGCACCTGTAGCTTTAATGCCTATCAGGTCTACGTCTGCCAGCTGGCGGACACTCGCTCAGAGGGCGTTCTTGGGTTGGCCGTTCAGCCATCAGATAGCATCTGGGAAATTCCTATAGCCCTCCCAGAAAGAAGTCTTCGCGAACTAAGGGCATTTTGTGAAGCCGTAGTAAGCGGGGATCTTCCACAAAAGATTCGTCTTGGTGGAGGTGCGGATTCGTTTTACCATTTCCTAAGGTTAGTGATCAAAGCGAAGCGCACAGATAAGTTTGGCCACACTACGTATAGAGGTCGTGGAATTGTAGGCACCTGCCTCGGCGCCAAATTCAATAGCATCGCGATCTCAGAGCGTGGTTTTTCGGAATTCGTACGAGCATTGGAGGCAGGCAGTAGTGCGGCAACCTAACATGGCGCTGCAGTCGGACACTTGCGAGCATGCTGCGTTTGGCTACGCCAATCCTCGCACGCCCGCAAGTGCCGCTGAGCTAGGGTGTTAGCCGACTGGAGGATTTATGAACCCAGAAGAGTTCGACCGCTTCCTCGG